>CACKIH010000007.1 GCA_902600225.1 uncultured Alphaproteobacteria bacterium | reverse complement strand
TTTTTAATGACATTAAAAATTCTACTTTCACTGTTGGCAATATTACTAAAAAAGAAGCTAGAAGAAATCCTTATCCTGCTTTTACTACATCTACAATGCAAATTGAGTCTAGTCGTAAACTTGGTCTTAGCGCGAGCCAAACAATGCGTACAGCTCAACGTCTATACGAAGGAACGGATATTAAAGGAGAAACAACTGGCTTAATAACTTATATGCGAACAGACAGTGTCGTCATGTCAAAAGAAGCTATTAACCAAGTTCGAGCTTTTGTTACTGATAATTATGGTGCAAACTATTTACCAGAAGCTCCAAGAGTTTATAAATCGAAGGCTAAAAATGCCCAAGAAGCACATGAATGCATTAGACCAACAAATATTTACCTAACACCAAAAGATATTAAGCAATACATTACCTTAGAAGAATATAAGCTATATGAAATTATTTGGCAAAGAGCGGTAAGCTCACAAATGGCAAGTGCTGTATTAGACCAGGTAGCTGTTGATATTACAAACGAAGATAAAAAAATTGTTTTACGAGCAAATGGATCAACAATTAAGTTTCCTGGAATGTACAAAGTTTATCAAGAAGCTAAAGATGATGATAAAGACGAAGAAAAAGAAACAATTCTTCCTGCCATGAGTGAAGGAGAGAGTTTAAATCTCAAAGAAGTTGAAAAGACACAACATTTTACCTCCCCTCCTCCTCGTTACACCGAAGCAAGCTTAGTTAAAAAACTTGAAGAACTTGGTATTGGCAGACCATCTACCTATGCTTCTATTATTAAAGTTCTACAAGATAGAGATTACGTCATTTTAGATAAAAAACGTTTTAATCCTCATGATAGAGGACGAATAGTATCAATATTTTTAGAGAAATATTTCAATCAATATGTCGAATATGATTTTACCGCTGATCTTGAAAATCAACTTGATGAAATTTCTGATGGTAAGCTTGATTGGAAAGAGGTTCTAAGAAAATTTTGGGAAACATTTAAACAACTTTGTGACGAAACTGTAGGTAAATCAAACAGAGAAGTCATTGATGTTTTAGATGAAGCCTTGGGTCCTCATTTCTTTCCACCAAACGGAGCAGATGAAAAAAGGAAATGTCCAACATGTGATAATGGAAGACTAGGAATTAAAGTTGGAAAGTTTGGAGGATTTATTGGCTGCTCTAATTATCCTGATTGCAAATATACAGTTCAGTTTAATCAATTAAACGATAAAGATGGCGCTGCTCTTAGTGGACCAAAAGAAATTGGTATTTATCCAGAAACAGGTGAAATGATTACTCTTCGAAAAGGTCCTTATGGATTTTATATGCAAGTTGGTGAAGGGACAAAAGAAAAAAAACCAAAAAGAGTTTCTATTCCTAAAAATTTTGAGCCAGATGAAATAGGATTAAACACAGCTATTCAATTACTTGGTTTACCACGTAAATTAGGATTTCATCCAGAAACAAATAAAACAGTTAGTGCCGGTATTGGAATGTATGGGCCTTATATTCTTCATGATAAAAAATATAAAGCTCTAGAAAAAACAGATAATATTCTCGATATTGAACTTGAAAGAGCCATTGAATTAATAGCCAAACCTACACAGAGAGGTAATGCGACTTTAAAAACATTTGGAGAGCATCCAACAGAAAAGAAAAATATTACCGCTCATGATGGAAAATTTGGACCATATGTAAAATGTGGAAAAATAAATGCATCAATTCTTGGTGATCAAACAATTGATAGCTTAAAACTAGAAGATGCCATTAGGTTAATTGATGAAAGAAAAGCTAAAATGGGTCTCAAAAAAAAGAAAAAAACAGTTAAGAATTGAATTAAGCTGAAATAGTTTTAAATAGAGAATATGGCAAAAAATATATCTCTTTCAACAATCAAAACTTTCAAAAATAAATTTTTAAGAAATAATAAAAACACAGCTTCACGAAATGCATTAATAAAAAATGATTTAGCTAATGTTGCACTAAATTGGGAAAACTTTAGTCAAATCAATCATAATTTTTCCAATCTAATTAAAAAAGAACTACCTGCAACAAACCAAATGGCATCAGGTAGATGTTGGGGATTTGCAGGATTAAATCTTATGCGTTTACAAGTAGTTGATAGCCTTGAACTAAATACATTTGAGTTTTCACAAAATTATTTCATGTTTTGGGATAAGCTAGAGAAAGCAAATTATTTTTTAGAGAACATTATTAAATCTAGAGATGAATCATATGAAAGCAGATTAATTACTCATCTTTTAAAAGCACCTGTGCAAGATGGTGGACAGTGGGATATGTTTGTAAACTTAATTAATAAGTATGGTGCAGTACCTAAAGACGTAATGCCTGAAACAAATCATAGCAGTAAATCTGGAGCCATGAATTATATTTTGACTCACAAATTAAGAGAGTTTGCTTCTATACTAAGAAAGAAACCAGCAAAAAATTCTGCAGCCCTAAAAAAAGACATGATGGAAACAATTTATAATCTACTAGCAATGTTTCTTGGTCAACCACCAGATGTCATAAATTGGTCTACTAGAAATAAAGATAACAGACACATTGTCATTTCAGATATGACACCAATTGATTTCTGCAAAAAATATGCAGATATCAATATTAAAGATAAAGTTTGCTTAATTCATGCTCCAATGAGCAATAAAAAATTTAATACAATGTATACCGTTGAATATCTTGGTAATGTTGTTGAAGGACAAATTATTAAATATCTTAATGTAGATATTAAAGAATTAAAAAAATCAGCAATGGACTCTATAAAAAACAATGAAGCTGTATGGTTTGGTTGTGATGTTGGTAAACGTTTTAGTCGTGATATGGGTGTCCTTGATATGGGCATTTACGACTATGAAAATGTCTTCCAAACTTCATTTAAGATGAATAAACAGACTCGTTTAGAGTACGGTGATAGTGAAATGACTCATGCCATGCTCTTAACGGGAGTCGATATTAAAAAAAGAAATTCAACTAAATGGAAAATTGAAAATAGCTGGGGAACAAAAAGTGGCAATCAAGGATATATGATGATGACTGATGAATGGTTTGATGAATATACCTATGAAGTTGTAATCGATAAAAAATATCTAAACAAAAGACTTTTAAAATACTTAGATATGGAACCAGTTGCACTTGCACCTTGGGATCCAATGGGTGCTCTGGCTAGTTAATTAAAAACAATTCAAAATAGACTTTTTAATAGTTTTTAGTATCATAAAAATTTTTTATGATTCAAGAAACAAAAATAATCAAATCATCTAAGTCATGGGAAGATTTAGATTTAAAAATTAATGAGCTAGTTCAAAGAAAAAAATCTAAATTAGCTGGATCAGTTTTTGAACTACTATCAAAATTATATTTCAAAATTGCACCCGAATACAAAACTAAATTTAAAAATGTATATTTGTTAAACGAAGTTCCAAATAAACTTAAAAGAAAATTAAACCTCCCAAATACTGATGAAGGAATTGATTTAATAGCTGAAACTAAAAATAATGAATATTGGGCAATTCAATGCAAATATAGATCTAATAAAAATGAAACTCTTAAAATTAAAGGAGATCTTGCAACTTTTAATAATTTAGCTTTTACAAATTGTAAAAATATATCACACGGAATAGTTTGTACCACAATAAACAAACCTCCAAAAAAAATTAAACTTTTAAAAAGTATAGGTTTTGAATTATTAAATACTTGGACAGGATTAGATAAAAATGACTCAGAATTATTTAAGCAAATTAAAGATTTTTTATCAGGTAAAATAAAAAAACCTAAAAAACTTAATCCAAAGCCACATCAAAAAAAAGCAATAAACAAAACATTAGCATTTTTTAAGAGTAATAATCGAGGAAAAATTATTATGCCTTGCGGTACAGGTAAAAGCTTAACAGCTTTTTGGATTGCAAAAAAATTAAATGTAAAATCAATTTTGGTTTGTGTTCCAAGTTTATCTTTACTTCAACAAACTTTAAAAGTTTGGACAAGAGAATTTTTATTATACAATATCGAACCCGATTGGTTATGTGTCTGTAGTGATGAAACTGTAAAAGAAAAACAAGATAATTTTGTAACATATTCATCAGATCTTGGAATTAAGGTTGATACTAATCCAATAATTATAAAAAAATTTTTAGATAAAAAGAGTGAATTAAAAATTATTTTTACGACTTATCAATCTGGTAAAAATACTGCCTTAGGATCAAAAGGATTTAGATATGATTTAGGAATAATGGATGAAGCTCATAAAACTGTAGGATCTTCATCTAAACTGATGGCCCATTTAATTGATGATAATAATATTAAAATTCAAAAAAGATTATTTATGACTGCAACTGAAAGAATTTTTAAAGGTGAGAGTAATAATTTTTTATCAATGGATAATATCAAGAACTATGGAAAACTTATATACGAATTGAGTTTTAAAGAAGCAATAAACTCAAATCCAAAAATTATTTCAGATTATAAAGTAATTACATTTGGAATTTCTAATCCCGAAATTGAAGAAATTACACAAAGCAATAAATATTTAGAGGTTAAAAAAGTTCTAAAAGACATTACTGCTAGAGAACTAGCAACTGCATTAGCACTTAGAAAAGCCATAAAAAAACTTAAAATTAAAAATGCTTTATCATTTCATCGATCAATCAAAAGAGCAGAAAATTTTAAAAAACAACAAGAAACTATTTCGCAAATATATCCTAAATTTGGAAAACTTAATACTTTCCATGTTAGAGGTGACATGCCGACATCTCAGAGAACTAATGAAATGACTACATTTGAGAATGAAAAGGGACTAATGACGAATGCTAGATGCTTAACAGAAGGTGTAGATCTACCAGCTATTGACTGTGTATGCTTTACTGATCCAAAGAAAAGTAAAATTGATATAGTGCAAGCTGCAGGAAGGGCTCTAAGATTATCAAAGGGGAAAAAATTTGGATATATTTTGATACCAATATTAACAAGTAATAAGAAAAATACGTTTGACTCTGCACTTGATCAAGGTTTTGATGATGTTGCCACTACTGTAAGAGCACTGGCAACATCTGATAGAAGAATAGTTGATTATTTAAAGTTAGTATCTGAAGGAAAAAAACCAAAAGGTGGAAATCCCATAGATGGAATAACAAGTTTAAATAATTTACATAGAGTTGATTCTGAAAAATTTATCAATTCTGTAAATTTGAAAATTTGGGAAAAAGTTGCTTTTTGTAATTGGCGATCATTTGAAGATGCTGTCAATATTCTTGAAAAATATGAATTTAAGAACCAAGATGATTACAAAAATAGAAGAAAACAATTTAAAGAATTATTAAATATTCCAGCTGCAGCTGATGTTATTTACAGTAATGAATGGAGGGGCTGGGGTTACTTTTTAAAATCAAGAACAAGATCTCAGGCTGCTACAATAAAAGAGGCAAGTAAATTTGCTATTATTAATAATATAAGATCAGGAACACAATGGAAAAAATTTATAAAAAATAACAAAATTCCATTTAATATTCCAAAAAGTCCTGATGCATTTTATCAAACAAGAGGTGTATGGACAGGATGGGGAAATTTTTTAAAAACTGGAAGAAAAATAGCACGCAAATATGATGGACGATATAATTATGCTCAATTATGCAAAATATGTAAAAAAAATAATATTAAATCTTTTCGTGAATATAAAATTTTTAATAAAAAAAATCCCAGCTTAGGTCTTCCATATAGTCCAAGAAAACACTTCAAAGAATATAATAATAAGTCTTTTTATGCACCTAAATTTCCTTCATTTAAAGAATTAAAAAAAATTGCCAGAATAAATAATATTAAAACTATGAACCAATGGAGATCTTTTTATGAGATCAATAAATTTAAATTAAATCTAGTTAGAGAGCCTCATAATAATAAATTTTATAAAAAAGATTGGATCGATACTTACGATTTTCTTGGAGTTAAAAAAACAAAATATAATTTAATTAAATGTATAAAAATTATAAAAAAATTTAATTTTAAAAACTATTCTCAATATATTCAATATATTAAAAAAAATGAAATTAAAGACACACCTCAAAATCCTAAATCTTATTTTACAAAACATTTATATTGGCCAGGTTGGAATAAATACTTAAGTCTGAATAAAGTAGAATATTTTACCTATAAAGAAGCTAAGGCTTATATAATTAACTTAAAAATAAAATCAGCAAAAGATTTTTCAAATAAAAAAAATACTTTTGATAATAGAATTCCAAAAGCTATCGAATTGTATTACAAAAAAACAAATGAATGGAAAGGTTGGCATGTTTTTTTAGATAAAAAACAAATTTTGAAATTTGATGAAGCAAAAAAATTTATAAAAAAATATAAATTTACAAAATTATCAGAGTATCAAAAATATATAAAAAAAAATAAAATTGAATTCTTGCCACTAGTACCTCATATTACTTACTCTAAAAATTATAAAGGATCAAATGATTATTTAGGAACAAATTATACTACCAAAGATAGTTACATGTCTTTTAAAGAAAGTAGAAAATTTGCAAGATCACTAAATTTGAAAAGTAGTTTGCAATGGAGAAATTTAAAAAAAAATAAAAAAATTAAGTTACCTAAAAATTTGTCATTAAGAGTTGTAGCAAGAGATGAATTTAAAGGGTGGAAAGATTTTTTAGGTAAAAGCTATATTGGTAATGATAGTGAAATGATTACATATGATATGGCAAAAAAAATAGTTAAGAAGTTAAAGATTAATTCTGCTAAAGATTATAATAAACTAAATATAAAAATTAAAAATAAATATAAAATTCCATCAAATCCTTATCTATCATACAAAAAAAATTGGAGAGGATGGATAGATTTTCTAGGTAAATAATATTTATGAATAAAGAAAACGCATCTAAAGTTTGGAAGCTAATTCAAGAAACTGGAGATTTTTTAAAAGGAAAATTACCTGATCACCCTAACCATCCAAAGGGTAGAAATCCTTATGCTCATGTTGCTTTAGAGGTAAAAAATCATTTTGGTATGACCTATAAAGATATACCTGATGAAAAATTTAATGAAGTTATTAATTATCTTGAAGAAATAAAATCTAATCCTGAGTAGCTACTCTTTGATTACCTTGAATGGGTAAGAAAATAATAAAGATTGAAACTATAGCCATCATTATTGCATTAATTAAAAACAAATAAGTAAACTCTAAAGTTATGGAATATATTTCTGAAATTAAGAATACTGAAATTGGTCCTGAACCAAATGCTAAAATAAACTTAATTCCGTATACAACACCATGATACTTTTGAGGTGTAAATTTCCCAAGTAGGAGATTTTCTGTAGGTAGAATACTTGCATTAAATACGGCAGCTAGAATACATAACACTACTAAAGAGTAACCAGATATGTAAGCTATTCCTAGGTAGCAAGGAAACTGAAGAAATATACCTATTAAGTAAATAGTTTTTAAATTAAATCGATCAGCAAGTAGGCCTCCAACAAATGTTGTAGCGCCAGAAATAAAATAGATAATTGCTATCATAAATCCAATTTGAATTGAGCTTGTGTTACCAATTCGTATTTCAAATACTTTTGGTAAGGCTGTTTGTGTATTGTGAAAAGATAATCCAAGAGCAAACATTGATAATAGCATTATTAATGCAATTAAAATCATTTCGTTACGCGAATGATCTTGATCATCATTTTTAATAAAATAATTTTTGTAAGATATTTTATCAATTATGATTAAGTAAATAAGAATAAACCCAATAATAATTGATATTAAACCAGGTAATATAAAAGCTAGTTGCCAATTTAGTAATTCTGTTAGAGTACCAGCTACAAATGCTCCAGAGCCTATACCTACCCCGCCAAAAATACCATTTACACCAAGCGCTCTTCCTTGTTTGTTTGCTGCATGAATCACCCAAGGAATGCCTACAGGATGGTAAATTGAACAGAAAAGTCCAAGAAGAGATAAGGAAAAAAATAAAAAAGAAACTGATGTACTTAAACCACATAAAATGGAGGCTAATCCCATTCCAATAAACATAATTGTCATTGTTCCTGAACGAGACCATCTATCACTTAACCATCCGAAAGGAATTGCCCCTAAGCCAATTAGTAGAGCTCCAAGAGACCATAATCTAATTAATTGATCATAAGAAATATTCCATTCTTTTTCTATAGTCAGAACGATCACAAAATAAAATGCTGCAAACATATGCATGAGTGCATGACCTATTGATGAAAATAGGAGTGTATAAAAAGTATTATTCAAATTCTTCGTAATTAATAGAAAGAGAATTTACACAATATCTTTTGCCAGTAGGCTCTGGACCGTCATCAAAGACATGACCTAAATGAGCATCACATTTGGCGCACATAATTTCAATACGCACCATTCCATGAGATCTATCAGTCTCTGTTTTAATTGCTTCAGGTGATATTTGTTCAAAAAAACTTGGCCATCCACAATAAGAATCATATTTTGTAGAACTATTAAATAATTCATTACCACAGCATTTACATTTAAAAATACCGCCATTAATAATTTCAAAATTTTTACCAGAAAAAGGTGGTTCTGTTCCCTTTTGTCTTGTTACGTAATATTCATCTTCTGTGAGAAGAGATTTCCATTCCTGATCAGTTTTGACTATTTTGTTCATTTTTAAATCTTATATTAGATAATATAATTCCTGTAATTATAAAAAAAACACCTACAATATGAAATATTGCAAAACTTTCATTTAAAAAAGTTATTGCCCAAATTGCAGCAAAGACAGGTATAAAGTGTAAAAATAAACCAGCTCTATTTGGTCCAATTAAATAGACACCCTTGTTCCAAGCAAAATAAGCAGCAATACTTGCAAAGATAGCAACATAAATAATAATGAAAAAGTCATAAGAAGATGAAAGTAAAAAGGTACCATTGAAAGATTCAAAAAGATAAAATGGAATAATAAAAAATAAGCCAATAATAATCATTACTTCTAAACTTGCTAGTTGAGGGATTGATGTATCCATCTTTTTTAACAGGACGGAATATAAGCACCAAGATATTACAGCAGCAAACATCCAAATATCACCAATAGTAAAATTAAGGGTATATAGATTATTTAAATTTCCTTTTAAAATTATAGCTAAAGCACCTAATAAAGATAAAATTATACCAATTAGTTGAAGTTTAGAGATTTTAGTTCGAAACATTAGCCAAGAGAAACCAATCATAATTACAGGTGCAGTAGATGCCATTATAGTTGAATTTAAAACTAAAGTTGTCTGCAATGAAATATATGTAAATGAGTTAAATATTGTAACACTTAAAATACTCAATGTAGTCATCAGTAAAAAGTTTTCTTTGTAATACTTAAAATTTACCAAAATGCTTTTAATGGTGAAAGGTAGTAGTAAAAGCAAAGCTAAAGACCATCTAAAAAAACTTAATTTAAATGGTGAAAGATCAGTTATGTGAGCAACTTTTCCAAAAAAAAAATTTCCTGACCAAAATAAAGAAGAGGCTATTAACAATATGACTGCTAACATTAAGTTTCTTGACATTTATTTGTCTACAAGAGTCATTAAGGATGATGTATCAAACCTATTGCCACCATTTTTTTGAACTTCTTCATAATATTTATCAACTATTTTTGTAACAGGAAGTATTGCGCCATTTTTGCTGGCCTCGTTAAAACATATTGATAAATCTTTACGCATCCAATCTACAGCAAAACCATAATCAAACTTTCCATCAAGCATAGTTCTATATCTATTTTCCATCTGCCATGATTGAGCTGCTCCCTTGGATATAACGCTAAGAACTTTTTCCATATCTACATTGGATTTTTTTCCAAAAGCCATTGCTTCAGATAAGCCTTGGACTAATCCCGCAATACAAATTTGATTTATCATTTTAGCAATTTGACCAGAACCAGAAGGCCCTATAAGTTCAACGGCTTTACCATAAGATGTGAGAACTGGTTTTACAGTATTATAATCTTTTTCATCACCACCTATCATAATAGAAAGAACACCATTTTCTGCACCTGCTTGACCGCCAGATACAGGAGCGTCAAGAAAACTCAATTTTTTATCTTTAAGTTTTTGATAATAGTTTCTTGCTATCTCTGCAGAAGCTGTTGTGTGATCAACAATAATTGATCCCTGAGCTGCATTTGTAAGAATTCCACTTTCACCTTCCATTACTTCAATAATATCTTCATCACGTCCAACACACATAAAAACAATTTCAGAATTTTGAGAAGCTTCACCAGGAGTTTTGGCCATGCTGCCTTTGTACTCTTCTACCCATTTTTCTGCTTTAACAGTTGTTCTATTATATACAGTTACATTATAACCATTGTTTTGAAGATGGCCTGCCATTGGGTAACCCATTACTCCTAAGCCAATAAAAGAGACATTTTTAATACTCATGAATATTCTCCTAATTTTTCTAAAATTTTAAAATTCAAATCTTCTGAATTACTGACAATTAAATTCTTATTCTTTTTTGTAAAGTCATATTTATTTTTATCAAAATCAATGTCAGAACCTCCTGCTTCTCTGACAAAAAGAATACCTGGAATATGATCCCATGGAGATAATTTTGATAAAATAGCAAAATTTCTAATGCCAATACCTATATCTATATATTCAAAACCAATGCATCTATAAGAGCTAACTTCTTTAAAAATGTTTTTAAATATTTTTAACTTATCTTTAAGTCCCGGTTCCCAATACTTTGTACTTATCGATCCTATAGTTTCTTCAATTATATTTACCTCTTTTGTGATAATTTTATTATTATTGATAAAAGCACCTTCATTTACAATTGCTGAACACATAATTTTATCTAATGGTTTATATATCCAAGAACGTAAAATTTTTTCTTTAAATGTTAAGGCTATCATAATTGCAAATTTATCTCTACCATTAGCAAAATTTGTTGTTCCATCTATTGGGTCAACAGTCCAACAATATGCATCTTCATTATAAAAATTTAATATATTTTCATTTCTAGAATATTCCTCTTCTCCTATAAAATTTGAAGTAGGTAGAATTTTTAACAAATTTTTTTTTAATTCTTTTTCTGCCTCTATATCAGCTGCTGTTACTAAATCAGATCCATTTTTATAATTAATTTCATCCTCTGATAAATTTCTAAATTTTGGCAATATAATATTTTGACTTACGTTAAAACAAATGTCCTCAATGTCCTCTTGCTTTATATTATCCATTTATACATGCTTCAGTATACATTTTTGCTAGTTTCAATGTGATATTGCCAATTTTACCATTATTTATTTTTTTATTATCAATTTTTAAAATAGGAGTAATAAAACTTCCAGAGCTTGTTAAAAATACTTCGTCAGCATTAATTAATTGCTTATGGGTAAATTGTTTTTCTATTAGTTTAAGGCTAGTTTTTTTTATTATTTTTAAAAGAGATGTTCTAGTAACTCCTTTTAAAATATCGGAATTAGCTGGATGAGTTATTAAATTATTGCTTTTTATAATCCAAATATTAGAAGATGTGCCCTCAGTTACTTTTCCATTTTGTATTAAAATTGCCTCATATGCGTTTTTCTTTTTGGCCATGTTTGCCGCTATAATATTTGGAAGTAAATTTACTGTTTTAATATCACGTCTTTTCCATCGAAGATCTTGGTATGTAATTGTTTTTACTCCTACAAATTTTTTTCCTGGTAAATTAAAACTTTTATTTCTTGTGTATACAATCAAAGTCGGGATTAAATTTTTTTTATATTTGTGTTCTCTAAATTGAATACCTCTTGTAATTTGTAAATATATTATACCATTTCTTGTTTTATTTTTTTTTTTTAGATTTAGAAAAATATTAGTTAAGTTTTTTTTATTAATTGTAAATTTGATTTCTAGTTCACGAAGAGAATATTTTAATCTCTTAAGATGAAAATCTAAATCAATTAAATTATTATCTAAAACTGCGATAACTTCATAAACACTATCTGCAAATTGTAATCCTCTATCCTCTATATGAATTTTCGCTGATTTAAAATTTACAAATTTGTTATTTATATAAGCAAAATTTGGCATTAATTTAAACTTTTGATAAAAGTTTTTCTAGTTTTTTTATGCAGTTAGTTTCAGCAAAAAAAACAACATCATCATTTTCTTTAAAAACAGTTTGGCTATTAGGGATTATAATTTTTTTATCCCTTACAATAGAGCCAATACGTATACCCTTTGGTAATTCTAATTCTTTAAGATTTTTATTACAGAGAAATGATTCTGACTGAATATCTGCCTCAATTACTTCTCCAAAACCTTCACCTATTGAATAATCGTTTCTTATTTTTACGCCTCTAACTTTTTCTAAAATTTTAGAAATTGTTATTATTTTTGGATCTATTGTCATATCAACTCCGATATTAGACAACAAAGATGAATAATTACTATTATTAATTAAAGTTATTGATGTATCAGCCCCTGCTCTTTTAGCTAATAAAGATGATAATATATTGACTTCATCGTCTTCTGTAATGGATATACAATAACCAGCTTCTGATATGTTAACCTCTTCAAGTATCTGATTGTCCAAACCATCTCCACATGTAACCGTGATATTTTCCAAATTTGAAGCAAGAAATTCAGCACGTTCTTTGTTAGCTTCAATTAATTCAGTTTTTATATAAGTCTCAGAACCTTCAATTAATTGTGCCAATGAAAATCCAATATTGCCACCGCCAATAACAACAGCTTTTTTAGCTTGTAACTCTTGATGTCCAAACTCAGATAAAACATCAGTCAAATTGTCAGTTTCAACAACTAAAAAAATTGTATCTTTTTTTTCAATTTTTGTAGATGAATTTACAGTAAATTTTTGATCACCTCTAAATATAAACATTATGTTAGCAAGGTAATCAGGAAATTTTTCTGATAATTCTCTTACAGTTAGACCTGAATGTAAAAAATTATCTTCACATTTTAATCCAATTAATTTCAATTTTTTATCAGATAACTCAACCATATCAATTGTTCCTGGAGAGATTAATCTTCTAAATATCCCTTTTGCAACCTCTTGTTCTGGAGAAATTATTGCATCTATTGGAAAATTTTCATCATTATATAAATCTTTCCAATCATTTTTTAAATAATCCTGCTGCCTAATTCTTGCTATTTTCTTTTTAATCTTAAATAAAGAATGGCCAATTTGACAAGTAACCATGTTAGTTTCATCACTTTTAGTAACTGCAATTAGTATTTCACAATCATTTGCACCTGCATTCTCTAAAACTGATGGCATGCTAGGAATTCCATTTATTGTTTTAACATCCAAATTTTCAGATACTTTATTTAATCTATTTTCATCTTCATCAATAACTGTAACTTCAAAATTTTCGCGAGATAGTTTATCAGCTATGCTATATCCAACATCTCCAGCACCACAAATAATTGTTTTCATTGATTAGTTATTCTACTTTTATATCTAGTGATTTAAATTTTCTATAAAGAGCAGTTCTTTCCATCCCTGTAAATTCAGAAACTTTAGTTATATTACCATTAAATCTCTTTATTTGCGATATTAAATAATTTTTTTCAAACTCTGATCTTGCTTCTTTTAAAGACAAATCCAATGAATTATTGGAAGAATTTGACGCAGTTTCATCTCCCATTTGTAACGCTAAATCATCAACCTCTAACTCTTTTATATTTTGATCTTGGTTAAGTATCAGACTTTTCTCTACGTAGTTAATTAACTGAGATATATTTCCAGGCCAATCATACATTTGTAACTTAGTTAAGGCTTTAGAAGAAAATCTAAAATTTAAATTTCCCCCACTTTTTTCATTTAAGTAAAAATCAAGGATAGGAAGAACATCATCTCTCCTATCAGAGAGAGATTGAAATTTTATAAAGTCTGTTGAAATTCTATCATATAGTCTTTTAATGAAATTACCTTTTTCAATTTCTATTTCTAAATTTTTCTCAGTAATTGTAATAATTTTATGATTTAATTTAATATCAAGATCTTCAAAAATTTTTTTGTTTTCTAAAAAATTTAAAAGTTTTTTTTGATAAATATTTGGTAGAGTTTCAATATTGAGTAGTATTAGTGAATTATTGTTTGATCGATAAAAAATATTTTCATTAATTGCGTCTTTATTTTCTGCAAACATATTATCCAATGCTTCATTTGTTAGTTTTTTGAAATCAATTGATATAGGAAGCTTATCTTTATATTGAGAATTTTGATGTATTAAATTTGTAAAATGTTTTTTTCCTGTTCCAAATGGCCCTTCAATTAATAATCTTGAATTACTTGAACTCTGCTCATTTAAATGTTTGTTAATTTTTTTAATGAATTCTGATTTCCCTATTAGTGGTATAGTTTTAATTAAGGTATCTTTTAAATTTTTATTTTCGCTCAATAATGATGAACTTTCTATTGCTCTCTTAGTAAGAATAATTAATTTATCACTATTGAATGGCTTTTCTAAAAAGTCGTATGCTCCATTTTTTATAGATTTTACTGCAAGATCAACAGTACCATGACCACTTATAATAATAATTGGAATATTGCTATTAATTGATTTGAATTCTTTTAAAATTTCAATACCGTCTAATTTACTATTAGATAGCCATACATCCAAAATAACTAAATCAGGTTTAATTTCATTGAATTTACTAATTGCTTCATCTGAATTAATTGCAATTGAAGTATTATAATTTTCATCTTTTAAAATTTCTGAAATAAGAAAACAAATATCTTTTTCATCATCTATAATTAAAACTTTATGCATTGTATTCAAAATTAATTAGTGATGTTGTTCCTGCCATATTTTTATTTTTCTCAATTTTTATTTTACCGCCATGATCTTCAATAATTCTTTTTACAATAGATAGGCCAAGACCGGTTCCTTTTGTTTTAGTAGTAAAATAAGGCTCAAAAATTTTACTCAACATTTTTTCATCAATTCCCACACCGTTATCCTTTATTTCAATTTTTATATTTTTAGCATAAGTAGCCATTAATACTTCTACTGCAGGGTTAGGTATTTTTTCTACAGCTTCAATAGCATTTTTAATTAAGTTACTGAAACATCTTGAGATTTGAAGATTGTCAAAATGAAAATAAATATCATTTTCAGGTTTAATTAAATTAAGTTTTATATCCTTCCTTGTATTGAAATATAAAAGGTATGCCTCTTCTAAACATTTTGATAGGTTATCAAGCTTAATTTCTGCTTCAGGCATTCTCGCAAAAGATGAAAATTCATCAACTAACTTTCCAATATCATCTACTTGCCTTGATATTGTTTTTGTTAGAAGTGAAATATCTTCCTTATCTGTTTTTGCATCTAAAAATTTCTTTTCTATTCTTTCAGCAGAAAGTTTAATGGGGGTAAGAGGATTTTTAACTTCATGTGCTATCTTTCTTGCTATATCAGACCAAGCAGCATGTTTTTCTGCTAAAATTAAAGATGTAGCATCATCTAGGGCAACAACATATCCCTCAATTTTATTATCATTAATCTCTTTAATGACTCTAATATTAAAATTCCTCTGATCATCATATAATGTAAAATCGTATTGAAAATTTAATAATACTTTATTTGAGGTTTCAAAGTTCTCGAATATTTTTTGCCATTCAGGGAAATAGGATAGAAAATTTTCATTTATTTTAAAACTTTTAGTGCCTCTAAATAGTTTTGTTAAAGTTTTATTATATAACAAAATATTAAAATTTTTATCTAGAGAAATTACACCTATTGTTAAAAGACTTAAGATCGCCTCAATAAAAATTCTTTTTTCTTCATCTTCTTGACTTTTTGATATTAACTCATTTTGTTTATTCTCAATTTCAGAAATCATTTTATTATAAGACGATAGTAATATTTTTATCTCTTGAAATTGATCTGCCTCACTAACTTTAGCATCAAAATTCCCTTCTGATATTTTATTCGCGGATTTGATTAAATTTGTAATTGGTTTACTAAGATTGCTAGCTAGATTAAATCCAATCAAAATAGCCACTAATATAAAACAAATGGAAAAAAGAACAAATATCATTGAATAAGTTATTTGAATTCCTGAACTTTCCTCTTCTTTCATAGTATAAATTTCAAATGCCTCTTTTGTAGCGCTAATATGATCCCAGATATTGGTATTTAGATTTCTATTAACCTGCATGTAAACATCATTTAAAAAATTTATTTTTTTATAAGCTGTAATAGAATTTTTATTTAATTGAAAAATATAAACACGATTTTGATTAACAATCTTAAATATTTCATTTGATGGCACTGAAAAATTTTTATTATCAGGATCTTTTAAACTTAAATATATGTTACCTTCCGTATTAAAAATATAAATACTTGAAATTGTTCTTAAGTTAATAAATTCACTTAAAGCTGCTCTAATTGATTGAATATTAACCTCATTATTTTGAGAAACTTTTAATATTTCTCTCATTATTAACTGAGTATCAGAAACAATTTCTGCCTGTATTTCATTTTCATAATTTCTTGCTACAATATTAGAATTTACAACCGCATCCCTTACAGCATCACCATACCAAGTTCTTAATTCTAAATTAAAGAATAATGATGTTATAATAACTAATCCAATGGCTGGCCCTAAAGCCATTGCAGCAAATAAATTTACAAATTTTATATATAATCGAGATTCATCATAACTTTTTCTTCTTCTCACTAAGATCAATACAATTTGTCTAATAATTATGGATATCAACAAAATGACAAAAATTACATCCGCCAATAAAAAAAATTGTAGTCTTCTTGGATCTTTTACTAGATCATTATTTGGAAGCATTAAGTAGAATGTGATCGAAAAACTCAATATGATTAAAAAGATTAAAAAATAAAAAGATAATCTTGAAAGATGAATAGATTTAAGTAATTTTGATAGGTTAAACACTGTATACTTTAGTTAGTTTTTAAATAATGATAGTAAAACAGTATAGTATATAAATTAAAATGATGAAAAATGCACTTGTAATTCTAGCTGGTGGAAAAGGAAAGAGATTTGGTCAAAAAATTCCAAAACAATTCTTAAAAATTGGAAATACAAATTTTTTAAATTATTTTATTTCAAATTTAGATTTATCAAACTTCGATATTATTAATATTTCAATAGATAAAAAATATCAAAACACTTACTTTAATCATAAGACTGTTTCTGAGAAAATAAAAATTACCTATTCAAAACCTGGGCTTACAAGACAAATTTCATCTTTTAATGCTTTAAAAAATTTGAAAAAATTTAAAATTAAAAATGTATTAATACATGATGCTGCGCGTCCTTTATGTAGTAATAAATTAATTAAAAGAATTATATCCAAATTAGGCAAAAATACTAATGCGATACCATATGTTGAATATAATGACAGACAACTAATAAAGAAAAGTAAATTGGAAACAAAAGTAATTAACGTGCAAACACCCCAGGGTTTTAATTATAATTTAATATTAAAAGAACATATCAAATATAAAAATTTTGAATTTAATGATGATGCAGGGCTATTACAAAAATCAAAAATAAAAATAAATTTGATCAAAGGTGAAAAAAATAATATTAAAATTACTTACCCAGAAGATATTCTGTTATTTAATTTATACAGAAAGCCCATAACAAAATACGGTATTGGTTATGATATTCATCAAATTGATAAAAAAACCAAAAATGGATTAAAATTAGGGGGTGTTAAAATTCCTTTCTCTAAGTTAATTGGTCATTCTGATGCGGACGTTGTACTGCATGCAATTTGTGATAGTATTTTTGGAGCGCTCTCTATGAGAGACATAGGTTATCACTTTCCAAACACAGATAAAAAATGGAAAAATGCAGATTCATCTAAGTTCATTATTTATTGCAGAAATAAACTTAAAGAAAAAGGTTATTCTGTAATCAATCTAGATATAAATATAATAGCTGAAAAACCTAAAATTAATAAATATGTTTCAAAAATGATTAAGAACATTTCAACATTACTTCAAATTAAAAATACCTCTGTATCTATTAAAGCAACTACAAATGAAAAAATTGGTTTTATTGGTAATGGCGAAGGAATTGCAGCCGAGTCAATAGTTCATATAACAGATGATAAAACTAGCTAATTTTTTTGTATCTTTATCTTTTGCTGGATATATTAAATTAATACCATCAGGAACCTTTGCATCTTTTTTATCAATAGTTATTTTATTTCCTATTGTTGAATACAAAATTATTTCTTTAGAAATATTTGTAATTATTTTTTTTGTAATCTTTTTACTATCTTTATTTTTTATTAATAAATTCTCTTCACACAACCAATCACATGACTCAAAAATAATAGTTATTGATGAATTCTTAGGAGTATACTTAATTTTAATATTTTATGATCAAATTAAAATAATAAATCCTTATGTAACAATAGCGCTAATTTTTATTTTATTTCGTTTTTTTGATATATTGAAAATTTTTCCAGCCAGCATAGTAGATAGGAAACTTAAATCAGCTTTTGGTGTAATTCTTGATGATTTAATAGCAGGAATATATACAATAATAATTCTTTATATTGTAAATGCCTATTATTAAAAAAGTTATAGATAAATTAATAAAAAAAAATATCTCAATTTCAGTTGCTGAGTCATGCACAGGTGGGTTAATAGCAAATACTATAACAAAATATAGTGGAGTTTCAAAAATTTTCTCTTATGGGATTATTAGTTATTCAAATAAAACTAAATCTAAATATTTATCTGTTTCAAAAAGTAATCTCTCTAAATTTGGAGCTGTAAGTAAAGAAGTAGCTGAGGACATGATAAATGGTCTGTATAAAAATGAAAAAACAAAAATCTGCATTTCTACAACTGGTATAGCAGGTCCGAATGGTGGGACAAAGTTAAAGCCAGTAGGATTAGTATATATTGGAATTAAAGTTAATAAAAATAATTATATTTTCAAGAAAATATACAAAGGGAAAAGATTGGACATACAGAGAAAAACTAGAGATTTTATATTTAGCAAAATTAATCAGTTAATCTAAAATTTCATCAGCACGAACTTTAAATGATTCAATCATTTTGTTTTCAATTAAAGGAAAAAAAGCTTCAGCAATTTTTTGGTGAAAAAATCGTTTAAATTCAAATTCAACATTAAAATGAATTCTTGTTTTATTTTTTTTTAATGATTCAAAAATCCAATTAGTTTTAAGGTCTTTTAAAGGTCCTTCAATATAAGTTGTACTTATTGAAAGTTTTTTTTTATCAAAAGTGACGTGAGAACCAAAAGTTTGGGGCATAAAATATTTATACCATACGACCATATCAGCATATATTTCATTTTTATTTTTTGAATGAATTCTCATTGCTGAACACCAAGGAATAAAATATGGATAACTTTCGATATCTAAAACAATATCGAAAAGTCCTTTTGCGTCGTGATCGACTATTTCCTCTCTATTTGAAGATTTCATTGAATTAAATAAAGTTTATTTTTCCTATTTTCTTGCATGATTTTAAAATCATCGGAAGCATGATAACTTGAACGAGTTAGCGGTGATGATGCCACCATTAGAAATCCTTTTGCGTATGCCATTTTTTTATATTCATCAAATTCTTGTGGAGTAATAAATTTTTCTAGCTTAGCGTGTTTTGGTGTTGGAGGTAAGTATTGACCTATTGTAATAAAATCAACATTAGCTGCTCTTAAATCATCCATTACCTGATATACTTCTTCTTTAGTTTCACCTAAACCAACCATTAGACCTGATTTTGTAAATATACTTGGGTTTTTTTCTTTAATTTGACTAAGTAAATTTAAACTTACAAAGTAACGTGAGCCCGGGCGAATTGATGGATATAATCTTGGCACTGTTTCTAAGTTATGATTGAAGACGTCAGGTAAATTTTTTGATAAAATATCTATAGCTTCAGGTTTATTTTTAAAATCAGGAGTTAAAATTTCAATTGTGCAACTTGGATTTAAAGATTTAATTGAATCTATTACGTTGATAAAATGTAGTGCTCCACCATCTATTAGGTCGTCTCTGTCAACACTTGTAATTACAACATGTTCTAAATTCAATTGCTTAACTGACTCAGCAATTCTTATAGCTTCACCGTGGTCAATATAATGAGGTTTGCCGGTTTTAATATTACAAAATGCGCAAGCTCTAGTACATATATCTCCAAGTATCATAAATGTTGCATGTTTTTTTTGCCAACATTCAGCTATATTTGGACATGCAGCTTCCTCACATACAGTTACAATTTTTTTATCTTTTAGGAGTTTATTTGTTTCTTTGAAAAATTTTGAAGTTGGTGCTTTTACTCTAATCCAACTTGGTTTTTTAGGAATTGGATTAGATTTATTTTTTACTTTTTCAGGATGACGTGGTCCACTCATGAAGGTTAAATAACTTCCATATCCATGCTATTCAACCATATTTGGAAGGGATCTTCCAAAATATCGCTAAAATCTTTGAGTAATTTTGCCGCAACAGCACCATCTAATGATCTATGATCTGCTGAAATAGTAGATTTCATTGTATGCCCTATTTCAATACTGCCAGAGTTCACAACAGGTTTTTCAATTATAGATCCAATTGCAATAATACTTGATTGTGGCGGATTAATAATTGCTTGAAACTCTGTGATTCCAAACATGCCTAGGTTTGAGATAGTTATAGATCCTCCACTATACTCTTCTGGTAATAATTTATTTTGATTAGCTTTTTTTACTAATGATTTAATTTCTGTTGAGATTTCAGCTAATCCTTTTGTATCGGCTTCTTTAACAATAGGTGTAATCAATCCTTCTTTTAATGCTACCGCTATAGCAATATCGATATTTTTATATTGATGAATTTTACCATTCACCCAAGACATATTTGTTTCTGGATTTTTCACTATTGCCATTGCACATGCTTTAACAATAAGGTCATTAAACGAGATTTTGATATTACTATTTGAATTTATTTTTTTTCTTAATTTTATTAGCTTATCCATTCTTGTTTCAATAGTAAGATAAAAATGTGGAACCTCATTTTTTGTTTGTGTTGTTCTTTCAGCAATTATTTTTCTAATACTAGACGGTTCTATTACAGAAATGTTTTCATCATTGATATGAAGTTCAAAATTTTGAATATCTTTTTTTATTATCCTACCATCAGGTCCAGATCCTTTAATAAGAGTTAGATCAATATTGTTATCTTTCGAAAATTTTTTAACAAATGGTGAAGCAAAATTAGTATTTTGTTTAATGTTTGAGTCTTTACTTCTTTCTATTATTTGACTGTTATCTACTTCAGTATTTACTTTAGGTGTTTCTGAAACTTCATTTTTTTCTTCACTGCTTACAGTTTGATCTTTATCATTATAATCTTCTAATCTTTCATCTTTGCTACCATTGATTAGAGCAATGACAGAATTAACAGCTATTTGTTTATCTGGTGTTGTATCAATTAAATGTGTAATTTCTCCCTCATCAACTGCTTCAACTTCCATTGTTGCTTTATCTGTTTCAATTTCAGCTAATATATCTCCAGCTGAAACAGTATCACCAACATTAACTAACCACTTATTAATTACACCCTCTGACATTGTGGGTGATAATGCAGGCATTAAAACTTTAATGGCCATTTATTTTATATAACTTACTTTTTTTGCAGCATTTATAATATCATCAACTTGAGGAAGATATAATTTTTCTAAGCTCAATGCGTATGGCATTGGAACATCCGCACTATTAACTTTTATCACTGGTGAATCTAAATAATCAAATGCATCCCTTTGAACAATATTTGCAATTTCAGAACCAACACTACCAAATGGCCAGGACTCTTCTACAGTAATTAGTCTATTAGTTTTTTTAACTGAATTTAAAATTGTTTCCGTATCCAAAGGTCGTAAAGTTTGTAAATCAATAATTTCTGCATCTAAATTGTATTCCTCTTTTAATCTTAATGCCGCTTCTTTTGATTTTTGCAACATTATTGAATACGTTACAATCGTTAAATCTTTTCCTTCTTTTTCTATATTTGCTTTTCCAATTGGTATTGAGAAGTTAATGTCATTATTAACAGGACCTTTTAATCCATAAAGAATTTCATTTTCTAGAAAAATTATGGGATTTGGATCTGATATTGCAGATCTTAACAAACCTTTTGCGTTATAAGGAGTAGATGGCGCAATAACTTTTAAACCTGGCACTTGAGAATACCAGGAAGAAAAATCCTGACTATGTTGTGCAGCAACTTGGGCCGCGGCACCATTAGGTCCTCTAAAAACAATAGGGCAATTAATTTGTCCTCCAGACATGTAAAGTGTTTTTGCAGCTGAATTTATAATTTGATCAATTGCTTGCATAGAAAAATTAAAAGTCATGAATTCTAAGATTGGTCTCAATCCTTTAAATGCTGCTCCAACTGCTAATCCAGTAAATCCATGTTCAGAAATAGGAGTATCTAATACTCTTTCTTTGCCAAATTCTTGCAGAAGACCTTGCGTTACTTTATATGCACCTTGATACTCGGCAACTTCCTCTCCAAGTATGAAAACTTTATTATCCTTTCTCATTTCTTCGGCCATTGTGTCTCTTAGTGCTTGGCGCATAGTAATTTCTTCTGAACTTAAATTTCTATCTTCTTCTATTTTAGGTGATGGTGTATCGATTATATCAGCTTTCTTATTCTCAATTTTTGTCTCAATATTTTTTTCAATTTTCTTTTCTTCAATCACTTTTTCAATGGGAGCTTCTTTTTTTACTTCAACTTTTTCATTTGGATCGCCAATAATCGCTATAACTTGATTTACTGGAATATTGGCTTCTCCTTCTTTAAATAAAAGATCAAGAACAACGCCTTCATCTACCGCCTCTACTTCCATTGTTGCTTTATCAGTTTCAATTTCTGCTATCAGATCACCAGCCTTAACAGTATCCCCTTTTTTAATTAACCACTTAGACAGATTTCCTTCTGTCATTGTTGGAGATAATGCGGGCATTAAAATTTCTGTGCTCATAATTTATAGATAAACATCCGTATAAAGTTCGCTGTCCTTTGGAAAAGGACTATTGGTTGCAAATTCAGCTGCATTTTTAATTTCTTCTAAAGTATCTTTATTAATTTTTTCAATTTCATCATTAGTTGCAATTTTTTTCTTTAAAATTTCAGCTTTGACTATTTCAATAGGATCGGTTTGCTTATAATTATCTAATTCTTCTTTTGTTCTGTATTTTGCAGGATCTGACATTGAATGTCCTCTATATCGATATGTTTGTACTTCAATAATATAAGGCCCATTCCCCTCTCTGACATACTTACCTGCTTTATCTGCTGCTTCTATAACTGAAAATACATTCATTCCATCCACCTTCTCACCAGGAATGCCAAATGCCTCCCCTCTTTTATATAAGTCTAATCCCGCTGCCGCTCTATCTACAGATGTGCCCATTCCATATTTATTATTTTCAATAATGTATAAAACAGGAAGCTTCCATAAAGCAGCTAGATTAAAAGCTTCAAAAACTTGTCCATTGTTCATCGCTCCATCACCAATATATGTTCTGCATATATTTTTTTCCCCATTATATTTATGTGTGAAAGCTATACCGGTTCCAATTGGTACTTGAGCTCCTACAATGCCATGACCACCATAAAAATTATTTTCCTTTGAAAACATATGCATTGAACCGCCCTTACCAGCAGAATAACCATCTTCTCTACCAGTCAATTCTGCCATAATACGTTTTGGATCTAATCCCCTAGCAATCATATGGCCATGATCTCTATAAGTTGTTACAACTGAGTCATTCTTATCAATTGTCATTAATATACCAACAACAACAGCTTCTTGGCCAATATACAAATGACAAAAACCACCTATTTTACCCATTCCGTAAAGTTGAGCTGCTCTTTCCTCAAATCTTCTAATTTTGAGCATAAAAGAATACATTTTAATGTAATCAGCTTTTTGAAGTTTCTTCATATGATAGTCTTTAATTATAATTAGGGTGATTTTTTGTCAAATAAATCAATCTATTCTATAATTATAACTGTTTCGTTTTCTGAAGTAAATCCTGTAACTTTCCTAAACGTCTCATCTAAATAGTCCAAATCTATAGTATTTGGTTGTAATCTTTTAATTCTATCTAAGTAAAATTCATTTTCCTTTTTTAAGGACATATATTGTTGATTGTATTGAGCATTAAGATTTTTAAGACTGAAATATTTCAGTAATCCCCTCTCACCATTTATAAGAAAATAAAGAAGATAAACAAATAGAAAAAAAGTAAACAAAAAGGATAAATAGAAATAAAATTTATTTTTTAAAACTAAAGATTTATTCATTTATTATATAAATAGCATATTTAAGATCGAAACTGTCAATTATTTATTATTTAAGATAGATGATCCAGCATAATTTGCTTTACCTTGTAATGCTTCTTCAATTCTTAACAATTGATTATATTTTGCTGTTCTATCTGTTCTAGATAATGATCCTGTTTTAATTTGACCTGCTGAAACACCAACTGATAAATCAGCAATCGTCGTATCTTCTGTCTCACCTGAACGATGTGAAATAATAGTAGTGAAATTATTTTCTTTTGCTAATTTAATCGACTCCAAAGTTTCTTTTAGAGTTCCTATTTGATTTACTTTAACTAAAATAGAATTTCCCGCACCCTCTGCAATACCTTTTTGCAATCTTTTTTTATTTGTAACAAATAAATCATCACCAACTAACTGAACTTTTTTTCCTATTGTTGATGTTAAATTAGACCAACCATCCCAATCGTCCTCTGACATTCCATCTTCAATAGAATAAATGGGATAAGCATTTACCAATTTCTCTAAATATTTTATCATCTCATCAGAAGACAAAACAATTTTTTCTCCTTGTAAATCATATTTATTATTTTTGTAAAATTCAGTTGATGCAACATCAAGTGAAAGAAAGATATCTTTACCAGGTTTAAAACCTGCATCCTCCACTGATTTCAAAACAGTTTCTATAACTTCACTAGAACTATTTATGTTTGGAGCAAATCCACCTTCATCACCAACATTTGTGTTTAAACCTTTTGATTTTAAAAGTGACTTTAATGAATGAAATATTTCACAACCATATTGAAGTGCGTCTGAAAAGTTATTTGCACCAATTGGAGCAACCATAAATTCTTGAATATCAACATCGTTATCTGCATGAGATCCACCATTAACAATATTCATCATTGGAACTGGAAGACTCATTGTATGTTCTTTACCAAGAAAAGAATACAATTCATGACCTTCAGAAGATGCTAAACATTTTGCAAAAGCTAAACTTGCAGCAAGCGTTGCATTAGCGCCTAAATTTGATTTGTTTTCCGTTCCATCTAGTTGTAATAAAAAATCATCAAAAGAAGAAATATTTTCAAATGATTTTCCAACTAGTTCATTAGAAATTCTATCATTGATGTTTCCTACTGCTTTCAAAACTCCTTTACCTTTATACTTAGATTTATCATTATCTCGTAATTCTAAAGCTTCATGCACTCCAGTAGATGCTCCACTTGGAACCGCAGCTCTTCCAAGGGTAGAATTTTCAAACTCTATATCGCATTCAACAGTAGGATTTCCTCTGCTATCTATTATTTGTCTTGCTTTTATATTTGTTATTTTATGCATTTTTTTTCGCTATATCATCAAATTGTTTAAGTTGAATTAATAAATTTTTTAAATCTTTTATGTTAATCATGTTTGGTCCATCACTAGGGGCATTATCTGGATCATTATGTGTTTCTAAAAATAAACCAGCTACACCAATAGAAATAGCAGCTTTACATAATGAAGGAATATGTTCTCTTTGACCACCACTTTTATCACCCAATCCTCCTGGTTGTTGCACAGAATGAGTGGCA
Organism: uncultured Alphaproteobacteria bacterium; assembly: GCA_902600225.1. Classification (GTDB taxonomy): domain Bacteria; phylum Pseudomonadota; class Alphaproteobacteria; order HIMB59; genus CACPNW01. The sequence goes on along the minus strand of CACKIH010000007.1, from coordinate 34,224 downwards.
TCAAAAATTATAGGATACTCATATTTTTTCATAATATCTAAACCTTTAAAATCATTTACTAGTGTGTTGTAACCAAAAGTAGTTCCCCTTTCAGTTATCATGATGTTTTTATTATTTGTAGTTTCTATTTTTGTGAAAATATTTTTTACATCTGTTGGTGATAAAAATTGACCTTTTTTGACATTAATTATTTTATTTGTACTACCTGCAGCTAGTAATAAATCTGTTTGACGGCATAGAAACGCAGGAATTTGAATAATGTCGATAATATTATCTTGATTTAATTGATTACATTGATCCTCATTATGGACATCGGTTAGTATTGGTAGATTAAAATTAGTTTTAATTTTTTCAAAGATTTTTAATGCGTCATCGAGATTAATACCCCTATCACTCTTAATACTTGATCGATTAGCCTTATCAAAACTAGATTTAAAAATTAAATTAATTCCAACATCATCACATATTTTATTTAGTTCTTCTGCAATCATCAATGAGTGACTTTCATTTTCTATTACACATGGGCCTGCAATTAAAATAAAAGGAGAATTATTTGAGATAGAAAAATGTTTTACATTAATTTTAATCATTAATTGCAGCCTTTATAAATGATACAAAAAGAGGATGGGGATCTAATGGTCTTGATTTTAACTCTGGATGAAATTGCACTCCTATAAACCATTTATGTTTTTTACTCTCAAGTACTTCAGGCAATAATCCATCTGGTGACATACCACTAAAATAATAACCTTTGTTTTCAAATTTTGATAGAAATTTCTGATTTACTTCGTATCTATGTCTATGTCTCTCACTAATTACTTTATTTTTATATATCGAAAAGATTTTTGAATTATTTTTCAAAATAGCTTTGTATGCTCCAAGACGCATAGTTCCACCTTTATCACTATTTTTATCTCTTTTTTCGATCTTATTTTTATTTACCCATTCTGTCATTAATCCTACAACTGATTTAGTAGTTTTCTTAAATTCTGAAGAATGAGCGTTTTTAATTTTTAGTACATTTTGTGCTATTTCAATAACTGCTAACTGCATTCCAAGACATATTCCAAAAAAGGGAATATTGTTTTCTCTTGCAAATTTAATGGCATTAATTTTTCCATTAATTCCACGAATACCAAAACCACCTGGAATTAGAATTCCATCACAACCTTTTAATTTTTTCATTAAACTAAGGTTGTTTTCTTTTTCAGAATTAATCCATTTAATATCTACTTCGGCAGAATTTTCTATTCCTCCATGAACTAATGCTTCATTTAAAGATTTATAACTATCTTTAAGATTAGTATATTTACCAACTACTGCGATTTTAACCTTATGTTTTTTCTTTTTAATTTTTTTTTGAAGATCAATCCAAGGCTTTAAATTTAGTTTGTGATTTTTTGGATTATAGCCTAATTGTTTAAGAAGTGCTTCATCCAAACCATACTTGGAATACAATGAAGGAACTTCATAAATTGATTTAGCATTCAATGCAGGAATTACAGATTCTTTTTTTACATTACAAAATAAAGATATTTTAGAAATTGAATCCTTATCTATTGGTTGCTCTGATCTACACATAATGATATCAGGTTGAATACCAGCATTAAGAAGTTCTTTAACTGAATGTTGAGTAGGTTTTGTTTTTAACTCACCAGCTGAACTTAAATAAGGAATATAAGTCATATGAATTAATGCTGATGAAATATTTTTATCATTTCTAATTTGTCGTATTGCTTCTAAAAAAGGAAGAGATTCAATATCTCCAACTGTGCCTCCAATTTCATAAATAGCAATATCTTCATTTTTTAAATCACTATTAATAAATGACTTTATTTCATTAGTAACATGAGGAATAACTTGAATTGTAGAACCAAGATAATCTCCTTTTCTTTCTTTTAGAAGAACATTAGAATAAATTTTACCTGACGATACACTGTCTGATTGTTTAGCAGATTGATTTGTGAATCTTTCGTAATGACCAAGATCTAAATCTGTTTCTGCACCATCATCTGTAACATAAACTTCTCCATGCTGATATGGACTCATTGTTCCTGGATCCACATTCAAATAAGGATCTAACTTACGTATTCTTACTTTAAATTTTCTACTTTTAAGGAGCGTTGCAAGCGAAGCTGAGGCTATACCTTTTCCAAGAGATGATGCTACTCCACCCGTAATAAAAACAAAATGCATTACGGAATACCGTGATACATAATAGATCTTGTTATAGCAAGATATTATTAATTATTTTCTGGTATAGTTGGTTCTTCTGAAGTTTCTTCCGTATTAATTGAAGGAAGTGATTCTAAAACATTGCGATCTGAACCAATAGAGGCTGTAATTGTTAGAACGATACTCATTACCATGAATAAACCAGCAGTTATTGCAGTTAACCTAGAAAGTAGGTTTGCAGTACCTCGAGCTGACATCATTCCAGTTGAAGTTCCACCACCAAGTCCCAAGCTATCATTATCAGATCCTTGTAATAAAACTAATATAACCAAGGCAAGAGCAAGTATAAGCTGAATTATTACTAAAGTTGTCATAATTGCGCTTTATATTAAATTGATTTCATTAATCAAGAAATAATTGTATTGAATACATCAACTTTTAATGATGCTCCACCAATTAAGCAGCCATCTACATGACTCAAGTTAGTAATTTCTTTTGAATTTGAAGAGTTAACAGAACCTCCATAAAGCACTTTAAAGTCAATAAACTTTTGATCAAAATTTTTGATTAATTCGTGAGCTTGGTTTATCTCATCTAAGGTTGGAGTTAATCCAGTTCCTATTGCCCAAACTGGCTCATAAGCAATTAATGTATTTTGATGATTTGCTAAATTTGGAACACTATCCTTAATTTGTGAAGTTAAAATTTCTTCTGTTAAGTTTTTTTCTTTTTGTTCTAAGGTTTCTCCTATGCAGATCACTGGAATAATATTTTCTTCAATAAGATTTGAACTTTTAGTATTCACTTTATCATTTGTTTCAGCGAAATATTGTCTTCGCTCAGAGTGTCCAACCAAACAAAAATCTATATTATTATCCTTTAGCATTGAGGCGGATAATTCTCCAGTATATGCACCTTCTTTAAAAGAGGAGACATCTTGTGCACCACAAAATAAGTTTTCATTATTTCCTTTTAGTGATTTTAGGTAAATTGAAGGTGAGCAGATAATCGTACAATTATTAGAATTAACTTTTAATTTTTCATAATAATCTTTTAAAAATGACGAATTTCCATTTAATTTCCAATTTGCTATAAAAATTGAGGAATATTTATCAAGATTTACCATAATTACTTTTATTTATAGAAACTAATATTATAGAAGCAATAGAAATTTTATGAGAGCATTTAGAAAATCATGGATTGGGATAGGACTGGCAATTCTTTTTGCAGCAAGTTTGTTCTTTTTTAGAGGATCAACAAGATATTCAAATTTATTTAATTCTGATAACTTCGTAGCTGATATTTCAGGAACACCTATTTCAACAACAAAATTTCTTAGATCAATGGATATGAATATTGACCAATTTTCTCAAATGATTGGAAGTCCACTAACTGGTGATCAAATTAGAAGCTTTCAAGTTCATCAAATTGCACTTCAAAATTTAGTAAATAGAGCTGTATTTGAAAATGAATTTGACAAAATAAATTTTATTTTAGATGACACAACAATTGCAAAAGAAACAAAAAGAAATTTTCCAGATTTATACATTAATAATAAACTAGATAATGATAGACTAAATACATTCTTAAGAAATCAACGTTTAAAAATAGAAGATTTAGTAGATATGATAGATTTTGAAACTAGGGCTTTTGTATTTGATCAAGTTTTATTTCAAAAAGATTATCCATCACAATTGCTAATAAATTTTAATAAGTATGATAATCAGAGTAGAGAAATAGAGTTACTAAAAATATCGTACAACGATATTAAACTTGAAAATTATGATAAAGTTCAAATTACAAAAGATAATACAGAACTATTAGATTATTTTAATAATAATTCTTCTGAATATATGACAAATGAAAAGAGAGATATTTCATATATATTGATTAATAAAAGTGACTTTAGAGAAAATTTTTCACCTTCAGAAAATAGTCTTAAAGAATATTATAATAACAATAAAAACTTATTTATTAATCCAGAAGAAAGAAGCTTTAAACAATTTAATTTTAAATCAAAAGAAGAAGCAAATAATTTTAAATTAAATATTTCTGGAAAATCTAGTGAGGAAATTATTAAATTTGCAGAAGAGAATAATATAATTTTCAATGAATTTAAAAATGTTGATAGAAATAAAGTTTTAGAAGAACTTGCAAATGCAATATTTGAATTAGACAAAGGAAGTATATCGGATGTAGTCCAAACTACTTTAGCATATCATATAATTATTTTGGATGAGATTTTTTCAGAAAAAGAATTAAAATTTGATGAAGTTAAGGATAAAATAAATAATACATTAACCAATTTTGAAGTAGATAATTACTTCAATGAACTAAAATCAAGTCTTGACCAGCAAATACTTGATGGTTTTTCAATTTTTGAAATAGCAGATCAAAATAATCTTAAATTAATCAATAAGAAAAAAATTGTAAACAATACTAACGAAGATGACCCTACTTTAAGTAACGTAATTTCATTTTCTTTTACACAAAATAAAGATTTTGTTAGTGATTTAGTAGATATTGATAATAATACTTCTTTTATCGTAAATATTGATGCCATATATCCATCAAAAATAGAGAGTATTGATAATATCTTTGACAGAGTTTTAAATGATTTTATATTTACAAAAAAAACCGAACAAGCAGAAAATATTTTTGAAGATAATAAAGAGATTTTTACAAATATAAGTAAATTTTATACAACTCCTGCAGAAAACTTAACTTTATCCTTAAAGGATAATGATGAATTACCGATATCATTTAAACAAAAGATTTTTGAAACTGATATTGGTAAAGTATCTTTTGGATCAGATGAAAATGCTATTTATTTTGCTAATATTAAAAGTATAAAGATGCCTGAAGAAGGTGATAGTACTTCAAATATTAATTTAATAGGTGATTTAAAAACAGCATTTGGTAGTGAGATTATTAAGACAAAAGAAATTTCGTTCAATGATGAATTGATAAATGGTCTTTTATCTCAGTATAAATGAGTCTAGAAAAAAAAAATTTTATAAGTCAATATAACAAAGGCTTACCTCAGATATTAAAAAAAAATCTTATTGCTGATATTGAAACACCATTTTCATCATTATTAAAAATTAGTAAATCTGAAAAATATTCCTTTCTATTAGAGTCAGTAGAGGGTGGAAGTAAAAGAGGACGTTACTCATTACTTGGTTGTGATCCAGATTTAATTTGGACAGTTGAAAAAGGTAAGGCAAAAATTAAATATTTGGATCATAATTTTGATTACAAACTAGATCAAAAGCCAATTCATAGTCTTAAAGAACTTGTAAAAATTTCAAAATTTCAAAATAATAAAATTGACGTTCCTTTCCCAACACTAGTTGGATATTTAGGATATCCAATGATTCAATATATTGAAAAAATTAAACTAAGTAATAAGGACAATATAAAAATACCTGATGCAATTTTAATCAGACCAAAAATTGTCGCAGTTTTTGATAATATTAAAGATATTATTTCCCTTATGACAGTTACGTATCCAAGCAAAAAAATTTCAGCAGAAAAAGCCTATAGAAAAAATAAATTACTTATTGAGAAAACAATTAAAAAGTTAGAAAAAAGTATTTTAAAACCTGCGCAAAAGAAAAATAAAAAATCTAAATTAAAATTTAAATCTAATTTCAAGAAAGAACAATTTTATAAAATTGTAAATAAAGCAAAAGAATATATTAAAAATGGAGATATCTTCCAAGTTGTGCCTTCACAGAGATTTGAAACAAAATATAATTTAAAGGCAGTCAATCTTTACAGATCGTTAAGACGACTAAATCCATCTCCTTATCTAGTAAATCTTAACTTCGATAAAATAGGCGTTGTTGCATCTAGTCCAGAATTAATGGTTCAATTAAGAAACAAAAAAGTTACGATAAGACCAATTGCTGGAACAAGAAAAAGAGGAAAGAATGCCTCAGAAGACCTTTATTTGTCTAATGACTTACTGAATGATAAGAAAGAACTCGCAGAACACTTAATGCTTTTAGATTTAGGAAGGAACGATGTTGGTCGCGTTGCAAAAAAAGGAACAGTGAATGTTACTGAAAAGATGATTATAGAATACTACTCGCATGTAATGCATATTGTTTCAAACGTTGAGGGAAAAATAGATAATAATTTAGATGCTCTAGATGCTTTAATGGCTGGATTTCCAGCAGGTACAGTTTCTGGTGCACCAAAAATAAGAGCGATGGAAATCATAGAGGAACTTGAAAATTTAAATAGAAGTTTTTATGCTGGTTGTATGGGTTATTTTGATTCTAATGGAGACATGGATACTTGTATTAGTTTGAGGACTGGGCTTGTAAAAGATAATAAATTATACATACAGGCTGGTGCTGGAATAGTTTATGACTCGGTCCCAAAAAATGAACATCAAGAAATTTTGAATAAAGCTGGTGCTTTAATGGCAGCTGCAGAGGATTCATACAAATTCGATATATGATATTACTGATAGATAATTATGATAGTTTTACTCACAATGTAAAACACTACTTATTGGATTTAAATCAGAGGGTTGTTGTTTTTAGAAATGACAAAATTTCGATAAATAAAATTCGTAAATTAAAACCTAAATCAATAGTTATTTCACCAGGTCCGTGCACACCAAATGAAGCCGGAATAAGTCTTAATATCGTTGCAGAATTATCAAAACAATTTCCTATACTTGGCATTTGTTTAGGACATCAAACTATTGGTCAAGCTTTTGGAGGTAAAATCATTAAATGCAAAGAAATCATGCACGGAAAAGTTGATACAATTAATCACTTTGGCCACTCTATATTTAAAAATGTAGAAAGAAAATTTAAAGCAACTAGATATCACTCTCTTATAATTGATAAGAGAACTATGCCTAAAGATTTTTTAATTACTGCTGAAACAAATAATAAGATTATAATGGGTATTGCACATAAAAAATTACCAATATTTGGACTACAATTTCATCCAGAAAGTATAGGTACTGATATGGGTAAAATTATTTTAAAAAACTTTTTAAACTTAGCAAAATAATGGATCAAACTTTAATATTAAATAAAATTCTCGAACAACAAAATCTGAATATTGAAGAGAGTATGTATATATTCAATAAAATTATGAGTGGAGAATTAGATGATATTAAAATTACATCAATACTCATTGGCTTAAAATTAAAGGGCGAAACGAAAGAAGAAATTATTGGTGCAGCTAGAGTAATGAGAGAGAAATCTTTAAAAATAAACTCTCCTCAAAATACAATTGATACTTGTGGTACGGGTGGAGATATGAAAGACACATTAAATATATCAACAAGTGCAGCAATAGTTGCTGCAAGTGCTGGCGTTACAATAGCAAAGCATGGCAATCGTTCGGTTAGTTCAAAATCAGGCTCCGCAGATATGTTAGAAAAAATAGGTTATAAGATTACAAATAATGTAGAAGATTTAGAAAACTCATTATCAAATAAAAATTTTTGCTTTTTATTTGCTCAAAATCATCATTCTGCCATGAAAAATGTAATTAACGTTCGTAAGAATTTGGCTACTCGCACAATTTTTAATTTATTAGGCCCGCTTACTAATCCTGCTAAAGCAGGTAAACAGCTTTTAGGAGTCTATTCAAAAAATTTAGTTTCTATGCATTGCAATTGTTTAAAAGAATTAGGCTCTGAAAAAGCAATGGTTGTTCACGGATTGGATGGTTTAGATGAAATAAGCTTATCAGACAATACTCTAATTAATGAATTGAAAGATAATAAAGTTCTGGAATATAATTTTGATCCAAGAGACTACGGTTATGATTTAATTAAATTAGAAGATATAAAAGGTGGAGATCCAGAATATAATGCAAATTGCTTCAATAAAATGATTAACGGCGATTACAGAGAATTTCAAATGATTGTAGAAATAAATGCAGGAGCAGCAATATATTTATCCAATTTAAGAAATAATCTAAAAGATAGTTTTGAATTAGCAAAAAAAACAATTGAGGAAGGAATTACAAAAAATTTTGTAAACTCACTAATTAATGAGTAATATACTTCAAAAAATTTGTGAAGATAAATCTAAAGAATTAGAAGAAACAAAAAAAAGATGTTCTTTTAAAACATTAGAAAAATTAATTTCCTCAAAATTAGAGAAACGTGAATTTAAAGATCAATTAATTTCAGCTCAAAAAAATAAAAAAAATTTAATAATTGGTGAAGTAAAAAAACAAAGTCCAAGTGCGGGTGAAATAATTTCAGATTATAAACCAGAAGACATTGCTATTTTATATGAAAGATCTGGTATTGGAGCGTTATCGATTTTAACAGAAAGTAAATATTTTTTAGGAAATATTGATCATTTATCTCTGGTAAAAAAGAAAACAAATTTACCTATTTTAAGAAAAGATTTTATTATTGATAAATATCAAATTTTAGAAAGTAAGATTTATCAAGCTGATTGTATATTATTAATTTTATCAATACTATCAGACACTCAAGCAATAGAATTTATAAATTATGCAAATGAATTAAAATTAGATTGTATTATAGAGGTTCATGATGAAGACGAACTAAAAAGAGCAATCAAATTAGACTACCCTGTGATTGGAATTAATAATAGAAACCTTAAAAGTCTTGAAATCAATTTAAATAACTCAATAAATTTGAATAAAAATTTAACTAATGATTATATTTTAATTGCAGAGAGTGGAATTAAAACTTCTGATGATATAAAAAAATTTAATTCAACAGGGATATATAATTTTTTAATTGGAGAAAGTTTGTTAAAATCTAAAGACAAAGAAAAGAAAATTGGAGAATTGCTTTTAAATGAGTCATATTAATAAAAAAGGAAATCCTTATATAATTGACGTATCAAATAAAGATATCACAGAAAGAGTTGCAGTTGCCTCTGGAGAAATTAAATTTGATAAAGAAACATATAAAAAAATAAAATCATTTGAGTCAAAAAAAGGGAACCTTGAAAAAACTGCTATCATTGGTGGTATTATGGGGGCAAAAGAAACTTCTAGATTAATACCGCTTTGTCATAATATTCCAATCAATCACATAAATATTGAGGTTATAAAAAATGATAAAAAATTTACTTTTATTGTCAAAAGTACAGTTAAAACAAATGCAAATACTGGTGTGGAAATGGAGGCATTAACTGCCGTTACAATTAGCTGTCTGACAATTTATGACATGTGTAAGTACTTAAATAAAAAAATTATAATTCAAAATATACACCTTGTTTCGAAAACAGGTGGTAAATCTAATATTTAAATAACTGAAAAATAAAGATATTTATATTTGTTCTTGTTTTGATCTTAAAGAACATATATAGAACGGTTTATGCTTACAAAAAAACAAAAAGAGCTATACGATTATTTAAAAAATTACATTTCAAGTAATGAGATTTCCCCTTCTTTTGAGGAAATGAAAAGTGCAGTTAATCTGAAATCAAAGTCAGGTATTCATAGATTAATTACAAGTTTAGAAGAAAGAGGTTTTATAAAAAGATTAAAGCACAAAGCAAGAGCAATGGAAATTATTAATAAAGATAATATTGCTGATGAAAATTCTTTGTCAAATAGCATTAATATCCCATTAATTGGTGCAATAGCTGCAGGTGAAGCAATAGAAGCAATTGAAAATGCTGATGAATTTGTTTCTGTACCCTCTTCAATGACATCACCAAATGCTAAATATTTTGGATTAAAAGTAAAAGGTCTATCTATGATAGATAAAGGAATATTTGACGGTGATATTGCTGTGATAAAAAAGACAAATAATGTTGAAAATGGAAAAATTGCAGCTGTTATTACACAAGATAACGAAGTTACTCTAAAAACTATTAAATTTGATCGAGACAAGGTCTTGTTAATTCCTGCTAATCAAAGTTTTCAGACAAAGGAATATGAAGCAGGTGAAATCCAAGTCCAAGGGACTTTATCTGGTATTATAAGAAAATATAATTAATAGTTTATCTTAATTTTAAGATGACTATGTTAAAAACACGATTTGCACCCTCTCCTACTGGTAATCTTCATCTTGGAGGTGCTAGAACAGCTTTAATTAATTATATTATAAGTAAGAAATCAGCATCATCTAAATTCTACTTGAGAATTGAAGATACAGATCATGAAAGATCAAAACAAGAATACATAGATAACATAACTAATTCTTTAAAATGGCTTGGGCTTAATTGGGATGAGGAAGTTCAAGTTCAATCTAAAAGATTATCAAGGCATCAAGAAATTGCTAGAGAATTACTTCAAAAAAAACAAGCTTTTAAATGTGTTTGTTCTGAAGAAAAAATAGCTAACCAAAGAAAGTTAATTAAAGAAAATAAAAATTATTCTAAAAAAATATGTTCTGAATGTAAAAATGATAATGATATTCAAAGTAGAGATGAAGGTTTTGTAGTTAGATTAGATGTACCAGATGAAGGCAATTTAAAAATTAAAGATACAATTCAAGGAGACGTTACAGTTGCAAATTTAGAATTAGATGATTTCATTTTACTAAGAAAAGATCAATCACCCACTTATATGTTATCCGTAGTAGTTGATGATCATGATTTAGGAGTCAATTACATTATTAGAGGCGATGATCATTTTATCAATACTTTTAGACAACACTACATATATAAATTTATGAATTGGGATATACCTCAATATGCTCATATTCCTCTTATTCACGGAGAAGATGGAACAAAATTATCAAAAAGACATGGTGCAGTTAATATTTTAGATTTGAAAAATAATGGATATTTAAAAGAAGCAATTATCAATAACCTTATACTTTTAGGTTGGTCAAATAACCAAGAGAAATCAGAAACTATTGAATTAGAGGAAATAATTGAAAATTTTGACATATCAAATTTATCTAAATCATCTAGTATATTTAGTTTTGATAAATTAGATTTTTTTAATAATTTTTATTTAAGAAAAGAAAACGGAATAGAAGAATTCATCAATTTTTGTGAAAGTGATGTTGCATTAAATAAATATCTACAAAAAGATGAAACAAAAATGAAAAATATTTTTAATGTTTATAAAAAAGATATTAAAAAACTTAGTGATTTGAATGATACAATTAAAGTTTATTTTGATGAAAATTATAAAATAAATAAGACAGAAAAACTGACCTCAGAATTTGGTAGTATTTTTAAAGAATTTTTAAATTTAATTGGGGAAATAAATGATTGGAATAGAGATAATATTCAAAATGTCATAAATGATTTTTTAAAAAAAAATAAAATTAAATTCCCTGTTTTAGGTAAACCAATAAGATTTTTACTAATAAATTCCTATCAAGGGCCTTCAATTTCTGATATTTTTGTAATATTAGGTAAAAAAGATACTATTGATAGATTAAATCAATATAGAGATAATTAAATATGGCTGATTACGAAGATAAAAAAGTTAACGATAAACAGTTTACTCTATTTAACAATGAGAGTGGTAAATCGTATCAAATTCCACTTATTGAAAGTAAAGATGGTCCCAATGTTTTGGATATTCGAAAACTTTATCAAGAAACAGGTTTATTTACTTTTGATCCAGGTTTTACTTCAACTGCATCATGTGAATCAGGAATAACTTACATAGATGGTGAAAAAGGAATTTTACGTCATAGGGGATATGATATTCATGATTTAGCCTCAAAAAGTGAATTTCTTGAAGTTTGTTATCTTTTACTGCACGGTGAATTACCGTCCTCTGAAGACAAGCAGAAATTTAAAGATGTAATAACCAATCATACAATGTTGCATGAGCAACTAGTAAATTTATACAGAGGTTTTCGAAGAGATGCTCACCCTATGGCAATTATGGTCGGTGTTGTTGGTGCCCTTTCGGCCTTTTATCATGACAGTACTGATTTTTCAGACATTAATCAAAGAATGATTGCCTGTCATAGATTAATTGCAAAAATTCCCACAATAGGATCAATGGCTTATAAATATTCCATTGGTCAACCATTTGTTTATCCAAGAAATGATCTTTCTTATGCTGAAAATTTTTTATACATGACATTTTCTGTGCCATCAGAAGATTACAAGGTGAGCCCAAAAATTGTTAGAGCAATGGATAGATTTTTTACATTACATGCTGATCATGAACAAAATGCATCTACTTCAACAGTAAGGTTGGCAGGTTCCTCAGGTGCTAATCCTTTTGCATGTATTGCTGCTGGTATTGCATCATTATGGGGACCAGCTCATGGTGGAGCTAATGAAGCAGTAATTAAAATGTTAGAAGAGATTGGTGATGTATCAAATATACAAAAATTTATAGATAAAGCTAAAGATAAAAATGACTCTTTTAGATTAATGGGTTTTGGGCATAGAGTGTATAAAAACTATGATCCAAGAGCTACTGTGATGAAAGAAAGTGCGCATGAGGTTTTAGAAGAGTTAAATATGCAAGATGATCCATTGCTTAAAATTGCAATAGAATTAGAAAAAATAGCACTGAAAGATGAATATTTTATTAGTAAAAAGTTATTCCCAAATGTAGATTTCTATTCAGGCATAATTCTAAAAGCATTAGGTTTCCCTACAAGCATGTTTACCGTACTATTTGCAATAGGAAGAACTGTAGGATGGATATCACAATGGAAAGAAATGATAGAAGATCCTATTAATAAAATTGGCAGACCTCGTCAATTATACACCGGTTATAAAGCTAGACCTTATCAAGTTGAATCTTCTAGAGAAAAAAAATCAATTTTTAATTGGCTTTGGAAGAAGGATTAATTAACTTATTTATTCGATTAACACTCACATCATAAGGGCTAAAATCATTAACAATTTCTTTAAGATACATATTAATTGAATCAATTTGAGTTTCTTGTTTTTTTCTATCATTTAATAAATTTAGAAAAATATTTAATAATTTTTTTTCATTTAAATTTGAGTTAACAACTTCTGGAATAATCATTTGGTTACTTATAATATTTATAAGATTTGCATATTTCACTCTTACAAAAGGTTTGATTAAAATTTCTGTGAAATAATTAAGTTTATAGATTACTATTTGAGGAATATTCCTTTTGGCAATTTCTAAAGAGGCGGTACCAGAACAAGTTATACTTATGTAAACATCTTCATAATATTCATCAAATTTACTCATATCAGTTGAGATTATAGTCTCAGTTTTCCATTGCTTAGTATTTTTTTTAATTAAAGAAACAAGGTGAGGCAAAGTGGGAATAAATATTTTATAATTTAGATTATTCTTAGATAAATGTTTTTCAATATAACTAAAATATTTTATCAGTTTTAATACTTCATTTTGTCTACTACCAGGTAAAAAAGAAAGGTACTTATATTTTCCTTTATTCTCTCTTTTTTTTATATGAAAAATTGGATGCCCAATAAAAGTTTTTTTTAGATTATCAAAATTGAAATATTTTTTTTCAAAATTAAACAATAGAAAAATTTCATCAAAAATATTTGCAAATTTTCTTGCTCTATATGATCGCCAAGCCCAAACAGTTGGGGCAACTACGTGTATTATTTTATTCTTATAATTTGATTTTCTTAATTGGTTTACAAGATTATAATTAAAATCTGGTGAGTCTATAGTTAAAACTAAATCATAGTCATTTTTAATAATATAGTTTTTTAATCTTCTTATCATTTTTAAATATTTTGAAATTGAAAGTATTATTTCAAAAAGTCCTATAGATTTAAATTCTGATAAATCATAAATTTTATTAGAAATATATTTTTCGGATTGTTTGCCACAAACTCCATCAAATTGGTATTTATCTATATTCATTCTTGATAAAATATTTGAGCAAATATTTTCACCAGATTGTTCCGTACAACAAACAAAAATTTTTATTTTTTTCAATTTAGATCGACTGATGAGATAAATAAATTATTTTGACTAGCATAATCAATAATTTTTTTCTTATCTAAAATTAAACATTTATTTTTTTGCAAAAAAACACCTTCATAATTATATTTTTTTAAATTTTTTATTGTATCTAAGCCTATTAAAGGGATATCAATTAGATTACTTTGATTTTGTTTTGAAAATTTAAACAGTACACCATTATCATCTTTTCTTTTATATTCTTTACATCTTTTTAACAATTCATCTGTTCCTTCTATAGCTTCTAATCCTAAAACTAATTGATTTTGAATTATCATAGCCTGACCAACATCTAATTTCTTATAAATTTGATATATTGATTTTGCTTTTTTTAAATTTAGAATTGCACTTTTAGAAGGCTTGATTTTTGTCAAATTAATTTCAAATGAGAATAATTCTTTACAATATTTAGTCCAATTAAAAAAAATATATCCTTTAGTTTCAAAGTATTTTTTCAAGCTCATTAAAAGATTATTGTCACCTTTTTTTTCTAATAAAAGACTTTTGGCAAGTAATAATGTCTGCAAATCAAAACCCAAATCTTTAATACCAGGTCTTTTTATGCTTCCTGCAAATATTATATGTTTTATATTATTTGAATCTAAAACTTTAAATATTTTTTTTACTGATAAGATATCTAAATCTACAACATGATGGTTTTTAAAAAATTTATTATTTTTACTATTTAAAGATAAAAAAGTAACATCGTAATTTTTACTTAATAATGATTTACCAATATATAAAGGCAATTTACCATCCCCAGCAATTATTCCTATTTTAGTCATTTTCAAAAGTGGTAATACCTCTTTTTGAATTTGATTTAAGAAATTCAATTACTTCCTTAATTTCTAAAATTTCAGAGCTTTCTACAGAATTATTTTTAATATTATTTTCAATTGTATCATTTTTATCAAAAATTATATTTATGAGATTTTTAATTTCATTGATTGCATTAGATGTTAAGCCTTTTCTTTTTAAACCAATGAGGTTTAAACTTTTCAAATTTTCTCTTATTCCTGTATACAAACCATATGGAATGATATCTTTTTCAACACCACTCATACCACCAATCATTGCGTATTTTCCTATTCTAACAAATTGATGAATTGCTGAATTACCTCCTAAAATTGCATTATTATTAATTTCTACATGTCCTGCAAGAGTAGCATTATTGGCTAAAATAACATTTGATTTAATAATACAATCATGAGCTATATGTGAGCCTACCATAAATAAACAATTATCAGCTATAATTGTATTTAAGCCTCCACCAGACGTACCTGGATTTACGGTAACATTTTCTCTAAATTTATTATTACTGCCAATTTTAAGATAGGATTTTTCTTTATTATATTTTAAGTCTTGAGGTTCTGAGCCAATTGAACAAAATGGATAAAACGTATTATTATTTTCAATAATTGTGTCACCAATTATAGATACGTGAGAAATTAGATTATTGTTTTTTCCAATTTTAACACCATCTCCAATAATACAAAATGGTCCAATATTTGTTGTTTTGTCAATTTCTGCATTTTTTGAAACAACAGCTGAAGGATGGATCATATGTATAACTCTATTAAATTATGAAAATGTAACTTAAAATAAATAATATATTTCTGATTATTACTTATAAGTTATCATTGCTGAAAACTCTGCCTCACAAACTTTTAGATCTTCTTTGTAGCAATTACCTTCAAATTTATAGACATCTCTAACACTATTAACAAAATTTACTTCAAATGATACTTTTTCATTTGGAAATATAGGTTTTCTAAATTTAGCTTTATTTACACTCATGAATAAAACTGACTTTTCTTTAAATTCTTTAAGTTTATATGAAACAACAATGCCAGCTGTTTGAGCCATCGCTTCAACAATAATTACTCCAGGAACAATTGGGTTATCAGGAAAATGTCCCCTAAAAAAATATTCATTTGCAGTAAATAATTTTTCAGATTTACCATGCTCACCAGGTGTAATTATCTCACAAGTATCAACAAATAAAAACGGATCTCTATGTGGAATAAGGATTTTAATTTCTTCTGTATTTAATTTCATTTGCTTAAACTATTTCTTATTATTTCTTTCTTCCATAACTTAATATCTTTTGCCGGAAAGCCAGCAATTATCGAATTATCAGCTATGTTTTTTGTTACTCCACTTTTACCAGCAATTGTAACATTATCACCTATTATTAAATGACCTGAAATTCCTGCTTGTCCACCAATTTTAACATAATTACCAATTTTTGTACTACCAGCAATACCAACTTGAGCAGCAATTACTGCAAAATCTCCAATATTAACATTATGAGCTATTTGGACTAAATTATCTATGTTAGAAAATTCACCTATAGAGGTTGAATCAAAAACTGCTCTATCGATAGACGTATTAGATCCAATAGAAGAATTTTTTCCAATTAAAACATTACCACTATGATTAATATTCTGTTTAGTTTTCATTTCAAACCCAAAACCAGTACCACCAATTCTAGCACCTGGTTTAATTATGCAATTTTCCATTATTATTGCATTTGAAATAGAAACGTTATCATGAATTATGACATTTTTATTAATAATAACATTTGGGCCAATGCTTGTATTTGAACCAATATAAGTGTCTTCTTTAATTTCAGTATTATGATAAATTGTAGTAAATGGATTTATTTGAACATTTTTTTCAATTTTGCTTTTTAAATCTATGGATGTATTTTTTGAAATTATTCCATTTGAATTAATAACTTCATCATTAAACAAATTACTTACAAAAGCGAGAGCTAAATATGGATCCTTAACTATAATTGGATAACAATTATCAGGAAGATACTTGGTAAACTTTTCATCAATTAAACATGCTTTCGCTTTTATTTTTTTTAAATCGTTAAGATATCTAATATTTGAAAAAAAGGATAAATCGTTTTCAGATGCATTTGAAATAGTCTTTAAACTTAAAAATATTTGTTCATCAGAAATTGTTGATTTGACTTCTAAAGAATTTTTTTCTAGTATTTCTTTGATTTCTATATATTTAATTTTTTTCAAAATTTTTATATTCCAAATTTAAATTTATTTTTTCTAATTCACTATTTATATCGATAGTTATATCTAATGAATTAGATGCTATCAAATAAGTAGTTGAATCTAATATTAAATCAATACTTTTTTCAAGAGCATATTTTTCTAGTAACTTTAAGATTTCTTTAAAAATTGTTTCCCTAATTTGAATAATTTCATTTTCATAATGGAAATTAAATTTTTCAATTAAAGAATTAAATTGAGATAATTGATTATTGTAATTTTCAATTTTAATATTAATTTCTTCTTTACTTAAAATTAATTTAGATTCTTCAATTTCATTAAGATTTATTGTTAATTCATTTTCCATTCTATTAAAATCATTTACAAATTTTTCCTGATTTATTTCGATATCCTTTAAAGTTTTTTGGTAAATTTTATTATTATCAATCAAAGATTGAATATTTACAACAGCGATAGTTTGTGAAAAAGTATTAAATGAAAAAGTATTTATAAAAAGAAAAATTATAATATAAACTAACTTCAATCTAAATTTCCTATAGAAAATAAGAACATTCTTTTAATATCATATTCCTCATCCATTATTGGGAAACCCCAAGTAAATCCTATTGGGCCTACTGGTGAATAGTATCTTATTCCAAATCCTACGGACGATCTTATATTGTTATCACTTTGAATGGGGGTAGTTTTATTTTCCCAAATTAATCCATAATCATTAAAAATATTTAGAAGAAAAGGAAAATCAGATTGGCGAGTAATTTCATACGAATAATCTAATTTTAAAACAGCAAGATTATTACCCCCAATATAAGATGTTCTTGAGTCACGTGGTCCTGCTCCATAAACATCGAATCCCCTAAGTGATCGTCCTCCAAGTGAAAATTTATTATCAGTTAAAATATCATTATTATTTAGTGAAAATATATTACCAATTTTACCATGAATTCCATAAATACTATTATTACGACTAATGTATTTTTTTAAAGTGACTAGATTTTTTATATACCCATTATTAGAGCTTGTTGGTGTTTCAATTATATTATTAAAATTAATATAATTACCAGTTTTTGGAAGGAATCCTCTGTTTAATGTGGAATATTTTAGATTATTTTTTAGCAAAAAGCTGACATTTGAACCAGAGGAATTTAAAATTGTATTTGAAACTGTAGATGAATTTGTAATTTTATAATCCTTTAAAGCATATTCAAAATCAATATTATGATAGAAATTTTCACTTAATTCATATCCAATTCCAATTCCTGAAGATAAGGTGTCTAACTTATATGAACTGGCTTTAGAAAAATCTTCTTGTTTATAATTAACACTATAGCTAATGTCAGCATCATTTTCATATGATAATCTATCAGTAGTTATTAATTTAAATTGATTTTTGTCATCAGAAGTGTTTACTAAAATATCTAAAGACCTTCCAGTTCCATAAAAATTTCTCTCTCTCAATCCAGTAACGATAGCAAACCCGTCAAGAGTACCAACCGATAAGCCAGCATTAAATGTACCTGTTTGCTTTTCTTCTACCTCTATAATAAGATTAATTTTATTATCATCTATTTCTTCTTTTATTAAATTTACGGATTTAAATAAATTCAATGAAATTAATTTATCTCTGATAGTTTCAATTTGACTTTCATATATTGCATCACCCTCAACAATTTCTAATTCTCTTCTAATTACATGATCAAAAGTTCTTGAATTACCTACTATATTAATTTGATTAGTATATGTTGGTGTAATTGGTAAAATTTGAAATAAAACATTAACTTTGTTATTATTTTCTTTTTTTTCAAATGTTTGAATTTCAAAAAAATCAATTCCACTATTTAAAACAATAGTTGAAATATTTTTTTCAAGATTGTTAATATTTTTTATTGAAAAAGTTTCTTCATTATTCAAAAAAAGTTTTATTTTTTCATTAACTAGATTTAAAGTTTTATCATCTAAAATCTTCTTATTATCATCAATATTTATTAAAGAAAAAGAATATTCTTCACCCTCTTCAATGTAAAAATAAATATTAACTCTATTTGCCTCTAAATATTCAATTTTGGTTTCTACTTGAACATCAATGTAACCATTTTCTTTGAAATAATTAATTATTAAATATTTATCTCTTTCTACAACATTAGGTTTATAATTATTATTTGCAAAAATATTTTTAATCGTTTTTGTTTTTGATTTAATTATTGCTCTAATATCCTCATCCAAAATAAGATTATTGCTATTTATAATTATTTTATTAATCTTTGTAATTTTACCCTCATTTATTTCAAAATTTAAATCAGCAGTATTAGTCTGAGGATATTTTGTTTCTGAATAGTCAATCTGTACATTATTATATCCAAACGATTCATAAGTATTTTTCAATTCTTTAATAAATAAATCTATGGAAGATTTATTAGATTTTGTAAGATTAACTTGAGAGGCAATAAGTTGTAAATCTTCATCTTTTAATCTTTCATTATTTTTAAAAAATAATTTGTCGATATTTGGGTACTCTTTGACAATAATTAAATATTTGTTTTCTAATAGTTTTACTTGTACATCTGAAAAAAGATCTGATTCATTTAAAACTCTAATTATATCATTAGTGGATTCTTTATTTGAAGTATCTGGTATTTCATTTAAAATTGATAGAATTGCATCGGTGTCTGTAAAATCATTACCCTGTATGTCAAATAATATTTCATTTGAAAAAAGTGGTTTTGTTAAAGAGGAAAGAACAAAAAAAAGAATTAATTTATATTTTAAAATTGTGTAGTTTTTTTTCAACTTCTTCATGATATTGAATAATATCTTTAATAGTGTTTAGGGAAGAATACAAATTTAAAGATGTTACTTTTTTAATTATTCTGTAAATATCTGTATATTTTATCTTATTGTATTTAAATAAATTCACTGCAAACTCATTACCGATGTTAAATTTTATCAAATTTTCTGGTTTTTTTTTATTAATATTATTAAAAAATTTATAAATAGGAAATATATCCTCTTTGACTTCATTAAAATTTAAATTTGCGTATCTATTAATTGAATATTTCTTTTCATTAAATTTGTATTTAGTTTTTGATTTGCAAAGAAAATTTAAAATTGGAATACTCATGTCATTTTGAAATAAATTAAATTGTGTTATATAGTTTTCAAACTCAACTATAGAGTGTACTAAAGCTTCGGGGTGAATCAATATTTCCATTTGATTAAAAGGTATATTAAATAAATAATGAGCTTCTATTAATTCTAAGCATTTGTTTACAAGTGTTGCTGAATCAATACTATTTTTGTATCCCATTTTCCATTTAGGATGTTTAATTGCTTGTTCAAATTTTATATTTCTTAATAAATTAAATTTTTGTTTATAAAATGGACCGCCAGAAGCAGTTAAAATAATTTTTTTAGTTTTTGTTTTAATATTTATTTTGTTAAATAATTCAAATAATGAAAAATGCTCAGAATCAATAGGAAATATATTTGTTTTATTAAAATAATTTTTTTTTTTAAAAATATGTCCTCCAGAAACAATTGCCTCTTTTGAAACAATACCTAGATTATCAGTGTTTTGAATTATATTTTCTAAAAAATACAATGATTTATATCCCGATATTGCTAATAAACTTAAATTAGATTGACTAGATAATAAAAAACTTTTTAATTCATCTAAATTTAAAAATTTAGTTTTACCAATTTTATAATTAAAATTTGTGAGTTTTTCATGATCGTACAAAAATGCATATTTAGGTTTATATTTTTGTATTTGCTTAGTTAGTAATTTTAAATTTGATTTAGCACATAACAAACCCACATTTAAATCTGGAAAATTTTTATCAATAAGAGATAAGGTTTTTTTACCTATAATCCCTGTACTACCATATATATTAATCTTCATAGTTAATAGATAGTTGATATAGAATAAATAATAATTGAAAATAAAAAACTATCAAATCTGTCAAATACTCCGCCGTGACCAGGAATAAATTTACTTGAATTCTTAAGATCATTTTTTCTTTTGAAATATGATTCAATTATATCACCAGTAAATGCACATAATATAATTAATAATATATAAAATATTAATTCTATATTTACAGTTATTTCAAATATAAAAGCAAATAATATAGATAAGAAAAATGAAATTAAAAAACCACCAAGAAGACCTTCATATGTTTTTTTTGGACTAATTTTAGTAAAATTATTTTTTCCAAAGTTTTTACCAATAATATAAGAAAAAATATCAAAAGAAATGACAATTAGTATGAAGAAATTAAAATTTAATAATATTACCTTATCAAAATCAATAGTTATAAAAAATACAAAAGAAATAAAGAGGTAAAAAATTGGTAATAATTTAAATAATTTAAAATAAAGGTAAATTTCAATAAATATTAAAATATAAATTAAAAAAATTAAATATTGTACATATTTGAAATTTACATAAGCAAATATACAATATACTGAAATAAAAAATCCTGAAAATAATAATCTTAGTAAAAAATTGTTATAAACCATATTTTCTATTAATATTTAAATATTGATTGATAATTAAATTAAATTCTTTTTCAGAAAAGTCTGGCCATAAAGTTTCAGTAAAAAATAATTCTGTATATGTTAAATTATACATAATAAAATTACTTAATCGCTTATATCCTCCAGTCCTAATTAGTATGTCTGGATCAGGAAATGATCCTAAAAAAAATAAATTATCTATATCCTTTTCATTATTGAGTTTAATATTTTTTCCCTTTTTTATAATATTTGTTATTATATTTTTGATTTCATTTTTAAAACCATAGTTAAATGCAATATTCAAATTTAAATTTTTGTTATTTAATGACGACTCTTCAATATTTTGAAAAATTTCTAATATTTTATGTGGTAAATTTTTTCTACTTCCAAATATTTTTATTTTTATACCTTTTTCCTTTACTAAATCATTAAATGTTTTGGAAAAATTATTATATATTATGTCGTAAATTACATTAATTGATGATCGATTAAAATTTTCAGATGATAATGCAAAAATAGTTAAATTAGCTACTTGTCTAGATAATGAATATGTTGCCAAATTTTTTATATTTTCAAAACCTTTTGTATATCCGTTAATATATGAAAGCTTATTTTTTTTAGCCCATCTTTTATTACCATCAAGAATTAAGGCGATATGATTTAATTTATTCAACAAAAACTATACTTTCAAAATATCAGTTTTTTTTAATTCTAATATTTTGTCAATGTTTTCTATATTATTATCTGTTATTTTTTGAATTTCATTCAATTTTCTTTTTAAGTCATCCTCTGAAAGATTTAAGTCTTTTTTTTCATTTTTAGATATTTCTATAAAATCTCTTCTAATATTTCTGATTGCAACTTTACAATTTTCAGCAAATTCTGAAGCAATTTTAATTATTTCTTTTCTTCTTTCTTCACTCAATTTAGGAATTGGAAGTCTAATAAGTTGCCCATCTGTTTGTGGATTAATACCAAGATTTGATTCAGAAATTGCATCTTCAATTAATTTAATTAATGATGAATCCCATATCTGAATTGTAATTGTACTTGCATCTTGAACAGAAATATTGCCAAGTTGATTTAAAGGAGTTCTTGATCCGTAAGCATCGACAAATATATTATCTAACATTGAAGGATTTGCTCTTGAAGTTCTTAAAGAATTTAATTCTTTTTCAAAATGTGAAACAGCAGAATTCATTTTATCGACTAGATTGCTCATAATTAACTTATCTTACTATATGAACCTTTGCGATTCAAAACATTAATTAAGGAGTTTTTATTAAAAATATTAGTAATGAAAATTGGTATTTTTGTATCTTTTGCGAGACTAATAGCAGTTAGATCCATAACTTTTAAATTTTTATTTATAACTTCACTGTAAGTAATGTTTCTGATTAACTTAGCATTTTTATTTTTTACTGGATCTTTATTGTATATTCCATCAACCTTTGTTGCTTTAATAATTAATTTACAATCTAATTCAGATGCTCTTAAAGTTGCGGCAGTATCTGTAGAAAAGAATGGATTACCAGTTCCTGCAGCAAAAATAACAATTCTATTTCTTTCTAAATGTCTGATTGCTCTTCTTCTAATATAAGGTTCGGCAATTTGTGACATGGTAATTGCTGATTGAACTCTTGTTGGAACATTTATTTTTTCTAAACTACTTTGTAAAGACAAAGCATTCATTACTGTAGCTAACATACCCATATAATCAGATGTGGATCTATCTATTCCATCAGAAGCACCTTTTATGCCTCTAAAGATATTTCCACCTCCAATAATTAAACAAATCTGATATTTTTTTTTATATATATTTTTAATTTCATTAGAGATTTTATTTATTGTTGAAACATCTATGCCATAGTTGGAAGATCCCATTAGTGATTCGCCTGAGATTTTTAGTAATATTCTTTTATTCATTCTATAAATTGATTAAATCAAAAGATATTAATTTAAATTCATATTTTGAGTGTTGATTAATTATATCTCTAACCGTTTTATCTTGATCTAAAATATAAGATTGATTTAGAAGAGTTACTTCACTAAAATATTTTTTCATTTTACCCTCTAGTATCTTTTCTACTATGTTTGATGGTTTGCCAGAGTTTAAAATTAATTCTCTTTGAATTTTTTCTTCATTATTTACTAAATATTTATCCAAATCATTAATATCCATAGATTCCGGTTTCATTGCTGCAATATGCATACATAAATTTTTAGATAAGGCCTGAATTTCAGTATTATTTTCATTAGTAGAGTACTCTATTATTGATATTATTTTTCCAATATTTTTTCTATAACTATTGTGTATATAATATGAGTAGTTAGAGTCTTTATTTTCCTTAATTAGTAAGTCGTTTAAAATTAGATTTTCTCCTATTTTTGCAATCATTGAATTAAAATAATCTTGCACTGTTCCTTTTTCAAACTGCGACTTAAGAAACTGTTCTTTATCTATATTAGTATTTTTTTCTAAGACTACTTTTCCCAAGTTATCAAGAAAGTTTAAAAAAGTATCACTCTTAGCTGCAAAGTCAGTTTCACTATTAACTTTAATTAATGCTGTAATATTTTTATTTGAATAAACACCTACAGCACCTTC
The DNA here is from genome assembly GCA_902600225.1 of uncultured Alphaproteobacteria bacterium. Classification (GTDB taxonomy): domain Bacteria; phylum Pseudomonadota; class Alphaproteobacteria; order HIMB59; genus CACPNW01. The sequence continues at coordinate 10,014 of CACKIH010000007.1, read as the reverse complement.
AATTGCTGCTCGATCACTTTTTTTGGATGCTTTTGCTAATCCTTTTTTTCTTAACGCTTCAATTGATTTTTCAATATCATTATTGTTGTCTTCTAAAGATTTCTTACAATCTAAAAAACCAGCACCAGTCTTTTCTCTTAATTCTTTAATTAATTCAGTTATACTAGACATTATTTAGCATCCTTTTTTCTAATCTCTTCTACAGTTTCATCCTTAACACTTTCTATATCTTGAAAGTTAGAAGCGTCTTGAATAGTTTCTAAGAAGTAATTTTTATACAAATTAATCGAACGAAGAGCATCATCATTGCCAGGTATAATATAATCAATATTTTCTGGATCAGCATTTGTATCAACTATTGCGACTACAGGTATATTAAGTTTTGTTGCTTCTTTTACCGCAATTTTATCCTTGATTACATCAAACACAACCAAAAGATCTGGTTTTCCATTAAGTGTTCTAATACCACCTATATTTAACTCTAGTTTTTGCTTTTCTCTTGAAATATCTAATAATTCTTTTTTTGATAAGTTTTTTGATACATCATTATCTTTTAAAAATAGTTCAATTTCCTCTAATCTTTTTATAGAATTTGAAATTGTTTTCCAGTTAGTTAATGTTCCACCTAACCATCTTTTATTTACATAAAAATTATTATTTAACATGGCTAATTCTTTAACTACATCGCTACATTGTTTTTTTGTCCCTACAAAAAGGATTTTCCCAGATTTCGAAACTGTTTCATGGATTTTTGTAAGAGCTGCATTAAGCAACTCTAGAGTAATTCTTAAATCAAAAATATGTATGTTATTTCTAACACCATAAATATATTCTTTCATTTTTGGATTCCATCTTCTGACGTTATGTCCAAAATGTACGCCAGATTCTAGAAGATCTTCAATTTTTACCTCTGGTAAATTCATAATAACTCCCGGTTTAACCTCCACAGAAATAAAAACACCGGTTTTTTCTGTGTGCTAGATTTAATAAGTGGTCTTATTATTATAAAGTATTATTTTTTCAAGATAATTCTAAAGAATAATCTAAAATTTTTGATTTATTCAAATCATCAAGTTTTTTGTACGATTTAATTGAATATTTATTAAAATCAAAATTCACTAATTTCTGATCTACTGAAATGAAGACATCAATAAAATAATTATTATTGCTACTTTCTTTTTTTGTAAAAATATTATCTTTTAATTTATCCATATTTTTAAAATTTGTATAAATATTAAATTTATAATTATTTTTAACAAATGTATTCTCCAAAGCTTCTATTGACCTTATGATAAAACGTGTATCAGTATTACTTTTAATAATATCAATATTAAATATTAACAAATTTCCTTCTTTTAATAATGGTCGGTATTTATATAAATTTTCACTAAATATTGTTAGTTCAAATTGAAAACTAGTTTCTGATACTGTTATAAATGCATATTTTTTTCCATCCTTATTTGATCTTTCTTTAATATCTAAAATAGCACCACAAACTTTAATAACACTTGAATCATAGTTTTCTGTATAATTTTTAAAAGACATAATATTCTCTAATTCAAAAAACTTTTTGGGATAATGATTTAATGGATGATCAGAAAAATAAAATCCAATAACTTCTAATTCGTTAGATAAAATTTCTGAATTCTTCCATTTTTCATAATTTTGATTGAATAAGTTTTTATCTTCAAAAGAAATCTCATTTTCTTCAAAGAGCATATCTTGATTAATATTTTTTTCTCCTCCAAATAGTTCAACAAATTTTGGCACATTATTAAATAATTTAGATCTGTTAACTTCAATACTATCAAAAGCTCCAGCTTGTATAAGTTTTTCGAGCTGTCTTTTGTTTATTACCTCCTTGGAAACTCTATTCATAAAATCAATGATACTTTTAAATTTGCCATTTTTATTTCTTTCATTAACCATACTAGAAATTGATTTTAAACCGACACCTTTAATTGCTGCCAATCCAAATCTTATTGATTTTAAGTTATCATTTATTTCAATTGAAAATAAAGGATCAGAAAAATTTATATCTGGTTTTAAAAAATTGATATTTAATCTTTCTATTTCTTGTTTAAGTAAAATAATTTTTTCTGTTCTATCTATCGAATAGTTTAAAGTTGCTGTAAGAAATTCGTGCGGAAAGTTTGCTTTTAAATAAGCAGTTTGATAAGATATTAAAGCATATGCTGCTGCATGACTTTTATTAAAACCATAACCTGCAAATTTATCAACTAAATCAAATATTTTTGAAGCTTCTTTTTTATTTATATTATTTTTAAGAGCGCCTTCTATAAATCTAGATTTTTGCATATCCATTTCTTTTTGAATTTTTTTTCCCATTGCTCTTCTTAGTAAGTCTGCTTCACCTAAAGTATAATTTGATAAAACTTGTGCAATCTGCATTACTTGTTCTTGATAAACAATAATTCCATAAGTTTCTTTTAATACGTCTTCTAACATAGAATGAAGATATTTAATTTGTTCACGTCCATGTTTTCTATTACAAAAGGAAGGAATATTATCCATAGGTCCAGGTCTAAACAAAGCAACTACGGCAATAATTTCTTCAAATCTATCTGGTTGTAATTGACGAAGAACACTTCCCATACCATTGCTTTCCAATTGGAAGATTCCAACTGTGTCACCTTTACTTAACTGATCATATGTTTTTTTATCATCTAAAGGTATGTTATTTATTAAAAAATTCTTATTCTCTTTAATTATCAATTTTATACAATCATCAATGATTGATAATGTGGTTAATCCAAGAAAATCAAATTTTATTAAACCTGCCTCTTCAACATATTTCATAGAAAATTGTGTTGCATTTGTATTGGTATTTTGATCTTTGTATAAAGGAACTACTTTAGATAATTTTTCATGACCAATAACAACTCCTGCAGCATGTGTTGAAGCATGTCTGTGAGTTCCTTCAATTTTAAGACTCACATCAATAATATTTGAAATTCTTTCATCACTGCTTATCCTTTCTTGTAAACTTCTTTCAGATTTAATTGATTCACTTAAAGTCAGTGGGTTTGATGGATTAAAAGGTATTAATTTAGCAAAGGAATCTACTTCTCCATACGGAACTTCTAAAACTCTACCAATATCTCTCACGGCAGCTCTAGATGCAAGTGTTCCAAATGTAATTATATGTGCAACACATTCACTTCCATATTTATTATTTACGTATTCGATAACTTCATCTCTTCTAGTTTGACAAAAATCTATGTCAAAATCTGGCATTGACACTCTTTCAGGATTTAAGAATCTTTCAAATAATAATTCATATTTTAATGGATCTAAATCTGTGATCCCTAAACACCAAGCTACTAAACTGCCAGCACCTGATCCTCTTCCAGGACCAACAGGGATGAATTGCTCTTTAGCCCAATTAACAAAATCTGCTACTATTAAAAAATATCCAGCAAACCCCATTCTAATGATGATTTCATTTTCATATTTCAATCTATCTGTGTAAATTTCTATATTCTTAATATTCTTTTCTTTTATTTTTTTTCCAAGTCCTATTTCTGAGGTTTTTAATAAAAAATCCTCTGCTGATAGATCTAAATCATTTTTAAATTCAGGTAATTGTGGTTTTGTTGATTCAGGAAAATAATTACAAGATATAGAAATATTCAAATTATTTTGTATTATCTCAGGAATATCTTCAAAATTTGCGTACATTTCTTCATTTGACTTAAAATAAATATTTTCATTTGAAAAATTTCTTTGAGAATTATTAATTGTAGATTTTTGAGCAATGCAAAGTAATGCATCATGAGCTGAATAATCATCTTTATTAGCGTACTTTATATTATTTGAACCAATAAGGGGTATGTCAAATTCTTTTGATAAGTTAATAAATTCTTTTTCAAAAACATCGATATTTTGATCATTTATTCTTTGAATTTCAAAAAGAAAATTTTGCTTAAAAACTTTTTTAAAATTACTTATTAATTGAATGATATCTTTTTTTTTGTTTTCTTTGTTTAATAAAAGTAAAGGATTAAATTCACCACCTATATAACAGAATAAACCTTCAGAAAATTTCTCTAATTGTAAAAAGTATATACCAACATAATTTCCTTCATTAAGATGAGAAAGTGAGCTTAATTCTAATAGATTTCTATACCCGATTTCATTTTTGACTAAAAATGTAACTTGGGAAATTTGATTATTTACAACAACATCTAATAAATTTATTGAAGTTCCAATTATAGGTTGAATATTATTTTTTACGCATTCTTTTGAAAACTCAAAGACTCCAAACATATTATTATTATCTGTAATGGCAATTGCAGGCATGTCATTTTTTTTAGCAAGATCTACTAAATTAGCAATTTTCAGAGTACTTTCAGATAAAGAATATGAAGATAAAGATCGTAAATGAATAAAAGGATTATTCATTCTTTAATTGTATATTCTTGTTTTTAAAATAATAAATTTCATCAGCTAGTAAAGAATAAGTTTTGTTATGAGTAACATATACTAAAGTTTTTTTATTTTGTTCGATATAATTTATAAAAAATTTAAAAATGTTGTTAGCAGTATCTTCATCAAGATTTCCAGTCATCTCATCAGCTAAAATTAAATCTGGATTGTTAACTAATGATCTTGCAATAGCGACTCTTTGTTGTTCTCCTCCTGATAACTTTAAAGGTTTATAATTAATCCTTTCATCTAAGCCAAATTCAAGAAGTAGTTTTTTAGAAATTTCATAAGTTTTCTTTTCATTTTTATTTATTAACAATGGAAGCATAACATTCTCGATAACAGTGAGTTCAGGAATCAGATGAAAAAATTGATGAATAAAACCAATTGATAATCCTCTAATTTTATTTGTTTCATCTTTAGAGCATAAAGAAATATCTTTATTCTTAAAATAAACTTTTCCATCATATTCTGAGTCAAGTAAACCAATAATATTAAGAAAAGTAGTTTTGCCTGAACCAGAAGGTCCAACAATCGCAACTTTAGTGTTTTGCATTAATTTAAAATTCAGATTTTTAATTATCTCAATTTTTAAATTATTTTCATTAGAATAATGTTTACCTAAACTAGATATATCTAATAAATATTTGTTATTCACTTCTTAAACTCTTAATAGGATCTATTCTGGCTGAACTTAAAGCTGGAAAAATAGTTGAGATAATTGATATGATTATAGCCACACAAAGTACGTAAACAACCTCATTCATACTAATCTTTGAAGGTAAAGATGATAAATAATAAACTTCTTCAGAAAACAGTTTGGTTCCAAGTAAATATTCTAAAAAACTTTGTATTGATTTAATATTTATTGTGAAAAGAATTCCAATTATTAATCCTATTAAAGATCCTATTAAACCAATTGATATTCCAATAGTAAAAAATATTTTTATAATACTTTTATTACTCATTCCAATAGTTTTCAAAATGCCAATATCCTTGTTTTTTTCTTTTACAAAAATAATTAATCCTGAAATTATATTTAATGATGCAACTAAGATAATTAAAGAAAGAATAATAAACATAACATTTTTTTCCACCTTAAGTGCATTTAATAAAGTTTTGTTTTGATCCTTCCAAGATATTGAATAAAAATTTAATAAAAGATTAGATGTTTCTAATTCTACTTTATTTTTAAATAATTCGATTTCATTAGGTGATGATGTAAAGAATTCAATTTTGTTATATATATCTTCATCATATAAGAGTAATTTTCTAACAAGTTCTGTAGATAAAAAAATTAAATTTGAATCATATTCATATAAACCTAGATCAAATACACCTACTACCTCCAATGTTTTAAATCTTGGAATATTTCCTAATATTGTTTTATCAGTCTTTGGAATTGCGATTTTAACCTTATCCCCCACGCTTAAGTTCATTTCATTTGCTAATGAGTCTCCAATTAATATTTCACTTTTTGGATTTTGAATTAATGCACCCAAATTAATTGAATTAAACAAATAATGATTTTTATCATATTCGTCATAACCTTTGATCACAACACCTTTTGAGTTATTTGATTTTATAATTAATCCATTTGTTTCAATAGATTTGTAGTGTTGGTAAACAAAAGAATTATCAATATTCAATATGAGTTCATCAGCTTGCTTATTTGTTATCTTATTATCAAAACTATAAATATTAAGGTGCGAATTAAGTCCAATTATTCTGTTAGTTAGATCAATTCTAAAACCATTCATAACAGACATTACTATAATAATTGCTGCTACTCCTAAACTAATACCTATTATTGAAAACCAAGCGAAAATAGATACATAGCCATCAGATTTCTTAGAAAATAAAAACCTAAAAATCAGTAATCGTTCTGATTTAGAAATCATCTATTTTTTTAACTTATTATTAATAAAATCAATTACACTACTGGATGAAATTTTTTCACTTTCATTATTTTGGCGATTTTTTATTTCTACTAAATTATCTTTTAAATCTCTTTTGCCAATAATAATTTGATATGGTGTCCCAATTAACTCATTATCAGATAATTTTTTTCCTATACTGCAGATTCTATCATCTAAAATGACTTCAATATTATTTTTCATAAAATATTCATAATATTCTGATGATTTTGTGGCACAATCTTGATCTTCTGGCATTAAATTAACTATGGAAACCTGAAATGGAGCAACCTCTAAAGGCCACCTAATTCCTTTTTCATCATGATAAGCTTCTATAATTGCACCCACAAGTCTTGAAACACCAATGCCATATGATCCCATATGCACTGGAACATTTTTCCCACTTTTATCTTGAACATATGCATTTAATTTCTCAGAATATTTTGTTCCAAAATAAAATATATGACCCACTTCAATACCCTTAGAAATTTTTAAATCTTCATTTGAAATTGGGCAATTTTTTTCATCATGTTGATCATCAACTGCAGCATAAAATGACTGCAACTCATTTGGGTCTATAGTTTCAGGGTTTAGTGTTTCTAATTTCTTATCATAATAAAGTGTACTTTCACCAGTCTTAGCTAGTATTTGAAATTCATGACTTAAGTTACCTCCAATTGGTCCTGTTTCTGCTCTTAAAGAAATTGGTGTTAAACCCATTCTAATAAAAGTTTTTATATATGCTTTAAACATATTGTCATAAGATTTTTTTGCTTCGTTTTCATCAAGATCAAATGAATAATTATCCTTCATTAAGAATTCTCTTCCTCGCATTACTCCAAACCTAGGCCTAACTTCATCTCGGAATTTCCATTGAATATGATAAAGATTTTTTGGAAGATCTTTGTAAGAATTTATATGTGCTTGAAATATATCTGTAATTAATTCTTCATTTGTTGGACCGTAAAGCATTTCCCTTCCACTTCTATCTGTAATCCTTAACATTTCTTTTCCATAATCATCGTATCTTCCTGATTTAATCCATAAATCAGAGGATTGAATCGTAGGCATAAGCAGTTCTACTGCTCCTGCATTATTTTGTTCCTCTCTAACAATCTGTTCAATTTTTTTTAATACCAGTAGACCTAGTGGTAACCACGAATAAATACCTGCGCTAGATTGTTTAATCATGCCAGCTCTGATCATTAATTTATGTGAAATTATTTCAGCATCTGATGGCGCATCTTTAATAGTAGGAAGAAAAAAGTTAGAATATTTCATTTATTAAATATATTTGATAAATCAAATCCAAATAAAATCAAAAAAAATAAAATTAAAGCTGATATTAATGAAGTTGCTATAAATTTTATTAGAAGATATGGCTTACTCGGAGCACTTTTTGCATGTCCAGATTCTACTTTTTGGGGTACTTTTATCTTAATCGGCAGGAGTATGAAAAATAAAATCCACCAAATAAGGATAAAAATTAGAACATGAGTAAATAATGCCATTAAGATCGTATTAAATGAACTTCAATTTCTGGTTTTTTTTGAATTGAATTTTTTATAATCTTTCTAAAACTACTTTTAACTAAGTCAGATACTATAAGGTCTGATGATTTTTGATCTTTGTTAAGTTTTGTAAAGTTTTCTATAAAAAGTATTTTAAAATCATTTTTAATATTTTCTTCATCTATTCCTGGCAATCCTTTTAAAGTAAGTAACATATTTTTATTAATTGAATAGTCATCATCATTGATAATTAAAGAAATTAAAACTAGACCCTCAAATGAATATTTCCTTCTCTCTTTAATAAATGCAGATTCAGAATCGTAAAGATTTTTACCCTCAACAATTAATTTTCCAGTTTCAAATTTTTCTACAATTTTAGGTTCACCTGGTGCAATTTTGAGACATTTTCCGTTTTCTAGAATTTTAGTAAATGGCACCTGAGATGAGTAAGATAATTGTTTATGCGCCTCTAGATGCATGGGTTCACCATGCACGGGAATAGATAAGTAAGGTTTTGTCCAATTATACATTTGTTTTATTTCATCTGCATAACCATGACCTGAAACATGTACTAAATCGTCATCAGCTGTTACTATCTCAACTCTTTGTCTAATAAGTAAATTCTTTAAATTATTTATTGATTTTTCATTACCAGGAATGTCTCTAGAGCTAAAAATTACTACATCTTCGGGCTCTAAATGTAAATGTTGATGAGAATTATAAGCTATTCTAAAAAGGGCGGATCTTTTTTCACCCTGACTACCAGTACAAATTATGACTAAATTTTCTCTTGGTATATAAGAAGCTTCATCTTCACTGATAAAAATTTCATCATCCGAAACATAACCACATTTTCTTGCTACCTCGATATTTTTTTTCATACTTCTACCAACAAGAGCAACCTTTCTTTTATTTTTTTTTGCTGCTTGAATAATATTTTTCATTCTTGCAATATTTGAAGAAAAACATGTAACAACAATTCTATTAGAAAATCTTGAAAATACACTTGTCAGTTCATCCCTAACGTCATTTTCAGATTCTGATTTACCAGGCACATTTGCGTTAGTAGAGTCACCTATTAAGGCAAGTAATCCATCATTTCCCAATTTTTCAAATTTTTCTTTTGAAAATGATTCTCCTAAAGTAGGTGAATGATCTATTTTCCAATCAGCAGTATGAAGTAATGATCCATATGTTGTTTTAATTACAATTGCAGTTGGTTCAGGAATTGAGTGTGTAGTTGGAATAAAACTTATATCAAAATTATTGAGTATTAATTTCTTTTCTAGATTTATCTCTTCTAAAGTAAATCCTTCTACTTTATTGAATTGTTTTAGCCTATTTTCGATTAGAAATTTTGCAAATTTACTTGCATATACTGGACATTTAATTTTATTTGCTAAGAACGCAACAGCTCCTGCATGATCTTCATGACCATGGCTGATAATAATTGCCTCGAGATTTTCTTCTAAACTTTCAATATGATCAATTTTTGGTACTAATAAATCTACACCAGGAAACTTTTCATCTGCAAATGAAAGACCTAAATCTATCATTATCCATTTTCCATCACATCCGTAAAGATAACAATTTGCACCTATTTCTCCAATACCTCCAAGAGATAAAAAGTGTAGTCCTTCATTAAAATCATTTAGTTGTAAATTATTACTCATAAAAATGTTTGTTACCGATTTCTTTTATTCCTTCTAATGTCAAATGTTCCATATATATAGGTTTATAAATAATTTTATCCCTAAATATTTTACCTAGACCACCCGTAATATAGACTTTGGGCTTAAAGTTATTCTCCTTAATAATTTGCTTTAAAATGCCATTAACTGCATGCAAATAACCAAAATAGAAACCTGATTGAATAGAAGCTGATGTATTATTATTAACAATTTTATTTGATTTTGAGATTTTTGAAGTTTTTATTAACTCAGCATTTTTTAAAAGTGTCTCCATTGAAAGATTTATACCTGGAAAAATTAATCCACCTAAATATTGATTATTTTTAATGACATCAAAAGTAGTAGCTGTACCAAAGTCAAGAATTATACAGTCTTTTATTTTCTTACTATATACATAGGCATAGTTTGCTATTCGATCACTCCCAATTTGATTTAAATTATAATTGA
>CACKIH010000006.1 GCA_902600225.1 uncultured Alphaproteobacteria bacterium | reverse complement strand
AATTCTTCAAGTGCGACATTACCATAAATAGCAGCAAAAAGTAAAAAAAGTGATCCATATTGATTCAAGATTGATTCAAAACAAGGGATTTACATTTGTAAAGCTAAACCTATTTAATTTCTATGCAAAAATTACTTATAATAATTTCGTGCCTATTAATTTTTTCATCAATAACTCAGGTTAATGCGAATACAGAAAAAATATACGAGAGACTTGTTAATGATTGGTCAGCTATTTTTCCAGATGGAAACAGAAATGCTGCTGGACCAAGATTTTTTAAATATATTTTAGACCAAAATTTAGAATACGAAGAATTTTTGCAATTTAACAAATTATATTGTGCTGTTTCAGGCTCTTTAATTCCTCCTGATACTCAACCAGATGAGATTTTACTTATTAATTTAGAAAATGATGAAAAAATTTGTGGTCAATACTATAAATGTTGTTGGCCATGTTTATGTGATGTGATGAAATACTCAAAAACAAAAAAAATAAACATTAATTTTAAAGATCAATCAAAAGATATTTACGCAATTGTTATTGATAACCCTTGTGATAAAAATGATTTTCCTGAACTTGTTAATCGTAATTATTTTTGTGAAGGTAATGAGCTAAATAGAGAATATACTTACTCAGTAGATAATAAACTAGTTATTGGCTTATTACATAATGCAAAAAAATGTGATGCTTACGATATAGATTATATAAAAAATGATCAAATAACTGGACCTATGTGTGAAGCCCGAAATAGTATGCCTCTTGAAGAGCTAAATTTTGGTATGGGTGACATTTTTATTAGATTGGCAAATTGATAATACTTGAAATGAGTAAGTTAGTTTTTATTTTTATATTATTAATATCCAGTATGGCTAAAGCAGAATTTTTCTCTAATATTTCAGAAATAATTGAAAAAAATGACGATAGATTAAGCTATGGAGTATCAGTAACTGACTTTGATAAAGATGGAAGCTTTGAATTTATTGTTGCTGGCTTTGGATATTCTAATCTGGCTCTTAGTTATAAAAATGGAAAACTAATTAATACAATTCAAGATCCTCTCTTCATCGATAAAGATAGAAATACTATTGGTGTATCGGCTTGCGATATAGATCAGGATGGTTTTGAAGAAATTTACTTCTTAAATACTGACACTTATAGTGGCGAAAAAAAATACTCTGATAGATTACTGGACAACAATAACAACATATTTGATTATTTTGAGTTAGAAAAAAATTTGGAAAATTTAAATTTAACCGCAGGCAGATCTGTTGTTTGTGTAGACAGAAATGGATCTGGAAAATACGGCATATATGTTGCTAATTATGGAGGTCCTACTAGATTTTATGAAATTGAAGATAATGAAGTTGAAGATTTAGCTCCAATGCTTGGAATTGATCAAATAACTGGAGGAAGAGCTGTTATCTCAGGACATATAGTCTCTGATAATATGGATATATTTGCAGCTAATGAGAGGGGTCCAAATTTTTTATATAAAAACTCAAATGGTAGTTTTAGTGATATTGCGATTGAAAAGAATGTCCAAGATACTTTTCAAAATGGTCGAGGAACAGCATTAACTGACTTTTTATACAGAGGAGAACTTGATATTATAACAAGTAATTGGGAAGGTTATCATCGTATTTTTGTAAAACAAAAAGAATCTTTTCTTGATATGTCTTCATTGGAATTTAGATCGCCAAGTAGAATACGTACAGTTATATCGGCTGATTTTGATAATGATGGTTATGATGAAATTTTTTTAAATAACATAGGTCAACCAAATAAACTCTTCCGTATCCTTGATGAAGGGAATTTAGAAGAAATCAAATTAGGCGAAGCACTTGAAGCACGAGGTCTAGGAACGGGTGCAGCTGTAGCTGATATTGATGGAGATGGAATTTTAGAATTACTTATCTCTCATGGTGAATCTGGTGCTCAACCACTCAGTCTATTTAAAGCAAATATATCAAATAGAAATTATATTAGAATTAAACCTCTAAACACCTTTGGTGCCCCAGCTAGAGGTGCAACAGTTACGTTACATACAAATTTAAGAAATCATGCCAAGACTATTGATGCTGGTTCAGGATATTTATGTCAAATGGAACCAGTAGCACATTATGGTTTACGTGAAGGTGAAGTAATTAAAAATGTATCAATCAAATGGACGAATGGTACAGTTGATAGTTATGAAATTAATGATATAAATAATTCATTCGAATTTAAACAAGGAATATAATTTAATGTCTGTTGCTGAAACATTAAGAAAACCAGCTCCTCGTTTTCACTGGAAATGTAAACATACATGGAGAAGAAGTGCTAAAAATACTGCTTGGTGTTTGCTAGGATGTAGTATTGGCGATTTTGGAACCATACTCTATTTTCAATTAACTGGTATTCCTTGGCCTACTCTTTATATTATGATCTTAGCAATCATTAATGGTATTATTACTAGCATCATTTTAGAGACTGTCGTTTTATCAAGACAAATGATTATCAGCAAAGCTTTTAAAACAGCCATAGGAATGAGTTTAATTTCAATGGTGTCTATGGAAATAGCAATGAATGCAGTTGACTGGATCATTATGGGTGGCCCTAAACTTGTATGGTGGGTAATACCTATAATGCTTCTTGCAGGCTTTCTAACACCGTGGCCATATAATTATTACAGATTAAAAAAATATAATATTGCCTGCCATTAATTAAATTAATTCATAAATGAATATTGAAATTGGTTGAATTGCACATATTTTCATCCCATGATTAGAATATTACTTACATTACTATTTATAAGTTCCACTTCATTCGCCGCTGGTACCAGCTACGATGATAGTGAAACAAGCATTTCAGCTAGTGAACAAGTTACAAAGTTATACGATAAAGCTTACGAATTAGTTTATTACAAGAAATTTGATAAATCTATTAAATTGCTTGAAAAAATTGCTAAGCGTAAAGATCTTGGTGAAAAAAAAGCTGATGTATATAACCTACTAGGTTTTAGTTATAGAAAACACAGTGAGCCAAATCTAGATAAGGCCTTTGAAGCATATAGAATTGCTTTAGATGCAAATCCAGAACATTTAGGTGTACACGAATATCTTGGAGAACTATACATCACTCTTGGTAATATGAATAAAGCTAACGAAATGTTATTAAAATTAGAAACAATAGCTGGAACTAATTCTATGGAATATAGAAAATTAAAAACAGCAATTGATAATTCATAAATATAACAATTGCTCTTTATAAAAGAGCAATTTTAACTAATGATAATTTATACTCTTAATTTTTTTGTAACAATCCTTATAGGGTCGATGATTTTCTTTATGGCTGTTGTCTCGCCCTCAGTCTTTGCCACATTGAGTACTAATGTCAGCAGTAAATTTTTAAGAATAATTTTTCCTCGAATGTTTTTATTTGGGTTTATAATAACTTTTTTATCTTTAATCCTAAGTTATATTTCAGGAAATATTTTAAATTCTATTTTATTAATAGTAGTGGCTGTAAGTTTTATTATTAATAGAAATTATTTAACACCCAAAATTAATAATTTTAGAGATAAAGAATTAGAAGGCAATAAAAAAGCATCTTCAAGTTTTAAATATATGCATTTGCTTTCAGTTTTATTATTTGTATTGAATTTTGTAATTCTAATTGGGATCGTAATTAATAACTACCTTAATTATAATTTATAAACTTTGTCCTGTCCCACAGGATAAATACTCAAATTATTCTTACCTAATACATCACTTATTTGTTTAGAATGTATATCCAATCCACCCGTTAAAATTCCAAAACTGGGTAAAATAAATATTTTTTCATTATGTATAAAACATGTTTTAAAAATAGTTTTTCCTCTGTGTGAAATTTTTACTTTAGGATGATAGTGACCACAAATTTGAAATAAAGATGTTTCGATAGGTATGTGTGTAAATAATAATTTATCAATTTTGTAATTTGTAAAATTTTTAAAACCTTCAATTTGTATATTTTTATCATGATTACCCTTGATCCATATGAAATCAGTATTTTTCATATATTGACTAAGATTTTTATGATCTTGATCTTTTAAACTCAATGTTGAAAAAACATCATGTAATAAATCACCAACTATAATTAAATTACTTGGTTTAATCTTATCTAAACTAACAAAAATTTTATTTAATATTTCTTTTGTATCATACGGAGGTAAGAATTGTTTATTCTTTGCATAACTAATAGATTTTCCTATATGTAAATCTGATACGATCAAAGTATTTAGTCTTTTCCAATAAAGAGATTTATCTGGGTAAGCATGAAATTCTTCATTACCAAAATTAATTAATTGATAGTACATTAGCCTCTTTTAATATTTCATTTTCTAAATCCTCTAAAATATATTCATCAGTTTCCTTTTTTGATAAATTTTCTCTATTTATTTCAAGAATAATTGGAACAGCCAATGGTGAGATACTTGTGAGTTTTTTTAATATAATTTTTTTATCAATTTTTTTTAAGATTTCTCTAAGTCTATCATAATCAATCATATTCTTTTTTGCGTCTTCATATGATGATTTTAGAAGAATATGATCAGGTTCATTTTTTTTGAGAACTGTATAAATTAGATCAGAACTAAATAAAACTTGCTTTCCAGTTTTTTCCATCCCTGGTAACCTTCTTTCTATTAAACAGGATATAATTGCATTATCTCTAAACAATCTTTTGACTATTGAAGTTTCTTCAAGATAATTATCTAAATGTTTATCTAACAAATCTAAATTTAGAATTGTTTTAATTTCTTTAACTTCTTTTAAAGACCATAAAACAATTGCATAATCATTTGCGACAAAACCTAGAGGTTTATAGTTAAATTCCTTAAAGCCTCTAAGCAATAAAAATCCTAGTGTTTGATTGGCATGCCATCCTGCAAAAGTATAGATAACAGTGTAAAAATTTTTTTTTCGGGGGAATTGTTCTACTAGATATTCATCTTTTTTAGGAATTTTAGATATATTTTTTTGTCTTTTTAACCATTCAGTAATTTGCTCTGGATAAAAATCCCACATATTACTTTTTGCCAATAAAACTCTAACTGAGTTAGCCAAATTTGTTGATAATGGCATTCTGCCTCCAGAGTATGATGGAATTTTTGAAATTAATGATTTACTTCTTTTAACTTGTACTAAATTATTTTTCATTGATTGAAATTCTAGTATTTGACCAGCAAATATAAATGAATCACCTTGAGAAAGATTTTGAATAAAAACTTCTTCTATATTCCCTAACGTTTTTGTTCCAAGTTTTATTTTTAACATCGGATTTTCAATTATTGTTCCAACATTCATGCGGTATTTTCGTGTTTCTCTTCTATTTACTAGCTTATAAATATTTTTATTTTCTCTCAATTGGAAAATTCTCTTAAATTGATCATAATTTTTTAAAACATATCCGCCATCTTGTATGAGATTAATCAATTGTTTAAAGTCATTAAGTTTTAATTTTTTGTATGGATATGCTTTGATAATTTCTTTGTAGAGATCATTAATATCAAATTGCCCCGCACAAGCTGTTGCAAAAATATGTTGCGCTACAACATCAAAACTTCCTTCTTTTAAATCTATTTTATCTAAGTTATTTTTTTTTATTTCTTCAATAGCAGCTTTTGCTTCGATAAATTCAAAACGATTAGTGGGTACTAAAATTGCTTTTGAAGGTGTATTTAAATTATGATTTGATCTTCCTACACGCTGTAATAATCTATTAATTCCTTTAGGTGCTCCAACTTGAATAATTTTTTCTACATCTCCATAATCTAATCCGAGTTCTAAAGAAGAGGTCGCAACAACACAGTCAACTAATCCTTTGCTAAGATTATTTTCTACTTTTAAACGTAAGTTTTTTTCTAATGAACCATGGTGAACAGCAATTTTTAATTTTTTCTTATTAATTAGCCATAAGTTTTTAAACATATATTCGGCTTGCGCCCTCGTATTAACAAAAATAATAGTTAATTTTGATTTAATTATTTCTTTATAGATTTCATTAATAGAATACGTAGCCATATGACCAGACCAAGGGATACGTTCTTTTGATTCTAGAATTTTAATCTTAGGTAAAACTGAATTTTCATAAGAAATTATTTTTGGTTTTTTGCGGCAAAGCCATCTTTTTGCGTCTAGTTTATTCTTGAGAGTTGCTGACAAACCTATTCGTTGTAAATTTGGAGAGAAAGTTTGTAATCTTTCAATATTTAAACTTAGAAGATCAGCTCTCTTATTATCCAAAAAAGTGTGTATCTCATCAATTATTATATATTTTAGATTGTGAAAAAATTCTTTCGCATTCTCATACGAATTTAATAATGCAAGTGACTCTGGAGTTGTAATAAGGATATTAGGAGGTTTTTGTTTTTGTTTTTGTTTTTTATATGGTGTTGTGTCCCCTGTTCTTACTTGAAATGAAATATTTAAATCAAGCTCTTTAATAGGTTTCTCTAAATTTCTCACAATATCGTTTGCAAGAGATTTTAATGGAGAAATATAAAGCGTATGAAGACCTTTATATTTTTTAGATTTAATTAAATCATCTATTGGATTAATAAATCCTGTTAAAGTTTTGCCAGCACCAGTTGGAGCAAATACAACAACATCAGATCCGCTTCGAACATGCTGGAATGTTTCAATTTGATGTGGAAACCAAGACCATTTTTTTTTCTTCATCCACTTAGTTAGGGGGTGTAATGTTAAGGGATTCGATTTATTTATATTCATATGGATTTTATTAATCATCAGTTATTTATCAAAGATATAAATGTACATATAGATCCAATATTGCCGAAAAAAACAGCAATTATTACGCATGGTCACGCAGATCATGCCAGATTTGGACATGATCATGTTATTGCGACTAGGCAGACAATAGACATAATGAAAATTCGCTACGGAGATAAATGTGCGAAGAAATTTACTCCTCTTCGATACGGGCAAAAATATTCAATAAAAAACTATGATTTTACTCTTTACCCTGCAGGACATATTTTGGGGAGTGCTCAAGTTTTAATTGAAAAAAATAATCATCGTTTAGTTATCACAGGTGATTATAAAGTAGGAAAAGACGAAACATGTAAAAATTTCAAACTGATTAAATGTGATACTTTAATTACCGAAGCAACATTTGGATTACCCATATTTCAACATCCAGATCCCAAAGATGAAATTCAAAAACTCATACGATCCGTAAAAATAAATAAATATAATTGTCATATTGTTGGTGCGTATGCACTTGGCAAAGCACAAAGAGTAATGAATCTTTTACGACAGCAGAAATATAATGAGACAATTTATATTCATGGCTCTCTAGAAAAGTTATGCCAATATTATTCAAAAGAAAAAATTAATATTGGAAAGTTTGAAAAAGTTTCTTCAAAGAATAAAAGCTTTTATGAGGGTAAAATAATTATTGCCCCTCCTTCAGCATTAAAGGATCGTTGGTCAAGAAGATTTCCTAATCCTATTATTTGCATGGCAAGTGGATGGATGACAGTTAAGCAAAGAGCAAAACAACAAGGTATTGAATTACCTCTAGTTATTAGTGATCATAGTGATTGGAATGAATTACTAGATACAATTAAAAAATCAAAAGCGAAAAATATTCTTATTACGCATGGTCAGGAAGATGCATTAGTTTATTATTGTAAGAAACAAAATCTTGTTTCAAAGCCTCTTTCTATCCAAGGAAGAAGTGATGAGGAAATAGAATGAAAAAATTTTCTTCCTTACTTCACAATTTGATTTTAACACCAAGTCGAAATACTAAAATTAAATTACTTCAAGATTATTTTAAAATACTTGATATCAACCGTGCATATGCACTTGCAATTTTATCTGACCAACTTTCATTTCAATTTATTAAAGCATCTAAACTCAAAGAACTTGTCTATGAACAAGTAGATCAACATTTATTTGATTACTCATATGACTATGTTGGGGATTTAGCAGAAAAAATATCATTAATTTGGCCAACAAATAAAGAAGGTAAATCACAAAATTTATCTACCTTAATAGAAAATGTAAAAAAAATTAAAAAGTCTGAAATTAATATAGAGTTTAGTAAAGTTTTGAGCGAACTATCTAATAACGAAAGATGGACTTTAATTAAAATTTGCACAGGTGGATTGCGAATTGGAGTCTCTGAAAGATTAGTAAAAACTGCTCTAGCTGATCTGTATAACAAATCTGTAAATGAGATTGAAGAAATTTGGCATGGTCTAGAATTTCCATACAAAAATTTATTTCAATGGTTAAGAAATGAAACATCAAAACCAAAAATAGATTTTAAAAAATTATTTCACCCTATGATGCTTGCTAATCCTATTGATGAGGAAAAAGATTTTAAAAGACTGAATGCTAGTGAATTTCAAGCGGAATATAAATGGGATGGAATTAGGGTTCAATTAATGGTTTCATCAAAAACTGTATCACTATACTCAAGAACAGGTGATAATATATCATCTGCATTCCCAGAAATAATTGAAAAAACTAAAGGTGATGCGGTCATTGACGGAGAATTACTTGTGGGAAGAAACTTTAAACCCTCCAGCTTTAATGATCTACAACAAAGGTTAAACAGAAAAAAGGCATCAAAAGATCTTCAAGAAAGGTTTCCTGTTTTCATCCGAGCTTATGATATTCTTTTTTATAAAGGAAAAGATCTTAGAAAATTATTTCTTTACGAAAGAAGAAAATATTTAGAAAAATTTCAAAAAGAAAATAAAACTAATCAAATTGATTTGTCATTAATTATAAAATTCAAAACTTGGAAAGAATTAACAAAATATAAAAATAATGTTCATGATGATTTAAATGAAGGTGTAATGATTAAACTTAAAAATAGTGAATATCTGCCAGGAAGAAAAAAGGGGTATTGGTACAAATGGAAAAAAAATCCAAAACTAGTTGATGCTATTTTAATGTATGCTCAACGAGGACATGGTAAAAGATCATCATATTATTCAGATTTTACGTTTGGTGTTTGGAAAGAAAATGAATTAGTTCCTATAGGAAAAGCCTATTCCGGTTACACGGATAAAGAACTATTAGTTTTAGATAAATTTATTAGAAATAATACTACCAATAAATTTGGTCCTGTAAGAGAAGTAAAAAAAGAAATTATTTTAGAAGTAGCCTTTGACGATGTCTTCCCCAGCAGTAGACATAAATCAGGTGTCGCCATGCGTTTTCCCAGAATTCATCGTATTAGATGGGATAAATTGGTTAATGACGTTATAAATATAGAACAATTTAAAAAAGAATTTAAAATAGAATGAACCTAGAGCTGTATAAAAAAATAATTAATGAATTTAATAATTCAAATTTTAAAGAATCTTACAGTCTAGCAATAAAATTAAACAAGAATCAATATGATGAGAAAATTTTAAAAATATTAACAATATCAAGTTTTAGAATACAAAATTATATAGATGCAATTAAATACGGGCTTAAACTTTATACTTCAAAAAAAATAGAAAACGATAAACAAATACTTAATATTTTAGGTGTATCTTATTCTATTAACAAAGATTATGAGAATGGTAATTTTTTTTTAGAAAAATTTCTTTTGATTGATCCAAAAAATAAATCAGTAAAATATAATTTAGCATTAAATTATTTTAAACAAAAAAAATATATAAGTGCAGAAAAGATTTTAAGTGAATTTATTTCTAAAGAAATTAAATTTGAAGATGTAGAACTTATTTATGGAATAATTCATTCTGAACTAAAGAATTATGATAAAGCAATAGAAGTTTTTAAAAATCTAATCAATAGAAAAAAAAGTTTAGCAGATGTATTCTATAATTTAGGATTGATATATCAAAAAATAAATAATTATAGTTTATCTATCAAATATCTGAAAAAAGCTATTGAAGAAAATAATACTAATTACTTCTTCTTTAACTCATTAGGAGTAAGTCAGCAAAAAATGTTTAATTACACTGAAGCAGAAAAAAATTATAATTTAGCTATTAGTTTAAATAAAAATTATAGTAACGCGTTTAGCAACCTTGGTTTACTAAAAAAAAGACAAGGCTTTTTTGATGATGCTATAAAATGTTTTGATCAAGCATTAATTATTGAGCCTAAAAATTCACAAATTCTGTACAATAAGTCTATTTGTTTATTAGAAACAGGAAATTATAAAGAAGGTTTAAATTTATATAAATGGAGACAAAATGGGAAGTATGCAAAAAATAATTATCTTAACTTAGATATTAAGAATATTAAAGATAAGAAAATACTTATCACTTGTGATCAGGGTCTTGGGGACACTATACTATTAAGTAGATACGTTTTATTACTTTTAAATTATAATGCTAAAGTAGTTTTTCAAATACCAAAATCTCTTAAAGTATTGTTTAAAAATTTTAATAAAGAAATTCATTTGACTAGTGAGCCAGTTTTAAAGGATAATTTTAATTATATATATTCACTAGGTGATTTATTAAAAATTTTTGAAGTAGATGAATTAAATATTCAAAAGAAAGTTTCATACATAAAT
Source organism: uncultured Alphaproteobacteria bacterium (assembly GCA_902600225.1). GTDB lineage: Bacteria > Pseudomonadota > Alphaproteobacteria > HIMB59 > CACPNW01. The sequence goes on along the minus strand of CACKIH010000006.1, from coordinate 52,335 downwards.
ATTGATCATCAATGGATTGAAAAATGGGAAAATAGGATTGATAAAAGTAAATTTAATATTGGCATTGCCTGGCAAGGAAAAGAAGGGACTAGTCTTGATGAAGGAAGATCATTTAGATTAAATAATTTTCAAAAAATATCAAAAATGAAGAATTTACAACTCATTAGTTTGCAAAAAAATGATGGTTTAGATCAAATTAAAGATTTTTCAAAAAAAAATAAAATTATTAATTTTGATAATGAGTTAGACATAGATGCAAAGTTTATGGACACAGCTGGGATAATGAAAAACTTAGATTTAATTATAACTTCAGATACTTCCATTGTTCATTTAGCAGGAGCATTGGGTGTTCCTACTTGGCTATTAGTTCAAAAATATCCACATTGGTATTGGCGAAATATAAATGAAAAATCATTATGGTATGAATCTGTTAAAATTTTAAGGCAAACAGAAAATCATAATTGGGAAAAGCTATTTTTTGAAGTTGAATTGAAATTATCTGATATCTTAAAAAAAAATGGTAATTTTAAAAATATTTAAAATAAATTTAGCTTATTATTCTCAGCTAAATGCGACCATAATTTAGGAAAATCCTTGTTAAATTGTATTTGGGCTTTTTCAGCCTCAGTTTTATTTTGAAATACACTAAAGATACAAGATCCACTTCCTGTAAGTCTAGAAAATATTACATCTTCTAAATTATTTAAATAATTCATAATTTTTGAAAATTCAGGTTCTGTTTTTTTAAGTAATTTTTCAAAATCATTACCTGAATCTTGATCATTTATTTCTTCTAAATCTAAATCTACATTAAAATCATAATCAGATTGCTGAAATGAATCATACATTAATTTAGTTGAGCATGTAAAGGTTGGTTTAATAATTAAGAAATAATATTTTGGATATAGAATATTTGAGATTAATTCTCCTTTACCTCGTATTAAAGCATCTCTTTGATGTAAGAAAATTGGAATATCAGCACCAAGATCAACATATTCAAGTATATTTTTTTTCACTATTAATTCTAAGTTTTCTAGAATTTTAATTACAGTCGCAGCATTTGACGAAGCAGAACCTAATCCAGCTTGATAAGGGAAATTCTTCGATATAGTAAAAAAAAGTTTTGGTGCATCTATGTTTAAATAAGTGAAAAGTTTTTTTATAATACAGTCATCAAATGTTTTTTTGTTTGGTGCAAAAGGGCCTACATACTCTACTTCAAATTTGTTATGAGGCTTAACTATTACTTCATCGTAGAGGTCAATAAAAGTAATACCTGTACGAATATTATGAAACCCGTCCTCCCGTTTATTGATAATTTTTAGAAATAAATTAATTTTTGCAGGTGATTTTTCAATTATTTTATCCAGCATTAATATTATCTAATTTGCTTTGAACATCTTCAGTTATTTCATCTTCTGGTTCAGCCAATTCTAGTGCTTGTTGCCAAAAATGAATTGCTTCTCTTTTTCTATTCATAGCATAATAGATATCTCCGAGATGATCTAGAGATATTGCTTCACCAGGCGCAATATCTATTACCTTTTCCATTAACCTTGCCGCTTCTGAGAGATTATTTTTTTTAAAATGAGCCCAAGCTAAACTATCTATAATATAAAAACTATCAGGGTTGGCTTTATATGCTTCCTCTAACATTTTTAACGAACGATCTAGTTTGATATCTCTTTCAACCCAACCATATGCAAGATAATTTAATACATTTGGTGTACCTGGTTGCAGTTCTAATGATTTTAAAAAATCTTTTTCTGCGAGTTCCCAGTTATCTTTTCTTTCATAACAAATACCTCTCATGTAATATATATTCCAAAGATCATCTTGATTTTCTTTAATCATTTCATCATAAATTTTTAATGCTAGGTCAAACTTTTTATTGTAGCGATAAAAATCAGCAAGGACACGTTTAAGTGAATAATTATTATTATTATTTTCAACTATAGATTTGATTTGAACTTCCGCTTCTTCATAAGAACTATTAAACAAGTAATGCCTAGCAAGATTGTTTTGTGCATCAAGATAAAAAATATTTTTTTTATTTACTTGTTTGTATATATCTACTGCAACTTGATGTTGGCCAACCTGATCAAATAACTCAGCTTTTATTATGATTGCTCTATCATTTTCAGTATCAATAATTTTTGCAAGAGATATATAAAATAACAAAAAATTATAATTTAAACGTCTTTGTTCATTATTCGAATAAGAAGAAGATACAATCTCAACAAGTGCCCTACTTATAGTATCAACATTTTTAAGTGTATTATTTGAAAAAAAAATAAATTCTAGTACTTCACTGGGTTGTTCTAAATTTTTTCTAAGCTCGATAATTTTATTAAATTTTTCTTCTTTATAGAATGATGCAGCTGTAATTATGAGAGCTTCAGCATTGTTTTTATCTTGGGTCAAAATATTTTTGGCAATTTTTGATGCTAAATCTATATCTTCGGTAATTATAGCTGCGATAGCTTTATCCAGAAGACTATCTTCTGATAGATTTACTTCATCTATATCAAAATTAAGAAGAGACGAGCTATAATCATAATTTTCATAAGCTGATTGAGAAATTAGAAAAGATGAACTAGTTAATGCAAAAGAACTGGAGTTAATTATTAAAATAATTGAGATAATTTGTAGTTTTTTAATTAAATTAATCATTTCAAAAATAGTAGAGTTACACTATGAATAGATAATTGTAATTTTCCATGAATCAATCAAATAAAAAAAATTTAGAATTTATAATTAATTCTGGGGTAAACTACTTTCTTCAGGATTCTCCTAGAAACTGGTTTGAAGATGAGAAAAAATTAGAGCAGTCTGGTTTTAACAAAGATACTGGGGATAAAAAAACTCAAATTGATGAAGTTATAAAAGATTTACAGAACCATAAATCTTCTCTTCAAAAAACGGCAACAAAATTAGTAGTTTATGATGGTAACTTAAACGCAAAAGTAATGTTAATTGGTGAAGCGCCAGGTAGAGATGAGGATCAACAAGGAATTCCATTTGTTGGAAAAGCAGGACAACTTTTAAATAAAATGCTTTTGGCCATTAATTTAAAAAGAGAAGACGTTTATATTACTAATGTAGTTAATTGGAGACCACCTGATAATAGAACGCCTAATGATAATGAAATTTTAGAATATTTACCCTTTTTGCAAAGACAAATTGATATTATTAAACCTAAATTTATCTTCCTATTAGGCGGAGTTGCAGCAAAAGCTATTTTATCAACACCTCTTGCGCTTGGAAAACTCAGAGGCAAATGGCATGAATACAAATCGCTTAATTTAGAACAAGGTATTCCTACAATAGCGTCCTATCATCCTGCTTTTTTACTTCGATCTCCTCAGTATAAAAAACATTCTTGGGAAGATTTACAAATGTTACAAGAAAAATTGAAAAATGAATAACAAAAAATTTTTCATTATTTGTTTTTTTTTCTTTGTAATTTTTTCAAAACAAATCTTTGCGTATCAGCAAGATATTGTTATCAAATACGATAATATATTTTCATCAAAAGTTCTAAGTGATGAAGATGTATATAATTATCAACAAGCTTACAAATTTCAAGAAATATGCAAATGGAAAAGTGCAAATAATTTTATTTTAAAAATTAAAAATAAATCTTTGCTTGGGCATATATATGCTCAGAAATTTTTGCATCCTAATTGTTATCGATCAAAGTATTTAGAATTATATTATTGGCTTAAAAAATATAATGATCATCCTCAAGCTAAACAAATTTATAAATTAGCTATTAGACGAATGCCAGCTGGTTATAAAAGTCCAACAAAACCCTCTTATCCTATTGGTATAGAATCAGAGCAGGTAACAAGTAAAAAAACTAGTAAATATAAAAGTTCCAAAAAACTATCAAACAGTCAAAAAGCTGAGAAAAGAAAATTAATTAATGGAATCAAATCAAGAGTCAATAAAGGATGGCCAACTGGGGCAGTACAACTATTAAACCAAAGAGATGTAGATCTATTATTAGATCAAGTTGAAATAGATCAACAAAAGGAATTAATTGCCAAAGGATATTTCTTAGCAAATAAAAATGATTTAGCAATTCAATATGCTTCTGAAGCTCTTGTTAATTCAGCAAAATATGTCCCGTATGCAGCTTGGACCGCTGGTCTATGTTCTTGGAGATTAGAAAAGTATGAAGATGCTGCAAAATATTTTTCTCTTTTTTCTATTAGTTTAAAAGATGATGCGTGGCATCAAACATCAGGTAGTTTTTGGACAGCTAGATCATATGCAAAACTTGGTCGCTATGATGATATTAATTTTTGGTTAAAAAGAGCATCAAATAATCCAAATAGTTTTTATGGAATGCTTGCACTTGAAATCTTGGGCGTCGATAAAAAAATAGAATGGGTTGAGCATACTGATCTTAATAAAAATAATAGCACTATTTTAAATATACCAGCAGGAAAAAGAATACAGACATTGATACAAGTTGGATTTGCCGACGAATTAGAGAAAGAAATTGTTCATATTAATTCCATTTTAAATAGAGAAATAGCAAAGGAGTCTATTCAAATTGCTGAAAATTTTGATCTTGCCTATACACAATTAAAAATTGTTAATAAGCTCGAAAATTTTGGAATAGATGTTCCAACCTATCTCTACTACCCAACAAGTATCTGGAAACCAAGAGATGGTTTCAAATTAGAAAAAGAATTACTGCATGCCTTTATGCATCAAGAATCTATGTTTAATATAAAAGCAAAAAGTAAAGACGGTGCCATAGGTTTAATGCAGGTCTTACCTTCGACAGCAAAATTTATTACCAAAAGTAAAGACGTAAAAAGAAGCAATAGTAATATTCTTAAAAATCCAGAGATAAATTTAGAGGTTGGGCAAGAATACCTTACTTATCTTCTTGATCTAGAACAAGTTTCAAGAAATCTTATATTTTTAGCAGCAGCTTACAATGGTGGTCCAGGGAATTTACAAAAATGGAAAAATGAAACAAACTATATGGAAGACTCACTATTTTTTATGGAAAGTATTCCGTCAAGAGAAACACGGTGGTTCATTGAAAAGATTTTAACTAAATATTGGATTTACCAAAATAAAAATAATAAGGAAATGCGTTCCTTAAAAATGCTGGCAAATGGAAATGATCCACTCTATTAATAGGTTATGCCAATTGATACTTCTATAGATTTTGTTCCCATAAACATAGCTGTTATCACAATTTCAGATTCAAGGACTAAAGAGAATGATACATCTGGAGATACATTAGAAAAGCGCATTACTGATGCTGGACATACAATGATTAAACGTACAATTATAGCAGATGATGTTTCTCAAATAAAAGATACGTTAGATGCAATGTCAAAAGAAGAAGAAATTGATTGCATTATTACAACTGGTGGTACTGGGTTAACAGGAAGAGATACAACACCAGAAGCTGTTAATGAAATTGCTAGTAAACATATTGATGGATTTGGGGAATTATTTCGACAAGTTAGTTTTGAAAAAATTGGTACATCGGCTATTCAATCACGTGCAGTCGCAGCTTTAATAAATAGTACCTATGTTTTTTGTTTACCTGGATCAACTGGTGCATGCAAGGACGGTTGGGATGAAATTTTACAATATCAATTAGACATTAGGCATAAGCCCTGTAATTTTGTTGAAATCATGCCAAGATTAAATGAAAAATAGTGACTGATTTTTCTATAGAGAAATCAATTGATGGACCTGTAATTGGTTTAGATGAAGTTGGCAGAGGCCCATTAGCAGGTCCAGTAGTCAGTTGTGGATGTTATTTTTCTAATTATGATGATTTAGAATCAGAAATACCCATAACTGATTCAAAAAAACATACGGCAAAACAAAGAGAAAAATTATTTATATTTTTTAAAAAATTACAAAAAGAAAAAAAACTTCAATATTACTTAGGTTATGCGAGTGTAGAAGAAATCGATACTATTAACATTTTAGAAGCAACAAAATTATCGATGAAAAGAGTAATAGATAAATTTAATTTTGAAAATCCCCATATTATTATTGATGGAAACTTTTCATTACATTATCAAAATGAAAAATCTATTATAGGTGGTGATAAAAAATCTATATCTATTGCAAGCGCATCTATTATTGCAAAAGTTCACCGTGATCGACTAATGAGTATACTTGATGCTAAATTTAAAGTTTATGATTGGAAAAAAAATGCAGGATACGGAACTCAAAAACATATTGATGCAATACATAAACATGGGATAACTAATTTTCACCGAAAATCTTTTGAACCAATTAAATCCATATTAAAAAAATAAATTACTTAAATTTATCCATGCAAATATTGCATAACAAATATTATTTTATTATGCTTCAAAAAGATGCGACAAATACTAAATATAAATCAGATTTCATCATTCCTCCCATTTGATGAACTATTCTAGGGGTCTACGGACCCCTTTTTTTATGTATAAGGCCAAAATTTAAGGTTATCCCTACCTAAAGATTCCCCCTGTTGATAACTCAATTGACCTGATTCCATATCTGCTTAAAGATTCTTTTTATCAATTATGAAGAAAAATCAAATTATTTTGGGTGACTCCATTAAGGAAATGAAAAAACTAAAAGATCATTCTGTTGATCTTATTTTTGCTGACCCACCTTACAATCTTCAATTAAAAGATACCTTATACAGACCTGATCAAACAACCGTCGAAGCTGTTACACAAGATTGGGATAAATTTAGTACGTATAAAGAATATGATCAATTTACTTATGCGTGGCTTAGTGAATGTAAAAGAGTGTTAAAAAAAGGTGGAGCACTTTGGGTGATAGGAAGTTATCATAATATTTTACGTGTAGGTTCAATAATTCAGGATGAAGGTCTATGGATTTTAAATGATATTATTTGGCATAAAACAAATCCCATGCCAAATTTTCGTGGTACACGTTTCACAAATGCGCATGAAACACTGTTATGGTGCACAACATCAAGAGAAGCAAAATACACATTCAACTATCAAAATCTCAAAGAACTAAATGAAGGAAAACAAATGCGTAGTGACTGGTATATTCCTATTTGTTCAGGCAAAGAACGATTACGTAAAGATAACAATCAACGATCGCACCCAACACAAAAACCAGAAGCTCTCCTCTACCGAATTCTATTAGCTTCAACAAACAAAGGTGATCTTGTTCTTGATCCATTTTTAGGAAGTGGAACAACTGCGGTTGTTGCAAAAAAATTACAACGTAACTTTATTGGCATAGAAAAAGATAAAGATTACGTTAAACTTTCAAAAGAACGATTAAAGAATACAAAAGTATTAAAAGAAGATGTTGTCACTATTGCTAAAAGTAGAAAAGAATTACCAAAAGTTCCATTTGGCGAACTAGTCGAACAAGGAATTATTCCACCTGGTGCCGTATTAACAGATAAAAAAGAACGCTTTAAAGCAACGGTTAGTATTGATGGAACACTTAAAATAAAAGATTTAACAGGATCCATTCATCAAATGGGAGCAAAAATACAAGGATTGCCAAGTTGTAATGGATGGGATTTTTGGCATGTAAAAGATAAGTCTAAATCAATCCTACTAGATGATATACGATCTAATTACAGAAAAGATAAATTGAATTAGTATATTTAAAAATTGTACGTCAGCATTAATTCCGCTTCTTGATTTGGATTAGCACTGATAGACTCACTGGCATTAAACCCTACATCAAAACCATATATATTTTTTGATATACCAAGTTTAACCTCTTCATTTTCATCACCGGCTAATGACAGACTATATTGTGTCTCACGATTTGAAATAAAGTTAATAGCAAAGTCTATAGTATCTCTTCTTTCACTCCTGTTACCTTGAACTCTACTATAACTGGAGTTAATATTTAAATAATCTCCAGCGGTATATGTCAATCCAATCATGGAGCTAATTAAATGATCTGAATTAGCTTCTTGCGTATAAGTATAAAGTGTTGAAGTGTCTGTTACATAATTGATCTTGGCATGAGATTTGTTACTAAAATCAGTAATAAATTTCAGTGATCCAAATGGTTGAAATTTATTTTCATTAAACTGAATATTATCACTAACTTCAAAACCAAATGAGGCTAATCCACTCTCTATTATCTGACTTGCATAATACAAAGCGTTTATTCCAGTCTCTTTATAGTCATCAAGTTTAGTGTAACCTAAATCAAGACGTCCAATTGGTGTTATATTAAAATCACCTCTATCAATTGTTTTACCGTAATTGATAGAACCAAATATTTGTATTCCATCCCGCGTACCAGTTAATACACTAGAATTATGGACTCTTTTTAAATCACTTTCTATTAACCCTATGCCTAATAGTGTTTCGATAAAATTATTATTATCAAGTGGCCTTGTTCGGTAAATAGAGAAATTCATATTTTCACTATCAATACTTGTTCCATTTGTTCCAATATCCGTATCACTCTGACCATATTGAATAGCAAAACCAAGAAAATCACTGCCACTTAATTTTTTATCAAATCCTAATGCTACTGCTTGCCCTTCAGTTTCTTGTGATGATGAATTTGTACTATCACCAATTTTTGATAGATAAGTTGATCCGGATGTCCATGCAGACCAATTATTCGGCATGATGGAATTGGTATTTTTTTCTATATTATCATTTGCTAATGAGGTGAGAATTGTATTGCCAAGATCTATCTGCAAACCTTGGCTAGATAAAGTATCACTCAATCTATTTTGTCTTAAAAATCGTAAACGATTTGAGACAGTATCAATAGACTGACTAATATAGTTTTTTGCTAATTCACTTTGTGCATCTATGGAACCTATAACATCTTTAATTGTTGTTGGATCCAACCTATCATCACTGACAGTAAAACTTAGAGCTGTTGTTGACGTTATACCAGCATAAGAAGCATCGCTTCCATCATCAAAAGCTGTAGCATCAATTAATACATAATATTCAACATTATATTCAAAATCTGAGCTGGGATTAATTGTTATCGCGGTTGTCCCAGTACCAGTTACTTGACTACTTGTGACATCTATTGTTTCAACAAGAGAATTATCAGATGTTTTATAAATTTCTATATTACCACTTTCTACATCCATCGGCTCACTAAAGGTTAGAACTATATTAGCATCTATTGAAACACCCGTAGCGTTATCTGCTGGCACTGTAGAACTTAGAGTAGGTAATGTTAAATTATAGGATGCAGGTAATAAATATTCTCTTACTTTATTTCCGGTATTTTGAGCAATAAACAATTTTCTTCCATTATCAGTACTTTTAAACCTATTTAATTCAATGCCCCAAGCTTGATGAATTCCAGGTGTGATACTATCAACATATTTTGCTGTAGTAATATCATAACCCGTTGTTAAGACGTATTCATCTATACTAGTTGATCCATCTATAATAAACATTGTTGTTCCATCATACGAAAATATCAATGATCTTGGAGTTGATGTGTTATCGGAAATATTTATGCTTCGATCATAACTCATCGTGCTAATATCAAATCCAGTTGTTAAGACGTATTGATCAATCTCATCATCATTATTACTATTATCATCATCAACTACAAATAATTTGGTACCATCTCTATTAAATGCAAAGCCAGTAGAAGTACCATTAGTTAATTCTTCATCTTTAGTATCACTACTATCTTCAGCGCTCGCCGATGTAATATCAAAGTTTGTCCCAAGAGAAAATTCAACTAATTCACCATTTAATTGAACAAAAAACATTTTGCTACCATCGTTATTAAATCTAATAGAATAAGGAGCTGATATTTGATTCCTGTCATCTTTATCAATTTCAACTGCTGACTCGCTTGCTGTTGATAAATCAAAACCAGGGTTCAAATTAAATTGAACTATTTTGTTTTTGGGTGACGATCCCGGTAGAAACATTTTTTTACCATCATCACTGAATGTTATACCTCTTATATAATTTAATGTACCTGTAGTGACACCGTAATCAACTGTATGTGTTGTATTATTTTCTGCTTTAAGAGTGCTAGTAAAAATACAATTGAAGATTAAAAATAGAAAAAGATAGATTAAATATTTTTTTATTTTGACCGAACTTACAAACATAAAACTTTTAATAATGTTTGGCCTTTTTTATTTTAAAATAGGGCTGGTGGCCGACCTATTTGTATAATTATGTGTCTTTTTAAGTATTTTTTTTTAATTTTATAGATTTATTCTTGAATACGGCCATAAATTCTAGGCATATAGACAAATAAAGTGAGCGCTCTTGCGATAAAGAAAAGGCAAAGAGATATCCATAATCCTGTATTCCCAAAACTTGCTATTAAAAAGAAAGAGATAACAATATAAATGGCAACCGAGACTATCATGGCATTTCGTAGTTCTTTTGTTTGCGAAGCACCAACAAAGATACCATCAAATTGAAAACAAAAAGAAGCTGCAAAAGGAATGATGATTACCCAGTAGGAGAATGAAAAACTGATCTCTCGAATATCAGGTAAATCTGTCATTGTAATAATGAAATAATTTTTACTAAAGAAAAAGATTACACATATTACAAAGCCAGTTGCTGTACTTAAGATAAAGGAATTTTTTATGACATCTCTTAATAATTTTTTATTTTTTGATCCAATAGAATATCCAACAATACCTTCTGTAGAGAAGGCATAGGCATCAAGAACATAAGCGGATAACATAATAAAATTTAGCAAAATGGTATTTGCCGCTACTGTTTCTTCACTGATAGAATTACCAAGATAAGTAAAATATAAAAAGGCAAAAGCAAGAAGAAGAGATCGAATAAATATATTAAGATTAATATTAAAAATATTTTTTACTTTACTGAGATTAAAAATTTTTTTTGAATTAAATTCTAGTTTGGTCATCATGCTCAGGTCATAGAATGTATAGAATAAAAAGATTATTGTTGTTAACGTTGAGGCTACAAGTGTGCCTAAGGCAACACCTAAAACATTTAAATTAAAATATAAAACAAAAACTAAACTTAAAATTATATTTGCAAGAGAATAAAACCCTACAATGAGACTGGATGTTTTTGTTTTTTGTAAACCAATAAATAATCCTGTAATTACAAAAATTGTAAGCTCACCAAAAGATGAGTAAATACGAAGGGTAAAATAATCTTTAAAATAAAGTTTTGTTTCTTGTGATAATTCAAAAATTGATAAGGAAATATTATATATGTATGTTTGAAGAATAACTAATAAGAGGGAAATAATTATAACAAAAGCAATATTACGTAAAAAAATATTTATGATTTCTTCATAATCTTTAGATCCATCTGCTTGAGCAATCATTCCAACGGTACCTGATCGTAAAAAACCAAAACTCCCAAAAAGAATGGAAAAGACACTTGCCGCAATACTGCTTGCAACTAAGTAACTAGCATTATCAAGATTACCCATTAAACCCGTATCAACGATAGCCACAAAAGGAATGACTAAATTTGCAAAGAAAATAGGGATAGATAATTTAAAAATATTTTGAATGGATGATTTTGAAGGCATTTTAAGTGTAGCAAGAATTTATAGTAGTAAAAATTGATAATAAGTAATTAAGTCTACTTTCTTATCAAAATATTCACTATCTTTATTTATCAAATCTTATAAAGCATTACATACTTTAAATGAAAATTGGCAGATACAAATACGAGTTTGATTTTTTTAGTTGGATCAAAAAAACTGAGCTAGTTGAACTAGATGGTGTTAATCCATCTGATGATCCGGTGCGCCCAGAACTGGATAATGATTTTCGTACATCAAAAGGAAGAAAAATTTTTGGCCTCAAATATAAAGATGATATCGAGGGTATTGCCTGCTTTGCTTTTACGAATGAAATACCTGCAACCATTAAAGAAATGGATTTAATGAGCGTCGAAGAAGATCAAGCAACTATTCCAATTGCCTATACGTTATGGTCTTTTAAAAAAGGGGCAGGGAAAAAAATTATGAAAGAATTGCAAAAATATATTAAATCAAAAGAGCAATTTGAAAGCATCATTACTATTTCGCCTTTAACTCCAGTTGCTACACACTATCATATTCGTAATGGTGCCAGATTAATTAAGATTAACCCTACAACGCAGAACTTTGAATATAAAATTTAAGACGTAGGGGTTCAAAAAGTATTATTTGAACTATTTATTTACAAATCGAAACAAAATAAATATTGTTGGAAATGGCCTACCAGATAAATACCAATTATTCCGTTACTTTTGATGATGTTCTGCTCTCACCAGCGTATTCGGAGATCAAACCAAAGGATGTAGATACATCGATTACCATTGGAAAAGTCAAATTACATATTCCCATACTCTCCGCTGCTATGGATACCGTAACAGAGAATAAAATGGCAATCAATCTCGCACTACATGGTGGTCTAGGTGTTATTCACCGTAATATGCCAATTGATAAACAAGCAAGCGAAGTAAAAAAAGTTCATAGCTTTAAAGTTAACGCTAAAAAATTTCAAAATGCTGTAATTAATTCTAATGGAAAGATTGCGGTGGGCGCTGCAATTGGTGTTGAAAATAATGCGTACTTACGACTATTAGAATTATTAAAATTTGGTGTTGATATAGTCTTTATTGATGTTGCTCATGCACATACGAAAACAACTTTACAGTTTATTGAAAAAGCAAAAAAAGTTTTAAAGAAAACACCTCTCATAGTTGGAAACATTGCTACAAAAAAAGCTGCATCAGATTTAATTAGTGCTGGTGTAGATGCTATTAAAGTAGGTATTGGACCAGGATCAATTTGTACAACAAGGGTTGTGACTGGTGTTGGTATTCCTCAACTCTCTGCTGTAATGGAAACATTTCAAGTTGCCAAAAAATTTAAAATTCCTGTGATTGCAGATGGAGGAATAAAAACATCAGGTGATATTGCAAAAGCTATAGCAGGTGGTGCAAGTGCTTGCATGATAGGGTCTTTATTTGCTGGCACTGAAGAATCACCAGGAAAATTATTAACGATTAAAGGTAAAAAATTTAAATCCTATAGAGGTATGGGTTCAGTAGGAGCAATGCAAAAGGGTTCTTTTGATCGATACTCGCAAGAAGAAACAAAGAATGCTAAAAAATTAGTGGCAGAAGGTGTGGAAGGGATGGTTCCATACAAAGGTAAAATAGAAGATGTAGCGTATCAACTTGTTGGTGGCTTAAGATCTTCTATGGGGTACACTGGTCATAAAACGATAAAAAAAATGCAAGGGAATTGTAAATTTGTCTTTATTTCAAAAGCAGGAGCCCGCGAAAGTAATGTCCACGATGTCATTATGTAATAATGTATCGAATCATCATTGAATTGATACAATAAAACAAAAATGACCTCAGATTCAACAAAACATAAGGTAGCAATTGTGATGGGTAGCAAGTCTGATTATGCTACCATGAAAAATTGTGAAAAAATTTTAAGATTACTGAAAGTTAAATTTGAAACCAAAATTGTTTCTGCACACCGTACACCAGAGAGAATGTTTAAATTTGCCAAAGCAGCGGAAGACAATAATATTTCTGTCATTATTGCCGGTGCAGGAGGCTCTGCGCATTTACCAGGAATGATTGCATCGTTGACAACTATACCTGTAATTGGCGTACCAGTAGAAAGTCGTAAATTAAAAGGATTAGATAGTTTGTTATCAATAGTACAAATGCCAAAAGGTATCCCTGTTGGCAGTGTAGCAATCGGTGAGGACGGCGCAATAAATGCCGGTTTATATGCAGCGTCCATTATTGCTCTTACGAATAAAGAGATTAAGAAAAATCTAAAAAATTATCGAAGTAAACAATCAAAAGCTGTTAAACAAAAACCATAAGTCATGAATACACCCACACTTGGCATTATCGGTGGTGGACAATTAGGAAGTCTTTTAGCAGATGCTGCAAAAAAAATAGATATACAAACCGTCATATTAAGTGATGATCCTGATGCACCTGGGAAACACTTTGCGACTAAATTTATTTTTGGTCAGTATGATGATGATACAACGATAAATAATTTTATTAATGCAGTTGATCTTGTTACATATGAATTTGAAAATATTCCCTTCACAATACTAAAAAAGATTAATGAAAAGAAACAAGTTTTACCTAAACCAGAAATTAATCGACTCATTCAACACCGAGAAACAGAAAAAAAATTTCTCAATGATAATAATATAACTACAACAAAATATGTAACTGTCAAAAATGAAAAGGATTTGAGTCAAAATGTACACTTGCTTCCTGGTTTGTTAAAAACCACAACGTTAGGATACGATGGTAAAGGTCAGTATAAATTAAACACTGTAGATGATATTACGAAAGAAATTGATTTTACAAAAGAATATATTTTAGAAAAACTCATTCATCTTAAAAAAGAAATTTCAGTCGTCATTACTCGTTATAATCAAAATAGTTATGAGATCTATGATCCTATTGAGAATGTTCATGAAGAACAAATTTTAAAATATTCAACAATACCAAGTGATATCTCTGATGACATACAAATAAAATCAATTGAGTGGGCAAAACACGTTGTAGAAAAACTAGATTATATTGGAACGTTATGTGTAGAATTTTTTATTGATACTGATGATAATTTATATGCTAACGAAATTGCTCCTCGTGTTCATAATTCTGGACATCTAACAATGAACTCTCATAATATTAGTCAATTTGAAAATCATGTACGAGCAGTTTGTGGCTTAGAAAAAATTGAAACAAAAAAATTGTATAATGCCAAAATGATTAATTTAATTGGTGATGATATAACGCCGTATCGAAATAAAACATTTAAGGATAATGAATTTTTTTATGACTATTTAAAAACAGAAATTAAACATAAAAGAAAAATGGGTCATATAACGATTATTGAAAAATAAATTATTAACTTAAATTAAATTGATCAGTTAGTTGTGTTACCAATTGATATTTATTAGCAACATTTACTAAATCTTCTCCTTCACGAAAAGATTGCTTATCTAATTGTTTATTGGGATCTCCTCCAGGCCATATTCGCCAACTATCATTATCAACGACATCAGATAAAACTAACGAATTATCTGATACTTTAAAACCAAGCTCAAACTTAATATCGACTAAATGTATAGGACCATCAATTGTCTTAATATTTTTCCATTTGTCTTCAATAAGCTCAAAACTTGGAAGAATAATTTTATTAATAGCTATTTCTAATTCTTGATCAGACAATAATTTTTTGGTTTTCATCAAGCTTTTGCTTGTTATAGGTTGTTTGGCAGAAAATAACTCCCATTCTTCTCCAGTTTTAACAAAAGGATCCGTAAATACACCATCTTCCCATTTTCCATCTTTTAAAAATTGTCTTCTCGCTTCACTCTCATCCATTTGAACAGGTTCTGCAACATGAGGAGGGATAACAACTGCTTGTTTATGAAATATTTCCCAAACTAAGTTTTCAAATTGATGAGGATTGCTTTTATCTTTTTCAAATTGAGTGTTTCTACTTAAATAACTTCCCCATGCATAGCGTCTAACTACAAATTCTAAAGGAAGCATATTACAGTTGTAACTTAAAAGACTATTTGGCGAATCTTGTTCAATAAATGATGTTGCAATACCTGCCTTGGTTAACATACTAAACACATTACTTGTTTGTTTTGTCTTTTGTATTCCAATATCTTTAATTTCCTCTTTCTTCGCTGCATCCCCACCTGTTAAAAAATCTTTTGTTACAATTCGAATGATATTTTGATCATTTGTTTTCTCAATAATTTTTGTTTTTCCTTCAACTAAAAAAGAATTACTCATCAATATATCTCCAACCAATATCTTTTCGATAATACCCTTCAGCCCAATTAATTTGATTGATTATATTGTGAATATTTTCTCTAATAGTTTTTAAATCTTTACCCGTATTAGAGATATTTAAGACGCGCCCACCATTAGATAGCCATTTGTTTTCTTTACACATTGTTCCTGCATGAAATAGATAGTCATCTGATGTTAAAGTAAGATTTTCCAAATTATTAATTGGTGTTAATTTTTTATATTCCTCTGGATAACCATGAGCAGCCATTACTACTGTCATGGCATAATCATTTTTCCACTTAATTTTTTTTATTTCATTTAAGGTGCCTACCGCTGATGCATGAAGGAGCTCTAATAAATCTGTTTCTAATAGAGGAATAATTGCTTGTGTTTCCGGATCACCGAAACGAACGTTAATTTCGAGTAAATTTGGACCCTTATCTGTTAGAATTAATCCTGCATAAAACATTCCTTGATAATTGATGCCCTGTTCAGCAAGATGTTGAACAATAGGCTCAACAAATGTTTTGGATAATTCATTCATTTTATTTGATGAAATAGAAGGAACAGGTGTGTAGGCTCCCATACCACCAGTGTTTAACCCTTTTTCTCCTTCTAAGATTTTTTTATGATCTTGTGCTGTTGTGAGTGGCAACACAAATCCATTTTTATCAACAAGTGAAAATAAACTTACCTCTTCTCCAACTAAAAATTCTTCAATAACAACAACTGAACCAGCATCACCAAAAGAATTATCTTTAAAACATTTAATCAGTGCATCTTTTGCGTTTTCCATTGTTTGACAAATAATAACTCCTTTTCCTGCTGCTAAACCATCAGCTTTAATAACAAGAGGATAGGATTGGTTTTGACAAAAATTCAAGGCATCATCATAGTTGTCATATACGTCATAAGCGGCTGTTGCTATATGTAATTTTTTACAAATATCTTTTGTAAACTTTTTTGATTTTTCTAGCTCAGCTCCCATCTGATCAGGGCCAAAGACTAAAATAGAGTTGTTCATTAAAAGGTTGGATAATCCTTTAGTTAAAGGTAGTTCTGGACCTATCACCACGAGATCAATTTTATTTTCTAGACAAAATTGAAGAATAGCATCATGATCATTAACATCTATAAAAATCGAAGAAGCAATCTCACTGATACTATCACTTCCAGGAATACAATATAAATTAGAACAATTAGGAGATTGTTTTATGCCATAACATAATGCGTGCTCTCTTCCACCATTACCAATGACAAGAACGTTCATGAAAAAAAATAACTCATTAATTAGTTATTTGAAGCAAGACTTAAAAATGATAGTTTTTTTAAGCTTTCGTCATTCAAGTAATCTAAAGGTCTGACTGGGTACTCTCCTGTAAAATAATGATCAGTAAATTGAGGATTATCATTATCTCTCTCATCATAACCAAGAGCTTGATACAGGCCATCTAATGATAAAAATTTTAATGATTTAGCTCCAATATATTTACGCATTTCCTCTAAATTTTTGTTTGCAGCCAATAATTCTTCTTGGGTTGGAGTATCTACACCGTAAAAATCTGGATATTTAATTGCAGGTGAAGCAATACGCATATGGACTTCTTTTGCGCCAAAATCATAAAGCATTTTTATTATCTTTGTGGATGTAGTTCCTCGAACTAATGAATCGTCAATTAAAACAACTTTCTTTTTTTTAATAGAACTTTGGTTAGGATTTAGTTTTAACTTTACACCTAAACTTCTAATTTGCTGAGTTGGCTCAATAAATGTCCTACCCACATAATGATTTCGTATTAATCCTAATTCAAAAGGAATACCAGACTCTTGACTAAAACCAAGAGCAGCAGGAACACCAGAGTCTGGAACTGGTACGACTACATCAGGTTTTATATCGGTTTCTTTTGCTAAGTAAGTACCTAAATTTTTTCTATATTCATAGGCGGTTTTATTTTTTAAAATACTATCTGGCCGCGAAAAATAAATATATTCAAATACACATGGTTTGATTTGTTTTTTTGGAAAAGGTCTTCTACTTTCAACCTTATTATCTTTAATAACTACAACTTCTCCATTTTCAATTTCACGGATAAATTTTGCACCTATAATATCTAAAGCACAAGTTTCAGAGGCAAGGATAAATGCATTTTTAAATTTACCTAAAACAAGTGGGCGAATACCTAATGGATCTCTTGCACCAATCAACGTACCATTAGCAATAATTGATAAAGCATAACCTCCTTGAATTTGCATTAAAGCATCAATAATTTTATTTAAAATATCTTTCTTTTTTGAACGAGCTACAAGTTGAACAATTGTTTCGGTATCTGATGTTGTTTGAAATATTGCTCCTTCACGTACCATTTGCTCTCTTAAAAGAAGTGCATTAGTTAAATTACCATTATGAGCAATACTAATAGCTCCACCATGAAGGTCGGCATAAAAAGGTTGTATATTCCTTATTGTTTCACCACCTGTTGTTGAATAGCGATTGTGTCCTATCGCAATTTTTCCCTTTAACTTATCTAATGAGTGTTTCTTCGTAAAATTATCGCCAACCAATCCAAATTTTCTTTCTGAGTGATAGGAGTTGCCATCATAACTTACAATTCCACAACCTTCTTGACCACGATGTTGCAACGCATGCAAACCAAGAGCTGTTAAGGCTGCAGCATCTTTGGTTCCACTTATTCCAAAAACACCACACTCCTCATTAAATCTGGGAACATGAGATTGCCTTACCTCGAATTTTTTTAAGAAATTTTGTCGATTTTTCATCTTACTGTTGTCTTGTTAAAAGTGTTTTTGCAACCATCTGTAATGCTCTTGGATAAACCTTATGCTCTTCTATCAATATTTTCTTTGAGAGTGATTCGGTATTATCTTTCTTCAAAATCTTTACTTTTTTTTGCAATATAATCTTTCCAGAGTCAATTTTAGCGCTAACGTAATGAACACTACAACCAGAATAGCTTGCTTTAGCCTTTATGGCCTGATCCTGAGCATTTAAGCCTTTGAAATCTGGAAGATAAGATGGATGAATATTGATTAATCGCGATCGCCACTGCCTGACAAATTTTGAGTCTAAAACTTGCATAAAACCAGCCAAACAAATGATATCTATATTTTTTAGATACTTCATGACTTTGTTTTCGAAATTTTTTCTTGGAATAAAATGTATGAATGAAATTTTATTTTTTTTGGCAATAGTTAAACCTTTTGCTTTGGAGTTATTAGAGACGACTAATTGAACCTCTACTAAACTTTGTTTTTTCAATGATGATTGTATTAGTGATTCTAAATTGGAACCTCTTCCCGATATGAAAATAGCAACTTGTAATTTTTTCAACTAATTATGCACCTTGATGATTTGTTAACTTCTATTTTCCCAATTTCAAAAATATCTAAATTTTCATCTTTTATTAATTGTTCAAATTCTTTGTAATTATTTTTTGAAATAGTCATAATCAAACCTAATCCACAATTAAAGGTCTTCAACATTTCTTCGTCTGAAATGTTAGCTAAACTTTGAAACCATTGGAAAATTTCATCATCACAAATAAATTTTTTATCAATCCTTGCTGATAAATTTTCAGATAGCATTCTTGGTGCATTACCAACAATACCTCCACCTGTAATATGCGAAATACCGTTGATAAGATTTCTTGTTAAAATTTTTTTTAAAAAAGGAAAATATAATTTTGTTGGAGCCATTAAGGCTGCTGCATTTGTTTCGTAAGATGATTTAAATTCTGTTTTTTTTTGTAGATCTATATTTTTATCTTTTAAAACCTTTCTAATGAGAGAATATCCATTTGAGTGAAAACCCGAAGATCTAATCCCATATAGAAGATCATCTTCTTTCATGATATCTCTTTTAGGTAAAATTTTTTTTCTCTCCACTGCACCAACACAAAATCCAGCAAAATCAAAATCATCTTTTTTATAGAGCCCAGGCATCTCTGCTGTTTCACCACCAATAAGAGAACAATTATTTATCTTACAAGCTTCAGTGATGCTTTTCATAATTTTTAAAAAAGAATTTTTATCAATCTTGGAAGAAGCATAGTAATCTAAAAAAAATAATGGCTCTGCCCCATGGCAAAGAATATCATTAAGGCACATACCAACGAGATCATGACCCAAACCATC
The DNA here is from genome assembly GCA_902600225.1 of uncultured Alphaproteobacteria bacterium. Lineage (GTDB taxonomy): Bacteria > Pseudomonadota > Alphaproteobacteria > HIMB59 > CACPNW01. The sequence goes on along the minus strand of CACKIH010000006.1, from coordinate 32,392 downwards.
TAAAATGTCAGTTTCAATCCCTAGTAATATTTTTGTCCCTATGCCATCTGTGCCAGAGACCAATAAAGGATCTTCATATCCACAATTTTTAAGATCAAAAATACCACCAAATCCGCCAATTTTATCAAAATTTCCGTTTCTGTTTGTTGATTTGCTTAGCTCAGAAATATCTTCAACAAGGGCATCTGTATTTTCTATATCAACACCTGCTTCTTTATATGTTGTCATATTTAATTAGTTTTAAACGAATCGTTAACGAGTAAACTATTAATATAGTAAATTAAGTTGATTCGTACTCATAATGACAAATACAATTCAAATTCTCTCCATTGAGAAGACAGGGAAAGAAAGTTCACTACAAAAAGAACACAATAATAAATCCATCAAAATTATAGATGGATATTTCTTTTCGAGAAATCTTGATGATCAAAAGTTTACTAAAATAAGTAAACTTATTTCCAATGATGTTTCTCAAACAATATTAACAAAAAAAAATGTAAAAAAGGTTTTATCTAGTTATAGTAATTTTAACTGGGTTGTAGAAATAAAATTTTTACCAGGTGTAACTGATAATATTGCTACAACTGTAAAAGAGATAATCAAAGATAATCTTAAAAGTAGTTCTAAAAGCTTTGAACTTGGTTCAACAAAAATTATTTTAATAAAAGGAAGAAAAGAAGATATTACCAAAATATCTAAAAATGAAGCAAATCCCTTAATTCAAACAATTAAGATTTATCCATTTAAACAATATTTAAATAATTTTAAAAAAAATCAGTTCAAAATAGAAAAGGTAAAATTACCGAAAAAAAAATATAGTAAAAAAGAAATTAATTTAGATATTTCTGATCATCAACTCAGTCTTATTGGTAAACTTGGTATTGAAGAAAATGATAAATCTAGAAGAGGAACACTTGGCTTAGATCTAGAATCTTTAAAAGTCATAAGAGATTATTTTTCCACTATAAAACGTAAACCAACAGATGTAGAAATTGAAACATTAGCACAGACGTGGTCCGAGCACTGTAAACACAAAATATTTTCAGCTAAGATTGATGATATTCAAGAAGGTATATTTAAAAAATACATTAAAGGCGCTACTGAAAAAATTATTCAATTAAGAAAAGATAATTTTTGTGTTTCTCTTTTTACGGATAATGCTGGTGGAATAGAATTTAATAAAGATTGGATTATTTGTCATAAAGTTGAAACACATAATACTCCTTCAGCCTTAGATCCATTTGGTGGTGCAATCACTGGAATTGTTGGTGTTAATAGGGATTGTCTTGGATTTGGCAAAGGGGCAAAACCTATAGCGAATACTTATGCATATTATTTAGCAGACCCGAATAAGAAATATCAATTGTATCGTCAAAAAAATAATAAGGATCCAATGCTTCCAGCAAATTTTATTGCTAAAGGTATTATCAGTGGTGTTAGAGTTGGAGGAAATTGTTCAGGTATCCCTACCCCTCAAGGTAATGTGTATTTTGATGATCGGTTTGCAGGAAAGCCTCTTGTGTTTTGTGGAACAGTTGGGATTATTCCAAAAAAAATAAAAGGAAAATTATCACATAAGAAAAAAGCTAATCCAGGAGATATTATACTAATGGCTGGAGGTAGAGTAGGAAAAGATGGTATTCACGGTGCAACATTTTCATCAGAAGAATTAGATCCTAATAGTCCAGTCTCTGCCGTACAAATTGGTGATCCAATAACACAGAAGAAAATGTCTGATGTCATCATTAGAGAATTGCGAGATGAAAATCTTTACTCAAGTATAACTGATAATGGAGCAGGAGGATTATCATCGTCAATAGGAGAAATGGCAAAAGAGAGTGGTGGTTTTATAGTTAATCTTGAAAAAGTTCCTCTCAAATATAATGGATTATATCCTTGGGAGATTTGGGTTTCTGAATCACAAGAAAGAATGACACTAGCAGTACCTCCAGCGAACGTAAAAAAAGTTATAAAGAGATTTAATGCAAGAGGTGTGGAAGCAACAATAATTGGTAAGTTTATTAAAAAAGATAAAGCCATAGTAAAATACAACAAGACTGAAATTCTCAATTTAGATATGGAATTTCTTCATGAAGGTTATCCAAAATTAAATTTAAAAACATCTTTTCCAAAAATTAAAAAAGAAAAGAAAAAAATAATTAAGAAAAGTTCTTTGATAGATAAGCTACATAAACTTCTCTCTAGTCCAAATATTGTATCAAAAGAATTTATAGCCACGCAATATGATCACGAAGTACAAGCTACCTCTATTATAAAACCATTACAAGGCGAAGGCAGAATTTTTGGAAATGCTACTGCTATTAAACCTCTATTTGATGATGAAAAATCAATAGCTCTTTCTCAAGCTGCATATCCTCAGTACGCCGAAACAAATCCTTATGATATGGCTGGGTGCTCTATTGATACAGCATATAAAAATTTAATTGTAAGTGGTGCCAACTCAAAAAAAATTGCAATTCTTGATAACTTTTGTTGGTGCAGCTCAGATGAACCTGATCGCTTATATCAATTGAAAGAAGCAGCAAAAGCTTGTTATGATTATGCAGTTGCTTACCAAACACCTTTTATTTCAGGAAAAGATAGTATGTTTAATGATTTCAAAGGTTTTGATAAAACTGGAAAATCAGTAAAAATTTCAATACCTCCAACATTGCTGATTTCTTCTATTGGAGTAGTCGATAAAATTTCACACTTAACAAAAATGACACCCGATGAAGGTGATATACTTTTAGTTTTAGGAAATACCCGTAATGAATTACAGGATAGTGTTTATTCCAAAATTGTAGGTTATGAAAAATCAAAAAATCCAGTTGTAAATAGCAATGATGCACTTTGCACATATAGAAATTTTGAAAAAGCTAATAAACTAGGAATTATAAATTCTGCAATTGGAATAGATTTGGGTGGAATTGGAATTGCAGTTACCAAGATGGCAATTGCTTCAAAGAAAGGTTTAACCATTGATTTAAAACTAAAAAATAAAATCTCAGTTGACCAATTTTTATTTTCTGAAACACAAAGTAGAATTCTTGTTTCCATGAAAAAAAATAAGTTAGTCAATTTTAAAAAAATATTTAAAGGTTCTGATTATACAATTATTGGCAAATGTACGGGCTCAGATGTAGTTGAGTTTAAAGATAACAAAAAAATTATTAGAAGTAAAATTTCAGATTTTGCTATGTCATACAAACAAAATATTAAAGGGTTATGAACGTACTTGTCTTATCAGGTTATGGTATTAATTGTGAAAATGAAACACTACATGCATTTGAAGTAGTAGGCTTTAAAGGAAAAATTGTTCATATTAATGATCTAATACAAAATCCTAAACAACTTAATAACTATCAAGTATTCGCTATACCTGGTGGTTTTTCGTATGGCGATGATACAGGTTCAGGAAATGCAATGGCAAAAAAAATTCTGACCAATTTGTATGATCAGCTAATAGATTTTTCATTAAAAGATAAATTAATTATAGGCATTTGTAATGGATGCCAGATATTAATTAATCTTGGGTTAGTTCCAAGCCTAAATAAAAAAGATCCAGAAGTTGCAATGATTGAAAATAAATCTGGGAGCTATGAGTGTCGATGGGTTGATGTAAAAGTAAATAATAATAAATCACCATGGTTAAAAAATATTAGTATCTTGAACTTGCCTGTCGCCCATCAAGAAGGACAATTCATGATACCTATTAATCTACTTAAAAGTATCAAAGCTAATAACCTTATTGGCTTACAATACATTAATAACCATAAAAAATTAGCAAAAGGTCAGTTTCCCTTTAATCCTAATGGATCTAAAGATGATATAGCTGCGTTAACAAATCAAAATGGGAATGTTCTTGCAATGATGCCTCACCCAGAAAGAGCATTTTATCATTATCATGTTCCTAATTGGCAAAACAATACTTCTAAAAAATTCGGTGATGGGTATAAAATTTTTATGAACGCAAAAAAATTCTTTGCATAAATTATACTGCTATATCTACTATTTTTTTCATAACAGTTGGCATTCTAGAACTAGAATAAGATGATTTCTTTATCCAATTACTTTTTGATAGTTTTGCTTTTTTAACATTTCCATAAAAAATTTCTGTTTCTAAATCAAAATGACTAAATGAATATTCAAATGAACCTTTAGATTGTAATTTTGTTTTTATTTTTTGTATGTCTTGATCAGTAGTTAGCAATTTTTTATTTTTAACCCAGACATCATTTGGTACTTCAAGCATAGAGGCCAACATTCCTTTATTTGGTCTACTTCGTACTAGAATTTCATTCTTTTCATTCACAATTACGTAAGCTCTTGTGTACTTTATTGGCTTATTACTTTTCTTTTTTTGTTTAAAAGGAATTTTTTGCTGTAAATTCTTTTTATATGATTGGCAAAATTTATTAATTCCACAAATATTACATTTAGGGTTTCGTGGAAGGCAGATCTCTGATCCGTAATCCATGAAAGACTGAATTAAGTTTGAAGAATATTTATCTGAGATGAATTTTTTTCCCAAATCTTTAAGTTTATTTTTGACTTTACTAATTGGTTTATCGATAGCATGTAACCTAACCAAAATTCTCTCAATATTAGCATCAAGTGGCATTACTGATTTATTATATCCTATTCCAAGAATTGCTTTTGCAGTGTAATCTCCAATACCAGGAAGTTGGATGAGATCGTCATAAGTTTTTGGTATGTTATTTTTAAAATTTTTTTTAATTATTTTTGCAGACTTTAATAAATTTCTGGCTCTTGAATAATAACCAAGGCCTGACCAGAACTTTAAAATATGTGGTTCTGAAGTTTGCGCTAATTTATTTAGTGAAGGCCATTTTAAAATAAAATCATTAAATTTATTTTTTACGGTATTTACTGTTGTTTGTTGGAGCATATACTCACTAACAAACACAAAGTATGGATCAGGTAAATTTAGAGTATTTTTCTTCCGCCACGGTAAATTTCTAGCATTCACAGAATACCATTGAAGCAAAAACTTTATTACTTGTGTTTCGTGTTTAAACATATTGCTTTCATATTTAGGTACTATAAATTATTTATTCATATGGACAAAAAAAATATAAAGCAAAAAAGAACATTTGTTCCACAATCTATTGGCGATACTCTAAGGAAAGTTAATAGAAAATTTTCCTCTAAATATAATCGTACAGAATTTATAATTAACTCCAAATGGCCTGAAATTGCTGGTAGTTATTTTAAAGAATATTCAGAGCCATTAAATGTTTCAAGGGTGCGTGATTTTGAAAACGATGTAGGTGAGACAGTATATAAAAATTATCTAAATGTGAGTGTTGCCCCAGCCGCAGCCATTGAATTTCAACACTTTAAGGACACTATAATTGAAAAAATTAATACTTATTTTGGCTATAAAGCTATAATAGACTTGAGAATTCATCAAAATTACATACCTAAATATACTCATATGAAACGAAGTAAGAAAAAACAAATAGATAAACATGACATAGAATTTGTTAAGCAAAACGTTAAAGAATTTCAAAATTCCGATTTAAAAAAATCGCTATTAAATTTAGGTAATAAAATTACAACTGAGGACAAATAATGAAAATTAAAATTTTATTTATTTCTATTATACTATCACTACTTTTTATTAATGCCAAAGCAGCTGAAAACTCAATACTAGATGTTAAAGATAATGATTTTTATATTGGGGAAGACAATGCTCCAATCACAATTATAGAATATGCCTCAATGTCTTGTAGTCACTGTGCAGATTTTCATAATGATACTCTAGAAGAATTAAAAAAAGAATTTATTGATACTGGTAAAGTTAAGTTTATTTTTCGTGATTTCCCATTTAATTATCCAGCACTTGCTGGAAGCATGATTTTAAGATGCGTCCCAGAAGATGTAAGATATGATTACATGAATGGCCTTTACAAACTCCAAAATAATTGGGTTAATAGAGATCATTCAAAAACAAAATCCGAGTTATACAAAATAATGCAAAGTGGTGGTATGCAACAAGAGGATTTTGATGCATGTTTAAGTAATGTTGAATTAGAGAATCAGTTACTTGAAGGTGTAATGGAAGCTCAGAGAGAATATAAAATAGGTTCTACCCCTTCATTTATTATTAACGGAGTACTTTATTCCGGGAATAAAAACATAAAAGAGTTTAGACAAATCATCGATAAAATATTATCACAATAGTTGATGATTAATTTTAGGACCCTTAAAGTCAAAGGCTTTAAGTCTTTTGTTGAACCAACAGAAATTTTGATTGAAAATGGTTTGACAGGCATTGTGGGACCAAATGGATGTGGTAAATCCAATCTTGTTGAAGCTTTTAGATTCGTTATGGGTGAACTTTCTCCAAAACAAATGAGAGGAAGCGAATTAGATGATGTAATCTTTAATGGTACAGATGATAGACCAGCATGGGATATTGCAGAGGTTTCAATAGATTTAGATAATAAAGCAAGAAAAGCACCTAGTATTTTTAATGAAAGTGATACTATTGAAGTCACCAGAAGAATATGGCGAGGTGAGGGATCCGAATATAGAGTAAACGGAAAAGAGGTCCGGTTAAAAGATGTTCAATTATTATTTGCTGATGCTGCTACTGGAGCTAGATCAACCTCAATGGTTAGTCAAGGTAGAGTTGGTGCTATAATCGCTGCTAAGCCAGAGCAAAGAAGAACATTACTCGAAGAAGCTGCTGGAATTACAGGTCTGCATTCAAGACGACACGAAGCTGAATTACGATTAAATGCTACTGAAAATAATTTGGAGCGTGTAAAAGACGTATTAAAAGCACAAGACGAACAACTTACAATATTAAAGAAACAATCAAAACAAGCTGAAAGATATAAGTATATTCAAAAAGATATTACAAAAGCAAGAGCAAGATTATTTTATAAAAAATGGATTAATGAAAAAGATAAATTAAAAAATGCTAATGAAAAAATTCAATCTGAGACAAATATTGTAAATGATCAAACACAAGTTGTTGCACAAATAAATGTCGAATTTGAAAAAGTTCAAGAAAGTCTTCCAAACCTAAGACTCCAAGAAAGTAAGGTTGCAGCTGAACTGCAAAAATATTCCATTAGTTTAGAAAACCAAGAAAAAGAAATTGAAAGAGCGAATATTGCAGTAGACGAAACAAAAGTCCGTATAGAACAAATTAAAAATGACATTGATAGAGAAAAATTTTTATTTGAAGATGCAAAACAAAATCTTGAAAGAGTACAAGAAGAAAAATCAATACTTTTAAAACAACAAGGTGATCTTTTTATTCAAACTGATGATAATCTAAATAATGAAAATGTTTCTAATAAAAAAAATAATAACCCAATTATTGATTATCTAGACTTTGAAGATGGTCTTGAACAAGCAATTGCTGCAGTTTTTTCAGATGAATTAATTGCATCTATCGATGAAGAACAAAGTATTTTTTGGAGAAAATTAGATTTAGAAGATTCTTCGTTTAATTCAGAAATTACTAAATTTTCCTCTCTTATCAAAGCACCGGATAATTTGAAAAAGAAATTAGAGTTTGTTGGTTTAATAGAAAATAAAGAAAATGTTTTAGAAGTTCAGAAAAACTTAAAACCAGGACAGATATTAGTAAGTAAACTAGGAGAAATTTGGAGATGGGACGGATACGTATCCAAAGGGAAACAAAATAATTCAACTAAAGCAATACTAGAGCAATTAAAAAATAGACGAATAAAACAATTAAGTGCAGAGGAAAAACAATGGAATGATATTTCTACAAAAGCAAATCAAAGAATAGAAGAACTAAATTCAAGACAAAATACATTAATTAGTGAATTATCTAATCTCCAATCCGTTCCTGAAGATGTATCAAGTGAAAAATTAAAAATACAAAAGTTGATTGATGAAAATAAGAGTTCTTATGAGCAAATAGCCGAGCAGCTTCGTCAAACTGAACAAAATTCTAATGAGATCAATAAGAAATTAAAATTAGAAGAAATTAAATTAAATGAACTAAGAGAAGAGAGAATTAGAACTGAAGGTCAAATTAATACGATTAATGAAGCAATTAAATTATTATCAACTCAGGTAAAAGAAAGATTGAGTATAGAGCTAGAAGAACTTTACAATATTGGCGAAATAGATCCAAATAAAATTTTAGGCGAGACTGATAATTTAGAAAAAAAATTAGAAAGACTAATTGCTGAGCAAGAACGTTTAGGTGGTGTTAATCTTCTTGCAGAACAAGAATCCAAAGATTTAGAAGAAAAAGTAAATACAATAAAGAAAGATCAAAGTGACCTTTTAAGTGCAATTGCAAAACTAAGAGAAGCAATTGATTCACTTAATACGGAAGGTAGACAGCGTTTACTTGCGGCATATGGAATAGTTAATGAAAATTTTCAAAAATTATTTACCAGGTTGTTTGGTGGTGGCAAAGCTTATCTGAAATTTACAGATGAATCAGATCCTCTTCAGGCTGGTTTAGAAATTTTTGCTAGCCCCCCTGGAAAAAAATTACAAAATCTAAATTTACTTTCTGGTGGAGAACAAGCTCTTACAGCATTATCATTATTATTTGCTGTATTTTTATCAAACCCAGCCCCAATTTGTGTACTCGATGAGGTTGATGCACCATTAGATGATACTAATGTTGATAGATTTTGTTCATTAGTAGAGGAAATAGCTAAAACTTCTTCAACAAAATTCTTAGTTATAACTCATCATAGAATGACAATGGCAAGAGTAAATAGATTATTTGGTGTTACCATGCCTGAGAAAGGTGTATCACAATTAGTTTCTGTTGATCTTGAAAAAGCAATTGAGATAAAAGAGCAAGATACTACAAATGAATTATAATAATAAAAATTTAGAAGAATTAGGTAAAAAAATTGATAATTTAGATAATCAAAATAAAGAACCTAATATTAAAAAAAAAGAAAGTGGTGCTGGATTTGGTTTTAAAATTAGTACAGAAATTATAGCTGCACTAGTAGTTGGAGTAGGAATTGGGCTTATTGTGGATAATTACTTTAATACTAAACCAATAGGGTTAATTATTTTCTTCATATTTGGCGCATTAGCTGGATTTTTGAACGTTTATCGTGTAATGCGTCGCATTGAAAAGCAAAGGTAATTTTAATATTCAATAACAATTATGGCCGCAAAAGACAGTCCACTAAAACAGTTCGAAATAGATCCAATATCTAATATTGAACTTGGTGGCTATAATATTTCATTTACAAATTCATCTTTTGCTATGCTGATTACTGTTTTAGTAATTACTCTTTTTTTAACTTTAACAGTGAATACAAGATCAATCATCCCTTCTAGGATGCAGCTTATTTCAGAATTGATGTATAATTTTATCGCTCAGCTTCTGTCTGATACAGTAGGAGATAATGGAAAAAAATATTTCCCATTTGTTTTCTCTTTATTCATGTTTGTGTTAATTGGAAATATGGTTGGTATGATACCATACCAATTTACTTTCACTAGTCATATTATTGTTACATTTGCTTTAGCAGCAGTTGTATTTATTGGTGTAACTATTCTTGGATTTATCAACCATGGTATTAAATTTTTTACTTTCTTTTACATACCAGGTGTACCATTTTACATGCATCCACTGCTTATTCCTATTGAGGTAATTTCTTATTTATCAAGACCTATAAGTTTATCAGTTAGATTATTTGCAAACATGCTGGCTGGTCACACACTACTAAAAGTATTCGCGGGCTTTGTTGTTTCCATGCCATTTTTTACAGGAGTTTTTCCTTTAGCTTTTATTGTAGCTTTAACTGGATTAGAAATTTTAATTGCGTTTTTGCAAGCATATGTGTTTGCAATACTGACGTGTTTATATATTAACGATGCTTATCATTTACATTAATTTAAAATAGGAGGACTTATGGAAATTGAAGCAGCAAAAGTAATCGGAGCGGGTCTAGCCGTTATCGGTGTTATTGGATCAGGTATTGGAATTGGGAATATTTTCTCATCATTTATTCAAGCAGTTGGAAGAAATCCAGCAGCGAGAGGTGAGGTTTTTACAATGACAATGTTAGGTTTTGCATTAGTTGAAGCGATTGCACTTTTCGCACTAGTTATAGCGTTAGTTATTTTGTTTGGATAGAACGCAATAATTAATTAATGCCTCAATTAAATCCAGAGTTTTTTGTATCACAGCTCTTTTGGTTAGCTGTATTCTTTGCTTTTCTATTTGTGTTTTTATGGAGAGTATCTCTTCCAAGAATAGCTACAGTTTTAGAGAAAAGACAAAATAAAATAGATGAGAATTTATCTTCAGCAAAAGAGCTTCAAGAACAAGCAATGGAAATTGAAAAAAAAATTAATGATCAAATCAATAGGGCTAAACTAGAAACAGATGAGAAAATTAAAGAAACAATCAATGCTTTACAAGAAGATGTTTCTTCTCAACTTTCTTCACTTGATAAAGATTTAGAAAAAAAAGTTTCTGATGCAGAAAAAGAAATTTTAAAAAGTAAAGATGATCAAATGAAAAATATTAACAATGAAATAGCTAATATTACAAAACTGACCGTTGGAAAAATTACAGATATAGAATTGTCAGACAATGAAATTAATAAAGTTATTGAAACACATAAAGGTAGTTTTAATTAATGTTTTCTGATCCACAATTTTGGGTAGCGGTATCTTTTATTTTATTTATTGCAGCTATTTTTAATCCGGTAAGAAAAATTCTTACATCTAGTCTAGATGCACAAATAAAAGATATAAAAAATAAAATAGATGAAGTTGAGAATTTAAAAAATGAGGCTCAAAAAGCTTTGAATGAATTAAAAGAAAGAGAAACTAAGGTAGAAAAGGAAATACAAAATCTAAAGTTAGAATCTGAGAAAAGAATCGCTGAATTGAAAGATATATCCGCCTCTAAATTAAGTGATCAAATTGACAAGAGAAAAATATTGGCAGAAAATAAAATTGAACAATTAGTTCGAGATACTAATAATTCTATCAAAAGTTATATTTCAAGTGTTGCAATAGAGGCTACTAGAAATATTCTACTTCAAAATCTCAGTAAGGATAAAAAATCTGCTTTAATTGAAGAATCTATCACTGAATTTAATTCTGTTCTAAAGAACTAGTAGTAAATTTAGTTATTCCAAAATCTACTTACAATATTAATAATTTAATATTAAAAGATTTTCAAAATCTATAGTATTATTAAGTAACCAAAATTAATGGTAACAAATTTAGATGACAAAAAAACTTAATATATTTCTTGCAGGACCTCGGGGATTTTGTGCAGGTGTAGATAGGGCTATAGAAATGGTAAAGGGTGCTCTTAAAAAATATGGAGCGCCCGTATACGTTCGTCATGAAATAGTGCATAATAAATTTGTTGTTGAAAATCTCAAATCACAGGGAGCTATTTTTGTAGAAGAATTAAATGAGATTGAAGATAGAAGTAGGCCAGTTATCTTTTCTGCACATGGTGTTCCAAAGGCAGTCCCAGAGGAAGCATTAAGTTTAAATTTAGTATATTATGATGCAACATGTCCGCTTGTTAGCAAAATCCATAAAGAAGTTGAAAATTTTGATAAAAAAAATCTGCCAGTAATTTTAATTGGTCATAGAAATCATCCTGAAGTTATTGGAACTATGGGTCAAACAGATAAAAAAATTCATTTAGTAGAAAAAGTTGAAGATGTAAAAAAATTGCCTTTAAACCAAAATGATGAGATTGCATATGTTACTCAGACAACACTATCAGTAGATGATACAAAAGATATAATAAAAGAGATAAAATTACATTTTAGTAATGTCATAGAACCAAAAAAAAATGATATTTGTTATGCTACAACAAATAGACAGGAAGCGGTTAAAAAGATAGCAAATCAATGTGATTATTTTTTAGTAATTGGTGCAAGTAACTCATCAAATTCCCTAAGATTAGTTGAAGTAGCAAAAAATTATGGATCAAAAAAAGCTATTTTAGTAGAAGATGTTGATTCCTTAAATTTAAATATATTTCAAGAATCTGAAAATATAGGAATAACAGCAAGTGCATCATCTCCAGAAGTACTTGTTAAAAAACTTCTTGAAAATTTGAAAAGAAATTTTGAAATACATATAAATGAAGGATCTTACCAAAAAGAAGATGTATTTTTTAAAGTGCCACAAAAACTAAACGTATAGAAGATGGCAGTCTTTACTAAATTACTTAAAGAAGATATTGAAAACTTTATTTCTGAATACTCAATTGGAAATTTAGACAGCTTTGAAGAAATTGTAGATGGGATAGAGAACTCAAATTTTAAAATTTTTTGTAATAATCAACCATATATTTTAACAATTTTTGAAAAAAGAGTAACTGAGCAAGAATTACCTTTTTTTATAAATTTAAAAAACTTTTTAAATAAAAATAATTTTAAATGTCCAAAAGCTATCTCAGATAAAAATGGAAAAATTTTAAAAAGAATAAAAAATAAAACCGCTGTAATAATATCTTTTCTAGAAGGTAAAAGTATTGAAGAACCTAACTCTGAAATGTGTAGAGAAGTTGGAAAAATGGTTGCTGATTTACACAATCTTACAATAAATTTTGATGAAAAAAGACCTAATAGTTTAGATCTACAGGATTGGAAAGAAATTTACAAAAAGTGCCTTAATAATAAATCCGAAAAGTTCAGTGAAACAATGTATTTGTTAAAAAATGAAATAGACTATTTAGAAAATTATTGGCCAACAAATATTCCTTGTGGTGTCATACATGCTGATTTGTTTAGAGATAATATTTTTTTTAAAGATGAAAAAATTTCTGGAGTAATAGATTTCTATTTTGCATGTTATTATTTTTATATTTATGATTTAGCCATAGTTATTAATGATTGGTGTTTTAGTGAAAATGGACAATACTTTAACAAAGAGAACTGCTTGATAATTCTTGGGGAATATCAAAAGTTGAGAGAATTAAGTGACATTGAAAAGAAATCATTAAATATTTTATTAAGGGCTGCTGCTGTTAGAATATTATGCACGAGAGTGCACGATTATATTTTTCATCCTCCTGATGCAGTAGTTGTTAAAAAAGATCCATTTGAATATTTAAATATTTTAAGATGGCATCAACAAAATGATATTTTTGAATAATGATTAATATTTATACAGATGGCGCATGTTCTGGGAATCCTGGTATAGGTGGATGGGGTGTCGTGATATTAGATAATAATAAAGAAATTTTATTAAATGGTGGTGATCAACACACAACTAATAATAAAATGGAACTTACAGCAGCAATAAAAGCACTGGAGTATTTTGAGATAAAAAAAGAATTAATCATTTATACCGATAGCAAATATGTAAAGGATGGTATTGAATCATGGATTACAAATTGGAAAAAAAATGGATGGAAAACTTCAACAAAAAAAATAGTTAAAAATAAAGAATTATGGATGCAATTAGATAATCTAATTAATAAACATAATGTAACATGGAAATGGATTAAAGGACACGCTGGTTTTGAATTTAATGAGAAAGCTGATGAACTAGCAAGGAAATATATTGAAAGTTATATTTAGTTTATTTTTTATATTTCTGTATTGTAAGCAGATTGCAGCTAATGATTTATGGACTATTGATAAAAATATTTCTAGTATAGAATTTGAAGTTCCAGTTTTGCTTACGAAAAATGTTATCGGTAAATTTAATGAATTTGATGGTTTTGTTTCCTTAGATTTTTCAAATCAAAATAATAATAAAGCTCTTATAAATGTTAGAATTGATAGTTTAGATATAAATTACAAACGATATAAAGATTTAGTTCTTAGTGAAGTTTTTTTTGATGCTAAAAAATATCCTTTAGGTCTTATTGATACAAATAATTTTAACTTTAATTATGAAGATAATAAAATTAATTTAATAGGTGAATTAACAATAAAAGGTAAAAGTCAAAATATCCCTATTGATATTGAAATTATAAAATTGGCTAGCGAGTTGGTTCAAGTAAAAAGCGAGATATTTTTTTCTAGGAATGAGTTTAATATTGGCACTGGTAATTGGAAAAATACATCAATTCTTAAAGATGAAATAAAAATAAAAGCAAATATTTTTCTTTTTAAAGAATAGTGAATTTATCTAAGTGTATATCCGCCGTCTACAACTAATACTTCACCTGTAATGTAACTTGAAGCAGGGCTACATAAAAAAAGTGCTGCAGATGCAATTTCACTTGGCTTACCCATTCTTTTAAGGGGTGTCATGTTATTCCATGTTTCATACCAATGTTCATCTTCTTTATTTAATTTAGTCATTTCTGTGTCGATATAACCAGGTGCAATAGCATTCACACGGATATTGTTTTCAGCAAAATCACTTGCTAAACTTTTTGTTAACATATGTACAGCAGCTTTTGATGCATTATAAGCCACTTGAGGTTGAGGAATATTTGATACTAATCCAGATATTGAACCTATGTTTAAAATCACTCCTTCACCTTGTTTTTTCATTTGTGGTAAAACAGAACGACACATCCTAAAAACAGAATCAACATTTGTATTCATAATTTTATCTAATAATTTATCATCAAATTCTTCCATGGTACCATGTTGAGCAACACCAGCATTGTTAACTAAGATATCAATTGAATTATATTTTTCTAAAACAAAATTTATAATTTTTTGAGGCTGATTAGGATCAGTAATATCACCTTGTAAGAAAGAAACATCATAATTTGCATCTTTAAGACTTTTGAGTCCAGAATATTTATCTGTTCTACTAGTGATAATTATCTTTGCGCCAGCCTCTCCAAGAGCGTGTGCAATAGATAGACCAATTCCTCTTGTTCCACCTGTTACAATAGCAACTTTATTAGTTAATTTAAAATGATCAAAAATCATCAATACATACAATATGTTAACAAAGTAGAAATTTCATTAAAAATTATAATAATTTATATTTAAAAATATGCTATTTATTAACAAACATGAAAGCATTAGTTTTAGAAAAAAAACTTGAATTGAATTTAAGAGATATAGATTTACCAAACAAGGTTGGTTCAAATGATGTAAAAATCAATATGCATACTGTTGGTATATGTGGTTCAGATATTCACTATTATAAACATGGAAAAATTGGGCAATGGCATGTTAATGCACCAATGGTTTTGGGACATGAAGGCTCAGGAACAATTATCGAAGTAGGTACAAATGTAAAAGATTTAAAAGTGGGTGACAGAGTTTGTGTTGAACCTCAGATTGTTAGTAAAAGTACAAAAGAATATAAACTTGGTATTTATAATTATGATCAAAAAGTAAAATTTTGGGCTACACCACCTATTCATGGTTGTTTAACACCTGAGGTTGTATTTCCAAGTGATATGGTTTTTAAAATACCAGACAATCTCTCTTATGCTGAAGGAGCAATGGTTGAGCCTTTAGCAGTAGGTATGCAAGGAGTAACAAAAGCAAAAATAAAACCTGGTCAAATTGGATTAGTAATGGGATGTGGGCCAATTGGATTGGTTACAGCCCTTGCCGCTTTAGCTGGAGGATGTGCAAAAGTTTATATTGCTGACATTTTAAGTGAAAAATTAAAAATGTGTGATTATTATCCTGATCTTATTCCCATAGATATATCCAAAGAAAATTTAGAAACAAAAATTATGGATGAAACTAATGGATGGGGAGTTGATAGGTTTTTTGAATGTAGCGGAGCAGTAAAAGCATATGAAGCTATTTTTACTTGCTGTTCACCTGGCGCACATGTTGTCTTAATTGGAAATAATGCTGAACCAGTACCAATGAATTGGGCTATACTATTTTCTAAAGGTCTTGAGTTTCAAACTGTGCATAGGTATTCACATCAATATGAACCATCAATAAGACTACTTGAACGAGGAAAAATAAATGTTAAGCCGATGATTACACATACCTTTAAATTTGAAGAAAGTGTTGAAGCATTTTTACGAGCAGCAGAACATAGACCCGCCGATGTAAAGCTTCAAATAAAAATTGATGAATAGAGGTGAACTAACTATTTCATCTTTTAATAGAGAAAATTGTAAAACAGGTATTGTTCATCTTGGTGTAGGAAATTTTCATAGAGCTCATCAAGCAAACTACATAGATGAATATCTTAATACATCTAATAATATTAATTGGGGAATATGTGGAATTAATTTAAGAAAAGAAGATAGCAAAAATTTTGAAAATCTAAAATTAAGAAAAGGGAAATATATCCTGAAAACAATTTCTACTTCAGGAGACGAAAAATATAAAGATATCAATTCGATTATAAAATTAATAGACTGGAGTAAGGATAAAGATGAAGCTGAGGGTATTCTTTCAAATCCAGATATAAAATTAGTTACAATGACAATTACCGAAAGCGGTTACTATATTAATGAAAAAAATAAATTAAATCTAAATTTAGAACTTATTAAGAATAATATTCAAGGAAAAGAAAACAATATAATTTACTCTTTTCTTATGGCAGCTTTAAAAAAAAGAATGCTATCTATAAATAAAAAAATCACATTGCTATGCTGTGATAATATTAGAGAAAATGGAAAAATGTTACAAGACTGTTTAAAACAATATTTATCAGCATCTAAAGAATTTGAACTTTTAGAATGGATAGAAGAAAATGTCAGTTTTCCCTCTTGTGTTGTTGATCGAATTACTCCTAGAACACCAGAATTTTTAAAATCTGATATAATGGAAAAATTTAATTTGAAGGAAAATTGTGGTGTGATAGCTGAACCCTTTATTCAATGGATAGTAGAGGATAACTTTATAAATGAAAGACCAAAGCTTGAAGATGTTGGTGTGAAGTTTGTTAAGGATGTATTTCCCTATGAAGAAGCTAAGATTAGAATTCTAAATGGAGCTCACTTAGCATTAAGTTATTTTGGAGCACTAAAAGGTTATACAACTTATGATGAAGCAATATCAGATAAAAATTTAGAACAATTTTTCTTTGAAATTCAACAAAAGGAAATATTACCAGCGCTTGTTCATAAACCCTTTGATTTAGAAGAATATATGATCACAATTTATGAAAGATTTAAAAATAAAAATATTGCTGATAAATTAGAAAGAATTGCAATGGATGGTGTAGGTAAATTTCCTATATTTATATTGCCAACTATACATAATTGCTTTGAAAAAAATATTATTCCTGAAAATTGTATTGATGCAATTGCAAGTTGGTATGTTTTTATGTTAAAAATTAAAGATAAAAAATTAAGTTTTGAATACTATGAACCAAGTTGGGAATGGATCAAATATTATCTAGAAGAAAATAAAATTGTTGAATTTACAAATTGTGTAGAACTATGGGGGAACACACCAAAACAATTTTCTTTGTTTTCTGAAATTTTAGAAAAAAAAATAAATTTTTTAAAGGATATTTATTAAAAATTCAAATTTTGAGCAATTTTTTTGTTACTGTTGTATAAATCTTTCCAAATAGCATATCTTCGTAACAAAATATCCATATTATGTTTCTTCGGTTCATAAATTTTACTTATTTTTATTTCACTAACAATTTTTTCTTTATTATAGATTGTATCATCCTGAAACATTGCTAATCTTGCAACACCAAGTGCCGCACCAAATTCACTTTGATCACAAACACTTAATTTTCTATTTAATAGTGATGCAAGCAATTCAATCCAGAATGAACTTTTTGAACCTCCTCCGACCATGTATATGGTATCAAAGTTATTGTTAACTTTTAAAATAGAATTTACGCCATCTAATATACCAAAACTAATACCCTCAATTACTGCATACTGTAAATCTGTTGCATTTGTTGTTGTTTTAATAGAGTGAAATGATCCTCTAATATGTGGATCATTATGAGGAGTCCTCTCTCCCGAGAGATAGGGTAAAAAGAAGGAAGAATTATTTATAGTATCTTCATCTGAATAAAATTTTTCTACATTATTAAGTGTTTCTGCAATTGAAGTGTTTGTAACAGCACAGATCCAATCCAAACAATTACTTGCACTTAACATAACTGACATCAAATGCCATTTGTTAGGTAAACAATGACAAAATGAATGTACTGCATCTCCAGTATTACTTAAAAAACTCTCAGTAGGTGTAAAAAAAACTCCTGAAGTACCAAGAGATATAAATGACTGGTTTTTATTTGTTATGCCCATACCAGTTGCTGCAGCTGCATTATCACCCGCTCCACCAACAACTTTAACATTATTATTAAAATTAAATTTATCTTTTAACTCTTTTTTTAAATAACCTGTAAGCTCATTGCCTTCCACAAGATTGGGCATATGTTTTTCTTCTAAAAACGAGCATGATAAAAGTTTATTAGACCATTTCCTATGTTTTATGTCTAACCATAATGTGCCAGATGCATCTGACATTTCAGAAAAAAATTCACCAGTAAGAATAAATCTTAAATAATCTTTTGGTAATAAAACTTTGAAAATTTTTCGAAAATTATCTATTTCATTGTTTTTAATCCAATTTATTTTTGGAGCAGTAAAACCAGGCATAGTGATATTTCCTGAGATTGATCGTACATCAAAGTTTTGTTTTTCAAATTCTTCACACTCTTGATGTGATCTAGTATCATTCCAAAGAATACATGGTCTAATAACATTTCCATCCTTATCAATTAAAGTAGCTCCATGCATATGTCCTGATATGCCAAGAGAAACGGTTTGCGAAAACTCATTTGGTTTTTTTAGCTTCAAAGCTTCAAAACATTTCATTGTCGAGTCAATCCATTCTTGTGGATTTTGCTCACTAAAACCATCTTTTGGAGATTGTACTGTGAGACTTGAAGTGGCTGTAGCAAGAATTTTTTGGTTTTGATCAATTAAAATCATTTTAATTGAAGAAGTACCAAGATCTATTCCAATAAACATTATGAAATTTATAACATTAATATTTTAAATCATACAAAGAAAATTAGGGTTACTTATAAGAATACCTAAATATAAATACACCAGATGCAACAATAATAATTGCTCCAATAATTGTAAATATATCTGGTATTTCTTTATATACAATTAGACCAAAAAATATTGCCCAAACTATTATTGTATAATTATAGGGTGCTAATACACTTGCAGGAGTGATACTTAATGCCTTAATTTGTAAAAATAAACCCATACAAAAAAAGAAGCCTAAAAATATAAAGAATATAAAAGAAAATGAATGAAGAGGTTGCCAAAAAAATAGTGATAATATGGAAGTTATTATGACACCTATAAGACCGTTATAGAATAGCATTGTCTCGTTATCATCATACTGAGCATTTAATCTTGTTGCTATTTGAAACAGTGAGTAGAAAAAAGCTGCAAGTAAGGGAATAACAAGGTACGGATTAAATATTGTTAAGCCAGGGCGCATAATGAGAAGAACGCCAAAAAAACTAATTCCAATTGCTACCCAAGTAGCTAAATTGATTTTTTCTTTTAAAATTAGATAAGAAAAAAAGACAACTAATACTGGTGATAATGATCCAATTGTGTGTGCATCTGCAAGAGCTAAATACCTAAATGATAATACAAAAAAACAAGCCTCACAAACAGATAGGACACACCTAGTAATTTGTATCTTATAATTATTTGATAGATAATATTTTTTTACATTATTTTTTTTTGCAATAAAAAAAGAAAAAATAAGACAAAAAGTATATTTTACAAATAATAGCACAAAAACTGAATGATACTGAACCGCTGTTTTTTGAATTGTGTCTAAGATACCAAAAGATAAATAGGTTAAAAGTATTAAAATGATTCCATAGGTATATGGGTTTGATTTGTTATTCATTTTATATTTTTGAAAATATTATTATAAAAGTCTTTTTTAATATTTTTCTCAGCATCTAAAATTTGCATCATTAAGACTGCAGATAAATCATTAATTGGATCAACTAAGAAATATGTAGCGGCGTATCCTGACCAACCAAATTCACCCATGACACCAAATTTGTTTTGTGGTGTATTATTCATCAAAACTCTAAATCCTAGGCCCCATCCATATCCATCTAAATCATTTTCATAATTTTGATCTTTAATTGTATTTGTTGATGTTATTTCGATGGGCAATAAGTTTCTATCTAATGAATTACAACGCATAGATTGAAGAGTTTCCATATTTACAAGTGGTTTAGCATTTTTATCTTTTCCATTAATAAGCATGGTAGCAAATTTAATATAATCCGCAGCAGTTGAAAATAAACCATGTCCACCTCTACAGTAATTTTCATTATTTGCAGGATATCCATATAAAATTAGTTTTCTTGTACCCAAAGTTAAGTCAGTTAACTTTGAATTAACGCTATTATATTCAAAAGTTTCAACTAAATTTTTATTTTTATCTTCGCTAATAAAAAAATTTGTTTCATTCATTTCTAGTGGATAAAATATATTTTCTTTTAAAATATTTAATAACTTATCTTTTGTTACAACTTCTAGAATTCTAGCTAAAATATCTATAGAAATAGAATAATGCCATTCTGATCCTGGTTCATAAAGTAGTGGCAACCCAGAAATACTTTCAATTTCCTCTTCTAAGCTTCTAGAAGATGAGTGAAATAACTTCTTTTCTTCATAAGCTTCAGCTAAAAAATTATTACTACTATTGTATGTAAAGCCTGCTGTATGCTGTAAAAGTTGTCTTACTGTAGGGCTGTTATCTACTTTAATAGTATCGTCTAACTTGCTAGTTAATAATTTAAGTTTTTTTAGATTTTTAAAATTTGGTAAATATTTATCTATAGTATCATCAAGAGATAAAAAATTTTTTTCTATTAGTTGCATCGCCGCAAAACAAACAATTGGTTTAGTCATGGACCAAATTCTGTAATATGAATTTTTATTAAGTTTATTATTTTTAACTAGATCATTATATCCAATTACCTCATGATAAGTATTATTTTTGTGATTTATTATCCATTCAGCACCATTACACCTTCCAGCATCAATATGTTTTTGAAAATCTAATCTTATGTTATCCATAAATGGATTAGATTAGACTCTTTATTTTTTCTATGAGCTCGGTATTGATATGTCTTGGACCTTTATCTTCTCTATTAGTATGTCTTCTTTGACCAGGTAACCGCACGCCGTCTAAGGATGTCATTTGTTCAAAAAATTTTTCAGCATGTTCATTCCAATTTTTTCCTGCAATAAGCTCAGGAGATAAAGCCATAATAAACTCACCTCCTCGTGCTGGTCCTCCATCGTTATTATCCTCTTCTTTTGCCTCAAAACTAAATAAATCTCCAACTAGACCTGCAGCTAGTAATTCAATCATCATAGCTATAGCAGAACCCTTATAATCACCAAAAGTCAAAAGCACTCCTCCATTTGCTATTTGATTTGGATCATCAGTTTTTTCACCATCTTTATTTAATCCTGTTCCCAATGGCACCTTGTGACCATCTCTAGCTGCAACCTGAACCTCACCCATAGCCATTGTTGAAGTTGCCATGTCATAAACGACAGGAGTATTATTTTTTCTAGGCCATGCAAATGAAATTGGATTAGTTCCAAATAATGGTTTTTTTGCACCAGCTGGTGCTACACTTGGTTTGTATGCCGTACAGGCAATACCAATTAAATTATTTTCTGCCAGTGCTTCAGTCTCATGCCACAAAGCAGCAAAGTGATGTGTATTAGCAATTGTTAACACACCAACTCCATGTTTATTTGAAGTTTTTATTAATTCAGGTAACCCAACTTTTATTCCTACTGGAGCAAAACCATAATCCCCATCAACACGAATAGCATTTTGTGTAAGATAATTACTTGTAGGTCGAGAAACAGCATTTACTTTTTTACTTTTTAAAGAAGCTATATAACCTGGAATCCTAAATAAACCATGAGAAACACTTCCATCTCTCTCTGCATGAGTTACCGTTGTAGCAACACAATCAGCATTTAAATGATCACACCCATGTTTTGTAAGTACTTGATAAGCTAATTCATATATTTTTTCTAATTTTAAAGGAATTGTATTCATTTACTTTTCTAAAATATCTAATATTATTAGTGAATGGATAGAGGATTATTAGACAATTTGAAAGAGATTTTACAAGAAAGAATATCATTTTCAGAAAGTGTTAGAAATAATCACGCTAAAGGTGAAGATGCCTATGATCCTATCTTACCCAGAGCAGTTTTATTTCCAAAAAATAATGAGGAGCTTTCAAAAATACTAAAAATTTGTAATGAATTCAAGGTACCAGTGACTGCCTATGGAACAGGAACATCACTAGAAGGTCATGTAGTAGGCAATGAAGAAGGTTTTACAATTTCAATGGAAAATTTTAATAAAATAATTTCTATCAATGAGCAAGATTTTGATTGTAGAGTTGAAGCCAATGTATCTCGTGAACAACTTAATGAAACACTTAAAGATAAAGGGGTATTCTTTCCTATTGATCCTGGTGCGAATGCATCTTTAGGTGGTATGACTGCTTGTTCAGCATCAGGAACAATGGCTGTAAGATACGGAACAATGAAAACAACTGTTCTAGGTCTAACTGTAGTTTTAGCGAATGGCGATATAATAAAAACGGGTACAAGAGCAAAAAAAACTTCTGCAGGATATAATTTGACCAATCTTTTTGTTGGTTCTGAAGGTACACTAGGAATAATCACTGAGGTTCACCTTAGATTATCACCTATACCTGAAAGTATAATGAGCGCTGTATGTCAATTTCCAGATCTTGACTCAGCTGTTTTAACTGCTCAAGAAATTATCCAATACGGTGTACCAATTGCTAGAGTAGAGTTGTTAAATAAAGATCAGATGGACATTAGTATAAAGTATTCAAAACTAGAGAATCTAGAAAGTTTACCGACACTTTTTTATGAATTTCATGGAAGTGAAATTTCAAATAAAGAATCTATTAATGTAGTTGAAGAGATTTCTAAAAATAATAATGGTAGTGATTTTAAATGGGCAGCAAACACGGAGGAAAGAAATAAAATTTGGAAAGCGAGACATAACGTTTATTATTCAGTTAAAGCACAAGGGGATAATATAAGAGTTTACGCTACTGATGTTTGTGTACCTATTTCAAATATTGTTGAGTGTATTAAATTTGCAGAAAATGAACTTCAAGGTACTGGGCTAAAAGCTCCTATGGTTGGTCACGTAGGTGATGGAAATTTTCATGTAACTATTGTCTATGATCCTAACAAAGATAATGAATATAAATATATAAGGAAGTTTAGTGATAAATTAATTGATCAAGCCCTAAAAATGGATGGAACAATAACAGGGGAACACGGAATAGGTCTTCAAAAAAAAGAATATTTATTAAGGCAACACCCAGATAATATTCCTTTAATGAAATTAATTAAGAAAAGTTTTGACCCAAATAATATTTTAAACCCAGGTAAAATTTTTGATATTTAAATTATAAAAATAAATTAATTCTAGATTTTTTTTTATTCTCCAAATAACTATTTTGGATTATTTATATCTTCATTATATGCAAATACAGCTGGACTCCCACCTGTATATATAAAAATTACATTATCTCCTTTTTTAATAATACCTTTTTGAACATAATCAATAAGAGCAGCAAAACCTTTCGAGGTATAAACTGGATCTAAAATTATAGACTCTTTATTTGCTAAAAGCTTCATAGCTTCTATTCCTGCTTTTGTAGTAGCACCATACTTTTCACCTACATAAGTATTGTCATGATTGATCATTTCATGATTAAATTTTATATTTACATCAAGTAGCTTAGCTCCTTCATTACAAATCCTAGCAATATCTTTTTTAATATTCATTTCCCAATAAACAGGTGAAATGCCTTGGATACGAGTTGGCCAATTTAATATTTTAGCTCCTAACTCACAGCCTGCTTGTGTCATATTAGCAGCCGTAACAAATAAATGATCTGCCATAAAATTTTGTTCTTTCATTTGCAAATCAATTTCAGCCATAGCATTTGCATAACTAATTCCAGCAAGTGTTGTATCTTCTTTACCAAATCCACCGTATATCAGTAAAGGTTTTCGACCCTCTTTTATTAACTGACTATATTTTCTATAAAGATGTTTTGGTATTTCTTCTAAATTTTCTCCATCAACTACCTCAACGTTTGCTCCTAAAATATTATACAATAAAAAATTACCTTGCATTAATTTACCTTTTATTCCATGCATCAATACTAAATAACTATCTAGATTTAATTTATTTGCTGCAGCTACTGCTTGACGACAAAAATTTGATTGAGAGGCAGCTCCAGTTAAAATACAATCATACTCTCCAGATAAAGTTTTAGCCATTATAAATTCTAGATGTCTTGTTTTGTTCCCTCCAAAAGCTAGAGCTGTGCAATCATCTCTTTTTATGTATAGATTTATATTTAACTCTTTAGAAATATTAGGGGCATATTCAAGAGCAGTTGGTAGTTGTGCTAAACGAATTCTTGGAATTTTATTTATTCTTGAAACTAATTCTTCAGCTGATAGTGGATTAAAATTACTGTTCATTTTACAACTGATCTTTATAATTTTTTAAAATTAATGACTATGTCTTTTTACCTCTGCACCTCTTTTACCAATTAGAAAATCAAGATCTGCACCTTTGTCAGCTTGCATAACATGATCTATATACATCTTTTGATAACCTCCAGAAATTTCAGGTAAAATTGGATTATAATTATCTAAACGTTTCTTAATCGTTACTTCGTCAACTTTTAAGTTCATAGAACCTTGATTGACATCTATTTCTATTAGATCACCATTTTGGACGGCTGCTAAAGGGCCTTTTACAGCTGCCTCAGGGGCAGTATGTAGGATTACTGTTCCATATGCTGTTCCACTCATTCTAGCATCAGATATCCTAATCATATCCCTAACACCTTTCTTTAAAAGTTTTTGTGGAAGACGCATGTTTCCAACTTCTGCCATACCTGGATAACCTTTTGGTCCACAATTTTTCAAAACTAATATAGAGTTTTCATCTAATTCTAAATTTGGATTATCAATTTTTTCATGAAATTCTTCAACGCTTTCAAA
Organism: uncultured Alphaproteobacteria bacterium; assembly: GCA_902600225.1. Lineage (GTDB taxonomy): Bacteria > Pseudomonadota > Alphaproteobacteria > HIMB59 > CACPNW01. The sequence continues at coordinate 7,380 of CACKIH010000006.1, read as the reverse complement.
TACAACTGCTTTTCCTGTATGTTTCATTAATTCTGGTGATGCAGCAGATGGTTTAATGATTGCACCATTTGGCGCAATGTTTCCTTTGAGAATTTTAATGCCTCCATTTTTTGTTAATGGATTATCAAATTCTTTTATAACGTCATTATTCGAACATTTAGCATCTTTATTATTTTCACCAATACTTTTTCCATTTACAGTCATTGCATTTTCTTCTAATAATTTTTTTTCAAGTAATCTTTTTATTACAACAGGAACACCACCTGCATAATAAAAATCTTCCATTAAATATTTTCCAGAAGGTTGAAGATTTACTAATGTTGGAATACCATCACCACATTTGTCCCAATCTTCTAAATGTAAATCTATTTCCATTCTTCCTGCAATAGCTGTTAAATGTATAACAGCATTAGTTGAGCCACCTATTGCGCCGTTAACCTTTATTGCATTTTCAAATGATTTTTTTGTTACTATTTTCGACATAGTTATATTTTCTTTAACCATCTCTACAATTCTTTTTCCTGACATATGAGCCAATACATATCTTCTTGAATCAACTGCAGGTATTGCAGCATTTCCAGGAAGAGACATTCCTAAAGCTTCTACCATAGAGCCCATTGTTGATGCTGTACCCATTGTCATACAATTACCCTTTGATCTACTCATAGAAATTTCTGCATTTATTAAATCTTGTTCTGTAATTACACCTGCATTTAATTCAGCATCAAGTTTCCATACCCCGGTTCCAGAGCCTACTCTTTCTCCTTGATGATAACCGTTTAGCATTGGACCACCTGAGACTCCTATTGTAGGAAGATCAACACTTGCTGCTCCCATCATTAATGAAGGTGTTGTTTTATCACAACCCATTAGAAGTACGACTCCATCAATAGGATTGCCTCTTATCGATTCTTCTACATCCATACTTGCCAAGTTTCTAAATAACATTGCGGTAGGTCTAAGACTAGATTCACTTGCCGAAAAGACTGGGAATTCAAGAGGAAAACCTCCTGCCTCATATACTCCTTTCTTAACTGATTCTGCTATTTCTCTAAAATGGCCATTACATGGTGTCAGTTCTGACCAAGTATTACAAATTCCAATTACAGGACGTCCATCAAATAAGTGATTGGGATGACCTTGATTTCGCATCCATCCTCTATGGATAAAAGTATCTCTTCTATGTGATTTAGAATTAAACCAATTAGAGGATCTAAATTTATTTATTTTATTCATGAATAAAAGTTTTAGCTAATTAGAGTAAAAAATCAAATTTTAAATTTATAATCTTCAACTCCTGGTACATTTACATTTAATGCGAATAAACCGCCATCATATTGATTTTTACCAGAATTATTAGCAGTAGTAATGAATAATGTCTTAAGATCAGTACCACCAAAAACACAATTAGTGACATTTTCTACTGGTAGCTCATAAATTTGATCAACTCTTCCTTTAGGGTCAATTCTCACTATACATGATCCACCCCAACGACAATTCCAAATAAAACCATCACTATCAATTGTTGAACCATCTGGAGCTCCTCTATCAAAATCAAATAAAATTTTTTTATCTGATAAACTGCCTTTATCTAGATTAAATTTGTATTCAAGTAATGATCCTTCAGTTGAGTCAGCAAAATAAAATTTTGTATTATCTGGACTCCAAACAAATGTATTAGGTATACCAAGATTTGTTTCAACTATGTTTAATTTATTTTCTGATAAACAATATAAAGTTCCAGATTTAGTAGTTAAAGTCTTTGCGCTTCCATCCTGATTAATATTATTTTGCATTGTACCGAACCAAAATCTTCCCTTTGCATCGGATGCACCGTCGTTTGATCTATTAGTTAAAATATTTTCTTCTACCTCTTTTATTATTTCATATTTTTTGGTTTGAAAATTAAATTTGTTTACTCCGTTGTTTGAAACTAAAGCAATTTCACTGTTTGAAATTATTGATGATGCTGTTACAAATTCAGGTAATTCAAAAGTTTCTAATCTTTCACTTTGTAAATTTATTCTGAATAAAAGTGTTTTTGGTTTTATATCAAGCCAAAATAAACTTTGATTAATTGCAGACCAAGTTATACCTTCGCCTAAACTATTTTTTACATCTTTATATAATTCAACCTTACTCACGTTAAAGATCAATATAATAAAATTTAAAATTTATGAAGATAAGATTAAAGATAATGCGCTTTGTCTTTAATACGAGTCATTACTTCTTTTGTTGCTTCTTCAGATCCATCATGAAATGTACCCATTAGTTTGTCTAAAAAGCTAGTGTTACCTCCTGAGTAATTACATTCGAAATATTTGTGATGTATATAGTGCATATAATCACCTGTTGGTATTGATACACCATTTTTGAAAGTCATCTTTTCATATCCTGTATGTCCAGGTGTAGGTGCTAATCCAGCATGAAAAACATGATACATCGCAACTAGAGGGTGAGAAGGAATAATCCAATGCACTAAAATACCTGAAAAATATAATAGATGCTCTATTGGATGCATAGACATACCAGACCAAGCACCTGTATTTGTATTACGGTGATGAACTTTATGAGCAATTTTATAAAGTGGCGCCCAGTGCAATAGTCTATGAGTTAAGTAAAAATGTGCGTCTCTTATAAATGGAACAAGAAAGAACATAAAACAACAATATATTGGATAAGCCTCCCAACTTACATATGGTATTATTTGATTTGCAAATGCCCAAAATGTAATTACTTCGTATGCTGTCCATAATGGAATAGCACTACAAAAAGTATAGAATAAATTATCTTTAGTCTGATCATTAAATAAAAATGTTGAATTGTTTTTTTCCAAAGGTCGTGGATTATATTTAAATGAAGTTCCTTGTGTTTTCAGTCTTAAATGAAAGAAGCCTGTCCAAAGCAAAATAATAACTGCATTTCTAAAGAATATATAGGATATCCATCCTATTTCAAAAGTCTTCATTGTTTCTAAAGAAGGAGTCAAAAAAAGATATGTAGCAACTGTTATCGCTGCAAAGACGAAAGTCCATGGAAAAAAAATTCCTGGGAATTTAAAAAAATACTTTAAAAATTTTATTGGGTTAAAAAATATATCTCTAGGTGGGTTGATACTTATTGTACCAAAAGGTTTCCAATGACCTCTTTTATCTCTAGTACCGAAATCATTATCATTTAGTTGATTTCCCATGATTTATTTATAGTATATTTTGAATAAAAAAAAAGAGACTAAATTGTCGTATCTGGAACCTTCACATGAATAAAATAATTTTTATCTTTAGATTGCTTAAATATTGCTGGGATTATTGATCTATAAGCAGAAATTATTCCATTATGAGGTTCTGGCATTTGATTTTTTACTATTTTATGAAATTTTTTTAAATTATGGCATGGTATTTTTGGGAAAATGTGGTGTTCTATATGATACTCCATATTTGAATATAAAAAACTGAAAAAGGGATTCATAATAACAGTTCTTGTACTTTTTCTATGATCTTTAATATTATCGGCTAGTCCAGCATGTTGAGTCATGCCACAAATCATTAATACAGTATTTCCATAAAATGGAGGTAAAATTATCATTATTATTGGTAACCACGATTGTAGCAAAACTGAGGATAAAATTACAAGTAACCAAAAAGCTAAATATAGTCTGGAACTATTAATAATTTTTTTTATCTCCTTTTCAGGTACAGTAACCTTTACAACAGGAGTAATTATTCCAAATGAATGTTTAATAATTTCAAAATGTGTAAAATGTCTTATTTTTTGGATATTAATTATTGGACCAAGAGGTAAAAAATTTAAAAGAAATCTAATAGGTTCTGTTGGTTTCGGACTATTATTTTCGTAATCGTACACCTCCTCATGTGTAAATATAGTGTAGGTATGGTGATGAAAATGACTCCACTTCCATCTAACTGCTTCAAAACCACCGAGTAAAGAAGTTACATGATAAAAAAATTTATTTAAAGCTCTTGTTTTAAAATATGTTTCGTGATTTGTTTCATGCTGAATGCTTATGATTTTACAATAGAAAATATTTCCATAAAGCAAAAGAGCAGGTATTGACCATAAATTACCCCAACTTAGAATACACAGATATCCACTTGATATTAGAGCAACAATAAATATCGATATATCTAATAAACCTTTTGTATCCGATCTCTTAGAAAGTTCCTTTAAATTTTTCTTATCTATTTTTGGTTTATACCAAGTTTCTAAATCAACTTCGCCCGCAAACATTAATCAAAATTTTTCTGAAAGATTTAAAAATTTTTCAAATTCACTTTCATCAATATTAACTGTGATTTTAGGATCATTAAATTTTTTGTTTACCGTATCATCGTGAAACTCTTTGAATGCACTTACTCTTTCAGCTTGTAATTTTGAAAATTCTTTTTTAAAATCTCTATAAATTCGCGCATGTCTTGGAATTTTTCCTTGAGTATATCCAAGAACATCATTAGCAAATAAATACTGCCCATCACATCCCGAACCACTTCCCATTGAGAGAGTCATGATATCAACTTTTTTGGTAATAACTTCTGCAACTTTTGGAGGAACTACCTCAAGCTCAACTCCAATAGCTCCCGCTTCTTGTAACTCAAGCGTATGTTCTAAAATTCTGATAGCCTTATCAGCAGTTTTACCTTGTGCAACAAATCCGCCAATCCAAGTAGCATTTCCTGGAACCAATCCGACATGACTGTTAATTGGAACATACTCATCTCTTAATGCTCTAATCCATTTATAACTCCAATTACCGCCATAGATAACATCTGCACCAATATCTAAATACTTGTGTGATAGTTTCATTGCTTCGTATTCAGAAGCTACTCTTACAGCACCTCCGGATTGCATGAAACAAGTTGGTGCAGCCTCGCGAATTCGCTTAAGCTCATCAAAAGAATTGTAAATACCAAATTGTGGAGCATCATGAGAAGTACAAATCATGTCAATGCCTGCCTCTTCAGCTGCAGCAGCTTCATCAGCATTATGCACAAACATAACACTTAGTTGTCTTTTGCCTTTGCATTGCAAATAATCATAAACTGTAAGTTTTTTTCTGCTCATAAAATCTCCAAAAAAATTATTTAATCTATCTTAATGAAAATTTTGTCATTATCAACTTTAACTGGATATGTTTTTAAATCCTCACACGCTGGTGGGCTTAAAGCTTCTCCGGATTTAATATTAAAAATTCCCTGGTGCATTGGACATTCAATTTCATCATCCATAACCAAACCATCTTCAAGATGTACCGCCTCGTGTGTACAAATTCCATCAGTAGCATAAAAACCATCTGTTAGCTTATACACACAAAAAGTTTTATCTTGATGATCAAATCTGATGAGATCTTCTTCTTCAATGCTATCGGTAGAACCTACTTCAATCCAATTTTCTTCAGACATAAATTGTATATAATATCTATTTTTTGAAAATAAATACAAAATAATTAAAATGTTATTTTTGTATAAGTTTATTTAATTTTTGATTTTGATCTGAAAGAATTTGTTTATCTACAATGGTATTTTTCTCACTTAATTTAGAAGTTATTCTAATGTCACGACCAATTTTTCCTGCAATTCCTAGACCACATGCACCTCTTATTATTTTATTTTTTAGAAAAAAATAAATTACACCACTATTAATATCATTCCCTCTTTCAATGATTTCATCATAATCATTACAAATACCAGTCAGTTGAAGATTTAAATTAAATTGATCAGACCACATCCAAGGAATTGATGTATATTCTGTTTTTACTCCAGCAATATTTTTTCCAGCACATATTCCATGATTTTGTGCATGTTGATAAGACTCGAGTCTCATATTTCTTTCATATAATGGATGATAAAAATTAGATACATCACCAGCTGCATAAACATCTTTAATAGAAGTTTCACAAAATTGATTAGTTAATATACCATTATCAAGCTTTAAATTTGTATTTTCAAATAACTTTACAGCAGGGGTTGAGCCTATACCTGCAATTAAAAAATCTGTTTTTATTAAAGAATTATCATTTAATAAAATTTCATAAATGCCATTTTTTTTAGTTATTTTTTCTATCTGTTTATTTAATATTATTTCATTTCCATGCTCTAAATGAGTATTTTGAACTAAATCAGCAATTTGTTTGGGTATAATTCTTCCCATAAGTTGATTACCAATTTCGATAACAATTACTTTCTTTTGAAGCTGAGATAAAGACGAGGCAATTTCTAAACCAATAAAACCACCACCAATAATTGTTATTTTATTTTTATTTGAAACTATTTCTTTAATTTTTTTGGCTTCTTCTAAATTTCTTAGATAATAAACATCATTCTTTAAATTATTATCTAAACTAAGTTTTTTATTTTCAGAACCTGTTGAAATAAGCAAACTATCATAAGAGTAAACATCATCATTATCTGCAAAAAGTTTTTTATTTTCAAAATCAACTTTAGAAATTGATACATTTTCAAATTCTATATTTTCATTTTTTAATACGTCGCTAGAATGAAAATAAAGATCTTCTTCATTTTTTTTATCTAGCAAAAAATCTTTAGATAGAGGAGGTCTTTCGTATGGTAATAAATTTTCTTCACCTATAATTTTAATATTTGATTTTGAATCATTTTGCCTAATCTCTCTAGCAGCATAGATACCAGCTTGACCACCGCCTAAAATTATAATATTATTTTTCACTAAGTCTAAGCGTTGCTTGGAACAGATAATGGAATTTGATAGTCAGGATTTTTTGCTTGTTTTATGAGTGCTGGGATAATTTCTTTATAAGCCCCAAGAAGACCTTTTCTGGCAGGTGGTAGTTGATCTTTAATCATAGCATGCAGTTTAGGTAAATTATGTGAGGGAACTTGAGGGAACATATGGTGTTCAACATGATATTCCATATGCCAATATAAAAAACTTAAAACTGGATTTAAATACACTGTTCTGGTTGTATATCTATGGTCTCTTTTATCTTCTCTAAGTCCTGCGTGTTGAGTGAGACCCATAAGCATGACAAGGGTCTTTCCATAAAAATTAGGCAATAAAACATATAGAACTGGAAGCCAACTTTGAAAGTAAACTGAAAAGGCTATACTTATTATCCAAATAGAAAGATGACTCCAAGCTGATAATCTACATTTCCATCTTTCGTTTTCAGGAATACAAACTTTCATTACGTCAGTAGTTACACCAAATGCATGTTTTATAGTTTCCCATTGAAGAGAATTTTTAAAGAAAATAAAACCAGAGAATGGAATGTAATGTGAGAAAAACACAATTAAATCAGTTGGTTTTTTTACATGTATTTCAAAATCTACAGGATCATTAAATTGAGTATAAGTATGATGATGATAGTGAGAATATCTCCATCTGATA
>CACKIH010000005.1 GCA_902600225.1 uncultured Alphaproteobacteria bacterium | reverse complement strand
AAATTAGTTAAATTATGATTATTAAATTTAATTTTTAAACATCTTGATCTAATTGTTGGTAACAGTAATGAAATCTGGTTTGAAATTAAAAAAATATATGTATTTTCTTTTGGTTCTTCTAAGATCTTGAGCATACTATTTGCAGAACTAATGTTTAAATAATCAGCAGAATCAATAATAACTATTTTAGAAGAATTTTGAATTGTTGTTGTTGAATTTAGAAATGTTTTTAATCTTCTAATTTGTTCAATTGTAATATTAGATTTAATTTTTCCAGTTTTACTATCAATCTCTTTTTCAATTATTTTTATATTTGGATGTGTATTATTTTTAAATAAATTTAAATGATGGTCCAAATTACTATCTTTAAATTCTATATTTATAATATTTTTTACTAATTTGTTGAGAAAAGTTCTTTTACCTATACCACTCAATCCATGAATTAAAATTGAATTTGGAAGATTATTTAATTTGTATCTTTTAAGGAGATCACTATACTCTTTTTCAAATCCTATTAAATCAATCATTAATTATAACTTTAATTTTTTAATAATATTTTTGTGAATTATATCTTTAGATAAAGAAGCATCAACCGTTATATATCTTTTTGGATTTGCTATTTTTTTATATCCATGAATTACTTTTTGATGAAATAATAAGTTAGATTTATCATACTTGTTTTTAACCTTCCTCTGTTTTAATCTTTTAATTATTTCTTTTGGATTAATTTTAAAAATAAAAGTATAGTCAGGAAAAAAATTGTTTAAAAGTTCTTTGTGAAGTTTTTGAATTCTTTTAATTCCAAATTTATTTACATAACCTTGATAAACAAAGGATGAATCTGCATATCGATCTGAAATGACAATCTTTCCTTTTTTAAGATTAGGAATAATTACTTTATTTATATGATTTGATCTAGCTGCCATAAGAAGAAGCAATTCTTCTAAATTATTAATTGTAGATTTATTATCCAAAATTAATTTTCTTAACTTTTCTGCAAAATTAGTTCCTCCAGGTTCTCTAGTGATAATAAAAGGAATTTTATTTTTTTTTAAATATTTTGATAAAAGTAATATTTGAGATGACTTTCCGCTAGCTTCAGGTCCTTCAAAAGTAATGAATAAACCTTTATTTGATTTCATCCAAACTTCTTCCAAAAATTAAGTATTTTGCAGCGGCAAATATTTTAAATAAAGGGTTAATTTCAGATACATCTTTTTCAGCAATAAGCGGTACTTCTATGTTTGGCTTACCTTCTATATTTATATTTAATTTTCCTAATTCATCACCTTTTTTAATTGGAGCAGATATTGGTTTTGTATATGTAATAGAAGAATTCATTAATTGAATTTGATCAAATGATAATGTTGATACTAATTTTTGTGCACTTATTAAATTAATACTACTCTCACTACCCAGCCATACATCAACTTCTTTTATAAATTGATCTTTTTCAACTAATGTTTGTTGCGAAGTTTGATTAAATGCCCAATTTATTAAATTAGAAGATTCATTTAATCTTGATCTAGAGCTATTGGTACCATTGATAACAACTGTAATCCTTCTATCATTTCTTAATGCTGTAGCAGCTATTCCCCACCCAGATTCTTTTGTAAAACCTGTTTTTAATCCATCTGCTCCTTGAACTTGATATAAAAGTTTATTTCTATTTGGCTGCGTAATATCATTATAAGTAAACTCTTCCATTTTAAAATATGTATAAAGATTAGGAAAATCTCTAATTATTGCATTTGAAAGAATTCCAAGATCATAAACAGTGGAATAGTGATTATCATCAGGCCAACCAGATGAATTAACAAAATTTGTATTTATCATTCCTAAACGTTCTGCATAAACATTCATGAGTTTAGCAAAGTCTTCTTCAGTACCACCTAAACATTCTGCTAAAGCTATAGAAGCATCATTACCAGATTGAACAATTATACCTTTTAATAAATCATCAACTGTTACATTATCATCTATCTCTAAAAATGTTCTGGAACCTCCCTTTTTATAAGCTTTAGGAGACACTCTACATTCATTAGAAATTGCAAAATTGGCATTCTTTATTCTATCAAATGCAACATAAACGGTCATGATCTTAGTCATTGAAGCTGGTATAACTTTTGCATTAGAATTTTTTTCAAAAAGAACTTCATTTGTATCAAAATCAATGACAACTGCTTGCTCTGCCTTTGTATCAATGGCGTAAAGTTTTAAAGAAATAATAAAAAATAAAAAAAAGCTAAAAATTTTTACCATAAATATTAATAATTCTTAATTATGACCTTTATTTGTTATTCAATAAGAAATTCAGTCTCCTTATAACCTTTTGAGATAAAGTATGAAACCAAATTATTTGCTTCTGTATTTTCAAGAGGACCAATAATTACGTCATATTTAGAATTATTTTTTTCAGAAGTATATTTTAAATTGTTATCATAGTTATCTAATATGGATCCAATACTCTCATAATTTTCAAATCCTGAAACTCTCAAATATAATTTGAAATCAATTATTTTTTCTGAATTTAGCTCAATTGGCTCCTCGACAATAGAATTAGTTTCATCATTGGTTTCTATAATTTCATCGATTTCTCCTATAGAAACAATATCTGTTGGTGCAGATAATATAGTTTCATTAAAATTTTCTTCATTTAATGAATTTGCAACACTCTTCCATTGTTTACTAGCATCAGAGAGTATTTCTACTTTAACAGTAGCTATTTTAGATTTATAAAACCCAAGAAGTTGTGAAACTTTTCTTGAAACCTGAATAATAACTGCATTATCATCATGTCTATCTATAATTTTTACATTTATAGAAAGTCCGTTATCTAAGTTAGTGACCTTGACCATACTTGGTATAGGAAGTGTTTTATGTCTACCAAGTAATTCAGTAACTTTATTTATATCATTATTTACAGTTTTAACATTATGTAATTCTTTACCATAAAAAGAAGATAGTCCAATTTCTGAATAATTATAATTTTCCTCTGGAGTGTAACTAACCCCTTCAATAAAATAAGGTTCACCAACATAATAAAAAATATTATCTTTTATCTGATTATTGTTTGATTGTTTCTTTTCTTTTTTTTCTTCTTTTTTATTTTCAATTATTACTTCAATTTTATTAGTACTATTTTCTACAATATCAGAAACATTATCAAGATTTAATTCATTACAAGAAAATAAAAGAAAAATTAAAATTAAACTAATTAGATATCTTATCACTTAGAAGACCCACTGATACAGCATAATATGATGAACAATTATAATAAAGAATATTTTTGTAATTTGGATAAACTATGAACATTCTTCCGTCTATCCCATCTGGCATTATTAATCTAGCCTCTAAATCATCCCTTATTGGTAAAGGATCTCCGTTTATTTTTGTAAATCCTAATTTTGACCATTCCGATAATGTTTTTGGAATTGATCTACGTTTAACTGCACCACAACCTTTAGGATTAATTTGCTTTATAGAGTCAAAGAAAGATGAAGAAATATTTTTTGGTGGGAGTACTTCTCTTCCCCAAGTACTATCATTAGACCATGGATTTTTATCTAAAGAAGTTAAATAATTTGCAGTACTTGCAAAAGCATCTGCATAACTATTCCATATATCAATTCCATCACCGTCCCAGTCATAGGCTGTTTCTAAAAAGGTTGTAGGGATCATTTGAGTCATTCCAACTGCTCCACCCCAACTACCTTTTAGTTCTCCATGAGGAACTAGATTTTTATCTAATATTTCAAGTGCTGCAAAAAGTTGTTTTTTATAAAAATCACTTCTTCTTCTATCAAATGCAAGTGTAGTTATAGCCTTAATTGTTTCAATCTGACCTTGGTTTCTTCCATAAAAACTTTCCATACCAAGAATTGCAATTATAAATCTAGGCTGTATGTTAAAATAGTCACTAATTTCATTTAAAATTTCTTTATGCTCAATAAGCATATTTTTACCCGCAATAATTCTTGATTTATCAACGCGATAATAGAGGTATTCATTGAGAGTAATTGTTGATTCTGGTTGGCACCTATCACGCATAATTATTTTACTTTGTGGTTGAACATTGCTTAAATGTTTTGAAATTGTATTTTGACTAATACCTTTATCTAGAGCTTCTTTTTTAATGATTGTTAACCAATTATTCCATTCTTCATTAGAAGGCATGTTTGGTTTTTTACAATCAGAAGCATAACTATTAAAAGCAAAAAGTATGATGAAAAAAATATATATAAAATTCATATAATGAAATTATCAAAACTATTGTTAATTAGGAAATAATATCTTGGCAATATTTTGTTTATTTTATGATATTTATTTGTTTGATAGGCATGAAATCTGATTATTTACTACTTTTTTAATTTCAATCGCGATAGATGAACTTTGATTAACGCATTCATTTTTAATTTTATATAATAAATTCATATTATAATTAAATAAATTTTTTAAAAATTCATTTGCTTCATTCTCGTTAAGTCCATATTTAACAAAATCTTTTATAATTAAATCATAATAGTTTTTGTTTCTTTTTACTTCTGTTAAATCAATATGTGAGATAAAAATTGTATTATCTATAGTTATTGAAATTGGTAGTTTAATATTTTTAATTAGTTTATATTCATCAGAATTTCTTTCAATCATAATTTTTTTGTTTCTAAATTTAACCTGAAGTTTACATGATAGAGCTTTTTTTTGTTTTGAAAAAAATTGATAATTTTTAAAAAATTCAAATGAATCATAATCAATATTATAATTTGTAAATATTTCATCTTGAAAACAACCCTTTACATATAAACCCTCAGAAAAAAGATAATCTGTACCTTGTGTGGAATGATTAATTAATTCAATTAGGGGCATAAAATATTTTTTATTTCGAATTTCTATTTGTCTGGAATTTAAATACAAATCAATGTAATCTTTTTTTGAAAATTTATTTTCGAAAAAATATTTATTGAAAAAAAAATTTAGATAATTTTTTAATTCAGTTGATAAATTACTAATTTTTTTATAAAAAATATCTATATCATTTTTTGCATTAATATTAAAACCATAGTCTTCAAAATATTTCTTAAGAAAATTTTTTGATAATTTGTTATTACTACAGGCGTATTCTATATTAAGATTATAATTATCATCTAATATTATCTTTGATGAATCAACAAGTAATTCTTTTGGCAAAAATAATTCACTTTGTTTTGATGAATTTAAAGTAAAGATTCCTCTTCCATATATTCCTCTTTTAATTTCAATATTATTAGCTATTCCACCATTAATTATTAGTAAATCTAATATATTATTTTTTAACATATGAAAATTTCGTATTTAATATTGAAATGAAAGTTAAACAAGTAATATATAAATCATTTGAATTTAAAATAATTAAATACTTTTTAAAAATTATTAATTAATATATATCAACTTATTATTAAGGAGAGATGGCTGAGCGGTTGAAAGCACCGGTCTTGAAAACCGGCATAGATGCAAGTCTATCGTGAGTTCGAATCTCACTCTCTCCGCCAAAATTTTTTTAAAATAATAAAACTTAGTTTTTATCTTCTAGTCTATCAACTCTTTTTTTTAAATCTTGAACTAAAAAATAAATATAAACTATTGGCCCCATAATCATAATACCAATTAAAAAAGCTAAAAATTCAAACATTAAATAATCATAAATTAAAAAAAATATTTCTCAATACTCATGACAATATTATTTTTTTTCAAATAACCACAATTTATCTTGTGCTAATAAAAATATTTTACCGCTCTCTGGATGAATTTTAATATCTCTTATTCTTCCAATTTCTTTTTTAAAAATAATATCTTCTTTTACATTATCTATATTTGAAAAATCTAATGAAAGTAAAGATTGATCTTTTAATGAGGTAATAAGTGCTAGCCCATAAAATTCAGGAAATTCTTGTCCATCATATATAGTAATCGCACTTACAGCAATCGAAGGAACCCAATAATGAATTGCTTTTGTATAACCTGGCAACCATTTAGGCCCTATTTTAGTATTATTATAATTTTTTCCACCCCAACCAAGTATTTTCCAACCGTAATTTTCACTTTTCTTTACTTCTCCAAACCAATCACCGCCTTTGGCACCATGATTACTAATGTATATTTTATTATCAAAAGAAGAGATTGCCATTCCTTGAGGATTTCTAACACCAATTTGAAAAATTTCAGGAAGCCATAAAGGTTCGTCTTTAAAATGCGGATTATCTTTTGGTACTGAACCATCTAAATTAATTCTAATAATACTACCTGGATGTTTATCAGCTTCTTGAGCAATCATTCCTTTGCCTCTTTCACCTAAAGAAGCAAATAAATAATTATCTTTAATTACTATTCTAGAACCAAAATGATAAGGTGATCTTATTGGAGGCTCAGATCTAAATATATTATTAAAATTTAGTTTTTCTCTATTGAATTTTGCTTTTGCAATTGACGTAGATGATGGTCCATATAATTTGAATTTACCTCTTTTCTCAGAGTAGCTAATATAAACATAATCATCATGATATAAAATTTCCAGCAAACCACCTTGGGAGTTTATATCCTCAATAAAATTTAAATTATGTTTTATCTCAATAATACTTCCATTAGTTTGATTAAATAATTTTATTTTACCTGTTTTCTCACTAATCAATATTTCATTTGTGTTAACAAATGAAATACTCCAAGGTTGATCTAGACCTTTTTTTAATATTGATAATGTATAATCATTGCTTAAAGAAAAAACATTTTTATTTAATATTAAGAAAATAATTAAAACAGATGAAGATACAAAAAGTCTCATTTTATTAAATTAATAATTTTTTTTGATAATTCAAATCTATCACCAATTAAATTACCGCCAAAATCATAAAATATTTTTTGATCCGGCCTTAATATTAGAGATTTTTTATTAGACAATGAAAGTTCTAATAATTTTTCAGGATTTTTTGGTTTATTTTGAAAAAAACTGATTAATATGCCTTTTCTGCTAAACTCAAATTTTTCAATATTATTTTTTAAACAAATGATTTTAATTTCTACTAATTTTAATAAATTAATTAATTGAACAGGCAATTTTCCAAATCTATCTATTAATTCTATTTTTATATCTTCAATTTCTTTATTATTATTTATACTTGAAATTCTTTTATAAATAGACAATCTTAGATCAACATCATTTATAAAATCTTCAGGTATATAAATTTCAACAGGGATTTTTATAATTGGTTGAAAATTATCTTTTTTTACAAAGTCAGAATTGATTTTACTTTTTTGTATATTTATCTCTTCTTCAAGCATCTGATGATAAAGCTCTGTTCCAATTTCTTTTATGAAACCACTCTGTTCTTCTCCAATAATAGAGCCACCACCTCGAAGATCTAAATCTTGAGATGCGATATTAAAACCCGCTCCAAGATGATCGGAGGAATTAATTATAGATAATCTTTTTCTACCATTATCTTTTAATTCATTTTCTTTGTATGTAAAATACGCATATCCACGTTTAGAGGATCTACCTACCCTTCCTTTCAATTGATATAGTGCAGCTAAAGAAAAAATATTGGATCGGTAAACTATAATTGTATTTACGTGAGGTAAATCTAAACCATTTTCAATAATATTTGTACTAAGCATTAAAGGAACTTCTTGATTATAAAATTTTGAAATTCTACTTTCTAATAATTTAGGAGTAAGTTGACCGTGAGTAATTACATATTTAATTTCTGGTAAATTATCATTTAAATATTGCTCAACAAAAGGTAAATCTTTTTTTCTTGGAACAACAAAATAGACACCATTTTTTCTTCCATATATCTCTCTTTTTATAGCTTCTGTTATAGTCAAAGGATCAAAAGGTGAAACGTAAGTCCTAACTGCCATTCTTTCAAATGGCGCTGTAAGTATTAGACTTAGATCTCTTATCCCTGACAGAGACATAGTTAAAGTTCTTGGAATAGGTGTTGCACTAAGTGAGATACAATGCGCTTTTGGAGCTATTTCTTTAAATTTTTCTTTTTGAATTGTTCCTAGTTTTTGTTCTTCATCGTAAACAATTAGACCGAGCTTGTTAAATTTTAATTTATCGTTTAATAAAGCATGAGTTCCAACTAAAACATCTATTTTACCAGTATTACATTTTTCAAAAATTTCTTTTTTATCTTTTAATGATACTAATCTAGAAATTTCTGCAATATTAATTCCAAAAATAGATAACCTTTTTTTAAAATTAATAAAATGCTGTCTAGATAAAATTGTTGTTGGCACTAAAACTACAGATTGTAAATTTGATTTTGCAGCTAGAAAAATAGCTCTTAAAATTACTTCTGTTTTTCCAAAAGCAACATCGCCTACAATTAATCTATCAGATGGTATCATCTTAGAAAAATCATTAATTACATCTTGAATTGCATTCAATTGATCATCGGTTTCAACATATGGGAAAGTGCTAACAAATTTATCGTATTCAGGAATATTTGTATTGATTTCATAAGATTGAGATTGAAGTCTCTTAGAAGCTATTGAAATAAGTTTTTTTGCAGCATCTCTAATTTTCTTTTTTGCATCTGCTTTTCTTTTTTGCCAATGAGAAGCACCAAGTTTATCTAAAATAATATTTCCATCAGTATCATCACTGTATTTTGATACATAACTTAAATTTTCAATTGGTAAAAAAAGTTTTTGATTTTCAAAAAATTCTAATTCTAAACACTCATGAATTGAATCATTTAATTCAATTTTTTTAATATTATTAAACTTACAAAGACCGTACTCAGAATGAACCAAAATAGAGTCAATAGATAATTTATTTAATTCTTCAAAAAAAATAGTTTGTTTACGTGATTTAGATATTTGCGTATTAAAAAAATAACCAAACAAGGATTTTTCATTAATAAAAATATATTTATTAAATTTAAATGACTCTTCAATATCCAGAATAGTTAAAAGAATATTATCTGAAAGTGAATGATTAAAGTTTGTTACATTGTTTAAATTTAAACTTAAATTATTCTGTAATATTTTAGATACTCTTTCTAAACTTCCTTTACTACGGCAACATATGTATATAAAATTTTCTTTAGAATTAGTTGTAAAAAATTGGTTTATAAAACTAAAATCAATTTCTTTTTTAATTGATGATAAATTATGAATAATATTTACATCAATATTGATATGATTATTTTTATCAAATGTATTAAAGTAAAAATGCTCATTGTTATCTAAATATTTTTGGAAAATTTCTTTATTTAAGTAAAAAAATTCAGGTGATAAAAAAAAATTTTCTTTATTATTTTTTCTGGCTAAATAAAAATCATTTATATTTTCTAATCTATTTTCAAATATATTTTTAAATTCGTCATTTAATAGTATTTTATAATCTTTAACATAATCAAACAATGTTTCGAGATTATCATAGAATAAAGGCAAAAACTGTTCACCACCAGATGGAATAACATTTTCAGAAAAAAGATTATAAACTTGACTATTTCTATACTCTGGAAATATTTCCCTAAAATTTTTTCTAAATAAGTTAAGATTATTTTCATTAAGAATTAATTCATTAACGATATTAAACTCTAAATCACTATTTATTTCTTTTAATCTTTTTTGAGTAATTGGATCAAATTCAAAAATCGTCTCTATTTCTTCATCAAAAAAATCTATTCTTATTGGCTTAGATCTATCATTTGGAAAAATATCCAGAATTGATCCTCTTACAGAAAATTCTGATTTATCACGCACTAAAGAAGTTCTTTGGAAGCCTAAGAGAACAAGGTTATTTATAAGATCTTCTAATTTAAATTTTTGTTTTTTTGAAATTTTTAAAAATTGTGAATTAATAATTGATCTAGGGATTATTTTTTGTGTGATTGAATTAATTGTAGTGAGTATTATTCTTTTTGCATTGGAATTTGATAAAATTTTAAGTGTTTTTAATCTTTCAATTTGAACTTCTTTTGAAGGAGAGACATTATCGTAGGGTATTTGATCCCAAGATTTAAATAATAAAATCTCAACATCAGGTAATAACCATTTAATTTTTTCTTCCATTGATGATATTTCTCTCTCATCTTTTCCAATGTATAAAATTGATTTATTGGAATTTTGATAAAACTGCGAAATGAAAAAGGGTTCAACATTATGAATTGAAGGACCGATAGTATTTTTATTCTTCATTAAGTATTTTATTAAATATTTCCTTAAATCCTAATGGAATAGCTACCTTAGAAGTAAGAAAATCATAAATCTCGTTATCCGAGAATTGATTAAATAATGATTTGATTTCCTCAAGATCTTTTTCACTAAATTTATCTAACTGATTTATAAAATATCTTTTGTATAAAATATCTGTCTCTTTTGTTCCAGAGTAAGAAACCCTATATTTTATAATTTTTTTAAGTGAATTGAATGACATAAAAATTGAATATAGAATATAGTTTATAATTTTATAAAAATCTATGAGACCAGAAAAATTAAATTATATATTATCTTCTATATCTTCTCTCAAAGGAGTTGGTCCAAAGTTAGAGCTAATTATTAATAAATTAGGTATTTATAAGAATATTCATTTTGTTTGGAACATACCAAATAACATTCTGGAAAGAAAATTCTATGAAAATATTCATGATGCAGAAATTAATTCTTTAGTAACATTAAATTTAAAAATTATTAAACACGAGCCTTCGAGGTTTAAAAGACAACCTTATAAAATTAAATGTATCTGCGGAGATACAAATATTGATTTAGTATATTTTAATGCAAGACATCCAATGTTGAGACAAATACTTCCAACAAATGAAAATAGATTAATATCTGGAAAATTAGAATATTTTAGAAACACATTTCAAATCACACACCCTAGTCATGTAAGCGCTTTAAACAATAATAAAATAATCAAAAGTAAAGAGGCAGTTTACAGTTTAACTAGTGGCCTCAATCAAAATATAATGAATAAATTAACCGATCAAATATTAAATAATTTACCAGATTTTAATGAATGGATAGAAAATTCAATATTAAATAAATATAAATTTAAACCATGGAATGAAGTAGTTAAAAATCTTCATAATCCAAGTGATGATAATATAAAAAATAAAAATTTGCTCAGAAGAAGACTAGCATTTGATGAATTATTATCTCATCAATTAGCTATAGGCATTATGCGAAATTTTAATCAAAAGAAAAAAGGTCTAAAAATTACTAGTGAAAATAAAACATTAAATAAATTTTATAGTAATTTAGATTTTCAACTTACAAATTCACAAAATAATGTAATCAAAGAAATACTTCAGGACTTATCAAGTTCTAATCAAATGATCAGATTGTTGCAAGGAGATGTTGGATCTGGAAAAACCATTGTAGCTTTAATATCAATGATAAAAGTATTTGAAAGCAATTTTCAATCTGCTTTAATGGTACCTACTACAATTCTCGCATATCAGCATTATGAAAATATATTAAAATTATTAAAAGATTCAAAAATAAATGTGCTTGTTCTTACAGGAAAGGACAAGGGTAAGGAAAGGAAAGAAAAATTAGAAGAAATTGCAAAGGGAAAAGCAGATATAATAATTGGAACACATGCTTTAATACAAGATACAGTAAAATTTAACAATTTAGGTTTAGCAGTTATTGATGAACAGCATAGATTTGGTGTTTATCAAAGAATGGTATTTAACCATAAAAATCATAAACCAAATATTTTAGTAATGAGTGCGACTCCCATTCCAAGAACATTAACCTTAGCAGCATATGGAGATATGAAAGAAAGTAAATTAATTGAAAAACCTTTAGGTCGTAAACCAATTATAACTAGCTCTTTGTCATTAAAAAAAGAGAATCAACTTATTGATAGAATAAAAGAAAAAATTAAAAATTCATCGTCTAAATTTTACTGGGTATGCCCTTTAATAGAAGAATCTGAAGAGTTAGATCTAAAAGCTGCAGAGGAAAGATACAAAATTTTAAAAAAATATTTCAAAAATAAAGTTCTTTTAATGCATGGACGTTTAAGTGAAATAGAAAAAGAAGAAATAATGACAAAGTTTAAAAATGAGGATTATAAAATTTTAGTTTCAACAACTGTTATTGAAGTTGGTGTAGATATTCCTTCTGCAACAACAATTGTAATTGAACATGCAGAAAGATTCGGTTTAGCTCAACTTCATCAATTGAGAGGTCGTGTTGGTAGAAATGACATTCAATCATATTGTATACTTTTACATAAAGAAAATATTGGGGAAATTTCAAAACAAAGAATTGATATAATGAAGCAGACAAATGATGGTTTTAAAATCGCTGAAGAGGATTTAAAAATAAGAGGTCCAGGAGAAATTTTAGGAAAAAAACAATCTGGAAGCCCATCTTTTTATGTAGCTGATCTTAGTTTTGATTACGATCTATTAGAAGATGCTAAAATTATGGTAGAAGATATATTATCCAAAAATCCAAAATTGGAAAACATAGAAGGAGAAAATCTTCGAAACTTATTGTATCTTCAAGAAAGAGATGCAGCAATTTTAACACTTACTGCTGGATAATAGTTATGGATATAGAAAAAGGTATTAGATTTGAATGCCAGGGTTCTGGAAATTGTTGTGTTTCAAGAGGTACCTATGGTTTTGTTTATTTAAGTAAGAAAGATATTAAAAAATTGTCAGATGGATTTAAAATAACAGAACACAACTTTGTAAAAAACTATTGTCAAAAAACTGATGGTTTCATTCACTTAAAGGAACTAAAAAAAAATAAAGGAAATTGCATATTTTTGAAAGATAAAAAATGCACTGTTTATAAATCAAGACCCATACAATGTAGAACTTGGCCTTTTTGGCCCGAAAATATGAATACAAAAACTTGGAATAACGATATTGCTAAAAATTGCCCTGGTGTAGGTAAAGGTAAAGTAAGAACAAAGAATGAAATTTTAAAGCAAGTACAAATTGATTATGAAAACGAATTAAATATTAGGAATAAAAATTAACCATCAGACTCAAATTCCATTTCTTTGAAATATCCGATATATTTATTAGTCTTTTTTTTAAGCAATATCTTTGTTGTTGTTCCTTCAAGAACTACTTCAAGAATGTTATCATTTTTTCTTAAAATATCACAATTTTTCTCAATACCTGATGCAATATTTTTAATTTTTGCTTTTTTCATTTTGGATGGTGAGCCCTGCAGGATTCGAACCTGCGACCCATTCCTTAAAAGGGAATTGCTCTACCAACTGAGCTAAGGGCCCATCGAATTTGTATTCTATATAGTTCAAATATTGTAAGCGCAAGTGATTAACTAAGAGTTTTTTTTATTAAGCTGCTCTAAAGTATTATTAGAAACAAAATTTGAAACATCACCACCTAGTTTGTGGACTTCTTTAACAAAATTAGATGAAATGAATGAGTTTTTTTCTGAAGTCATAAGAAATATTGTCTCTATATCGGGGTTAAGTTGGTAGTTCATGCCTGTCATTTGGAATTCATACTCAAAATCAGATACTGCTCTTAAACCACGAATTATACATGTGGCATTTTGATCTTTAGCAAAAGTTGTAAGTAATCCTGATAATTCAGTAACATTAATTTTTGAATTTAGTTCATTTACAGAACTGATATCACTTTTGATAATATTAATTCTTTCTTGAACACTAAATAATGAATCTTTGTTAATATTATTAGCGACAGCTATTACTAAATTATCTACTATTCTTAATGATCTTTTAATTATATCCATATGACCTGCTGTCATAGGATCAAAAGTACCCGGATATATTCCAATTTTATTCATCATTTTCGAATTCTTGTATTCTAGAAACAGAAACAATTCTATCACTTTCTGGAATCTTAAAAATACTTACACCTTTTGTTGATCTTCCAGCTATTCTAATTTGGTTTACATTAACTCTAATTATTTGACCCTTGTCACTAACAAGAATAATTTCGTCGTTGTCATTAACAACAAAACAATCGACAACTTCACCATTTTTTTCTGATGTAATTATACCAGTTATACCTTTTCCTCCTCTATTTGAAATTCTATATTCATAAGCAGATGATCTTTTTCCAAAACCCTTTGATGTTATAGCTAAAAGAAATTCCTCATTATTATTTAATTCTTCAAATCCATTTTTGAGTGATGAAGTTTCTTTTCTGCTTTCGGATGCTGCCCTTAAGTATTCTTGGCGAATGCTCATATCAATAACTGAATGTTTTAAAATTGCTAAAGAAATAATTGTATTGCCCTTATCTAATTTTATACCCCTTACACCTGAAGAATTTAAGCCAGAAAATAATCTTAGTTTTTCAACTGGAAAACGTAAACATTTTCCATTTGATGAAGAGAGTAAAATATCATCATCTACAGTACAAAGCTTAACACCAATTAATTCATCTTTTTCATCAAGCTTAATACATACTTTACCTGAGTCCCTCAATTCTCTTTTTCCACTCTTAGCAACATCAATTAATTTATTTTTTCTAACCATTCCATTTTTAGTTGTAAAAATAACATAAAATTTTTCCCACTGATTTTCATCTAGGGGTAATGGTAGAAAAGTTGATATTTTTTCAAAATTTTTAAATGGCAATAAATTTACTATAGGCTTTCCTCTTGCCTTTAAACTAGCTTCTGGAACATCATGAGATTTTAGAGAATAAACCTTTCCTAATGAAGAAAAAACTAAAAGTTTAGTATGAGTATCTGCAAAGTGAATTTCTTTAACAAAATCTTCTTCTCTTGTTGACATACCAGTTTTACCTTTACCTCCTCTATTTTGAGAACGATAATTAGATAATAGTGATCTTTTTATGTATCCATTATTAGAAATAGTTAAAACTATATCTTCTTGTTGAATATATCTTAAATCATCTACTTGCTCATATTCTTGATCAATAATCTCACTACGTCTTTCAGTTGCAAATTCTTTTTTAATTTCAGCTAATTCATTTTCTATTTCCTTTAGAAGAATATCCCTAGAATTAAGTATAGATAGGTAATTTTTAATTTCTAAAATTAGACTTTCTAAATCTTTTTGTATATCTTCTCTTTCTAAAGCAGTTAATTTTTGTAATCTTAATTCTAAAATAGCTTTAGCCTGTGCATCAGAAAAATTGAAAATGTTGTTTTTTAACTCTACAGTATCATCCTCAACTGATTTGATAAAATTAAGATTTTGTTTAGATACTTTCCATTTCTTTTTAATTAATTTTTCTTTTGCTTCTTTTGTATCTTTTGAACTTTTTATTAATTCTATGATTTCATCAATATGTTCATTAGTAACAACCAATCCAACTAAAATATGAGCTTTTTCTCTAGCTTTATTAAGGTCAAATAATGTTCGTTTTATTATTACATCTTCTCTAAAATCTAAAAATGAAGATAAAATTTCTTTTAAATTCATTTGTTCTGGCTTACCTTTATTTAAAGCAAGCATATTAGAATTGAATGTCGTTTGAATTAAAGTATGTTTATATAATTGATTGAGAATAATATTTGAGTCTACATCTTTTTTTAACTCTATTACAACCCTAACACCGTTTCTATCTGACTCATCTCTTAAATCTGAAATTCCTTCAACAATTCCATTTTTTACAATTTCTGCAATTCTTTCCAATAATTTTGATTTATTAACTTGGTAAGGTATTTCATGTAGAATAATTGCTTCTCGATCCTTTTTAAAATTTTCAATACTAGTCTTCGATCTAACTACACACCCTCCCTTTCCAGTTTCAAAAGCTTCAGTTATGCCTTTTTTACCAATTATTTGACCTCCTGTTGGAAAATCAGGGCCAAAAATATATTTTTGAAGGTCTGAAATATTACATTCTGGATTTTTAATTAGATACAAAGATGCATCTATTACTTCACCTAAATTATGTGGGGCAATATTGGTTGCCATACCAACTGCAATTCCCGATGCACCATTAACTAAAAGATTTGGAAATTGGGAGGGCAAAACTGAGGGTTCTTTTGTTGTGTCATCATAATTAGACTGAAACATAACTGTGTTTTTATCGATATCTTCAACAAGCTTCTCAGATACTTTAGCAAGTCGTGCTTCAGTGTATCTCATTGCTGCAGGTGGGTCTCCATCTAAAGATCCAAAATTCCCTTGACCATCAACTAACTCTAATCGCATAGAAAAATCTTGTGCCATTCTAACCATAGAATTGTATATAGCTGAATCTCCGTGAGGATGATATTTACCCATTACATCACCCACTATTCTTGCTGATTTTTTGTATGGTTTATTGAAATTGTATCCTGACTCACTCATAGAGTACAATATTCTTCTGTGCACTGGCTTTAAGCCATCTCTACAATCTGGCAGTGCCCTACTAACTATTACAGACATTGCATAATCCAGGTAGGATTTTTGCATTTCTTGCTCTAAACTTACTGAAGGTATATTTGCAGGTTCTTGATTGTCGTTATTTGATGTATCTATATCGTCAGGCACTAAAAAAATCCAAGTTTTCTAAGAAAAATTAAGAATTTTTTATATCAAAAAGCACTATTTAAACCAATATAAATAAATGATTAAATTATATAAAAAAAACTATATTTTTCAGTAATTAAATAATAATATCTAATAAATAAGTTTAAAAAGGTATATCTTCATCTAAATCATCAGAATCGCCTGATTGATTTCCGAAAGAATTGTCTTCAATTGGCTTAGATTGATCCATTTCTTGAGAATTATCTGATATCTGAGAATTACTATTTCTACTGTCTAAGAGAGTTAAATTACAATTATATCCCTGTAAAATGACCTCTGTAGTGTATCTATCATTTCCATCTTTATCTTGCCATTTCCTTGTTTGAAGTTCCCCTTCGACATAAATTTTAGATCCTTTTTTTACATATTTTTCTACTATATCAACAAGACCATCTCCAAAAACAACAATGTTATGCCAAGATGTTTTTTCTTTTTGTTCTTGAGTATTTCTATCTTTCCATCTTTTTGATGTTGCAATTGAAAATGATGCCATTTTTGCTCCAGATTGCATAGATCTAATTTCAGGATCTCTTCCCAAGTTTCCTAATAAAATTGTTTTATTAACACTACCAACCATAAGAATTCTATATATATCCATATAACATATTAACGTTATTAGATAACACTAATATTCATGAATTTAGATAAAATTGTTATAAAAGGTGCAAGAGAGCACAATCTTAAAAATATAAACTTAGAAATACCAAAGAATAAACTCGTAGTAATAACTGGTGTAAGTGGCTCAGGAAAATCGACATTAGCATTTGATACAATTTATTCTGAGGGACAAAGAAAATATGTTGAAAGTCTTTCAGCTTATGCAAGACAATTTCTCCAAATGATGAATAAGCCTGATGTAGATAGTATTGACGGTTTATCACCTGCTATTTCTATTGAACAAAAAACAACACAAAAAAATCCTCGTAGTACAGTTGGAACCGTTACTGAAATTTATGATTACTTAAGAGTTCTTTATGCTAGAGTCGGAGTTCCCTACTCTCCCACAACAGGCAAGCCAATTAAATCACAATCAGTAAGTGAAATGACTGATCTTATAATTAAAAATAATATTGATAAGAGAATTTATATTTTATCTCCAATAGTTAGAGACAGAAAAGGTGAATATCGAAAAGAAATCGAAGATTTAAAAAAAAGGGGTTACCAACGACTTAAAGTAGATAATGTAGTTTATGATATAGATGAAGTGCCTTCACTTAAAAAAAATTTTAAACATAATATCGATGTTGTTATTGATAGACTTGTTGTAAAAAAAAATATCCAACAGAGATTGAGTGAAAGTATAGAAGTTGCGTTAACATTATCGGATGGTTTATTATATTTAGAAAATCTAGATACAAATAAAATATCCATATTCTCATCAAAATTTGCATGTCCTGTATCTGGATTTAGTATTGAAGAAATTGAACCTAGATTATTTAGTTTTAATGCTCCACAGGGTGCTTGCTCTGAATGCGATGGATTAGGAGTTGAAAAATTTTTTGATGAATACAAGATTGTACCCGATGAAACTAGATCTATTTCTGATGGAGCTATTAAACCATGGGAAACGAAAGTATTTGGTTACCAAAAAAAATATTTTGTTGAAACAATAGATAAAATTTTAAAACAATTTAAGGTAAAGAAAAATGCTCCATGGAGTGAAATTCCAAAAAAAGTTAAAAATATAATTCTTTATGGAGATGAGAATAGTGAACTAAATTTTTTATATGATTTTGAAGGAATAATTAACTTTATTGATCGAAAATATGAAGAAACTGAGAGATGGTGGCTTCAGTATGAATTAGAAAAATATTTATCTGAAAGAGACTGTGAAGTTTGCAATGGTTACCGTCTTAACGAAAAAGCTTTAGCCGTAAGAATTGATGAAAATCATATTGGTAATATTACTAAAAAATCAATTAGTGAGTGTTTAAGTTGGTTTTCATCTCTGGAAAATAAACTAGACAAAAATAATAAAAAAATTGCTGAAGGAGTAATTAAAGAAATTAAAGATCGATTAGTTTTTTTAAATAGAGTTGGCCTAGATTATTTATCATTGGCAAGGGCTAGTAAAACTTTATCTGGAGGTGAAAGTCAAAGAATTAGATTGGCAAGTCAAATTGGTTCTGGGTTAACAGGTGTTTTGTATGTTTTAGACGAACCCTCTATTGGGTTACATCAAAAAGATAATCAACAACTGATTGAAACTTTATTTAGATTAAGAGATTTAGGTAATACAGTAATTGTTGTTGAGCATGATGAGGATGCAATTAGACAATCTGATCATATAATTGATATAGGTGTTAAGGCTGGCGTTAATGGAGGTCATATAATTGCTGAGGGTGGACTTAAAAAAATACTAAAAAACAATAAAAGTTTGACAGCAAAATATTTGAATAAATCCTTAGAAATAGAAGTTCCAAAAAATAGAAGAAAATTTAATAAAAATAAAGTTTTTAAACTTAACAAAATAAAAACAAACAACTTAGATAATCTTAATATCACTTTACCTTTAGGGAATTTTATTACTGTGACAGGTGTATCTGGAAGTGGTAAATCTTCATTAATTATTGATACATTGTATCAAAGGTTAGATGACTATTTCAATAAATCTTTAAATAAAGATGAAAGTCGTTTTAACTTTAAAGGTATCAATCATATCGATAAAGTAATTGATATTGATCAATCTCCAATTGGAAGAACACCAAGATCAAACCCAGCAACATATACAGGATGTTTTACTCCTATTAGAGATTGGTTTGCAAACTTAAATGAATCAAGTGCTAGAGGTTATAAACCAGGTCGTTTTTCATTTAACGTTAAGGGTGGAAGATGTGAATCATGCGAAGGCGATGGAGTAAAAAAAATAGAGATGCATTTTTTAGCTGATGTTTATGTTGAATGTGATATTTGCAAAGGAAAAAGGTATAATAGAGAAACTTTAGAAGTAAAATATAAAGATAAATCCATTTCAGATGTTTTAGAAATGACTGTTGAGGAGGGTTATAAATTTTTCGATAAAATTCCCGCAATAAAGCAAAAATTACAAACACTTATGGATGTTGGATTAGATTATATAAAAATAGGTCAATCAGCTACTACTTTATCTGGTGGCGAGGCTCAAAGAATAAAATTATCAAAAGAGTTATCAAAAAGATCTACAGGAAAAACATTATATATTCTTGATGAGCCAACAACTGGTCTTCATTTTGATGATGTTAAAAAATTACTTAAAATTCTTCATACGCTTGTTGATGAAGGAAACACTGTAATCGTTATTGAGCACAATCTTGATGTTATTAAAACAGCTGATCATATAATTGATCTTGGTCCACTGGGAGGTGTTAATGGTGGTCAAATTGTTGGAACAGGAACACCTGAAGATATTGCAAATAATAAAAAAAGCTATACAGGTGAATTTTTAAAGAAAATTTTATAAATCAAAGGAAATAAAATGATAAATCTAGAGTTACCAGATCTACCCTATAGTAAAGATGCTCTAATGCCGTATATGTCGGCTGAAACTTTAGAGTTGCATCATGATAAGCATCACATGGCTTACATTACTAATGGAAATAAGTTTATTAAAGAACAAAATATAGAAGATGACAATGTTAATGATATTGTAATCAACTCTTATAATAAAAATGCTCCAGTATTCAACAATGTGGCACAACATATAAATCATGTTCATTTTTGGGAAGTAATGAAAAATAATCCAAATGGTAAAATTCCCTCTGAGCTTGAAAATAAAATAAATTCAGACATAGGTTCAGTTGAAAAGATGAAAGAAGATTTTATAAATGCAGGTATTGGTCAATTTGGATCAGGTTG
Organism: uncultured Alphaproteobacteria bacterium; assembly: GCA_902600225.1. GTDB lineage: Bacteria > Pseudomonadota > Alphaproteobacteria > HIMB59 > CACPNW01. The sequence goes on along the minus strand of CACKIH010000005.1, from coordinate 57,633 downwards.
GTGTTGGTTAGTTCTAAATAATGGAAAATTAGAAATTACTAAAACACCAAATGGAGAAAACCCAATTGTTCATGGTCACACTCCTCTACTTGGATGTGATGTATGGGAACACTCATATTATGTCGATTATAGAAACAGAAGACCTGATTATTTAAAAGCTTTTATTGATAATTTAGTTAATTGGGAAAAAGTTACAGAAAACTTGATTAACGCTTAATCATCTTCATCTTGCGGTCTAAACTTAAAGATTAATAAAGTTGGGACCGCAATAAAAACTGATGAATATGTTCCAATTATTACACCTATAATCATTGTTAGTGCGAAGGGTCTAATAACCTCTCCTCCAAAAATAAATAAAGATACTAGAGCAAGAAGTGTAGTTAAACTTGTCATTATAGTTCTGGATAAAGTATTATTAACTGATAAATTAAATAGATCTACTAACTCTAACTTTTTATATTTTCTCAAATTTTCACGTACTCTATCAAATATTACAACAGTATCATTAATGGAATAACCAGCAATTGTTAGAATTGCAGCTATTGTTGCTAGAGAAAATTCTACATTTAAAATAGAGAGCAATCCAAGAGTAAATAATACATCATGAGTTAATGCTACAACTGCACCAAAACCAAATTGCCATTCAAAACGCAACCAAATGTAAATTAAAATAGCAATTAATGCAAAAGAGACTGCTTGAAAACCTCGAAACAATAGCTCAGAACTAATTGTGGGCCCTACGAATTCAGATCTCCTAAATTCAACAACTTTATCTTGAATTAAATTTTTAACAGAATTAACAGTTTCAATACTTTCTTGATTACTTTTATTTTGAAGCCTAATCAAAATAATATTTTCATTACCAAATTCTTGTAAAGATACATCACTATAAGAAGAAGATAAAATTGCTCTTAATTCTCCAATTGAAGTATTTTTTGTACTAACCTCTATTAAAGTACCTCCTTTAAAATCAATACCTAGATTTAAACCTTTTATACTTAATAAAACAATTGAAATTAGCATTGCTAAAATAGAAAAAATTAAAAAATTTCTTCTTAAACCTAAAAAATTAATATTAGGCTCAACAGGAATAATTTTATTTAATCCAAACATTATAGTTTTAATTCTTTTTTATTTGCAAATGATAAGTACATATATACTAAAAAATTTGTAAGCATTAAAGCTGTGAACATTGATGCTATCACACCTAAAGATAGTGTAATTGAAAAACCTCTTATTGGACCAGAGCCAAATGCAAATAGTAACACGGCAGCAATAAGAGTTGTAATATTGGCATCAAGTATAGTTGACATGGCTCTGTCGAAGCCATTTTTTACAATCTGAAAAACTTTTGTTTGTTTTAGACTTTCTTCTTTAATTCTTTCAAATATTAGAACATTTGCATCTACTGCCATTCCAATTGTTAATACTATTCCGGCTATACCAGGCAATGTCAATGTTGCTCCAATTGTTCCTAATAATGAAATAATTATAAATAAATTTACTATTAACGAAACGTTAGCAAGAGCGCCAAATGTTCCATAAATGAGTATCATAAATACACACACTAAGACCATACCAATGATAGCAGCTATTTGACCTGCAGCTATAGAGTCTGCTCCTAACCCAGCACCTACTGATCTTTCTTCAACTATTTCTAAAGGTGCAGGTAAAGCACCAGCTCTTAATAAAACTGCTAAATCAGATGCTTCTTGAGCATTAAAATTACCAGTTATAATGCCTGAGCCTCCTGTAATAGCACTACTAATTCTAGGGGCTGTGATCACTACACCATCTAATACAACTGCAAGATTTTTCCCAATATTGTTTGTTGTGACTTTACCAAATTTTTGTGCACCTTCTGTATCAAAACGGAATGATACTGCATGACCTTCTGTTTGATCAAAAGAACCTTTTGCATCTACTAAATTTTCTCCACCAACAACTGCTCTTTTGTCTAATAAGTATTTTGTATTTTCATCATACATGTCTTGAACAATAATTTTTCCAAAAGGAGCTAGGTTATTTTGAAGAGCAGAAACATTATCATTATCAACAATATGAAAAGTAAGTTTGGCTGTTTTACCTAATAAATCTTTAATTCTTTCTGGGTCTTTTACTCCTGGTAATTGTAAAAGTATTCTCTTTTTACCAGATCTTTGAATTAAAGGTTCTTTTGTTCCAGATTCATCAATTCTTTTTCTAACAATTTCAAGTGATTGCTTAATTGCTGAGTCCTGAATAATTTTTCTATATTCATCATTTAACTTTATAATGAGTATATTGTTATTAATTTGTAAAGTAACTCCTCTGTACATTTGAAAAAAACTATCTCTAATATCTTTTATCTTTTCATTATTAGCAAAAAAAATAACAACTGAATTTTCTTGAATATCAATTTTTTCAATTTTTGCAGCTTGATCTCTTGAAATCAATCGAGCGCTATCTACAAAATTATCTAATTCTTCTTTATATAAAACATCTAGCTGAACCTCTAATAATAAATATGATCCACCTTGTAAGTCTAAACCTAAATTAATCTTATTTTTTAAAAACCAATTTTCTGAATTTTCATCATAAATAATTGAAGGAATTGCAAAAATTATTCCTAATAGAACTAACGATATTACGGTAAATGATTTCCAGATAGGATAATTTTTCATTAATAAAAAAATTATTTTTTTCTAGAAAATAAAGAGAAGCCAGATTTACTTTTATTATCTTCTTTTGTTGGTTCCTTTTTTTGAACTTCTGGAATTGTATATAAATCTGCAACCATTCCTGATGCAATTTTAATTTCAACATTATCTGCAACTTCTAAAGTTAATTCTCTGTTATCTGCAACCTTATTTATAGTTCCAATAATTCCACCAGAGGTTACTATTTTATCCCCTCTTTTTAAATTAGAAAGCATTTCTTTATGCTGTTTAACTTTTCTTTGTTGCGGTCTAATTAGTAAAAAATAAAAAACTACAAATATTAAAATAAGTGGTAAAAATGTTCCAAAAGCTTCCATAATAGTACCTATGATGATTTAATTTGAGTGATTTATTATACTGTGTAATAAGAAAAATCAAATAAAGTATTTATTATGTTTTTAAGCAATTTTTTATCAAATCTTACTGTCTCAAGAGGAAGTGCATTTATTTGGGATAGTAAAATAAAAAATCTCAAAATAATATCGAATTTTAGATGTTTGGATTTAGATCTTCTGGTTGGAGTAGAAAGACAGAAAAAAACTATATTAAATAATACGGTAAATTTTTCAGAAGGTAATTTTACAAACAATGCTTTACTATGGGGATCTAGAGGTAATGGTAAAAGTTCTCTGATTAAATCTGTTTTTAATGAAGTAAACAAAAAAAATAAAAATTTAAAATTAATACAATTAAATAAGAATAATATTTTTGATATTGAAATAATTTATGAAAAATATGCAAATTTTAAAAATTTTAATTTTATAATTTTTATTGATGATTTATCATTTGAAAAAATAGATAGTGATTACAAAATAATTAAATCTACTTTAGATGGAAGTATACAAAATCAACCTAAGAATATTATTTTATATGTTACCTCTAATAGAAGACATTTAATGCCTAGGGATATGATAGAAAATGAAAGATCTTCTGCAATACATACAGATGAAAGTGTTGAAGAAAAAATAAGTCTAAGTGATCGATTTGGTTTATGGATTGGTTTTCATAATATTTCTCAAAATGATTTTATTAATATCATTAGTAAATATTGTGAGAAGTTTAATATGCCATTTAATAAAGATACAGAAAAAGAAGCAATTAAATGGAGTTTGCAAAGAGGTAATAGAACAGGTAGGTCAGCATGGCAATTTGTAGTTAATTATGCAGCTGAAAAAAATAAGAAAATAGATTTTTAATTTATTCAAAATCAAAATTTATATTTTTAAGACCAGAAATACCATCTTTTAAATGATATATATTATTCTGCTTTAGTTGCTCAACAAATCCATTAGCTAAAATTGATGATATATCTCCGTTCTGGCTTACAAAGATAACTTTTTCTCCAATTTCTACATTCTCTTTATACTTATCAAAAAAATTTGGGAAAAAATTTCCATTTTTGTCAAATGCAGTTATTTGAATAGCACCAGGTATTTTATTTGAATTAATGATTTCATCATTAGTTCTAATATCTATAATTTTAAAATCGCCAGTCATTGCTAATTTAAGTTGATAACCATCTATTTCTTTATATCCTGGAGGAATTACTTTTATGACTTCAATTTCAAAAATAAGATTTGATTTTGGTGGAATCAAATTGCCTGCGCCACTTTCTCCATATGCTAACTCATACGGAATAAAAATTGTTCTTTTGCCTCCTTCTTTCATTCCAAGTAAACCAGTTTCCCAACCTAAGATTACTTGTCTTACACCTATTTGAAAATCAAACAATTGTCCTCTATCATAGGAACTATCAAAAACAGTATTATCTTCTAATTTACCAATGTAATGAACAGATACTTTTGAGTGATTTTTTACCTCTAAACCATTTCCTATAATTTCGTTTACGATTTGAACTTCAGTAGAAAAAGATTTGTAACTAAAAATACAAATAAATAAAAATAATAAAATTTTGATCATTATTCAGCTTCTTTTAATTGTTTAATTTGTGAAGGTAATGAAACTATTCCACTTAAAACAATAAATATTGCTCCAATATAAGCATATAAATTCATATATTCATTAAATATAAATATTCCAACTAATGATGACCACAATACCTGCAAGTAAACTAAGCTAAATACTGATGCATAATGTTTTTGTGCAATTTTAAATGCAGTTGTTGCAAAAAACATAGCTGAGTTAATAAATAATGCAGCAGTTAAAATTAAAAAAAAATCAAAAAAAGTCACTTTTAATGGATTCATTAAAAATAAAGGTATTGAAATTAAATGAACAAAAAAACCACCATACAAAAAATAACCAATATTTGTTGTTACATGACTATATTTATTTACTATAAAAGTTGTTACGGTAATTAAAAAAACTCCAATAAGGACAATTAAATAATAGATATTAAAACTTTCAAAACCTGGCTGAATAACAAACAAAACTCCTAAGAAACCAATAAATAAAGAAAGATAAGTCAAAATATTTAATTTTTCATTTAGTAAAAAAATAGCAAATATTGTTCCCATTAATGGCGCAGTCATATTCAGTGTTGTGAATTCTGGAAGTTTAATTTGTTCGAGAGTTATAAATGCAATAAAAGGCAAAGGAATATTTAAAAAACCTCTGAAAATAGGTGGAAGATAATTAGTACATTTTATATTTTTTTTTAAAGTTCCGTTAATTAATAAATATAAAGGGAAGCATAAAAATATGGGTATTCCATAAAAGATGAAATGATAAAATTTTACATCTGTTTGTGCTAGGTAGTTTATTATTGCATCATTTGTCACAAAAAAAATTCCGGCAAAAAATAAAAAAATTGAAGAATAAATTATACTTTTTTTCATATAATGAATTGAAGGATTGTATGATAAAAAAAAGTACTTATATTGATACTTCAATGAATACAAATGAAATAAAAACTTATCGACTTATAATTAAAGGAAAAGTTCAGGGAGTGGGCTTTAGACATTGGTTTAGTGATTTAGCAATATCTTTGGGATTAAATGGTTATATTCAAAATAAAGAAAGTAAAGATGAAGTAGAGGCCATAATTCAAGGAGATATGCAAAGTATACTATCTATTACTGAAAAAGCTAAAGATGGTCCATCACTAGCTCTAGTTGAAGGAGTTATTCCAAATAGTATCATTAGTAATGTTAAGTACTCAGGTTTTATAGTTAAATACGAAACTTAATTAAAAACTTGCTTTATAGTTTTGTGAAGAGAATCAAATATTTCATCAATTTGATTTTTAGTAATTATGAATTGAGGACACAAAACAATTGCAGGACCTAAAGGTCTGCAAATTAAGCCATTATCAATTGATAAATTAGCAACTTTATCTCCCATATTAAGATGACCTTCAAAAGGTTCTTTTGTATCTTTATTTTTTACCATCTCTAGTGCAGCCATAAGACCTATACCTCTAGTTTCTCCAATGTGTTCATAATCATTAAATTCATTTAATCTTTCAAAAAAATAGGGCTCCATTAACTTTACATTATCTAATAAACCTTCATTCATAATTACATCTATTGCTTTCAAAGCAATTGCACATCCCACAGGATGACCACCAGCTGTAAAACCATGAGGAAATTCTTCTGCTTCTTCTGATACTTCAACAAATTTATCTGAAAATTCTTTATTAACTATAACTGCACCCATAGGAAAATACCCAGCAGTTAAACATTTAGATGAGATAATTATATCTGGTTTGATATTGTAGGTTTCACAACCCCATAAATTTCCAGTTCTACCAAATCCACAAATTACTTCATCTGCGATAAAAGGAATATTATATTTTTTTAAAATAGGCTGAACTAAATCAAAATACGATTTTGAAGGAGGTATACACCCTCCTGCTCCTTGCACAGGTTCTGCAACAAAACCTGCAATAGTTTCTGGACCCTCTTTGATAATTTTTTCTTCTAAATTTTTGGCCATCCTAAGAGAAAATTCTTCTTCCGTTTCATTCTCTAATCCATATTTCCAATAATGAGGACATTCAATATGAATAAATTCTTCAGATGGTAAACCAAACTCTTTATTGTATGGTTTAGCTGTCATTGAAGAAGCTCCTAAAGTAACGCCATGATATCCATTAATTCTTGTTATAATTTTTCGTCTATTTGGCTTTCCAATTCTTGCATTTAACATCCATAACATTTTGACCATGGTGTCATTTGCTTCAGATCCTGAATTACAAAAAAATACACGACCTTGATCAAAAGGTGACACTTCAATAATTTTTTCAGATAACTGCAACGTTTCTTCAGACAATCTTCCAAATAAAGAATGATAACCTGCAAATTTTTCATACTGTTTTTTTGCAACTTCAATTAATCCGGGATGATCGAAACCAGCACACTGATTCCATAGACCAGAATTCCCATCTAGATATTTACTACCTTTTGTATCGTAAACATATATTCCTTTTCCATAAGAAATAACTAAAGGGCCTCTTTCATTTAATGACTTCAAGTCAGTAAATCCATATAAATGGCTGGAAGTATTTCTTTGTAACATATCAGTTAAATATTTTTTTTTATTATGAAAAGCAAGATTTTATTTTCAGTTGGGACGATAGGTGTACTTTTTATGATGGCTGGCCAATTATCATTCTCTATAAATGATAGTTATGTCAAACTTGTTGTAAAAAATATAGGCGATGACAATTCATTATATTCTGTAATTTTTTTAAGAGGTCTAGTTACATCAAGTCTATTAGGTTTATATTTAATTTTTTTCGAAAAAAAGAATTTAATTAAAATACTATCAATCAAAAGTTTTCATATAAGAGGTTTATATGAAGTTTTAACGGCATTATTTTTTTTGGTTGGATTAATATTACTTCCAATATCTGAGGTTTATACACTTTTAATGACTAATCCTTTTTTTGTGACAATATTTGCTTTTCTTTTTTTGGGAGAGAAAGTCGGTATAAGAAGATGGTGTGCAGTTATAGTTGGCTTCTTAGGTGTACTAGTTGTTGTAAATCCACAAAATTTTCAATTTAATTATCTTTTAGTGTTACCAATTTTAGCTGCTATTTTTTTGACTATTAGAGATATTGCTACAAAAAGTTTAGCAACTAAATCAAATAGTGTTGAAATTACATTTGTAACAGCATTGTTAATTACTGGGTTTGCAGGGTTGGGTTCAATTATTTTTGGTTATCAAGTAAGAGGAGAAGATATAAATTACATTCTTGCTTCCAGTGTATTTGTTTTATTTGGATATTTATTTTCAGTATTAACGGTTTTTTATGCACCACTCTCGTTAACGGCCTCTGCTAGATACAGTGTAATTATATTTGGTATGATTTTTGGGTATTTAATACTAGGTGAAACTCCAACTTATAATATGATTATAGGTGCAATAATTATTACATTAAGTGGTTTATTTGTAATCAAAAGAGAAAAAGAAATCGGTAAAATTAAATAGAATTTTACTGATCCTTACAAAAATTATAAACTTCTTCAACATGACCTTTAACTTTAACTTTATTCCAAGAATTTAGAATTTTTCCATTTTTATCGATCACAAATGTAGATCTATCTATCCCAAAATATTTCCTACCATACATAGATTTTTCTATCCAAATACCAAGTTTATCACAATTTTTTCCTTCATCCGAACCAAGAGGATATTTCAATTTATACTTATCTGAAAATTTTTTATTCCGATCAACAGGATCTTTAGAAGCTCCTATTACATCAAAGCCAATTTTATTAAATTTTGTTAAATATTTCTGAAAATCCGCAACTTCTACTGAGCATCCACCAGTTAACGCCTTAGGGTAAAAGAATAAAACTATTTTATTCTTTAATTTAGATGAATCAAACTCATTATCGTTTGTTAATTGGAGTTTTATCTTAGGAATTTTTTTCATAATTATACTACTAGTTTAAGACCGTACCCAGCTTTTTTTACTCTTGTTCTAAAATAATTTTTATTAAATTTATTCAAGGTTGGCTTTGTATTTATTTGATTTTCGACTTTAATTCCAGCTTTCTTAATAGAATTAATTTTATTTTTATTATTTGTAATAAGATTAACTTTATTTATTTTTAATAATTTCAGTATTCTAGCTGCAATATTAAAATCTCTTTCATCATCTAAAAAACCAATATTATGATCGGCGTCTATTGTATCCATACCTCTTGCTTGAAGAGAATAAGCTCTCATTTTATTAGCTAATCCTATTCCCCTACCTTCTTGTTCTAAATATAATATAATTCCACCATTATTTCTAACCATGTAATTGATTGATTGATTTAATTGTTCACCACAATCACATTTTAAAGAATGAAAAATATCACCTGTAAAACAAGCTGAATGTATTCTTAAATTAACAGATTTTTTATTTATTTTTTTTGGATTAACAATTATCGCTACATGCTTATCAGATCCAATATATGATTTGAATATTTTAAAATTAGAATTTTCGTTTTTTGGTAGTGGAACTTTTGCACTAGAAACTAATTTAATACTTTCACAGATTAATTCATTTTGCTTCAATAAATCTTTGTAATCGAATATTAAAATTCCATTCTTAAATCCAAATTCATTTATATTTTTGTAATATTTTTTATTAATTTTTTTAAAAACTAGCGATGGTATCATTTTAGCATTTTTGGAAAGATCAATACAAACATTATGAAAATTTTTAGATTTGAATTTTTTAATATTGGTAAATTTAATTACTTTATTATTGCTAAGAGGATTAACAAATAAATTTATTATTTGATTTACATCTGTTTTGGGATTTATCTCAAAATAAATATTACTTTTAATATTCTTATTAAAAATTGATTGAGCTTTTTGTTTAGTAATAAGTAGATATTTTTCATCAATTAAGTGCTTATTGAATTGATTAAAAATTTTACTTTGGGAATGCTCTATATTAAAGAACATCCAATATTCCTTGTTATTCTGAATTATTAAGGGTCTTCCGGTCCTAAGTTCGTTAATTGCTCTATCTATTATAGTTCCTGTATTAGATTTGAAACTCATGAAAACTTTATATAGATATAATTGAAATAAAAACAAATGATTACATCAAAAAATATAGGAATTTTACTAGATTTTATAAAAAATTCTAAAAAGAATAGTGATTTATATTTATTGGTTAAAAACAATAGTATTTCTTTATCTTCAAAAAGAAAAAGTAACTTTTACTTAAAAAATAATAATCTGGAATCTAAAATTAATATAAATAAATTTTACCAATCAATTTTAAATATCCTTGTCCCAATACTAAGAAAAAATAAAAAATTAGTTATAGCTCAGATAGGACAAAGTATTGATGGTAGAATTGCATTAAATAATGGTAATTCACATTACATAAATAATCCCAAGAGTATTATTTATCTTCATTGCTTACGAAGTATCAGTGATGCGATTATTGTAGGTTCAAATACCATTAAAAAAGACGATCCCCTATTAACTACAAGAAAAATAAAGGGCACAAATCCAAAAAGAATTATTATCGATGGCAGTCTTTCACTAAATAACAAATATAAAATATTTAATGACGGTAATGAAAATATAATTTTTACAAAAAGTAATAAAAATATTAGATTGAATAATTCAACAATAATTAGATTAAAAGAAAAAAATTTTACTAAAAACTTAATTACGCAAATAAAAAAACTTAAATATAAAAATATTTTAGTAGAGGGAGGATCAAAAACTATTTCAGAATTAATAAATAATAAATATATTGATATTCTTCAATTTATGATTGCCCCAATATTAATAGGTTCCGGAATTAATTCATTAAATTTAAAAGAAATTTCAAATCTCAATAAAGTTATCAGACCAAAACATAATTTTAATGAATTAGATAATGAAATTATTGTTAATTTATTTCTTAATAGCTAAAAAATCTGTATTATTTAAAATGAATCTAGAATTTTTTTCTTTAATACTTTTTAAACGAAATTTTAACCAATCATCAAAGTTAAGTTGATTTTTTTGAATAATTTCTCTACAAAAATTTAAAAAATAAATTTGAAATTTATAATTTGTACTAACATCCCACGTAGAATCTAAAACATATGTTTTGTGAGTTCTTTTAAATACTTTATTTATTAATTCAGTGCAATCTGGTCCAACGGCCACTTCCCCTATTCCTTTGTCAGATTTTTGATCTTTATTAAAAATATTAAGAATTCTTTTATCATCCTTGTGTTTTGGAAAAAATTTAAAATTACCGTTATAATTTAAGGCAAAGTAGACAATTTCAGTATCAACATTTAATTTATGAAAATACTTAAACCATGTTTTTGGAAGAATATCTAAAAAAGCAGATCCTGTAACTAAATTATAATCATTAAAATTTATTTTTTCTAGATTATTAATTACATCAAAAATTTTAAAATTAATTTTTTTTATTTTAGATGATAGTTTTATATTTTTTTTAAAATAATTTGTTGATTGATGTGAAATGTCTACAAAAGACCAATATTGATTATTTAATAATCGTGACTTAAGAAATCTATAATTAGATCCAGCGCCTGAACCTAAGTCAACTATTCTAATATTTTTTTTAATTTTAAAAAATTTATTAATTAAATATAGTATTCTTTGGTTTCGTGAATTTCTATCGACAGTTTCTCTGAGATTTAACCATTTATTTTGAAATTCATGCATATTAAATTAAATTAACAAATTTCTTAGCTGATTCTAGAGGAGTAAGAAGATATCTTTTGTTTTTATAAATATCAATATTTAGTTTTTTAAAATTTTTTTTATTTAATATATTTTTAATAATTATATTTCTAAGATCATTAACTTCAAATTTTTTGAAATAAATAACACCCTTTTTTCCCAGTGTATTTAAGATAGTATTAGTAAAAAAGGTTATAATTGGCTTTTTAATTATTAATGCATTTGCTAAAGACATCCCAAAACCTTCATATTTACTTACCGAAATGTAACAATCTGTTTTAGAATATAATTTAGCTAATTTTGTATCTGAAATAGTACCATGGAATATTATTTTTCTGTTCATTGAATTTTTAGAAATAAAATTTTTGAGTTTTTTGTAATAACCTATATCTCTTGTAGTATCACCAACAATTTCTAAAATAAAATTATCTAAAGGCTTTAAAACTTTTAATAAAAAAAGATAATTTTTTCTATTTATTATACTTCCACATGTTAAAAGATGAATTTTACTATTATTTTTAAAACTATAATTTGCTAGTCTTTCTATTCCAGGTTCAACTACAGAAATTTTATTATTTAGTACCTTAAATTCATTTATTAATAAATTTTTTGTATTTTTAGAAGTCACAATAAATTTATTTATTTTTTTGAAATTTTCTTTTTCTAATCGTAAGAATTTTTTTGACCTTTGACCTTTAAATTCAAGATATAAAGGATGATGTATTAGCGCGATAACATTATAAGTAAGTATTTTTTTAAAAATAGAATACATTCCTTCTAAAGCTAATCCATCTATAATAATTTTAGAGTGAGGATCAATTTTATCTAAAATGTTAAGAAAATATTTTATATCGTTATTTGTAGGAAAAGGATAATTTTCACTTAGAGCAATTGGTCTAATATTTATATCTCTAATCTTTGCATATTCTAGGATATTTTTTTCATAAATATATCCTCCAGTTTTTGCATTAATATTTCCTGGATAGACAAAATAAATATCAGATTTATTTTTAGATAACCTCTTTTTCATATGATGCCCATGCAACATTTGATTCTTGCAAGGTTATTTTAATTTTTTTTAAAGATTTGTAATCTTCAGAGAATTCATTTCTTAGTCTATTCAAGATCTTATTGCAAATATCCTCTGCTAAAAACTCTGTTGAGGTAATTTTTCCCTTAAATTCATCAATTTCATCTAAATTTTGATAATTATATATTTTAAGAATATCTTTTAAAGTCGTGGACACTATTCCTAAATCCATAATTATATTGTATTTATTAAGTTTATCAGTAAAAAATTCTGCATCTACTAAATATGTAGCTCCATGCATATTTTGGGCTGGTCCAAATACTTCTCCAGGTAAAGAATGAGCTATTAGAATATTTTCTCTTACTTTTATCGAATACATAATTAATATTTAACTAGATGCATTATTGTATCCTTATTTTGAAGGATTTTATAGTAATCTTTTTCTAAATCAAAAAAATTACTTTCACTAGTAATTAATTTTTCTAATTTTGAATTTTTTAAAGATTTAATTGCTAATTTTAATCTCCCCTCAAAATTATATTTATTTTTCATGTATTTTGGTATTTTAGATACCTGTGAGCTAATAATTTTTAATCTTTTAGAATGAAAATACCCACCTAAGGCAACTTCTCCTTTATTTTTACCATACCAACTAGCTTCTACTATTTTTCCTTCGATAGATAATTTTTCCATTAAAGAATTTAAAACTTTATAATTAGCTGTAGTGTTTATTGCTACATCTATTTTCTCAATCTTTCTTATATCAATAAAATTTAATCCTAAATAGTTGGCAATTTTTCTTTTATTTTTATTATTATCAAAAACATAAACATTTTTATATCCATTAATTTTAAAAAAAAATGCAGTTAATAATCCTACAGAGCCAAGTCCTACAATTAGAATTTTGTTATTACTTTTAGATTGAGCGTCCCAAAAGATATTAATTGCTGTTTCCATATTTGCAGTTAGAACATATTTTCTCAAATTTCCTTTTGGTAAAAAAATTAAATTTTGAATAGAAATTTCATATAAATCTTGATGAGGATAAAGACTAAATATTTTTTTATTTATATATTTCCTTGGACCATCGATAATATTCCCAACATTTATATAACCGTATTTTATAGGTAAATTAAAAGAACCCTCTTGAAAAGGGGCTTTCATTAATTCAAATTGATCCTTACTTACGCTTTTAGATGAAACTAATTTTTCAGTTCCCTTGCTAATACCTGAGTAAATAGTTTTAACTAAAACTGTTTTGTTATTTTTATTGTAAACAAGTTTTTTTTGATAAATTTTAGCTTGTTTTTTTTTATCAATCCATAAAGAATAAGATTTCATAATTTACTTATAAATGTATAATAAAAAAATGCTAACAAACTTTTGGGAAGAATTAACAACAAATGAAATTAAAAAAATAAATAGAAAAACAGTTTTAATTTTCCCATTTTCATCAATAGAACAACACGGTCCGCATCTTCCATTAAATACTGATAAAAAAATTCTTGAAGGAATATTATTAGAATTCAATAAAAAATATAATTCAAATAAATATTTAATTATGCCTGAGATATATTTTGGTTCAGCTGCTGAACATACAGATTTTGATGGAACAATAAGTATTGATTCATTGGAATTTATATCGCACTCTTTGTCAATATTAGAAAATGTATGTAAATTGAAATTTAAAAATATATTACTTTTAAATAGTCATGGTGGACAAATTAGCCATATAGATATTATTGCTAAAGAATTGAAATCAGAATTTAAGGTAAACATAGTAAAAGGCACATATTTTTTATTTGATCAATTTAAAGAAATTATATCAAATAAAGAAAAAGATTTTGGTTATCACGGTGGAGAATTTGAAACATCTATTATGTTATATTTATTTCCAAACCTAGTTAGGCAATCTAAAATTTCTAAACATAGATTATCTCCCGATTATTTATCATCTAAAACCATTTCTTATGAAAAAAATATTAAGAAAGCTTGGGTAACTAAAGAATTAAGTAAAAGTGGAATTATTGGAGACCCTAGAAAATCCAATGCACAGATAGGAAAAAAAATAATTGATAGAGTTACACAAAAATTAGATAAGATAATAAATGAGATGTTTTAGATTTTTATTTATTAAGAATTAAATTAAAAAAATTTTTCGTATACCTCATTGTACTCACAATCGTATATCTCACAGTTATCCAACATATATTCAGTTATTTGACTTAAGAATGTACCATGACTGACTAATACAATTTTTTGTAAATTAAGGTTTTTGATAGATAGCAGAAAATACCTTAATCTCATTTTAATATCATTGTGAGACTCTTGTATAATTTTTTTTTCATTAATAGGTTTGTTATTATTCCACCAAAAATCATTTAAATTATTAAAATCAAAATCATTAAATTCTTTTTTTAATTTTTTTGGCTGTCTTCCTACATCACATGAGTGGTACAAATGTTCTCTTATTAAAGGTTCAATTACAGGTTTATTAGATGGAAAAACAATAGAGAATGTTTCCAATGTTCTTGTTAAGGGGGAACAAAAATAATTATCAAATTTGAGATTTTTAATTCTATTATTTAATTTTTTTGCTTGCTCAACTCCTCTTTGAGTAATTCTTGCATCATAATAATAAGTTGGGTTATCTAAATCTGATGCTGCATTAGCTTCTGACTCTGCATGTCTAATAAGATATAATTTCATTTTTTAACTATAAATACAATAAACGTTCATGCATCAGTAAGTATAAAACTTCGCTTTATTTACGGGAAGAAACGGCCAATAACAATGGCACAATCATAACTAAGGTTGTTAAGACTGATGGATTAAATAACCAATAAAGAACACCTAGAGAAAATATTAACATCCAGAATTCATTTTTATACAAAAATTTCATTATTTTTTAATTATATTAATTCAAATTATTTTCTACTAATACTTTTTTAACAGTTTCACCCATTACAGAAGGGTTTTTGGAAATTGTAACTCCACATTCTTTAAGAAGTTCTACTTTTTCTATTGCGCTTTCACCATAAGCAGAAACAATTGCGCCAGCATGCCCCATCACACGACCTTTAGGTGCAGTTAGTCCTGCTATATATGCAATTACCGGTTTACTCATATTTTCTTTAGCAAATTGTCCAGCTTCAACTTCTTGTGGGCCACCTATTTCACCTATCATTAAAACTGCAATAGTTTCATCATCATTTTCAAACTTTTCAATTATATCTCTGAAAGAACTTCCATTTATTGGATCGCCTCCTATACCCACGCTTGTTGAAACACCAATTTCCAAATCTTTAAGTTGTTGTGCAGCTTCATATCCCAAAGTGCCAGATCTACTAACTATTCCTATTTTACCTTCTTTGTAAATATGACCAGGCATAATACCCAACATAGATTTACCAGGGCTAATTATTCCTGCACAATTCGGACCTACTAATCCCATTTTTTTATCTTTTGGATATCTTCTCATGTATCTTTTTATTTTAACCATATCATGAGAAGGAATACCGTCAGTAATAGCCACACACGTTTTAATACCTGCATCAGCAGCTTCCATTGCTGAATCTGCTGCAAAGGCTGGTGGGACAAATAAAATTGATGTTGATGCTCCAGTTTGATCTACAGCTTCTTTAACAGTATTAAAAACTGGAAGATTTAAATGAGTCATACCACCCTTACCAGGTGTTACCCCGCCAACAACGTTAGAACCATACTTAATCATTTCTTCAGCATGAAAACTTCCAATTTTTCCTGTGAATCCTTGGACTAAAATCTTTGTGTTTTTGTGAATGATTATAGACATGATTATCCAAGAGCCTTCACTGCTTTATTTGCTGCATCTTCTAAAGTTGATGCTTCAATGTAATTTATATTACTTTTTTTAAGTATTTCATTTCCCTTTTCGACGTTAGTTCCAGCTAAACGTATAACTAAAGGATGTTTAATTTCAATTTTTGATAAAGCTTGAACAATTCCTTCTGCAACCCAATCACATCTGTTAATTCCTGCAAAGATATTAACTAATATTACCTTAACTTTTGTGTCCATAGAGATTAATTTAAAAGCTTTAACTATTTTTTCAGGCGTTGCACCTCCGCCAACATCTAAAAAATTTGCAGGTTGACCACCAGCAAGTTTTATCATATCCATGGAAGCCATTGCTAAGCCTGCACCATTAATAATATTACCAATATTCCCATCTAAGCTTACATAATTCATTCCTCTGTCAGAAGCATAAACTTCATTTGAATTTTCTTGTGTTTTATCTCTAAGTTCTGCAATTTCGTCTCTTCTAAACATCGCATTATTATCAAAACTCATTTTACAATCTAATGCTAATATTTCATCTTGGTGTGATACAACTAATGGGTTAACTTCAACCATTGTTGCATCAAGCTCACTAAAAGCTTTATAACAACCGATAATTGTATTTGCAGCTCTTGAGATCAATTTGGATTCAATTCCTAAACCAAAAGCTATTTCTCTTGCTTGAAATTGTTGAATACCAACTGCTACTTCTATTTTAGATCGTATAATTGTTTCAGGTTTTTCTTTTGAAATTTCTTCGACACTCATTCCACCTTCTGTTGAGGCTACAACCATTATACTTTCTGAAGATCTATCAAACACTAAACCTAAATATAATTCGTGTTTGATATCAGTTGCTTCTTCAATATAAATTCTATTTATTATCTTCCCCTCTGGACCAGTTTGGTTTGTAATTAATTTCTTACCCAACAATTTATCAGTTGCATCAGCAACTTCTAACGGAGAATTACATATTATAATTCCTCCCGCTTTACCTCTAGCACCTGAGTGAACTTGCGCTTTTACAACCCATTTTGAACCACCAATTTCTCTTGCTTTGTTTTCTGCATTTTCTGGACTATAAACAATACCCCCAGTCGGAATTTTAACACCAAAATCAGACAATATTTTTTTTGCTTGATATTCGTGTATATCCATTACTTACTTTCAATTAACTTATTAATATTTACAATATTTTCAGCCATTTTTGCAGATGCAGCATCGATCATTCTTCCATCAAGCTGAGCAGCGCCCTTTCCTTCAGCAGCTGCTTTTTCTAATTCTAATAATATTCTTTTTGCTTTATCTATTTCCTCTTTGGGCGGAGAAAAAACTTCATTAGCTAAATCTATTTGCGATGGATGTATTGCCCATTTACCCTCAAAACCAATTGCTGCCGCTCTTTTTGCTGCATCAAGATATCCTTGTTTGTCATTAAAGTCTCCAAAAGGTCCGTCTATTGCTCTTAAGCCATATGATCTACAAGTCATTACTAATGTTGATAAGCCATGATGCCATTGATCTCCAGGGTAATCAGGATTTAACCCCCCTATAACAACGGTTCTTGCGCGCATACTTGCTGCATAATCTGCAACTCCAAAATGCAATGCTTCTAGTCTTGAACTTGATGTTGCAATTGATTGAATATTAGACATTCCTAGTGCTGTTTCAATTAAACATTCTAAACCTATTCTATTTTCAAATTTTTTATTTTGCTCAATTTGATTAAGCAAACAATCGACCATATATACATCAGATGATGAGCCTACTTTTGGAATTAATAATGTATCAACCCTATCACCTACCTCTTCTATAATTTCAATCAAATCACGATACATATAGTGTGTATCCAATCCGTTAATTCTTATAGAGATTGTTTTACCTTCTTCTTTCCAATTATACTCTTTTATTGCATTAATAACATTTCTTCTTGCATCAATTTTATCATTTGGAGATACTGCATCTTCTAGGTCTAAGAAAATATAATCGGCATTTGATTTTAATGCTTTTTCAAACATCTTTGGATTAGAGCCAGGAACTGCCAATTCACTTCTGTGTAATCTAGATTTAGCAGGTTTATAAAATAAATGGCTCATTTAAAAAAAAATTATATATTTGATTAATATTATAAAAGCGATAAAAAAATTTAAATATTATAAAGATATTTCCTTAAGGCAATTTTCATCATTATTTTTTGGATTATTTACAATTTTTGATACTGGATAAAAGTCTAAATCATCCTCGATATTACTTTTGTTTTTATGTAGGAATTCATTTTCATTATCATTAAGAAAATCAAGACCTTCATTATGAGACATAATAAGAGGCATTCTATTATGTATATGGGAAAGGTTTTCATTTGCTTCCTTAGTAATGATACAGACAACATTCATTTTTTTATTATCTCTTATTTCTTCCCTCCAAATTCCACCAAAAAACAATAATTCATTTCTAGGAATTGATATTAAATATGGTTGTTTTTGATTATTTATATTTTTCCATTCATAGTATCCATTTGCAATAATAAGACATTTTCTTTTAGTAAATGATTCTTTGAATAAATATTTATCATTAATCGTTTCAATTCTTGCATTAATAACAAATTGAGTAACATTATTTTGTTTACTAAAAAAACTATAACTCCAAATAAAAGTATCTATTAAAAGTTTATGATTCTTTTCATAAATAATATTAACAATATTAGACGGTGATATATTGTAAGACTTATGTGAGTAATTTAAAACTTCAGAGTTAGGAAAAAGTTTTATAATTTTTTCTTTATCTTCAGTACTTGTAAATCTTCCGCACACTATGATGCTTGCGATAAAGGCATTGGTCTAGAAACACCTACGGTCATCCAACAATCTTTAAACTCACCGTTTTGCTCTACTTTTTCTACTGTCCATTCGAAACCAAATTTTTTTCCATTACTATCTGTAAGCTCTACAAAGTAATATGAACTTTTTTCTTGTTCCTGAACTGGAATTATATTGTGTTCTAAGTGATCAATCATCATTGAGTAGGATGGATTTTTAATCATCCTAATAAAATTGTCTAGAGGACCTGTGTACATTCTATTATTTGGATGTGCAAATTCCCAAGTTTGTTCAATACCAGCATCGTCAAAAGGTGAATTATTTTTTTGTAGTGCTTTTAATTGAATTAAAATAACTTCTTTAGGGCCAATTGAAGGGTCTGGTTTTATCATTTCTCCATAAACACTTTTTGATAATAAAATAAACAAACTAAACAATATAATTTTGTGCATGATTTTAAAATAGTGTAATTATAATTTAAGGCAATATGTATATTTATGATTTTATCCAAGGATTAATAATTGGAGGAACATTAATTATAGCCATAGGACCGCAAAATTTATTTGTAATTCAACAAGGGCTTAAAAAATCTTATGTTTTTACAGTTACTTTATTTTGCAGCCTATCTGACAGTTTACTAATTGTAATTGGGATATATCTATCTAATTATATTGTTCAAATTAATCCAAGTATCATAGGAATAATAAAAGTATTAGGTGGAATTTGGCTTATATTTTATGGATTAAATAAAGTTATAAAATTAAATCAAATTAAAGATATAAAAAAAGAATTAAATATAATTAACGAATACGGAAAAGTATTATTTACCTTATTCCTTATTACATACGCAAATCCTCATGTTTATCTAGATACAATTATTTTGCTAGGATCATTATCAACAAATTTTAATGATCAATTTTCATTTGGCGTTGGAGCAATTTCAGCTAGTTTTTTGTTTTTCTTTTCTTTGGGATATATGTCAAAGTTTTTGTCAAAATATATTTATTCAAATAAAACTTGGTTTTGGATTGATCTAACCATTGGTCTGCTAATGATTAGTTATGGAATATATTTTATAATTTTTTAAAGAAAGTTTCTAAGTTTTTACATACCTGATCAACATTTAATTTTGTAAATATAAGAGGTGGTTTTATTTTAATAACATTGTCATAAGGTCCATCAGTGCTCAATAAAATACCTTGATTTCTCATATAATTAATAAGCAGTTTAGCTAATTTTTTATTTGGTTTAGACACATTACTATTCTGAATAATATCTATTCCTAAAAAAAGCCCCCTACCTCTAACTTCACTAATATATTTTTTATATTTAAGTTGGATTTTTTTTAATTCTTTTAAAAAATAATTACCAACTAACAAAGCATTTTTTTGTAATTTATTATTATCAATAGTCTCTAATACTGCTTTACCGATAGCACAGGAAACAGGATTACCACCGAATGAGTTAAAATATTCCATCCCGTTATTAAAAGTTGAAGCAATTTTTTCTGTAGTTATAACAGCAGCTATAGGGTGACCATTGCCCATAGGTTTGCCCAAGGTTACTATATCAGGAACGACATCATGCTCTTCAAATGACCAAAAATGTCTTCCAACGCGACCAAAACCAGTTTGTACCTCGTCAACAATACATAATGCATTGTTTCTTCTAATTTCTGAAAATATTTCTTTTAAATAATTTTTTGGAAGAATTACTTGACCACCGCAACCAAGTATACTTTCAGTAAAAAAACATGCAATATTGGTTTCTTTAATTTTATTTCTAATTACCGTTTTAGCTTCATCTATATATTTTTGAATCCAATTTGAATTTTGATATCTCCACTTACCTCTTAAGGGATCAGGCATGTCTAATACATGAACATAATCTTTTTTACCCAAACCACCCTTACTATTAAATTTATATGGACTTAGATCAATTAAGGCATTGGTATGCCCGTGATAAGCATTGTCCATCACAAAGACATCTTTTGCACTAGTATAAGTTTGGGCTATTCTATAAGCTAAATCATTAGCTTCAGATCCTGTACATACGAAAAATATCTTATTTAATTTCTTTGGAAACTTACTTAAAAGTAATTCACTATAATCGTTAATTGTATCGTATAGATATCTCGTATTAGTATTAAGTTTTAAATTTTGCTGAGTCATAGCTTCATGGACATAGGAATTTGAATGTCCAACATGGGAAATATTATTTACACAATCTAAGTATCTCCTGCCATATCTATCAAAAAAATACTGATCTTTAGCTTCAAGCATATGAAGAGGTTTCTTGTAAGAAATTGATAAATTATCAGAAATATTTTTTCTTCTTTTCTTTAAAGTATCTTTAAAATTATTATTATTAGAATAAAAAGATTTTGGAATTCGTAGAATTAAATTTGGATCAGGTGAAATTTTATTCCAAATATTGAATAAAAATTCTTCACCTACTCCTGGAAAATTCTTATCATGTCCTAATAAATCTAAAATAATTTGAAAATGTAAATGTGGTAACCATTTTCCATTTTCATTAGAATTACCAATTTTACCAATCCATTCACCTTTCTTAATTTTTTTTCCAATTTTTAGTTTTTGAAACATTATTTTAGATAAATGACCGTATAGAGTATAAAATTTATATTCTTTAAAACTATGTTCTAAAACTAGAGTCGGGCCATAGTCATATTTAAAATTATTATTTTTTAAAATTATAATTTTACCATCTATTGGAGCAAATAAATCTGCCCCCTGATCAATAAAAATATCAATTCCTAAGTGAATATTACGTCTTTCATTCGTATTTAATTCAGAAATAAAGTTAGGTCCCTTATAAACTTTTCTTTTTTCATTGTATAAACCTATACCTATACGAGAATTATCTTCTTTAAATATTTTATTAACTCTTTTCTTAAGCGAACTATTATCTGGGTTACCTTTTAATAAAGGTGAATCAGAACTTAATTTTAAGATAGATTTATTTTTATCAAGTAAATTAAATTTAAAAATATTACCAAAGTTGAATTTATTTATATAATTTATAATTTCTTTATGATGGTGAATAATATCAAAGCCACATATTTCTCGAACAATATATATTAAAAAATTTATAGGAATTTTGTCTAATTTTTCTAATAAAGACCATGCATCTTTCTCACTAATGCTTAAATATTGATTTGATGGATATTTAATTCTTTGTTTTTTTGCCATTACAACAGTAATCATAAGTCTTGACTTACATAGTGATATTAATGAATTAATTTCATCCTCATTAATAGAAAATTGCTTATTGTACTCTGTTATTATATTTTTAAGTGTAAGATAAATATTATCATTGTTCATTAATGCATATGAAAGGCATATAGCTAAATCATTTATTGTTGGAGAATAAATAGAATCTCCATAATCTAGTAAACCACAAACATTGTTTTCTTTAATAACAATATTATAATTATTTGGGTCTGAATGAGTTATTGAATATCTTAATTTATTTAAATTATTTTTTACAAATTTTTCATATTCTGAAAAACATTTTAATAAAATTAATTTTTTTGAACCAGTAAAAATATTAATGTCTTTTTTAATCCATTTTATACTTGATGGATCCCAAATAAAATTTCTATGGGCATCTATATCGTTAAATGCTTTCAACTTAGTTGATACTTTTCCAAGTAACTTACCTAAAGAATTTTCAATTTTATCGTTACTTTTTGTATCTCCATACATACGCCCTTCAATATAAGATAAGACCCTAACAAAGCATTCTCTATTTTTTTTATCTAAATATTTTACAATCTTTGTATGGTGTATTTTTGGTATAAAAGATTTAAGACTAAGATCACTTCGTAAATAATTAATTAATCTATCTTGGTATTTTAATATATTTATTTTTTCTGATGGGTTTGAAATTTTTAATACATATTTTTTTTTATTATTTATGAATATAATAAAATTTATATCCCTTTCACTATCAAGTTGTTTAATTTTGAGTAATTTATTTCTTAAGAAAGAAAAATTAATCTTTAACCATTTAATTAAATGTTTATTATCAATAATAGGTGGATCAACATCAAAAACTGACATAAAAGGTGTATAATTCATAATGCTGAAATCTAAAAACATTTTTGTTTGTATTGGGGCAATTCATCACGATTATTTATTAAATCTTAAAAAAAATATTATTAATTTTAGATCTAATCAAATTACACAAAAAAGCAGAATTGGTGGAGTGGCGTACAATATTGCAGAATTGCTTTCGAATTTTGTAGATGTAAACTTTTATAGTTTAGCTATCAATGAAGAGATTAGAAAAAAAATCTCAAAAAAAATCTATGTTCATCAAGTGAATAAAGATTATGCAGATAGATACTATTTAGCTTTATCAGATAAAAATAATAAATTTTTATTAGGATTAGCTAACACAGATGAATATGAAAATAATAAATCTTTAAAAATACCAAACATCAAGAATAAAAATATAATATTTGATCTAAATTTTTCTAAAACCTATTTGGAAAAATCAATAAATAAACTATCAAAAAAAAATAAAATTATAGTGTGCGCAACATCAGTGCATAAAGTTATTAAAATTAAAAGGATTATAAATAAAGTTGATTTTATATTCTTAAATAAAGCAGAGTTACTTAAACTTACAAATTCTTCAAATATAATATTAGGTGTAAAAAAAATATTAAAACAAAATAAAAAAATAAAAATAATTACTACTAATTCAAAAAATAATGTAATCTTTGGAAGTAATGAATTTATAAAAAAAATAAAACCCCCATCAATCAAAGTAGTAAATGAAAATGGAGCTGGAGACGCACTAGCAGCTATGATGCTGTATTTGTTCAGTATAAATGAAAAAATGAATTATATTTTGAAAACTTCTGTAGCATGCGGGTCTTATTATGCTAGTGGTAAAAGTCTAAAAACTAAGAGTGATTTTTTAAAAATTAAAAATCTTTCTAAGAGAGTAATTGTACAATAGTATGAATGAAATATTTGATATAAGTAAAAAAGTTCAAGAAGCAATAAATAGAAAAAAACCAATAGTAGCTTTAGAAAGTACATTGATTAGTCATGGATTGCCCTATCCAGAAAATATTAAAGTCGCAAATGAGTCTATAAAGGCTGTTGAAGATAACGGTGCAATTGCTGCAACAATAGGAATAATTAGAGGTAAGGTTAAAATAGGATTATCGGAAGAAGATATTCAAATATTAGCAAAAGAGAAAAATGTACAAAAAGTTTCAAACCACAATATAAATTTATCAATATTTAATAAAGAAAATGCTGCTACAACAGTAGCAAGTACAATTTCTATAGCCTCTAAATTTCAAATAAGATTTTTTGCAACAGGAGGAATTGGTGGTGTGCATCTAAATGTTGAAAATACCAATGATGTATCTGCAGATCTATATGCACTTTCTGAGAATTCAAATTTTGTAATCTGTAGTGGTGCTAAATCTATATTAGATTTAAGTAAAACGAATGAACTTCTTGAAACTTTAGGAATTACAAGAATTGGTTATCAAACAAATTATATGCCTGGTTTTTGGTATGAAGAAACAGAAAATAAAGTCGATAATAAATTTGATGAAATTCATGAAATTTCTTCTTTTTTAAAACTCAATGAAAATATGGAAAATAAAAAATCAATTCTCATATTTAATAAAGTTCCATTAGAAAAAGCACTTAATAAAAATGACGTAGAAAAATGGATAAATAATGCAACAATAAAAGCTGATAGAAATAATATTAGTGGAAAAGAATTAACCCCGTTTCTTATAAAAGAAATTAACGAACAATCACAAAATGAAACTCTAAATGCTAATGTATCTTTAATAATTAATAATGCGAATTTAGCTGGAAAGATTGCAAAGAGTTTTTATAGTTAAGGTAATAGCGATAATTTAGCTTTAAGTAATTGAAAAAATTTTTCATCATTAGCTTCATTCATCACAAAACAATTTACTGGTCTTTTAGTAACACCTAGCCAATCAACAACAGTCTCCCCTCTTGTTAATTCAGAATTTTCTTCAACTGTGACATTAACTTCTTTTCCACTAAAAATAGATGGATCTAACAAATATGCAATAACACATGGGTCATGCAAAGGAGTTTCCTCGGTTTCATATAATTCTTTATGAAATATTGTATAAAATTCCATTAGTTCTCCAAAAAACTTAGAACTTTTATTTTTATTTTCATTCATTGATTTGATAATTTTTGAATTTACATTTACCTGATGAGTAACATCTAAACCCATCATTGTTAGAGGAATGCCTGATTCTAGAACAATATTAGCCGCATGTGGATCTACATAAATATTAAATTCAGCTGATGGTGTAGTATTCCCTAAGCACATAGCAGCTCCACCCATAAAAACTATTTCTTTTATATTTTCTTTAATAGACGGATCTTTTTTTAAACTTAAGGCAATATTTGTAAGAGGACCTGTTGGACATAAATAAATTTGCTCTGTTGAAGATTTACAAGTTTCTACTATAAAATCAACTGCATGTTTTTCTTGATGTTTATAATTTGTATCTATTATTATAGGGTCACCTTTTTTATCTAATCCAGTTTTTCCGTGAACATATTCAGCTGTAAATAATTCATAATGAATAGGTTTATTTGCACCAGAGTAAACTTTGATATCCGTTCTTTCAATTAACGTACAAACTTTAAGAGCATTATTTACTGTATTATTTAAACCACTATTTCCACCGACACAAGTGATACCCAGTATGTCAATCTCTTTAGAAGAAGCAGCTAACATTATTGCTACAGCATCATCATGACCTGGATCACAATCTAAAATTATTTTTTTAGTCATTAATAAAACTTTTAAGAGGTATTGAAGATCTTTGTAACCAATTCCATTCAGGATATTCGTTGTTATTATCAATTACATGAATTGTGTAAGCATGTCTTGATTTTAAACTTGTGTTCTCACATGAATAATGAGGAAGTCTACCATGTAATAAAACAAGTGATCCTTTTTTTACTTCTACAAAAGTATCAGTTTCAGGAAATGGCTCATCATTTAGATCTATCATTTGCATTTTACCGTCTACTTTTTTAAAAAGTTTTCTTAATGGGCCTTTATGTCCACCGCTTGCAACTTGTAAACATCCGTTTGTTTTATTTGCATCTTCTAATGCAAACCAGAAACCGATAGTACTTTCTGGCTCAGTATATAAAAAAGTAGAATCTTGATGGCAAACTACTTCACCACCTATTTTAGGTTGTTTAAAAATATACATAGACTGAAGTAATTTTGGTTTTGAGAAACCAAGTGATAAAGCAATATCTTGAAGTTTTTGTTTATGAGAAAATTTATAAAAAACTTTATCTAAGTCGTGCAACGCATGACCGATTTTATTTACAATAAAATGTTTATTTTCTTCTATGTTATCATCATTTAAATTAGCTTTTTCTTCAAAGAAGAAACGAATTTTATCTCCTGATTCTAAAAAATAATTATCATCATTATGAGCTTGATTGACTGTATCAAAAATAGATTTTTGATTATTAAAATTATTATGTTCGATAAGATATGATGACCGTTCCATTAATTCATCACATTCTTTATCTGTGTTGAAATTTTCTATAACCAAATATCCATTATCATTCCAAAATTTAATCATTTCATCGTTTAAGGGTAGATCGTTTGTTGAAAAATATTTCATTATATTCCTATTAATTTTGTCAAGAATGGTAAACCAACTTTAATAAGATTTAATAACTGTGGTATCAAGAATTTTCCAGTTGTTGCAAGGAAGAAGATTATACCTCCAATTATGACTATCAGAATTAAATTTCTATAAAAGTTACCATAATTATTATATTGTGATTTGGCTCTTGATCTCAAAATAAATAGTATAATAACTATAACAATTAAAACTATTAACAATCGGATCATATATTTTCTATATTTAGTAAAAATTAATTTGCAATACTAATTATATCTTAATAAATAGTTTTTAGTAGATGATCAGATTAAGCATATTACTTTTATCAATTTTTTCTTTAATTTATGGAATTTATTTTTTAATTTTTCCATATAGTTTTGTAAATTTAACTGTTGCTGAAAGTACTAATATAGCATGGCTAAGAAATCTTGGAGGAGCTATAACAGGACTTTTATTTATTGGTCTTATAATGATCTACTTAAATACAAAGGGTTCAATCAGATTACTTATTGTTATTATTATTACATCCGTAATACAGACATCAGCTTTGATATATTCAAGAATAACAAATGAATTTTCAGCAAATAATTTAATAATTATTGATATAACTATTTATGCAGCAATAATTGTTACTATTTATTTATTATTCATTTCAATTAGATTTAAAAAACTTTTTATTTAAATTTAAAAAAAATTCTAAGTAATAAAAAAATAATTAATAGTAAAAAAATTAGAATTAATTCAAATGATAAAATATTACTAAGTTGAAATTCTTTAACTTCAATAAGATCAGAA
This sequence comes from uncultured Alphaproteobacteria bacterium, assembly GCA_902600225.1. GTDB lineage: Bacteria > Pseudomonadota > Alphaproteobacteria > HIMB59 > CACPNW01. The sequence continues at coordinate 30,144 of CACKIH010000005.1, read as the reverse complement.
AATTGATTGCCAATAAATGAAAAAAGAATAAAATAGGGAGTGAAACCAATAAAAGATGAAATTATAAATTTAGTTTTAGAAATATTTAATGTTGATAAAAATAAATTTTGAACAAATAATGGCACTCCAAAGATAAGTCGTAATAAAACTAAGTATTCAAAAGATGATTTTTTAATAATTTTATTTAGTTTATCACTAAATTTTTCAATTTGTTTATTAAAATATTTTTTAAATATATTTTTAAAAAAAAGAAAAAAACACAAACTACCTAAAACAATAGTTGTTATATTAATTATAAAACCTGTAATAAATCCAAAAAAGAAACTTGATGCTAGTATAATTATTAAACTACCAGGTAGAGAGAATGTAAAAAACAAAAATGAAAATAAAAAATATAAAATTAAAGATAATTCTAAATTATTTTTAATTAATAAATCAAATTGAATTAAAAAATTAAAAATAACATCAATCATTTAATAATTTTAAAACCTTTGAAAAAAATAAATGATGTAATAATCAAAGTTAATAAAATAAAAAATATTATAAAAATATTTTCAACTAAATTAAAAGAAAATTCATCATTAAATGAATTCCTAAAAAAGCTTACAACATAATAGTAAGGATTATATAAAAGTATAGCTTTAAAATTATCAGGAAGATAATTAATTGAAAAAAAGGTTCCTGATAAAAAATTTAAAGGTCCAACAAAAAAGCTTGAAAATGTACTTTGTGAATCCCAAGAATTAAAAATTATTCCTACAAAACATCCTAGGCATGAGAAAAATATTATAACTAAAAATAGGTAATAAAAAAAATAAAAAAAATTATAAATTTCAATATCTATTAAAAAAGTAAATATTAAAAAATTAAATAATGCTAAAATAATTCCAATAATAAGAGATGTGAATATTAAAGATATTAATATTTCAATCCTATAAATAGGTGCCATTAACCAATCATCTAAAGAACCAATTTGCTTCATATGAATTAGAGTAGCAGATGAATTATCGTAACTTTCCTGAGCAACGATCATAATAATTAATCCAGGAGCAATAAATTCAACAAAAGATCCAGAATCTATAGATAATGAATAATAATTCTCTACTGTCAAAAATACTAAAATAAATAATAGATTTGTAGTGAGGGGAGCTAATAGTGAATAATGATATTCATGAAAAAATTCTCTAAGTCTTGAAGCAACAATTGTATTAATTGCACTAAAATTTAACATTAAAAAAATTTTTTTTATTTTGAAAAATATTTCTTAACTAAATCTACCCAAAAGTTAACACCAATAGGAAGTAATTTATCATTAAAATCATACTTAGTTGTATGAAGGCTTGCTGTATGATCTTCATCACCCTGACCTATAAATAAATATGAACCAGGTTTTTCTTCTAATAAATATGAAAAGTCTTCACCTCCCATACAAGGATCTATATCAGTTTGTACGTTATCTTCGCCTACAAGTTCTTTTGCAACTTGCGAAGCAAAGATTGATTCTTTTTTTGAATTGTATGTTGGTGGATATTTATTTGTTAAATCAAACTTTATTTTTACCTCCGCTCCATGAGCCTTTGCTATACCTTCTGTTATTTCATTAATTCTTTTTTCAACATAAGATCTTGTTTCTTTTTTAAATGTTCTAATAGTTCCTCCAAAGGTAGCTTCATTACTTATTATATTATGAGCGCTACCTGCATTTATTTTAGTTATACTAACTAAAGCTTTATCGACTGGATCAATTGATCTACTTACAATAGTTTGAATTGCATTAATTATTTGACTGGCAATTACGATTGGATCTATTGTTTGATGCGGCATTGCAGCGTGGCCTCCTTTTCCTTTAACTGTTATGTCAAATTCATCAACAGCTGCCATCATAGGGCCATTATTTACTCCAAAAGTTCCTAATGGTGTATCTGGCCAGTTATGAAGAGCGTAAACTTCATCTATCTTAAAATCTTTGAACATTCCATCTTCAATCATTTTTTTTCCACCTGCGAAGCCTTCTTCACCAGGTTGAAAGATAAAATAAACCTTTCCATCAAAATTATTATTTTCACTTAAATATTTAGCAGCACCAAGCAGCATTGTAGTATGACCATCATGACCACAACCATGCATCATTCCTTCTTTAGTTGATTTATGCTCAAAATCATTTTTTTCAGTCATTGGTAATGCATCAAAATCTGCACGTAATCCTATTGTTTTTTCACTATTATTATTTTGGCCTTCAACCCAAGCCACAATACCTGTACCTGCATACCCATCTTTAAAATCTATATTAAATTCTTTAAGTTTGTTTTTAATATATTTTGATGTTTCATATTCTTGGAGACCTATTTCTGGGATTTTATGAAGATCTTGACGCCATTCAGTCATTTGATCTTGCATTTGATTTATGCTATTTAAAATTGGCATTATAATATTCCAAAGAAACCTTTTTTATTTAATTTTTCTTCGCATTGTTTTAGTTGCGTATTAAACATCTTAGTATTTCTTTCTACATTTTTAGCAACATCAATCAACCAATCTTTGCTTTTATATGTCTTTTTAGACCATCCATTTTGACCTTCATGATATGCTAAATATTGATTATAGTAATCATTTTTTGAAATTCCAACCATATTTTCTGATTGTGTAGTGTACCAACCAATAAAATCAGTTACATCTTTAAAATTCGCCCTTGATGCATTTTGATTTCCAGTTTTATTCTTATACCAATCCCAAGTAGGATTTGTTATTTGTGCATAACCAAAAGCAGTTGATGGTCTAGAGGTTGGAATTAAACCTAGAAATTTTTTTCTTTTCGGTTTTGCAAATTGGGTAAAAGATGATTCTTGTTTTATAACTGCTAATTGGAATGCTATTGGGGTATTCCATTTATCGTAAGAATTTTTTGTTGCTTTATACCAGCTTTTCTTTTCATCAAAAATTATGCAACTATCAGCAGTATTTGTTAACTGATTTGAAGTACATGCATATAAAAATAACAATGTAATGCACAATAATTTTAAAAAATTATCAATTTTCATTATAAATCTAAATACCATAATTTTTACTTATATAGTCTTAAATGTGGCAAAAAATTATTGCTTACTATTGAATTATAGATATGAATGCTTAAATTTCAAAAATGTCAGAAAAAACTAAAGAAAATTTAACATTTCAAGCTGAAGTAAGTAAGCTTTTAGATCTTGTTGCTAATTCTCTTTATAGTGAAAGGGAAATATTTCTAAGAGAACTAATATCTAATTCAGCTGATGCCTGCGAAAAATTAAGATATCAATCACTATCCAAAAAAAATCTTTTGAAAGATGAAAAGGATTTAAAAATTAATATCAGAGTTTCAAAAAAGAAAAATATTATTGAAATTGAAGATAATGGAATTGGAATGTCAAAAAATGAACTTATTGATAATTTAGGAACTATAGCGAGATCAGGAACTAGTAAATTTATTGAAGCAATGAAAAATAAAAAAAACAACGATATTTCTGCTATTGGACAGTTTGGCGTTGGTTTTTATTCCTCATATATGGTTGCAGATAATGTTGAAGTGCTTTCTAAAGATGCTGAAAATGAAGAAACAAATCTTTGGTCATCCAATGGAAAGGAAAATTATACAATAGAAGAAGCTAAAAAAGATAAAAGAGGTACTTGTATAACATTAAATATAAAGAAGGATGCTGATGAATTTTTAGACTCATTTCGCTTAAGATCAATTATAACAAAATACTCAAATTACATTCCTTTTCCAATTTATCTTAAAGATCTTGATGACAAAGAAAAAGAAGAAAAAATAAATGAAGGTAGTCCATTATGGCTAAAAGATAAAAAAGATATAAAAGAGGAAGACTATAAACAATTTTATAATAATATTTCATTTAACTTTGATGATCCCTTAAAAACTATTCACTATAACGCTGAGGGTGTTATTAGTTATAAGGCTTTACTTTATTTTCCTACAAATCAACCTATGGATTTATTCAATGCTGATAGGAAAAATAAAATAAAATTATATGTTCAAAAAGTTTTTATCACTGATGATTGTGAAGATATAATTCCTAATTGGTTACGTTTTATTCCGGGAGTAGTAGACTCACAAGATATTTCACTCAACATAAGTAGAGAAATGCTTCAAAACAATCCTATTATTACAAAAATAAAAAAAGGTATTACAAATAAAATTCTAAGTGAAATTGATAGTTTAGCTAAGAAAGAAAAGGATAAATTTGAGACATTTTGGAATAATTTTGGTCCTGTTCTAAAAGAAGGGTTATACGAACATAATGATCATCATGAAAAAATCCTACCGCTACTAAAGTTTGAAAATTCTTTAAATGATAAAAAAATATCTCTTGAAGAGTACACTAAATTAATGGCTAAAGATCAAAAAGAAATTTATTACTTTGCTAATACTGATAAGGATCATATTAAAAACTCTCCTCAATTAGAAGTTTTCACTGATAAAAAAATACCAGTTTTGTTTATGGTTGATGCAGTAGATGAGTTTTGGATACAAAATGTAAATAAATTTAAAGATTTAGAATTTAAATCAATAACCAAAGGTAAGGTTGATGTTTCAAAAGTTGGGGAAAAATCAAATAAGAAAGATGAAGATAAAAAGGAAATAGATAGTAAAATCAATGATTTAATTAATGTACTTAAAACAGAGCTTAAAGAGACAATATCTGATGTTATTGTATCTAACAGATTAACCAAAAGCCCAATTCTGCTTGTTGCTGAAGAAGCTGGGATGGATATAAATATGGAAAAACTGATGAAAATGCATAATCAAAAAACTCCTGTTTCAAAAAAGATACTTGAAATTAATCCAAACCATCCGATGATTGTAAATTTATCTCAAAATTTAACAAAAATTGACCATAAAAAAGCTTCAAATTTAATTTTAGATCAAGCTAATATATTAGATGGTAACATTCTCTCAAATCCATCTGCTTACTTGGAAAATTTAACTGAAATTTTTATTAAGTAACTGAATTTATAATTTTATTATTATTAAAAAATTCAACAAACTGATTAGCAACCATTTCTGCTACAACTATTTGTGCTTCATCAGTAGAAGCAGCAATATGTGGAGTTAAAATTATATTATCTAAATTATAAAACCCACTTTTTTCTAAAGGCTCATTTTTAAAAACATCTAATGCAGCACCTTTAATTTCTTTTTTTTCTAGAGCATTTTTAAGATCATTTTCATCAACTAAGTTACCTCTAGCAGTATTGATAATTATGCAATTTTTTTTCATTAGCGATAGATGATTTTTATTCATAATCGGATTACCATCTTTATTGGGTTTGCAGTGAAAAGAAATAATATCTGAATCTTTAATAATCTCATCGATAGAACAAGAATTATATTCAGGGTAGCTATTCTTAATTGTTTTAAAGTATGAAGAAAATATTGAAACGTGCATTCCCAATACATTAGATATTTCTGCAACTCTTTTACCTACATTACCAAAACCTACGATACCAATTTTCTTGCCTTTAATTTCATTTCCTTTTAATTTCTTTTTTTCCCAAAGACCCTTATGAGTTGTTTCATTGGCAACAGTAATTTTTCTTTGCAATGCAAAAATTAAACCAATTGTGTGTTCTGCTGTAGCATTTGTATTTCCTCCTGGAGTATTCATTACGATAATATTTTTATTTTTAGCAGCTTCCACATCAACATTATCTACTCCTGCTCCTGCCCTACCTATAATTTTTAAATTTGAAAGAGAATCAATTATATCTTTTCGCACTTTAGTTGCAGAACGAATGATTAAGCCATCATAATTATCAATTATTTTTTTTAAATCTTCAGGAGATAAGTTTGTTTTTGTATCAACTGAAATGTTGTTCTTTATTAATATTTCAGATGCAATATTGTCTAGTGAATCTGATATTAGTACTTTAGGCATGTTTAGATTTGATTTCCGAATAAGCCCAATCAATCCAAGGTAAAACTAATTCTACATCTGAAGTTTGAACCGTACCTCCAGCCCATATTCTAAAAGAAGGTGGTGCTTTGGGATATCCATTGCAATCAAATCCAACATTATTTTCAGAAAGTAATTTACATATATCAGCCATTACAGCTCTTTGACTGCTTTCATCTTTATTAGTAAACCAATCTTCAATAATTTTAAAAGTTATTCCAGTGTTTGAGATATAATTATCATCTTCAATTTCAGATAAAAAGGTGACCCAATCTCTCTCATTAATCCATTCTCTAATTTTTTGTAAAGAATTCTGGGATTTAGAAATTAATGAATTTAATCCTCCTTGAGAAGAAACCCAATTTAATGAATCTATTATATCTTCAACGCATATCATTGACGGTGTATTAATTGTGTTTCCTTCAAAAATACCTTTTATTAATTTTTGCTTTTCAGCTAATCTAAATAATTTTGGTACTGGCCAACTAGGTGTAAAACTTTCTAATCTTTCAACAACGCGTGGAGAAATTGCTATCATTCCGTGAGCGGCTTCTCCTCCAAGTATTTTTTGCCAAGACCAAGTTATAACATCACATTTATTATAATCTATATGCATACCAAAGATTGCCGAAGTAGCATCACAAATGGTTAGGCCTTTTCTGTCATCAGGTATCCAATCTCCATTTGGAACTTTGACACCAGATGTTGTTCCATTCCAAGTAAAAATAACGTCATTATCAAAATTGACTTTGCTTAGGTCAGGTAGTTTCCCATAATCTTCTTCATGAATATTTAAATTATCTAATTTTAATTCGCTGATTGCATCGATTACCCAATCTTTTCCAAAATTTTCCCATGCAAGAATATCGACTCCCGTTTTACCTAATAGGCACCACATAGCAGCTTCTAAAGCACCAGTATTTGATCCAGGCATTATACCTAATAAATAATCATCAGGTAATTTAAGAATATCTTTAGATTTATCTATGGCTTCTTTTAATCTTGCTTTACATTCAACAGATCTGTGAGATCTACCAGTTAAAGCATTACTCAAAACAGATATATCCCAGCCTGGTCTTTTTGAGGTTGGTCCACTTGAAAAGTTTGGATTGTTAGGTTTAGTATTAGGTTTATTCATACATTTTTTTCAAACTCATAAACTACTAAACCATCTAAAGGTTTTGGATCAAACCATGTTGATTTAGGAGGCATAGTCAAATTTTTATTTGCGACTGTAATAACATCACTTATTGAAGATGGGAAGATAGAAAATGCCACACTGTCATTATTTTCATCAACTTTTTTTTCTAAAGCTTCCAATCCATGACATCCGGCAATAAATCTTATTCTTTCATCATTATTAACATCAGATATATTTAAATGTTTTTTGAAAATAAAATTATTTAAAATATTAATATCTAGCGTATCAACAAAATTATCAGTTTTTAATTCAGTTTTAAAATGTAATGAATACCACTTTTTTTCATGATACATTCCAAATTGTTTATTAGATTGAGGTTTGAAGGGATTTTTTTCTTTTTTTATTTCGAAGTTTTCAGAAAGAATGTTTAAAAAATTTTCTTCACTCAAACCATTTAAATCTTTAACAACTCTATTATAATCAAATATTTTAGCTTCATCACTTGGAAACGCCGCTATCATAAAATCTTCCTGTAAAATATTTTTATTATAATTTAATTCACCAATAATTTTCATTGCACCCATTCTATGATGTCCATCGGCAATATAAAAATTATCTACCTCATTTAAAAAAATAGATGACAGTTTTTTAATGAAAGATTCATCAGAGACACACCAAAGTTTATGAATAGATTTATCAAAACTTTCAAAATCATAATTTGGAGTATTTGATATTATAGAGGATAATAAATTTCTTATCTTATTGTTTTTTTTATATACCACATAAATAGGACCAATTTGTGTTTTTATATTTAACATTTGCTCTGCTCTTTCTCTCATCCTTGTTTCATAAATTTTTTCATGTGCTTTAATTTTTTCATCAACGAAATCTGATATTTTAGAAAGAGATAAAAAACCTAGTTGAGTATGGCCTTTAAATTCAATTTGATAAATGTAATAAAATAATTTTTTATCTTTTTTAATTACGTCATTTTCTTTCATTTCATTAAAATGTGATTTAGCTTCTAAGAGAGTATCTGCTTCTTTTAATTGCCCAACAGGATTCAAAATTTTTAAATAATTCCAATAATTATTTTTTTTAAATATTTCTATATTTTCAATACTTAAATGATCAGTAGAGGGAGCAATTAAATTTTTTGCATCTTCGTTGTAAGGACGTGTTCCTTTAAAAGGTTTAATTTCAACCATAATAAAGAAACACCTTTAATTAAATAAAAAAAAATTTAAACTTAAATTACGCTACTTCTGGTATTTGAGAAATAGATTTACCTATTCCATCATCATCAATAACATCATCAGCCATTGATCCATTTAGATAATCATCATAAGCTGACATATCAAAATATCCATGGCCACATAAATTAAAGAGAATAGTTTTTGACTCACCTTTTTCTTTACATTCTAAAGCCGCATCAATAGCACCTTTGATTGCATGGTTTCCTTCTGGAGCAGGAATAATTCCTTCTTGTTTTGCAAAAGTTAAACCAGCTTCAAAACAATCTTTTTGACCGTAAGCCTTTGCTCTCATCAGACCTAACTCATATAAGTGGCTTAAATGATAAGACATGCCATGGTATCTTAATCCACCAGAGTGATTAGCCGGCGGTAAGAAATCAGATCCAAGAGTATGCATTTTAATTAATGGAGTCATTTTTGCCATATCACCATGATCATATGCATACTTACCTTTCGTAAATGATGGACATGATGCAGGCTCACAACCAATTATATCAATTTTCTGACCACCTCTTAATTGTTGTCCTAAGAATGGGAACATTAATCCAGAAAGATTACTCCCACCACCTGTACAGCCAACAATAATATCAGGATAATCTCCAGCCATCTCCATTTGCATAATAGCTTCATTACCATTTATAGTTTGATGCATTAGAACGTGGCCTAAAACACTTCCAAGTGAGTATTTTGCTTTACCTCCACTTTTAACAGTTGCTTCTATTGCTTCTGATATAGCTATTCCCAAACTACCAGGGTTATCAGGATTTTCTGATAATAACTTGTTACCGAAGTCAGTTAAATTAGATGGACTAGCGTGACAGTTAGCACCGAATGATTGCATCATTAATTTTCTGTAAGGTTTATGATCAAAACTAACCTTAACCATGAAAACTTCTATATCTATACCAAAGATTTGGCCTGCAAAAGCTAGTGAACTTCCCCACTGACCTGCGCCCGTTTCAGTAAAAATTTTACTTATTCCTTCTTCCTTATTAAAAAATGCTTGTGGGACTGCAGTATTTGGTTTGTGACTTCCGGTAGGACTAACACCTTCATATTTATAATAAATTTTAGCTGGTGTATCTAAAAACTTTTCTAATCTTCTTGCTCTAAATAAAGGAGAAGGTCTCCATTGTTTGTATACTTCTCTTACTGGTTCAGGAATTTCTATTTCTCTTTCAGTAGATACTTCTTGCATAATTAAACTCATTGGAAATAAAGGAGCAAAGTCATCAGGACCTGCTGGTTGTTTAGTTCCAGGGTGTAATGGTGGTGGTGGTGGACTTGGTAAGTCTGCATTAATATTATACCAAAACTTTGGTGCTTTATTTTCTTCAAGTAAGTATTTAATTGAGTCGCTCATAATAAAAGTATATTGGACTATAAAAAATTAAATTTCAACCATAAATGAAATACTTTAACTTCAAAAATGTGTCTATTTTTATTGCTGTTTTATTAGTATTATATGTTTTTTACGGATATTTTACTCATTGATCTTTTTTGCCCAACAAACAGACCAATAAAAACTAGAATAATTCCAACTACAGAACTAAATACTATTTTTTCAGAAAGAAATATGAATCCCCATATTAATGCAAAAACAGGAATTAAATAGGCAACATAAGACAAGAAAACCGGACCAGATTGTTTAACTATATGATAGCGCATATGAAATGCAATAGCTGTTGGAAAAACACCTAAATAAATAATAGAAATTAAAGATATCATATTAATATTATTCTCATAATTAATAAAATCATAGAATAAAAAAGGTAATGATATTATCGCTCCAAATAATGTAGCAAAAGTAGTAATCGAAATAGGGCTTAATTTCTTCAATTTATTATAAGCAGCAATATTTGAAATCATATAGCCAAATGCAGCTATAATCACAAAAATTTTTGCTAAAGTACTAATATAGTTTTCATCTTGAAAATTAAATTTACTTATATCTAAAATAAAAATAATACCTACAAAACCTATAATAATTGATAAAAATTTAATCCAAGTAAACTTATCGTCTGAAGTTAAAATATGAGACATTAGTAATGTTATTAAGGGACCAACCGACATTAATAAACCTGCAGTAGAAGAAGGAAGGTATTGTTCAGCCCAACTAATCAGATAGAATGGTAAAAAATTTCCAGTAATGCCAATAAAAGAAAGAATTAAAACTAAATCGAGATTTAATTTAGGATGATTGTTATATGAATAATATAAAATAATTAAGAAAATTGACGCTATAATTAATCTTAAGGAAGCAATACTTGTAGGTGTAAAACTAGACAAACAAATTTTAATAACAAAAAAAGAAGATCCCCAAATTGCAGCTAAAATTATAAGAAGTATTAAATTATTTGATAATAATTTATTAAACAAAAATTAGATTTTATTTTTTGGTTGTGGAATTTCAATATTTTCAGAAGGTTTCATAAATTCATCTCTTCTTCCATCCCAGAGATAATCTGCGTAATCAAATTCTGTAATCATTCTATCAGATCTTTCAAATGTTAAACCGTATTTCCTACAATAACTGGCAAATTCTTCTGCATTATCTATTGGTAAATTTTCTACAGTCCATTTTCTAGCACTTCTATCGAATTTGAAACCATTTTTTTTGAACCAATCTCTGTGATAATATGAATCTCTACCAAAAGCTGAAAAAGTTATTTTCTTCGTCATAATGATATGCGCTCTTACATTAAAAACTTAGAAATAACAAATTTAATTTTCAAAATTAATTTTATTTAAAATAGTAGAAATCTAATGGTATTTATAATAAGATAATCTAATGGATCTTTACAGTAGCAGTGAAATTACAGTTCATCAATTAAATGAGCTAAAGCAAGATGACAAAAAAATTCAAATTATAGATGTAAGAGAAGATACTGAGAGAGATCATGCCCATATTAAAGGCACAATACACATGAAACTTTCAGAGATTGCTAAAAGATACACCGAATTAGATAAGAAAAAAAATATTTTTGTAATGTGTCATACCGGAACAAGAAGCCAAGCTGTATGTAAATGGCTTAAAGCACAAGGTTATAATCATTGTGTTAATGTACTTGGAGGAATAGATGCATGGGCTGCATTAATAGATAGAAATATAAGAAGATATTAAGAAATACTCTCTAAATACAAACCTAGAAAAATAATAATTATACTAATTAAAAACAGTATTATCCTAAACAGTATTTCAATGAAAAGATTAAATCTTATTCGTTTTTTTATAATTAGTTTATATAGAGGATTACTAATTGATAGAGAAATTAATAGTATCCCGATAATAATAACAAACCAATGCATAAAGTTAAAAAATACATAGCTGAAGATTTAAAATTTTCAAATCAAACTATCAAAGAAATGAAAATTAATTCTAAAAATTTTTATAATAATATTAAAGAGAGAAGAAGCATACGCGAATTTTCAAAAGATAAAATCGATATAAATATCATTAAAAATGCAATTCTATCTGCAGGATCAGCTCCAAGTGGAGCAAATCTTCAACCTTGGCATTTTGTAGTAATAAAAAATAAAACCGTAAAAAAGAAAATTAGAATAGAAGCAGAAAAAGAAGAAGAAAAATTTTACAAGTACAAAGCTCCTCAAGAGTGGTTAGATGCGTTAACTCCCTTAGGAACTGATGAAAATAAAAAATTTATTGAAAATGCACCTTATTTAATAGCTATATTTGAAAAAAAATTTTCAGTATCAAAAAATAAAAAAATTAAAAATTATTATGTAAAAGAATCTGTTGGTATAGCTACTGGTATATTAATTACTTGTTTGCATTTTTCTGGTTTAGCAATGTTAACACATACGCCAAGTCCAATGATATTCCTTAACAAAATTTTGAAAAGACCTAGTAATGAAAAACCATTTGTTTTACTTATTGTTGGACGACCAGATAAAGATGTAAAAGTTCCAAAGTTTGCAAAACAAAAGAAAAAGTTTGAGGAAATTACTTCAATTTTTTAACCAAGTTCTTCTGGTTTCATAGTTTCATAAACCTCATAAGGCATATGTATCCAAGGAGAATCTTCTAAATAATCAACATAATAATTTGGTTTAAACGAAGATACTGACTTATAAAACAAAACTCCAGTTCTTATTGGTTCATCTATATAAAAACCATAAGTATGATTTAACCAATCAATACTTTTTTTAAGAGTAATTCCTGAGTCTGCTAAATCATCTACTATTAAAACTTTTGATCCAATGTTAGGGCTTGTTTTTGCTAAATCTCTAGAAAATGTGATTGCACCTCTTTTATTTTTTACTCCCTCACCTTTATATGATTCAACAGAAAGAATTGCTAAAGGAACATCGAATATTCTTGCCATTACATCCCCTACTCTCATACCTCCTTTTGCAATGCATACAACCTGATTAAATTGCCATCCATCCTTATGAATTTGTTTTGCTAAATCTTCTGTTTTACTTCTATATTCGTCCCAACTAATGTGTAAATCAGACATAAATCTTCCTTTGAAATTAAGAATTAAACCTCTCCCTTTAAAAGAGAGAGGGTTATAAGAATTTTAATTATTGTGGTACTTCGCCGTCAATACCTTGAACATAAAAGTTCATTCCAAGTAACATTCCATCAGGCGCTACTTCACCTTCAGGAACCACAAGCTCACCAGCTTGATTGTAAATTGGACCCGTGAAAGGATGGATAGTTCCATCTTTAATTCCAACTTCCATATTTACTGCTTCTTGAATTAAACTTGCTGGCATAAGTTTAGTATTATATGGTGACATTACAACCATACCTTTATCCATACCATCCCAAGTATCACCAGAAGACCAAGTCCCGTCCACAACAGCTTTTGCTCTTTCAGCATAGTAAGGGCCCCAAATATCTTCAATTGAAGTTAAATGTGCATCAGGACAAAATTCTTCTTGGTTTGAAGCTTGACCAAATGCATAAACACCCGCTTTTTGAGCAGCTTGGCAAGGAGCATATGTATCAGTATGCTGAACAATTATGTCAGCTCCTTGGTTAATTAATGTATTAGCTGCATCAGCTTCTTTACCTGGGTCGTACCAAGTAAATACCCAAATAATTTTCATTTTGATATCTGGATTTACTTTTGAAGCCGCTAAATAAAATGCATTAATTCCTCTTACAACTTCAGGAATAGGGAATGAAGCTATATAACCAATAGTATTAGTTTCAGTCATATGACCGGCAATATGCCCTTCAATCATTCTACCTTCGTAAAATCTAGCTGAATACGTAGCAACGTTATCTGCTTGGATATACCCAGTAGCATGTTCAAATTTTATATCAGGAAAATCCTTAGCTACTTCATGTGTCTGATCCATATAGTTGAAAGACGTTGTAAATATTAAATCATGCCCTGAGTCTGCTAGTTTTCGGATTGCTCTCACTGCATCTGCGTTTTCAGGAATATTTTCAAGATAAGTAGTAGTAATAGAGTCACCAAGTTGGCTCTCCATATATTTTCTACCTACATCATGCATATATGTCCAACCATGATCGCCTGGGGGACCTATGTATATAAATCCAACTTTTTTAGGCTCTGCATATGCTGAACCAAATGCAATTACCAAAAAAGTAGATAAAAAAGTTATTATTCTAATCATTTTAACCTCACCTGCTAATATAACGATTACTCAAGTATATACTTAATATATACAAATAGGTTTGATCAATAAATCTATATGATTATAGAAAAAAAGAAGTGGATATTTATCTGCCTTTATAAAAAGGAATAGTTAATGAAGCTGGTGCACTGAGTTTTATTCTTAATTTATTACTAGAAATTAATACTAAAACTATAATAGTTGCAACATATGGCGCCATGCTGAAAAATTGACCAGGAAATCTTAAACCTAAAGCCTGAAGATTCATTTGAAGAATAGTTACACCTCCAAATATATAAGCTCCAATAAGTACTCTTTCTGGTTTCCAAGTTGCAAATACAACTAAAGCTAATGCTATCCATCCTCGTCCAGCTGTCATACCCTCTTGCCACATTGGAGCATAACAAATTGAAATATATGATCCTGCAAGAGCACACATAGAACCTCCAAATATAATTGATAAAAATCTAATTTTAATAACGCTATATCCTAATGCATGAGCAGAATTATGAGATTCCCCTACTGCTCTTAAAATCAAACCGGCTTTAGTTTTGTAAAAAAAATAACTAACCAAAAAAACAATTAAGAAAGAAAATATAACAAAAAACCATGGTGACAGACCATCAATTGGTGTTCCAATATATTGTTTGCCAAGCATAGAACTCAGCCCTATTCCAAAAATAGTTAATGCTAATCCTGTCGCAATTTGATTTGACATTAAAAATAGAACTAAAAAAGCAAATAAACCAGACATGATAATTCCAGATAATATAGATACAAAAAAAGCTAAAAAATAACTTCCGGTAATTACTAAGATAATAAAAGCTGACACTGCTCCTACCAACATCATTCCTTCTACACCTAAATTTAATACTCCAGATTTTTCTGTAACTAACTCACCTATACCAGCAAAAACTAGAGGTGTTGTTGCAATTAAAACAATTTGTAATATTCCAAATATTAAATCTAAATTCATAATAATTTTTTGTAAGTTAATTTATAGTTAATTAGTAATTCCGCACCTAATAAATAAAATAAAACCAAACCCTGAAATATAAAACCTACCGCTGAAGGTATTTGTAAAAACAATTGTGCATCTTCAGCACCAAGATAAGTAAGAGCGATAACTAAAGAAGCAAAAATAATACCAATTGGG
This sequence comes from uncultured Alphaproteobacteria bacterium, assembly GCA_902600225.1. GTDB lineage: Bacteria > Pseudomonadota > Alphaproteobacteria > HIMB59 > CACPNW01. The sequence continues at coordinate 15,027 of CACKIH010000005.1, read as the reverse complement.
TGCAGTCTACCTAAAAAAGCAACAATTATTGCAGTAAATCCATAATTTGGAGAAATATCTCTATATAATAATCCAATTGGACCAGATACTTCAGCTAAACCTGCAATACCTGCAAAAGCGCCACAAATTGCAAAAGCAAAAAAAACTAAAGTTGTTTGATTAAAACCAGCATATCTAGCAGCTTTGGGGCTGTAACCGGATACTTTTAATTGAAAGCCAAAAATAGTTTTTGAAAATATAAACCAAGATACAAAAATTAAAAATAGCGTTATAATTAGACCAAAGTGCACCCTCAAACCATCAAATAATAAAGGCATTCTTCCAGATTCACTAAATGGTCTTGATTTAGGAAAACTATAACCAAATGGATCTTTCCAAGGTCCCACTACTAAATAATCTAAAATAAATAAAGCAACATAAACTAACATTAAACTTGTTAAAATTTCATTTGTATTAAATTTTGTTTTTAAAATAGCAGGTATCAAACCCCACAATGCGCCTCCAATTGCTCCTGCAAAAATCATTAATGGCAACAACCAGAAAGCATTTGTATCATGAAAAAATATTCCAATACCTCCTCCAAAAATTGCACCCATGGTAAGTTGTCCTTCAGCTCCAATATTATAAATATTATTCTTAAAACAATATGAGAGACCAATTGCAATTAAGGCTAAAGGAGTTGCTTTTACAAACAATTCAGAAATACCGTAGGTTGAAGAAATAGGTGAAATAAAAAATGTATACAATGCATAAATTGGATCAAAACCAAGAAGAACAAAAATAATTGAACCTGTAATTAAAGTTAAAACTATTGATATTATAGGAACAAAAAAATTCATTAAACCCGAACTCTGTGAGCGAGAAACTATAGATGGAAATAAACTATTCATTTTTTCCACCCATCAATAATCCTAATTTTTCTATTTCTATTTCACTAGTTTTAAAAGGTTTGGATAAATTACCATCATAAATAACAGATATTTTATGAGTAATTTCAATCAATTCATCTAAATCTTGAGAAATAACGATTATAGACGTTCCATTTTGAGATAATTCTATCAAAGACTCTCTTATAGAATGCTCAGCACCAGCATCTATCCCCCAAGTAGGATGTGAAATAATTAATATTTTTGGCTTAGATGATATTTCTCTACCGATGACATATTTTTGTAAATTTCCTCCGGACAAGCTTGATGCTTTAGCATCATTACCAGGAGTAATAACTTTAAATTCATTAATTACATTATTCGCAAAATCATCAACGTTATTTTTCAATATTATGCCATTTCTAATAAAATTATTTTTTGGAAATTGACTCAAAAGAATATTTTCAGACAAACTTAACTCAGGTACCGCACTATGACCCAATCTATTCTCCGGAACAAAAGAAATAGATAAATCTCTTCTTTTTTGTGGCCCATACTTTTCAATTTTTTTATTATCAAAAGTAATTGATCCAGATTTAATATTTATATTTTCTCCTGTTAAAATATCCATTAATTCTGATTGTCCATTACCAGCAACTCCAGCAATGCCATAAATTTCACCCACTCTAACTTGAAAAGAAATATTTTTAAGATCTGTTAAAAATGGATCATTAAAGTTACATGAAATATTTTTTACTTCAAAGTTAACTTCGTCTTTTATATGTCCATAATTAGTTTTTAAGTCATCTAATTTTTGTCCTAGCATTTTTGTTGCAAGTGTTTTTGCAGTTTGATTTGCAGTACTTGAAGTGTCTATAATTTCACCACTTCTCATTATAGTAACTGTATCACATATTGATATTACTTCTTCGAGTTTATGAGTGATATATAATATTGTACGACCTTCTTTGACGAGTGCATTTAATGTTACAAATAAACTTTCAACTTCTTGTGGTGTTAAGACTGAAGTTGGCTCATCCATAATAAGTATCTGAGGGTCTTGTAATAAAATTCTTACAATTTCTACACGCTGCTTTTCTCCAGCTGATAAAGCCGTAATTGGAGCATCTAAATCTAAGGGAAGATTATATCTTGAGCTTATATTTTCTAGCTTATTTTCTAAATCTGAATAAGACATCTTTTCATCAATTCCTAAAATTAAATTTTCTTTTACTGATAAAGAATCAAATAAAGAAAAATGCTGAAATACCATTCCTATTCCTTGTTTCCTTGCTTCTGCTGGGGAATTAACTTTAAAATCCTTATTATTTAATTTAATATTTCCTTCATCTGGCTCTAAGAGACCATATAGAATTTTTACCAACGTAGATTTCCCTGCTCCATTTTCTCCTAAAATTGCATGAACTGCATTTTTTTTAATATCAAAAGTAACCTTTTTATTTGCAATTACTCTTGGAAAAGATTTTGTAATATTTTCTATATTTAATATTGTATCACTCATAATTTAATTCAAATATTTCTGATTGTTCAAAATTATAAATCTCAATATTATTATCCGCATCTTTTTTATCAATGGTAATATATTTTTCATTCTCAAGAGATATTAGAGGAAAATGCCATACTTTGGGATTAAAATTTATACCATCACCACCGCTTACTTTGAATATTTCAATTAAATCAATTTTAGGTTTGTTACCTATTGGAGCAACTAAAACTAAAAAGCCTGTAGCATTAAACGGAAGAAATACTTGAGAACTAAAGGGGTGGTTTTCTAACATGTTAATTTTTAATGGAAAGTTTCTTTTCTTTGCCTGAAAAATATTTAATCTAGATCTTTTGTCATCACCAATTATTTGAATATTTGCTAAATCAAAAAAACTATCGGTTGTATCTTTATTAATACTTTCATAATTTTTATTAGATGTTGTAATTAAATCACCATAATTTTTGAAATTCTCTTTACTAATATTCTTTATTTTATAGTTCACAAAAACTTTCCAATTGCCCTGATCCGTGAAATACCACCGTCAGGATAAATATTTAACTTCAAATAATTTATTTTTTTAATGTGTTTAGATGAATTAATTTTTAATGATGAATTGGGTTTAAGATTTTTATTTTTTATTAAAAATTTCCAATTTTTGCTTCCATTTATTAATTTGCTTATATTTATATTTTTTATTGAATAAAGACCTTGTACTGAGCAATGAGATGGATAATTACCCTTAAAATAATGAGTTTCAATATTAAACTTTTCAATTAAACCAGGTTTGCCAAGTTTAATTATAACCCAGTCATATCCTGATCCTCTTCTTCTTTTAGTTTCCCAACCATTGCCCATATTTTTAGATTTAAATGGAAGTAATAAATTTTCTGCCTTTCCAAAATGTTCATCACTACATGCCACAATTTTTGAACCATTAAGGATGCTAAGTAAATCAAATTTTTTATTTGGAAATTTTAATTTTGATACATCTAGATTTCCTAATAATTTTAATCTTGCAACTCCTCCATCTGGATAGATGTTCAATCTTATGAAGTTAAAAACTTTATTATTCTGTTGAGTTTTAAAACCATGAAGATAATTTGGATGAAGTTTCCTTTTTGATAAAATATTTACCCAATTAAATTTATTTTTTTCAAAATAACAAGCATCAATGCTTGCGTATTCAGGTTGATTGCCATTAAAATAGCTTGTGTCTATTTCAGCAAAATTAATTTTACCAGGAAGGCCTAATTTAATAGTAACATAATCATTTCCTTCAATTCTTTTTCTTCTTGTTTCCCATCCATCCATCCATTTCCCATTTTTATCGTAAACTCCTTCTTTAAAAATTGGCTGTTCCTCTTTAAGCAATCTGGATGCTGATCCAAAAAACTGATCAGAAAATCTATGAATTTTTGTACCTAAAACCTTACTAGATAAGTTTATATAATTTTTTTGAATGTAATTCTTATTCATTAATTAATTCTGTTAATCTTAATTTTGCAATTTCTTTTACTTGTGAAATTGAAGTTTTTATTTCTAAGTTTAAATCATTATTGTCTAATCTACTTTTAAACTCTGTTATAATTTCATTTTTATTTTTATTTCTAACTGCAAAAATAAATGGAATATTAAATTTATTTTTAAATCTTGAATTTAAATCTTTAAATAAGTTAAATTCTTGTTCTGAACAATCTTTTAAACCAGATCTACTTTGTTCTTCATCAGATAATTCAGACAAACCTTTATTTATTTTTATTTTATCGGCTAGATCAGGATGTTTTTTAATTATATTTATTTTAGTTTCTTCATCTAAATTATCAAACAACTCTAAAAATATTAATATCATTTCTTTTTTATTTTTAAATGGTCGCTTTTTATCAGCATGTTCTGTTATAAATTTAGATTCTTCATAAATATTTTTAAAAGAATCAATAAATTTTTCAGAGTTATAATTATTAATATCTTCAATTTTCATCACTAAAATTTTCATACCAATAATTGGCAATTTCCTCTCTTTTGCATATCCAAATATCATTATAACCAGAAACATAATTCAAAAATTTTACCAAAGACATAAATCTTCCAGGTCTGGCTATTAAACGACAATGTAAACCCACACTCATCATTTTTGGTTTATTGAACTCGTTTGCTTCTCTGTATAATGTATCAAATGAGTTTTTTAAATAATTATAAAAATCCTCACCTGTGTTAAAACCTTGTAAGGTAGAGAATCTCATATCATTATTATCTAAAGTGTATGGAATAATTAGATGTTTTTTATTTTTTACTTTTATCCAGTAGGGTAAATCATCAGCATAGGAATCACTATCGTAAATAATATTTGTATTTTCTAGAATTATATTTCTTGTATTTGGGCTTGTTCTACCAGTATACCAACCAGACGGAAAATAACCAAAAATATCTTTAATAATGTTGTTACATTTTATAGTATGTTCTTTTTCAACTTCCTCAGTTATATTTTGATAGTCTATCCATCGATAACCATGGCTAGCTACTTCATACTTTGATTTAATTATTTGTTCACAAACATCAGGATTTTTTTCTAAAGCCATGCCAACGCCAAATATTGTTAAAGGTAATTTTCTTTTTTCAAACTCATTATGTATTCTCCAAAAACCCCTTCTTGAGCCATACTCATATATTGATTCCATATTCATATTTCTGGCACCTATTATTTCCTTTGCATTAATTATTTCCGATAAAAAAGTTTCTGATCCTTCGTCACCATTCATTATTGAATTTTCAGCACCTTCCTCATAATTTAGAACAAATTGAAGAGCTAGTTTTGATTTATTAGGCCAATAAAAGTTAGAGTCATTATTTCCGTAGCCTTTATAATTTCTGTCGTCTTTCATAAAAATGCTTGATTTAATATTTAGCTAAATACTGTATAAACGAATAAGTATTATGTCTAAAGGATATTTAACTACTCATGTTTTGGATACCTATAATGGTAAGCCTGGTTCTGGTATAAAAGGGTCACTTTTCAAAATTGATGGTGAAAATAAAGTTAAAATTTCAAATTTCATTCTCAATGAAGATGGCAGATGTGATGAGCCTATATTAAGTAAAAAGAATTTTATACTTGGAAAATATGAGTTATTATTTCTTTGCGGGAGTTATTTTAAGGAATTTACAAATCTTGATGAACCATTTTTTCTTGATGACGTAATAATTAGATTTGGAATTAACAAAGAAGAGCACTACCATGTACCTCTTCTTATTACCCCGTGGAGTTATTCAACATATAGAGGAAGCTAGTGTCTAAAGCGCATGTCGATTTTCTTCTTAATGAAGAAAAAATCTCTATCAAAGATTTAGACACAAATACTACGGTCTTAAATTATCTTCGAAATAATCATGAGTTAACTGGAACAAAAGAAGGTTGCGCATCTGGTGATTGCGGAGCATGTACTGCAGTTGTAGGAGAATTAAAAGAGAATAAAATTTCTTATAAAAGTATAAATACTTGTATTACTTTTTTGTACTCTCTTCATGGCAAGCAATTAATAACAGTTGAACATATAAAAAAAAATAAACTTCATCCTGTTCAACAATCAATGATTGATAGTGATGGATCTCAATGTGGTTTTTGTACACCTGGTATTATTATGTCAATGTATAATATGTACGAAAACAAAATAAAACCAACAGAAGAAAATATAGATAAATTTCTTTCTGGAAATTTATGTAGATGTACAGGTTATCTTCCAATTAAAAATGCAATTAAGAATATGTATAACTATAAAAGTAATAAATTTTCAAAAAGTAAAGTTATTAGATTATTAAAATCAATTAAGAAAACTGATATTGTTATTAAAAAAAATGATTCTAAGTTTTTCATCCATTATAATTTAAATTCTCTAATAAAAGACTATCAAAAGATTAGTAATGGACATTTACTAGTCGGGGGTACAGATCTCGCTCTTGAAGTAACAAAAAAAAGAAAAGATTTAAAAAATATTTTTTATTTAGGATCAAATAATGATTTAAATTATGTTAAAAATAAAAACAATAATTTACACATTGGATCAGCTACCCCCATAAATGATATTTTACCAATTTTAGAAAATATTTATCCAACATTTGCTAAAATGTTTGAAAGATACGGATCTGAGCAAATAAGAAATACTGCATCTCTTGGAGGTAACATTGGAAGCGCATCTCCAATAGGTGATAGTTTGCCTGTGTTAATTGCACTCAATAGTAAAATTGTAATTCAAGGAAAAGTTAAAAAAACTTTATTATTGGATAATTATTTTCTCAGCTATCGGAAAACTAAATTAAAACCTAATGAAATAATTAAAGAAATTATAATACCCATTTATAAAAAAAATATTCTTAAATGTTATAAAATTTCAAAAAGAATAGATGATGACATAAGTTCTGTTTTCATGGCTATAAATGCTAGGATTGAAAAAAATATTATTAAAGAAATAAAAATTGTTTGTGGAGGTTTGGCAGAAACTCCAAAAATAGCTGAAAAAGCACAAAAATTTTTATTGAATAAAATATTTAATGAAGAAAATATTAATGAAGCAAAGAAAATTATTAAAAAAGAATTTGATCCAATAGATGATATGAGAGCGTCAAAAAATTATAGAACTAAAATTAGTCAAAACCTTCTAGAGAGGTTTTTAAATGAAAATAATAAAATTAAATCAACGTTATATTAATGGATAAAATATTTACAAAAAATATTGAACATGAAAGTGCAGTAAAACATGTTACTGGAAAAGCAATTTATACTGATGATATATCAGAGCCTAAAAATTTACTTCACGCAGTAATTGGATACAGTAATTGCAGTAAAGGAGTAATAAAAAAAATTGATTATAAAGATGTTTTATCTTCAGAAGGTGTAGTAGACATTATTACTGAAAAAGACATTGAAGGTATAAATGATGTTGGGCCAATATTTAAGGGAGATAAAATATTTACTTCAAAAAATATAGAATATTATGGGCAACCAATTTTTGCAGTTATAGCAAAGACCAATAATTTAGCAAAAAAAGCTGCATTAAAAGTAAAAATAGAATTAAAAATATCTAAACCGATCGTATCAATTGAAGAAGCATTAAAGAAAAAATCATTTGTTTTAAAACCGAAGCATCTAACTAGAGGAAATATAAAAGATGGGTTTAAAAAATCTGACAACATTCTAAAAGGTAAATTGTATTCAGGGGGTCAAGATCATTTTTATTTAGAAGGTCAAATTGCAATTACTATTCCACAAGAAGATAATAATTTTTTAGTTTATTCTTCAACACAACATCCATCAGAAACACAGCAAATTATCGGTAAAGTTCTTAAACAAAATTACAATAGTATCCATGTGATAGTAAGAAGAATTGGTGGTGGTTTTGGAGGAAAAGAAACACAATCTTTTTTGTTTGCAGCCATTACAAGCATTGCAGCAAAAAAATTATCTAAACCAGTAAAGTTAAGAGTCGATAGAGATGATGATATGATCATGACTGGAAAAAGGCATGATTTTTTATTTGATTATGAAGTAGGTTTTAAAAATAGTGGTGAAATACTTGCTCTAAAAATAATGATGGCATCGAGATGTGGTATCTCTCCAGATTTATCAGGAGCTATAAATGATAGAGCCATCTATCATATAGATAATGCCTACTTCTTACCAAATATAGAAATTAATTCGTATAGATGTAAAACAAATACTGTTTCTAATACAGCTTTTCGTGGATTTGGTGGGCCTCAAGGAATGTTTTGTATTGAAAATATAATTGAAAACATTGCTCAAAAATTAAATCGAGAAGCAAGTGAAATAAGAAAAATTAATTTTTATAAAGATAAAATTAAAAATACTACTCATTATGGGATGAAAATTACTGACAATGTGATTGAAGATATTTTTAATAAACTAATTAAAAAATCTAATTACAAAAAAAGAAAAATAGAAATTGATAATTTTAATAAAAAAAATAAAGTTTTAAAAAAAGGAATAGCAATAACACCTGTAAAGTTTGGAATATCATTTACAACTACTCATTTAAATCAAGGTGGTGCCTTAGTTCATATCTACACTGATGGATCCATTCATTTAAATCATGGAGGAATTGAAATGGGTCAAGGATTAATGACAAAACTTGCTTTAGTGGCTTCAAATGAATTTGGCCTTAATTACGAACATATAAAAATCTCTTCAACGGACACAGAAAAAGTGCCTAACACATCAGCAAGTGCAGCATCAGCTACAACTGATATAAATGGAGCAGCAATTGTTAATGCTATAAATAATATTAAATCAGGACTAAATGAATTTATTTATGATTATTTTAAAACGAATAGCAAAATAAAATATGAAAATAATTTTGTTTATTTTGATAAAAGAAAAATATCTTTTAAAGAATTGATAAATACTGCTTACTTAAATAGAATCCCATTGTCATCTTCGGGTTTCTATAAAACTAACAAAATTAATGTAAATACAAAAACACTTCAAGGTAGACCATTCTTATATTTTACTTATGGAGCAGCGGTAACAGAAGTAATCATTGATAAATTAACAGGTGAAAATAAAATTCTTCAAGTTGATATAATTCATGATGTTGGTAATTCTATTAATAAAAGAATTGATAAGGGGCAAATTGAAGGTGGTTATATTCAAGGATTAGGTTGGCTTACAACTGAAGAAGTGTCTTGGAAATCAAATGGAGTTCTAACAACTCATAGTCCTTCAACTTACAAAATACCAACTGCAGGTGAGACACCATTTAAATTTAATGTCGAAATTTATGATCGTGGTTTTAATAAAGAAAAGGTTATTAATCGCTCTAAAGCTGTTGGAGAGCCACCATTTATGCTAGCAATTTCAAGTTTTATTGCATTAAAGGATGCAGTATATAATGCCAATAAAGGAAAAAATTCTGAAAATTTAATTGCACCTGCTACTGCTGAAAATATTTTAAAAAGTTTGCATTAAAATGTATCTTAAAAAATTAAGTAAAAATATAAATTTTAATAGTAAAATAGTTAAGGCTAAAATTATTGAAGTTAAAGGATCATCGCCCAATAGTTTAGATGACATTATATTAATCTCAACTGATACTATCTTTGGAACTATCGGTGGCGGAAACTTAGAATATTTAGTTATCGATGAAGCGAGAAAATTAATTGATAATAATATAGCAAATAAAGTAATGAATATTCCGCTTGGGCCAGGAATTGGACAATGTTGTGGTGGATACGTACAAGTTAAATTAAGCTTACATAATAATTCCAAAGATGCACTAAAAAATGAAAATGTTGTTAATAATATTAAATCCAACTTATATATCTTTGGATCAGGACATATTGGTCAAGCGTTAATTTCTAAATTAGAAAATATTAATTTTAATACTTTTATAATTGATTCAAGAGAAGATTATTTAAAAATGACAAATATCAAAGATGTAAATTATTTACTTTCTAAAAAACCTTGGGAGATTGTATCAAAACTAGAAGATAATTCTTATTTTATAGTCTTAACTCATAGTCACGATTATGACTTAAAAATATTAAATGAAATTTTGAAAAAAAATAATACTTTTGTTGGTCTAATTGGATCTCTTACTAAGAAAAAAAGGTTTTATAAAAGATTGATTGATAATGGTCACAATAAATCAATAGTTGAGAAAATTGAGTGTCCGATTGGAATTGATATTGGCAACTCAAAAGATCCGAATGAAATAGCTTTCTCAATAGTTACAAGAATAATATCTATAAAAAATAAATTAAAACATTTATCAAATAATAAAATTAAAGAAGTTATATGACAAACATAGATTTTATGAAAAGAGCTATTTTACTTTCAATTGATAATATCAAAAATAATGGAGGTCCTTTTGGATGTGTAATTGTAAAAGAAAATGAAATTATTGCAGAGGGAGTAAATAGAGTAACATTTAACAATGATCCTACTGCTCATGCTGAAATTGTTGCTATTAGAAATGCATGTCAAAAATTAAATACCTTTAACTTAGAAGGTTGTGAATTGTATTCCAGTTGCGAACCATGTCCTATGTGCTTGAGTGCGATATATTGGTCACATATAGACAAAGTATATTATGGTAATTCTAGAGAAGATGCTGCAAAAATTAAATTTGATGACAAGTTTATTTATGATGAACTATCAGTAGAAATGAAAGAGAGAAAAATTCCTATCAGTCAAATATCACGTGATGAGGCAATAAAAGCATTTAATATTTGGGAAAAAGAAGAAAATAAAATAAGATATTAGAATGGAATTATTTCTTAAAATTGTTGCACCAGTTCAATCTTATGACTTTCAAACCTTTTTTCATAATTTACTTTTATCACTACCAGCATCGGCTTTATTAGGTTTGTTATTATTTTTTATCCTCGGGGCATTTTCAAGTTTAAAATCCAAAGAACAAAGGCTCTATATTGTAATTGCAACAACTATAGTCATATCTTTTACTGCAGCTTTTTATAATTTAGGCGTTCCAACAGAAACATTATTTGCAGTATATTCTGAGTGGTTACATTTAATTGTTAGATGGGTTCATATAATTGTTGGTGTAGCATGGATTGGAACATCATTTTATTTTAATTGGCTAGATAGTAGACTGGAAAGAGATGATCCAGATTTTAAACATCTTGATGGTTATTTATGGTCTGTTCATTCAGGTGGGTTTTATAGAATTGAAAAATTAAAAGGACCTCCTAAAAAACTTCCAAAAGTTCTTCATTGGTTTAAATGGGAAGCGTATGCAACTTGGATAAGTGGTTTTGTACTACTTATTTTAGTTTATTACTTAAATGCAAGCTCTATGATGTTGGGAGCAAGCGGTATTATATTAACACCCTTTCAAGCAATTCTAATATCTATATTCTTACTTATAGGATCTTGGCTTCTATATGATTATCTTTGTAAAAATGTTTTAAAAGATAATGAGCAAACTTTGATTGCAACTGGTGTTTTATTGTTTGTATTATTAAGTTATTTTTTAACCCAAATATATGGATCAAGAGCTGCATATATACATGTTGGAGCAATTATTGGCACCATTATGGCGGCTAATGTTTTTAGAGTCATTATTCCTGCACAAAGAAATCTTGTTACATCAGCTGAAAATAATCAAAAGCCAAATTTAAATCTTTCAATAGAAGCAAAAAACAGATCAATACATAATAATTATTTTACACTTCCTGTTTTATTTATCATGATTAGCTCACATTTTTCTTTTACGTATGGGGCAGTAAATAATTGGTTAATATTAGCTGTTATATCAATAGCTGGTATTTTAACTCGCCATTACTTTAATTTAAGAAATAAAAAACAATATAAATTTTGGATTTTACCATCAGCTGGTTTAATCATGTTTTTTTTAATGACTTTAAGTAGTCTTTCAATATTTGAAAAAAAAGATGCAAATGCATCTCTTTCTTTAGAATTAGTCAGTTTCAATGAAGTACAAAATATAATTAAATACAGATGTGGAACATGTCATGCTAAATACCCAACCTTTGAAGGTATTGAAGCGGCACCAAAGGGAGTTGTATATGACACAGCTCAAGATATTGTAAATAATATAAAATTAATCAAAGCTCAGGCTATTGATGCTGAAATTATGCCTCCGAATAATCTTACTGGTATTACAAAAAATGAAAGAGAGATATTAAAAGTTTGGATTGAGCAAGGAGCAAATATCAATAATTAACTGGAATGGGGTCTAATGATCTCCATAAATACCATGTGGCTTGTGAACTATATGGACTCCATTTTTTATAAAGCAACTTAAGTTTTCTTTCACTTATAGGAAGCTGAAACTTATAAAGTTTTGAAATAGCTTTCAAAAACCCTAAATCACCTATTGGAAAAATATTTGAACTTCCATAACTAAACATTAAAAACATATGAATAGTCCAATTCCCTACTCCTTTTATTTCAATTAAATTATTATAAATTTCTTCTTCAGAGGTTTTATTTATATTTTTTATGAATTTCTTATTTTGTAAAAAAAATTTAGAAATATTTCTTATATACAAAATTTTTTGCCTTGAAAGACCACATTTTCTTAAATCTGTAGTACGTAATTTAGATACAGTTTGTGGTGTTATATTTCTTTTAAGTTTAAAAAATTTAGTTTTCATCGAATCAGCTGCTGATACTGATATTTGTTGACCAATTATTGAATTAATTAATGAATGAAAATAATTAGAATTTAGATTTAAATATTCATTTCTATAAGTTTGAATTAATTTCTTCAAAACTTTATCTTTATTTGATAGATAAATCCTACCTTTATTCCAATATTTAGGCTTCATATGAATTATTATAACAAATTTAAAAAAATTATATCATACATAAATTTTATTTTTGGAATTTATTTATGGGCTTTAGTAATATATGCAATATTAAGAGCTACAGGATTAATTAAAAGATTTGCATTGCAAGAACATCTTTTAGGTGAGTATTTATCAATACCTATTAAATTTATTTTAAGTTTATTTTAATAAATAACATGATTTATTATTACTTTATTGCAATGGCTGCTGCACTCTGTTGGGCAGTGGCATCTTTAGTATCAGCAGATGTTACAAGAACTATTGGAGGTTTGGCTTTTAATCGACTTAGATTATTTTTTGTATCTATAATGTTAATTACTTACACCTTTTATATAAATACTTGGAATACGATTAGTGTTGATTACTTAACTATTATTATAATTTCAGGAATTATAGGTATATTCTTAGGTGATACTTTATTGTTTATTGCTTTACAAAAAATTGGTCCTAGAAGAAATAATATTTTATTTTCATTAGCTGCTCCTTTTACTGTCGTAATAAATATTTTTTTTCTAAATGAACTTGCTTCAACTATTAGTATTATTGGATGTTTTGTAGTTTTTTTTGGTGTTGTTTTTGCAATTTCCTATGGAGACAAAAAAGGATCTGAACATAGATGGGAAACAGTAGAGGGATCAATTTATGTAGGAATAATATTATCCATTGGAGCTGCATTGTGCCAAGCAATTGGGTTAGTTATGATGAAACCTATATTGTCAGATGGAGCTGATCCAATTGCTTCTGCAGCAATTAGAACAACAATTTCATGTATTTTTTTATCTTTTACATTTTTTTTAAACTATGAAGTTTTTAATACAAAAGTTAATCTTACAGCAAAAATTATTTACCAATCAATTCTTAGTGGTTTTTTAGGTATGGCTTTAGGTATGAGTTTACTTTTAATTGCATTGCAAAAGGCTGATGCAGGTATTGTTGCAACTTTATCATCCACAAGCCCAATAATGATATTATTTCTTCTTTGGATATTAACAAAAAAAATACCCTCTTATGGAGCTTGGGTAGGAACAATTATTGCAATTTTTGGCACAGGATTAATTTTTATCTATTAATTTAATACCTAATTCTTCTAATCTTTCTTTATCGATACTTGCAGGGGCATCCATCATTAAATCCATAGCTTGTTGATTCATTGGAAATGCTATTACTTCTCTAATGTTTGGTTCATCAGCAAGTAACATAACAATTCTATCAATACCTGGTGCACTACCTCCGTGAGGAGGTGCTCCAAACTTGAGAGCATTAAGCATTCCTGAAAATTTATCCTCTAATTCTTTTTTTGAATATCCAGCTATATCAAAGGCTTTATACATAATTTCTGGTTTATGATTTCTAATTGCTCCAGAAGATAACTCTACACCATTACATACAATATCGTATTGATATGCTTTTATATCAAGAGGATCTTTTTGTTCTAAAGCTTCCATCTCACCTTGAGGCATTGAAAAAGGATTATGACTAAATTGTATTTTGTTAGTTTTTTCATCAATTTCATACATTGGAAAATCAACTATCCAACAAAATTCAAAAGAGTTTTTATTTAGTAAATTTAAATCATTACAAATTTTTTCTCTAACTTTACCAGAAAATAACTGAGCTTCTTTTAATTTATCACAAATGAAAAAAATTGAGTCATTTTCTTCAAGTTTTAATAATAATAACTGTTCTTGATTCAAATTCTTTGCAATAGGACCTTTGAAACTATTTTCTGATAATGAAATATAGCCTAATCCAGCTGCTCCCTCTTCTCTTGCCCAATTGTTTAATTTATCAAAGAAACTTCTAGGTTGATCGCCAGTATTTTTAACAATTATTCCCTTAACAACTGATCCTTTTTCTATTTGATTACTAAATATTTTAAAATTTGAACCTGCAAATACATTTGTATAATCATTAATAACAAGTGGATTTCTTAAATCAGGTTTATCAGAACCGTAAACTTCCATCGACTCCTTGTAAGGTATTCTTCTAAATGGATACGGACTTACCTTAATTTCATTATTTTTCTTATTTTCATTAAATATTTCAAATAAAACTGGCTCAATAGCATCGAACACATCTTCTTGACTTACAAAACTCATCTCAAAGTCTAGTTGATAGAATTCGCCCGGAGATCGATCCGCCCTACTATCCTCATCTCTAAAACATGGTGCAATTTGAAAATATTTATCAAAACCAGCAATCATTAATAATTGTTTAAATTGCTGTGGCGCTTGAGGAAGAGCATAAAATTTACCCTGATGTATTCTAGATGGGACTAAATAATCTCTTGCACCTTCTGGAGAAGATGAAGTT
>CACKIH010000004.1 GCA_902600225.1 uncultured Alphaproteobacteria bacterium | reverse complement strand
CTGAATTTAAAATTTTTGATGAAGATAGAAAACTTGGTAAATTTATTTGGAAAAGACCAAGAGTGTTCAAGAAGAACATTGATATAATTATCAAAATGAACATTAAAAAGTAGGGTTCTTGAAATTGCATACCCCAAGATATTGAAATATTAATTTGTTTCAGGATAGCAAAAAATGCACCAAGTATTAGAAAAGAAGAGATAATACCCAATACGGTTATAAAAAAAATACTTTTAATCTTTTTATCCTCAGTATTAATTACAGATAATAATTTTAACGATAATACCGGAAAAACACATGGCATTAGATTCAAAATAAAGCCGCCTAATATTGAAATTAAGAGTAAGTATATAAGACTAGTATTTGTAGAGATATTTTTATCTACATTTTCAATTTCTACACTTTTTTCAACTTTAAAGCTGTGATTATTATCATAAAAAAATATTTCCATTGGAAATTTTTTTTCATTAAACTGATCGGCACTGTAATATAAAGAGGTATTCAATTTTTGGAAATCAAGGGAATAATTATTTATTGGTTCTACAACAGGTAGTCCAAATGGTGTATGAATAAAAATTTTTGGATCATCAAAAAAAGAGGTGGTTGATATTTCTATATCAAAAATAACACTATTGTTATTTTCAATAGCCTTGAATGAGAAATTAGAAATAGGTGTAAAATCAATATTATTATTTAAAGTAGTAGATAGAACTTTTTCAATTTCAAAAAAATAATCTGTATATTCACCATCTCCAGATGGTATATTTAGAAAAATATCTGCACTACCTGGAATGCAAACATCTTTACAAACTAAATAATTAATATTTAAATTTAAATTTGTTTGTTTTTGATTATCTTCTAGATCTACAATCAAAGGAAAGATAACTTTATCTTTATATCCAATTGATTTTAAACCTAGTATTTCAAATTCTATTGGCTCTGGCCATAGTATTTTTATATCTTTAACGTTCGAAGAATTATTCCATATAATTTTTTGAGGAAAACCTCCTCCTCCAGGCGATTTCCAATACGTTTTCCATTCCTCTTCTAGTTCGTATTCTAATGCTAAAATTAATTGATTAGTATTTGATGAAGTCATTGGTGAAATTAATCTAACTTTTGATTTTTCACTAATTGCCCAATCTGAAGATAAGGAGTATCCAGCTGTGCTAAATAATCCAAAAGCAAATATTATTGCAATTTTTAACAGATTTATAACTTTTATTACCTTGTCCATATAAAATAAATCAATACAATATTGAAAAATATAAATTAACGCGAATATATATACTATATGAATTTAACTGGTCAGTTCTTAATTTCAATGCCTTCTTTGGAAGATGATAGATTTGAAAAAACGGTAATTTATATGTGTGCTCACTCAAAAGATGGAGCTATGGGTATAATAATCAATAAAAAAATTGACTATGATCTTTATCCCGATTTGCTTGAACAATTAGGCATAGACAAGCCCTTAGAGGATAAAAAACTATACATTCGCTATGGTGGCCCAGTTGAAAGTGGTAGAGGATTTGTTTTACATTCTGATGAAGTAATTCAAAAAGAAACACTAACAATAGATAAAGGCGTTGCGTTAACTAGTACTTCAGAGTTTTTTGAAGACCTTTCTAAAGGCAATGGTCCAAAGAACAGTATTCTAGCTCTTGGATATGCAGGATGGGGTCCAGGACAAATTGAAAAAGAATTAGCTTCAAATAGTTGGATGACTCTTAAAACAGATAGTGATTTTATTTTTGACGAAAAAGTTAATAATAAGTGGAACGATGCATTCAATCTATTAGGAATAGATGCAAGTAAACTCTCATTATTTTCTGGAAATTGTTAATTATAGAATAATTTCAAAAACCCTTTCTTTATCTTTTTCTAAAACCTTTTTTATTTTAAACTTTGAAGTTTTTGTAAGTTTCATTCCTTTATTTGTCACAAATGATTTCATTTTAATTACTTCTTTTTCAGGCATTTTTCTTTCATATTTCAATATATGTTTCTTTCCACTGATAATAAATGCTGTTTTCATAATTTATCTCCTTTATATTTAAGAGAGGTAAATTACCTCTCTTAACTTTTTTTATAAATATTAATCTCTTATTGAATAAGCTACAACTCCTACCTCAGCCTTATCAGTTCCAAGTTTTTCAGCTTCTTCACTAATTCTTAATCCCATAATATTTTTAATTAAATATATTACAATATAAGAGAAAACAAAAACAAAGATACATACTGATGCAACACCTAATAACTGAATTGCATATGATGCATCAGGATTAGTTAAAGGTACGACTAATGTTCCCCAAATTCCAGCAAACATATGTACAGGTATTGCACCAACAACATCGTCTAACTTTAATGAATTTAAGAAGTTAGTTCCGTAATACATTATAATTCCTCCAACTGCTCCAATTCCAATTGCAAGCAATGGATTAGGCATTAATGGCTCAGCAGTTATTGAAACTAGGCCAGCAAGAGCTCCATTTAGCATCATAACAATATCAGTTTTACCACCAATCAATCTTGTTATTGCTGCGCCAGCCATACATCCACCGCAAGCTGCAAGTTGAGTGTTCATGAAAATTTTTGACATTGCTGTTGCATCTTCATAAGAACCTAATGCAAGTTGTGACCCGCCATTAAAACCATACCAACCCATCCATAAAATAAATGTACCTAGAGTAACTAATGGAATTGATGATGGAGCAAATGGGGCCATATTAGCTGGTTCACCACTTGCGCTAAATCTCCCAAGTCTTGGACCTAAAAGAATTACGCCAGCTAAAGCAGCTGAACCACCACAAGCATGAACTAATGTCGAGCCTGCAAAATCTGCAAATCCAAGGGCGTCTAACCAACCTCCGCCCCATTCCCAACCCATTTGAATTGGATAAATCACTCCTCCAAGAACTGCTGCAAAAGTAAAGAAAGGCCAAATTTTTATTCGCTCTGCGACTGCACCTGATACAATTGAAACAGTTGCACAAACAAATAAAGCTTGAAAAAACCAGTCTGAAGCATCTGAATAACCTGTTTCCATAGATGTATTATCAGTCCATATTGATGGTGTTCCAACATAACCCCCTTCAGGGACAGAATATCCAAGATTATATCCTATTAAATAGAAAACAATTGAAACTATTGCGAACTTTCCAATATTTTTAGCAGCAATAGTTGATACACTTCTGGTTGTAACAAGACCTGATTCTAAAAATAGAAAACCAGCAGCCATCCACATGACTAAAAATCCACAAACTAGAAATGAAAATGTATTAAATATATATGCTACTTCAGCGTCAACCTCTGCTCTCACAGATGAACTTAGCAACAAAATAAAAGAGAATATTGTAAAAAGACTAAAAAATTTTTTATACATTATTGAACTCCATATAAAATTATGAACACATAACTACCCTTTAGTTATGCATTAAATCATGCGTAGCTATGGAAATTAATTACTAAGATCCGCGTTCCTTCGGGTATACCTACTTCCGATTTGCAAACTGCAAATTGAACGATTAATAACTTTGCATGCGTTCCTTCGACTATCGTCTACTTCCGTCACTCCAATAGAGTGATGAACGTGAACTGAGTTATAGCTATAATTTGGAAACTATCAAGATATAGTATTAGATTTAATTAATAAAATCTAATTAATTTTCTAAACTCATTTTACTAAAAAATGAACCTTCTTTTCTTAACCATGTATTAATCATATCGAGAAAATTATTGCTTAAATAATAATTTTTAATTCGTTTGTCTGACTTACTTTGTTCTTTAACAAAAATATTTTTTTCTAAAGCTTCGTTTAAAATAGATTGAATAGATGATCTAGATCCAATTGACTTAGGTATATTTGCGCAAATTGTTTCAAATGAAATTCCGTTCAATTTATTATTTTCATATATTTCAAGAGAGATAACATGGTGCAAAATTGATTTAAATAAAAATTTGGAGACATAATCTTCTGAAAAGAAGCTAGAATATATGTTTCTTTTTTTCTCTTTAATTATTTCTGTTTCAGTCATTAAATATCTCAATAATAATTTGCATTTTTGGGAGAGCAGATGCTCTCCCATTTTTTAGTGACCAACTATAAGGAGTTGATGTGCTAATCACTAAATTCATTAGTCTCTGATGCTGTAAGCCATTACGCCTACTTCAGATTTATCAGTACCAAGTTTTTCAGCTTCTTCACTAATTCTAATACCAAAGAGCATTTTCATGATGTACCAAATAATAAATGATACAACAAAAACGAAAACGTTAATTGCTATAATTCCGTAAAGTTGTGCACCAAAACTTGCTGCAGTGTTTGAAATTGGAACTACTAATGTTCCAAAAATTCCAGCAAAACCATGTACTGGAATTGCTCCAACAACATCATCGATTTTAAGAGATATTAAAAGTCTTGTTCCGTAGAAGACGATTAATCCACCTATTGCACCAATGATTACTGCTAGGAAAGGAGAAGGAGCTAATGGTTCTGCAGTTATTGCTACAAGACCGCCTAATGCTCCATTAAGCATCATTACAACATCTGTTTTACCCGTTACTAGTCTTGAAATAACAGCACAAGCCATTACACCTGCACCAGCTGCCAGGTTAGTATTAATATATATTGTTGCTACTGCTGTTACATCATCAAATGTACCCATAGCTAACTGTGATCCACCGTTAAATCCGAACCATCCAAGCCATAGAATAAATACACCTAAAGTTGCAAGAGGAATTGATGAATTTGCAAAAGGCTCCATTGGAGCTGCTTCGCCACTGTCAGTAAAACGTCCTAATCTAGGACCTAACAAAATTGCACCAGCAAGTGCTGCTGCTGCTCCTGCACTATGTACTAGGGTTGAGCCAGCAAAATCTGAGAAACCTGCTTCCGCTAGGTATCCTCCACCCCACTGCCAACCCATTTCGATTGGATAAATGAAACCAGTTAATAAAGCACAAAAAATAAAAAATGGCCAAATTTTGATTCTTTCAGCTAGTGTTCCAGATACGATTGAGCAAGTTGTTGCACAAAATACCATCTGAAAGAACCAGTCGGAACCATCTGAATAACCTGTATCTAGAGCACTACCATCACTCCAAGGAAGTGGAGATCCAATAAAGCCACCTGCAGGAATGCCATATGCCATGTTATATCCAACTAACCAGAACATTAAACCAGCTATAGAATATAAGCCTATATTTTTTGCAGCTATTGTTGCTACACTTTTAGACGTTACAAGTCCTGATTCAAGCATTGCAAATCCTGCTGCCATCCACATGACTAAGAACCCAGATACAAGAAATAGGAATGTATTTAAAATGTATTGCACTTCACCGTCTACTTCTGCTCTCGCGTATGAACTAAAGAGCATAAAGACGGCAATAATGCTAATGAAATATATAGATTTTTTTAACATTAATCCTCCATTATAAATTTCACAGTACATGGCTCACATTGAGTCATGTGTTACTTTTCATGCTTAGCTATGGAAATTAATTACTAAGATCCGCGTTCCTTCGGTTTAACCTACTTCCGATTTGCCTAAGGGCAAATTGAACGATTTATAACTTTGCATGCGTTCCTTCGACTTTCGTCTACTTCCGTCACCCTAAAAGAGTGATGAACGTGATGATGAATTAGTTTATTATTGAATTTTAGTAAGAATATTTAAGAGAATATTGGTATGCAATATTTGCATATATAAAAAAAACTAATAATACTGCCAAAATATCAATTTATTTCAGATAAATTTATCCACTTAGAATTATTATTACTCGAATCTACAGTAGCATTAATAAATTTCATTATGTGCAAACCATCATCTATATTTGGAAGAACTTTTAATAATTCATCTTTGTTATCCTTATTCTGGATGACATCTGCAGCGTCTGAGTAAATTTGTGCGAAAGCTTCAATAAATGCTTCTGGATGACCCGGCGGTATTCTTGTGTGCCCCATAGATTCTGATGTTTGTATTACACTTCCTCTTGTGATTACTTTATCGAGTTCTCCTATTTGTGAAAATCTTGCATAATTAGGGTTCTCTTGTGCCCAATGCAAAGCTCCCTTTTCACCGTATATAGAAAGTGTAATATTATTTTCTTCTCCAATAGCTACTTGAGAAACACTCAAATTACCTTTTGATCCATCTTCCATTCTAATTAGAATACTTGCATTATCATCAAGCATTCTTCCTTCAACAAATGTTGTTAAATCAGCGGCAACTTCTTTAACTCTTGTATTAGTAACAAATTCCGCAAGATGCATGATGTGACTTCCTATATCTCCAACGCATCCTGCAACACCACTTCTTGCTGGATCTGTTCTCCACTGTGCCTGTTTATTAGATTCTTCTTCTTTAGATCCAAGCCATCCTTGCAAGTAACCTCCTCTAATCACTCTTATTTTGCCAAGTAAACCATCTTTGATAATTCTTCTCATTTCTCTAATTACAGGATAGCCACTATAATTATGAGTTAAAAAAAAATGTGCATTTGATTTTTTGACAGCATTGTGTAAATCTGTAGCCTGATCCATTGTTGCAGTAAGTGGTTTATCGCATATTACATTAATATTTTTGGATAAAAATTTTATTGAAGGTTGTGCGTGTAAATGATTTGGAGTAACTATTGAAACAACTTGAATGCCATCTTCTCTCTCAGATTCTTTAGTAGCCATAGTTTCAAAATCTGGATAATTTCTAGATAAATCTATTCCTAATTCATTTGCTGAATTTATACCGTTTTCAACGTTTGAAGAAAAACATCCTGCTACAAGTTCATATTTATTATCTAAACTCATAGCATGCCTATGCCATTTACCTACCTGTCCACCAATTCCTCCACCAATCATTCCTATTCTCAGTCTCTTTTTCATAAATTTTCTCTATATCCCTAATATTTTTTTATTTGCTTTTTCATCTGTTCCAGAACTTGCAAAATCATCAAATGCTTTTTCAGTAACTTCAATAATATGATTTTGAATAAATGGAGCTCCTTCTGCAGCACCTTGTTCAGGGCTTTTAATACAGCATTCCCATTCCAAAACTGCCCAACCATCAAAGTTATAACCTGAAAGTTTTGAAAAAATTGATTTAAAATCAACCTGACCATCACCTAGCGATCTAAATCTCCCTGCTCTGTTAATCCAAGATTGATACCCTCCATATACACCTTGCCGACCAGATGGATTAAATTCAGCATCTTTTACATGAAACATTTTTATTCTTTCATGATAAATATCAATGTGATCGAGATAGTTTAAACATTGAAGAACATAATGGCTTGGATCATAAAGCATATTACATCGATTATGGTTCTTAACTTTTTCTAAAAACATTTCAAAAGTAGAGCCATCATGTAAATCTTCACTGGGATGAATTTCATAACAAAGGTCTACTCCACACTCATCAAATTTATCTAATATAGGGTGCCATCTTTTAGCTAACTCACCAAAAGCCTCATCTTCTAAGCCTGCTGGTCTTTGAGGAAATGGATAAAGAAAAGGCCAGCACAAAGCACCAGAAAAGGTTGCAGCTGTATTTAAATTTAAATTTTTTGAAGCTTGAGCTACATTCATCATTCTTTTTACAGCCCATTCTTGTCTAGCTTTTGGATTACCCTTTACCTCATCAGCAGCAAAACCGTCAAAGAGTGTGTCATACGCAGGATGTACTGCAACCAATTGACCTGTAAGATGAGAAGCAATATCAGTAATTTCAAGATTAAAGTTTTTTGCTATTCCTTTTATTTCATCACAGTAATCTTTACTAGAAGCAGCTTTATCTAAATCAAAAACTGCTAAATTTTCTGCAGGTAATTGTATCCCTTTATATCCAAGTTCAGATACCCATTTGCAGATACTTGGTAGTGAATTAAATGGCTCTTTATCTCCTATAAACTGTGCCAAAAATATTGCAGGTCCTTTAATTTTTTTCATACATTTTCTCCAAAACTATTTAAACATGAAACTTTTAGGTAGTCATTAAATTTTTAAAATTTTCGTATAATTTTTTAGTATTATTGTTCATTTCTTGAATATTATTTCTAAGTAATTTATCCAATTCATCAATGGAGTTTTTTCCTAAATATTTTTCTAAAGCATTTTTTAATTCAGGAACTTTGGACCATCTAATTATTGTGTTTTCATCGACTTCCATATGAAATTGAATGCCATAAGCATGGTTTTTATACTTAAAAATTTGAAATTTTGTAATATCTGATGAACCCAAAATAGTAACTTCAGAATTATTTAGTTCACTTACTTCGTAACTATGCCATTGCAATGCTTTAATCTGATTATCAAAATTTTGAAAAAGTCGATCCTTTTTTTTATTATCTAAAATATTAATATTTAATACCCCAATTTCTGGAGGATTAGATTTAATTACTTTACCGCCAAGAATTTCACCTAAAAATTGACAGCCTAAACAGATTCCGAGATATGGTTTTTGATTATTGAGAACAAATTCCTTTATCTTGTTTTTTTCATCAATCATCCACGGATATTGTTCTTCCATCCAAGTATCCATTGGTCCACCTAAACATATCATTCCATCAAATATATCAAGATTACTAGGAATCTTTTCTCCTTCATCCAATCGAATAATAGTTGTTTCTACTAAGTCTTCATTCATTAACTTGGTAAAGTACCCAGGAGTTACTAAGGGTGTATGTTGAAGAATAATTACTTTATGAGACACTTTGTTCTAAGTTGAGTAATCTTTTTTTTAATTTGATTCCCCCTCTACCAGAAAATCCTCCAAGTTTCCCATCACTACGAATTACACGGTGACAGGGGATAATAAGTAAAAGTTTATTTTGTCCACAAACATTACCGACATATCTTGGAGATGTCCCAACTTTTTTTGCTATTTCTCCATATGTTGAAACTTTACCATATTTAATTTTAGATAATTCTTTCCAAATTTTTTTTTGCAAAGGGGAACCTTCAAAAGAATAGTTAATTTTAAAATTTTTAAGTTTTCCAGAAGCATATAAATTAATCTGATTTTTAATGTTAATTAAATCAATTGTTTTATTGGTTTTACCAAAGCTAAGTGAATAAACATTGCCTCTGTTTTTTTTCACTGTAACCCAACCAAGTTTAGTTTCAAAACAAGCTGTTTCCATATAAAATTAATAACATTATTGAATGAATCTATCAAAATAATTTATAGTAAATCATGGATGAAGATAATTTAAATTTAGAGATTAGAAAATTTCTTAAACAAGTTGGCATTAGCTCGCAACGTGAAATAGAAAATTACATACGAAAAAAATTTTTGGAAGGAAGTATCAAAATAGGTGGATCTATAAAAGTGTCTATGAATTTATCATCTGAAGATGGAGAACTGAATCATTCAATAAAAGAAGATTTAAAAATAAAATAACTTTTTAAAATTTAATTAAACAATATTTAAGTTTTTATCTAAAATATTTTTGCGTACTTTCTCAAGTCGACATCACTTACTGTTTTAAAAGTTCCATCTCCATTATTTATATAAACATCATTATTGCCGGGATTAAGCCAATGACCGTTAACCATAAAGTCTATGTTACCATCAAAGTTAATATCTACAGGATGTAGTGATATGTACCAACCATTCTCATCGTGATTAACTTCTGACATAGGCCAATTTTCTTTGTTATATTTAGTTACGCTATGTATTGATTTTTGCCAGCTGATTGTAAAGTTACCTTTACCATCATTCAAGTAAGTAATTAAATAACCTCCAACATAATTAAGACCAATAGTTGAGCCTACTAAATCCATATCACCATCGTTATCAACATCAGCAACCATAGTTCCTACTGGATTACATAGCGGAATATTATCTTTAGTCTTTGTGTGATATCCTACATT
Organism: uncultured Alphaproteobacteria bacterium; assembly: GCA_902600225.1. Lineage (GTDB taxonomy): Bacteria > Pseudomonadota > Alphaproteobacteria > HIMB59 > CACPNW01. The sequence continues at coordinate 78,985 of CACKIH010000004.1, read as the reverse complement.
TTTTATTTCTTTTGAATTTTTGGTGTTCCATTTGTTAGTACCATTACCCCAAAGAATTCTTAGACTGTGTCTGTTTTTAGAACTTTTTTGATGACCCTTCCAATTGCTATGATATTTAAAACAATCTGAACTATGAGCACCTGCCAACATATCGATGTATCCATCACCATCAAAATCTGCGTGTCTTACAATAAAGGCATATTGATTACCACAAGTTGAACTTTTCATATTACCTTTACCGTCGTTGATAAGACAAATCATTTCACCGTTGTTGCCTTTCCAATCAATACTTGCAAGAATGATGTCAATATCACCATCTTTATCAAAATCACCTGCATCGGCTCTATGTGAATAATTACAAATTCTTTTATATTTTTTATTGAAATCTTTACCGTCACCAATATGTGATTCGCTTGACTCTTTTAAGAATCCTTCTGGCTGTGACAAGAAATAAGAATGATACCCGCCGCAACCTGTTCCAAAATCATTAACGGCCGCTGCCAAATAAATGTCGTCCCAACCATCGCCATTGAAATCTGCAATAAGTGGTTGTGCAGTTCCACTTTGTATGAATGGTAAATTGTCTTGTATTAGCCCTGTACCCCAATATGACTCTTTTCCTTCAGCTCTTCCAGTTTCTTTTTTACCAAGAATAATTTGATAGTTATGTTGTGTAACACCTTTCTCTGCCAAACAAGCACCAGCATCTTTATTAGCTTTACAGACATAGATGCCTTGATCCTCGTCTAATTTTGCTTTGAATTGTTTATCAAGATTTAAAACTGTTACTACGTAATCTTGAACACCATCTCTGTTGAAATCTCCTGTTGCAATAAAATCATGCATTGTAAACCAAAATTGGGTTTTATCATACGCTAAGAGTTTCGCTAGAAATTGATCCTTAAGCATCTTTTTTGGTAGAAGCCATTTTTTCTTACCATTTAAATTTTTATCCCACAAGTACTTGATATCAAATCCTTGACCACCTTGAAAAGGATATTTCTCTTTTGTTATTGCAGTAGTTGATAGAAATATCGTAATTAAAAAAAAAGTAGCAAACTTAATCATAAAATTTTCTAAATTTTTGAGTGATTAATTAATACGATTTTGAATTTTATCAATATTTTCAAGTTTAGATAATGGTCCAATACTCGATATAGTTATTGGCCCTTTTACAATTTCATTAGCAATCTTTTGAACAGTCTCTTTAGAGACCTTGTCTATATTTTTAATAGTTTCAGCGGGTTCGATTATTCTATTAAAGACCAGAAGTTGTCTAGCAGCACTTTCACATCTTCTAAATGCACTTTCTCTTCCCATCATTAAACTTGCTTTCAACTGAGCTTTACCTCTATTGATTTCCTTTTCTGTAATTGAGTTAGGACTTTCGTTTAATTGATCACATAAAACAGGTATGAGTTCTTGAATTTGATTTTCTCCTGTCCCACAATAGATACCAAAAACACCTGTATCAGTGTAAGATGAGCTGAAAGAAGAAATGCCATATACAAGACCACGTTTCTCTCTAATCTCTTGAAACAATCTTGATGACATACCTCCCCCTAATAAAGAAGAGTAAACTAATAAAGAGTAGTAGTCATCATGGTGGTAATCTATACCTTCAAAACCAAGCAATAGATGAATCTGTTCTAATTTTTTATCTTCTCTGTATTCTCCAGATTTGTAATCTGCTTTTTCCCTTTCAGTAGATAATCCAGTTGGAAGATTAGTGCATGATTTTTTAATTGATTCTACAAATTGATCATGGTCAATTTTTCCAGCTGCACTTATAATCATTTTTTTTGGATTATAATGATTCATCATGAAGTCTTTAACTTCATCTCTTGAAATATTTTTAATAATATCAGTTTTACCTAATATGGAACGTCCCATTGGTTGGTCCGGATATGCTTTTTCTTGCCAATAATCAAAAATCATATCATCAGGTGTATCAAGGTACATTCCAATTTCTTGAATTATGACTCCTCTTTCTCGATTAAGTTCATCTTCAGCAAATGTAGAATTTTGCAAAATATCTGTCAGAATATCTATTCCATAATGTAGATCATCAGCTAAGAGTTTTACATAATAAGCTGTTATTTCCTTTGAAGTATAGGCATTTATATCTCCACCAACATTTTCAATTGTTTCGGCAATTTGAAGAGCATTTTTAGTTGAGGTGCCTTTAAAAGCCATATGCTCTAAAAGGTGAGCAACACCATTTATGTCTTTTGTTTCATCTCTACCACCAACAAAATTCCATATACCCATTGATACTGTTTCCAGCCCTGGCATATTTTGAGTTACTATTCTTAATCCGTTTTCTAGTGTAGTAATTTTATGCATTGCTTGTTTTTTCTAAGATGAAGTTTTTTACATCCATAGTACTATTGGGTAATATAGTCATCTTTTCCTCTTTATCAAAGAGATTGCTCAATTCTTTTGGTATTTCAATTTCTTTATTAATTGCTTTATTCACAGCTTTGTCAAATTTTGCAGGATGTGCACAAACCAAAGATACCCATGCTTCATCATCTTTTTTATCTAATAATACTTTTAGTCCTGTTGCAGTATGTGGGTCAGCAATATAATTATATTTTTGATACACATATTTAATTGTTTCCAGAGTCTGGCTATCATCAATTGAGGAAGCCTTATATATTTGTTGAAACTTAATTAAAACAGAGTCATCAAATTGATAAAAACCTTTTGATGAAAAGCTTTCAAATACTTCATTTACTCTTTTGCTATCTCTATTAAGGCTTTCAAAAATTTGCCTCTCAAAGTTACTTGAAACTTGTATATCCATACTAGGGCTATATGTTTGATAAACAGATTTTTTTTTCATTTCTCCAGTGTCTACTATGGACTTCAAGATATCATTAGAATTAGTTGCAATATGTAAATGACCAATAGGTAATCCCATTTGTTTAGCAACAAAGGCAGAAAAGATATTGCCAAAATTTCCAGAAGGAACAATAAAATTTATTTGATGCTTATCAGTTTGTAAATAAGACCAAAAATAATAAACAACTTGGGCAATTAATCGTGCCCAATTTATAGAGTTTACTGCAGTTAAAGAAGTCGACTCTTGTATTTCATCATCTACAAATAGTTCTTTGACAATTTTTTGACAATCATCAAAATTACCCTCTACAGCAATATTAAAAATATTTTTATCAATTACTGTAGTCATTTGTTTTTGTTGAATAGGTGATACTTTATTATGAGGATGTAGAATAAATACATTTATATCTTTTTTTGATTTAAAAGAGTGAATTGCAGCTGATCCAGTATCACCAGAAGTTGCACCTAAAACAGTAATTTTTTTTGGAGATATCTCTAGACTTGTAGAAAATAGGTTACCAAGAAATTGTAAAGCGTAATCTTTAAAAGCATAAGTAGGCCCATAAATTAATTCTAATAAAAATTTATTATTTTCTAATTCTACTAGTGGAGCTATTTTTTCATGATTAAAATTTGCATAAGTTTCATTTAAAATTTTTTGTAAATCTAATTTTTCTATACTTTCATTTACATAAGGAAAAATAATTTCACATGCCACTTCTTCGTATGATTTATTTTTTAAACTTAGTAAGTCTATTTTGGGCCAGCTTTGGGGTAAATATAGCCCACCATCTCTTGATAATCCTTGATAAAGAATATCGTTAAATGATCTGCTTAGAGAATCATCTCTTGTACTTAAATATTTCATTAAAGATAGCGACTAGTAATATATTCTTTGAAATATTTAGCATTTAAAGGCGACTTTGTAACCTGTTCTAAAACCTCATTAGTTGAAAAAAAACTAGCTTTTTCATGGATATTTTTTTTAAGCCAATTTACTAAATTTGAAAATTCACCATTTTCTATTTCCTGATCTAATTCCTTTTGATCAGTTCTCAATTGAGACGCAAATTGAGCAGCAGTGAGTGCTCCTAATGAATATGTTGGAAAGTATCCAAATAATCCAGCAAACCAATGAATATCTTGTAAACATCCATCAGTGTCTTTATTTATAGATAAATTAAATAATCTATTAAATTCATCATTCCAAGCATCGGGAATGTCTGCAATATTTATTTCATTGTTAAAAATTTTTCTTTCTAAATTAAATCTTAAGATAATATGCAAAGGATAGGTTACTTCATCTGACTCAACTCTTATAAAAGATTTGTTTACTCGAGTACCTAATTTGTAAAGATTGTCTGGATTTGTAGCTTTGTCTTTTATATCAAATTTTTTATTTAAGGTATTGGATAAAAATTTTTTAAAAGCTAAAGATCTAGTGATTTGCATTTCAATTAATAGTGATTGACTTTCATGCATTGCCATCCCTCTAGATTTACCTGCTGGCTGATGCATCCAATCTTTTGGTAGATTTAGCTCATATAAAGCATGTCCCGTTTCATGCATAACACCATCTAAAGATGAAAATGGATTTTCATTATTATATCTAGTTGTAATTCTAACATCATTTGTAGATCCTCCACAAAAAGGGTGAACACTTTTATCTAGTCTTCCTCTTGAAAAATCGAAACCTATTTGTTTCATTATATATTCGGAAATATTTTTCTGCTTTTCTTCATCAATACTTGTTTCAAATGGAAGTGTTTCTTCTTTTTTTTGCTTATCAATAATTTTATCAATAAGTGGTGTGAGAAATTTTTGTAAATCATCAAATACTTCAGATATTTTATTTTCCTCTGAAGAAGGTTCAAATTTATTTATTAGTGCTTCATAAGGAGAAACTTTAAAAGTTTCCCCTAAAATATTTGCTTCTTCTTTTGTTAAATTTATAAGTTCTTCTAAATCTTTTTTTACTAAATTAAAATCGGACTTTTCCCTTGCCTCTTGCCAAACACCTTCACATTTAGCTGAAGATTTTGAAATTTTTTCTACAAGCTCCGTTGGAATAGCAGAAGCTAATTTATATTCTCTATCCATTTCATTTAAGTTTTTCTGATCACTGTTACTTAGATTAAGATTCTTAGAATCTTCAATTAAATCACCAACTTCAGAAGATGAAATTTTACTATGACTGAGTTTTGATAAATAGGCTAATTGATCTGATCTTTGATCTCTTGAGCTGCTAGGCATCATTGTTGCCATATCCCAATGTAAAATACCTGCAATATCTGATGTCAGTGAAGCTTCATTAAAGATCTCTTTAAGTTTTAAATATGTTTTCATTTTTTCTTCCTAAATAAATAAATTATAAAAATAATCAAAAAAGAAAAACTCATCAAAAACCATGTAATTGCATACTGCAAATGATTATTTGAAAAATTATGATTTTGAGATGATGGTATTAAGAAATTCTCTGCGTAATTACTCATATTTTTAATGAAAAACTTCTGATTTATCTTAACATTTAAGAAAGTTTGAATTTGCTCCAAATCATAATAATACCATTCATTTGAAGAGATAGAATTCTCGGGAGTAAACATCTTTTTTTGAGTTGGGTATCGGATGTATCCTAGAATTTCAGCATTTATTATTTCATTATTGTCTTTAAAATAATCATATCTGCTTTGCTCAAACCAACCTTCATCAATTAAATAATTATTACCATGATTATCTGACAATAAACTAGCTATTCTAACACCAGAAATCCCATTCAATGTTTTAGCAGGAAAAAAAATTTTTTTACTTCTGTCAACAGTTCCTAAAGTGATCACTTTAGTAAACTCATCAATGTTTGGATACTTCATTTTTCCCATTGAAAGTGAAAGTGGTTTTTGATCCTTTAGTTCATTAAATTCGGCAATAATTTTTTCTTTCCATTCCAGTCTTTGCAATTGCCAAATTCCTAAAAATATTGTCAGCGCAATACAAAATAAACTAAATAAAAAAAATTTTATGGGAAAGTTTTTAATTTATGCACCCCAAACATAAACGCAGACAAACAAGAACAGCCAAACAACGTCAACAAAGTGCCAGTACCATGCTGCAGCCTCTAATCCAAAATGTCTATCTGGAGTAAAATGATTTTTATAAACACGATACAAACAAACAGCTAGAAATGCTGTACCAACCATTACATGAAATCCATGAAAACCAGTAGCCATATAAAATACTGACGGATATATTCCATCAGTAAAACTAAAATAATGATGAGCTGCTTCGTAATATTCTACACCCTGCATAAATGAGAAGAAAATTCCGAGACCAACAGTACACCATAATGCCTGAATGGCTTGATCTCTATGACCTTCTCTAACAGCATGGTGAGCCCATGTACAAGTAGTACCTGACATTAATAATATTAACGTATTTAAAAAAGGAACATCAAGAGGATCAAATGTTTTAATACCTTCTGGTGGCCAAATACCAACAGCACCATTACTATCAAAAGTTTCAGAGAATTCTTCTATAGGTAATTTAGGTGTTAAACTTGCATCAAAGAAAGCCCAGAAAAAAGCAACAAAGAACATTACTTCTGATGCAATAAAAAGCGCCATTCCATATCTTAGTCCCAGTTCCACAACAGGTGTATGAACCTTTTGAAAAGTTGACTCTTTAATTACGTCTCTCCACCATAAAAACATAATAGTTAACAAACCAATTGTACCAAGGATAAGAAGCCAAGAAGTTCCATAATGCATATAAAATACAAGACCAGCAGCCATTGCTAGACCAGCTATTGATGATAAAAATGGAAGTGGGCTTGGATCAACTAAGTGATATGGATGTTTCTGCCCTGTTGTTGATTTATTAGCCATTGGTTATTCTATATATTTAAAAAAGGTATATGACAATGTTATCTCTTCGACATCTTTCATTGTTGGATCTTCATTAATTGAAGGGTCTATATAAAACACAACCGGCATTTCAACTGTTTCACCAGGTTTTAAAGCCTGCTTTTCAAAACAAAAACACTGTGTTTTAATAAAATACGGACCAACCTTTTCTGGTAAAACATTAAATGTCGCAGTTCCAATTGTTTCAACGTCAGATTGATTTGTAGCTTTATAGTTAACAAGTTTATTTTCACCAACCTTAAATTTAATATTTTCTGGTGCGGTGAATGTCCAATTTATACTATCATTAACATCGGCATTAAATTTAAGATTAATATCTCTTTCTAAAATTGATGATGAAAGGAACTCAGATGTACTTGTCTTACCACCATAACCAGTAACACGACAAAATAAGTCATATAAAGGTACCGAAAAAGCAACTAAAGTTATCATTGTTAAAACAATTAACGATAATCCTAAAGCTGTTCTAGTGTTTGTCATTATACTCCAAAAATATTAGCCTTAAATAAAGTCCACAAATAAAAGAATGCGACAATACAAAGTAGAATAATTAAAGTGATAATATTTTTTCTTCTTCTATTTTTCATCTTAGTACCACATGATCAATCAATAATGCTGAGAATAAACTGAATAAATAAAGAATTGAAATAGCAAAAAATTTTAAGCCTTCAGAATTTGGCATTGATTTTTTTTCTCTAGATTTTTTTAACTTTAAAGAACTATTAAATAATAATAAATTTAATGTAGTAACTATAGTTAAGTATATTATTCCAACATTGCTATCTAAGTATGGAAGATAACTCGATAAAATTAATATTACAGCATAATAAACGATCTGTTTTTTTGTATCTTCAATACTACTTACATTTGGTAACATAGGCACATTAGCATTTTTATAATCATTATATCTATATACGGATAGGGCCCAAAAATGAGGTGGGGTCCAAAAAAATATAATTATAAATAAACTAATTGGTAAGAAATTTAATTCAGGAACAACTGCTGTCCATCCAATAATTGGCGGAATTGCTCCTGCTGCTCCTCCAATAACTATATTTAATGAAGTTGTTCGTTTAAGCCAAAATGTATAGATAAATACATAAAAAAGAATTGTAAAAAGAAGTAAACTTGTTGCTAATGAATTTGAGAACCATTGCATCAAAATTAAAGAAATAGTTCCTGTTAATATCCCTAAAACTAAGGCTTCATTTTTAGAAACTATTCCAAGTGGAATTGGTCTTAGTTTTGTTCTTTCCATAGTTTTATCTATATCTTCATCGAACCACATATTAATTGCTGCTGATGAACCAGCTCCTAATGCAATAGCAACTATTACAAGAAAACTATTTAGAAATGTTATCTGCCCAGGTGCTAAAAACATTCCAACAAATGCAGTAAAAATAACCAAGGACATAACTCTTGGTTTCATTAGTTCATAATAACCTTTAAATTTTCTTAAAAGGAAATTATTGCTATAACCAGCTTCTAAGGATTTAGCATCCACGTAAATTATCCTTTGAATTTAGGTAAAGTCTCAAACTGATGGAATGGTGGAGGTGAAGAAAGTGTCCATTCAAGAGTATCAGCTCCCTCTCCCCATGGGTTTGCGACTTCTTTCTTTCCAAAAAATAAAGCATACACAATTGCGAAAAGAAATATCAAGGTAGCAGCAAAAGAGATGTAAGAACCATAAGTTGATACAAGATTCCATCCTGCATAAGCATCTGGATAATCTGGAATTCTTCTAGGCATTCCTGCAAGTCCTAAAAAATGTTGAGGGAAAAATGTTACATTTACTCCAATAAAAAATAACCAAAAATGTAGTTTGCCTAAAAATTCATTATATTTTCTTCCAGACATTTTTCCAAACCAATAGTAAATACCCGCAAAAATTCCAAACATAGCTCCCATACTCAGTACATAATGGAAGTGTGCAACAACATAGTACGTATCATGCATTACAGTGTCTATTCCTGCATTGGCCAGAATGACTCCTGTTACTCCTCCAAGTGTAAATAAGAAAACAAATCCAATTGCAAATAACATTGGAGTTTCAAATGTAAGTGATCCACCCCACATAGTTGCAATCCAACTAAATATTTTAATACCAGTTGGAACAGCAATGATAATTGTGGCTAGCATAAAATATGCTCTTAAATCTGCGCTCATACCAACTGTGAACATATGATGAGCCCAAACAATAAAACCTATAAATCCTATAGATATCATAGCATACACCATTCCTAGATATCCAAATACTGGCTTTCTTGAGAAAGTAGAAATGACCTGACTTACAATTCCAAAAGCTGGTAATATCATAATGTAAACTTCAGGATGACCAAAGAACCAAAATAAGTGCTGGAAGAGAACTGGATCTCCACCACCTGCAGGGTTGAAGAATGTTGTACCAAAATTTCTATCAGTTAGAAGCATTGTAATTGCTCCAGCTAAAACAGGAACAGCTAATAAAAGTAAGAATGCTGTAATTAACATAGCCCATACAAAAAGAGGCATCTTATGAAGAGTCATTCCAGGTGTTCTCATATTAAGTATTGTTGTTATAAAATTAACTGCACCTAAGATTGAGGAAGCACCTGCTAAATGAAGAGCAAAAATTGCCATATCAACAGAGGGTCCTGCGTGTCCGAGTTTATTTGAGAGTGGAGGATAAATTGTCCAACCTGTACCAGCGCCAGTTCCTATTGTTGCTGAAACAACTAATAAAACTAGAGCAGGAACAAGTATCCAAAAACTAAAGTTGTTCATTCTTGGAAAAGCCATGTCAGGTGCACCGATCATTAATGGGACAAACCAGTTTCCAAAGCCACCTATTAATGCTGGCATTACAACAAAAAATACCATTAACAAACCATGAGCAGTGATAATTACATTCCAAACTTGACCATCAGCTACAACATCTAATCCTGGGGCAGCTAATTCAGCTCTCATTAATAGTGAAAAGAAACCTCCAACTAATCCAGCTAGTATGGCAAATATTATATAGAGAGTTCCAATATCTTTATGGTTGGTAGAAAAAAACCATCTTTTTATAAAACCTGGTTTATGATCATGATGGTCGTGGCTTGCTGAATCTGCGTAACTCATTTTTCTCCTATTCTATTATATTCTCTTTAGTGGTTATTTCGTTTGCTAGTGCTAACTTACTTTTTTGTTCAATTATCCAATTATTAAAATCTTTTTCATTAAGTGCTTCTATGACAATGGGCATGTACCCATGACCTGTTCCGCATAATTCGGAACATTGACCTCTATATATTCCTGGCTCATCTATATTGAACCATGTTTCATTAAGTCTTCCAGGAACCGCGTCTTTTTTTACACCTAATGAAGGCATAGCAAAACTATGAAGCACATCACCAGCAGTAACTAATACGTGAATATTTTTATTTGCTGGTAAAACTAGGTGGTTATCTACTGTTAATAATCTAATGTCACCTGGTTCTAATTCTTCATCAGGTGTCATGTAACTCTCAAAAGAAATGTCACCATGTTCTGGGTATTGATACTCCCAATACCACTGATGGCCTATGACTTTAATTGTCATATCTGTTTCAGGTATTACATCTTGCTGATATACTAACTTAAATGATGGAATAGCCATAAAAATTAATATTATTACTGGAATCCCAGTCCAGAGTATTTCTATAAATGTGTTATGAGTAGTTTTAGAAGCAACTGGATTTACTTTTCTTCTAAATCTAAATACAACGTAAAAGATTAGAAACAAAACAAATATCGTGATAGCAGTCATCATAATTAATACAAAATTATGAAGATCATAAACATTTCTCATAACGTCACTTGCAGGTGTTTGAAAACCTAACTGCCAATCAGAAATACCATTTGCTGAAGAAGCAAAAGTCACAAATGTAGCGGTAATAAAGGATAAAATGCGCATCTTAATTAGTTATTGTATACACTAATAAATAAATTATTCAGTAAATTAACCAGTGATTTAGAGGCAAAATTCTAGGACAGGTTGTCGCTCATTATGATTTATTCAATAACCGATTGAATTGAAAAAATTGCAGACGTAGTTGCTGTGTCTGATCTTAGAATTCTTTTTCCCAAAGAGACGGATATGCATGAAGACAAAGAAGAGATGGTTCTTCGTTCCTTTTCAGAAAAACCACCTTCAGGTCCAATAATGACAGACCATTTTTTGTATTTTTTTGTTTCATTAATTAATGCATTGTAAATAGTTGGTAAATTTTCATTTCCTTCGTCGCAAAATACTAAACCTCTATCAGACGGAAAATTGTCAACTAAATCATCTAGTTTAATTGTTTTTTCTAAAGTCGGAATTGACAATCTTTCAGATTGTTCTGATGCTTCAATGATATTTAATTCAAAATTTTTAAAATTTATTTTTGATTGATTTGTATATTCTGTCAAAATTGGAATAAATCTAGAAATACCAAGCTCGGTAGCTTTTTGAATGGTTATATTCATTCTATAAGATTTGATTGGGGCAAATATTAGCCATAAATCAGATTCTTGAGGAATATCTCTCAATTTGTTTTGTATTTGTAAAACAATGTTATCTCTATTGATAGAAATTACTTTAGATAGCCATTCACCTGTCAAACCATCGAATAAATTTATGTTATCTTCTTTTTTGATTCTAAGAACATTTTTCAAAAAGTGGTGCTGCTTATTTTTTATATAGATTAAAATATTGGCTGATAATTTTTTTGATACAAATAATCGTGTTTTAGACATTTTCATTACAATAGTTTAGAATTATAACATTATATTCATATATGTGGGATAACTTAGTTGTAAAAAAAATATTTGATTACTGCGAGTTAATCAGACTAAACAAACCTATTGGCTTCCTTCTATTAATGTGGCCTTGCTGGTTTGGTTTAGCGTTACTAAAAACAGAAACTTCTAAACTAATATTTTGGTATTTACTTTTTTTAATTGGTTCTTTTTTAATGAGAAGTGCAGGTTGTATAATTAATGACATCATTGATATTGATTTTGATCAAAAAGTTGCGCGCACCAAATTTAGACCTTTAGCATCAAAAAAGATTTCTATTACTGAAGCGATATTATTATTAATAATATTATTGGTAATTAGTTTTTTCATTCTTCTCGAGTTTAATTTTAAGTCAATTGTATTAGGTTTGTTAAGTGTGCCATTTGTTATTTTATATCCGTTTATGAAAAGAATAACTTTCTTCCCACAATTATTCCTTGGAATTATTTTTAGTTGGGGCGTGCTAATAGTTTCAATGCAATTTAATACACGAATTACATTTGATTTTCTTTTATTGTATTTTGTATGTATATTTTGGACATTAGCATATGATACTATTTATGCCTACCAAGATAAGGCAGATGATGTTTTAAATAAGATCAAATCTACTGCAGTTTATTTTGATAATAATGGTAAAAGATTTGTTCAAACATGCTATCTTATTATCTTAATTATACTGTCTTATTTTGTATGGAATTCCTCAAATTTTTTACTAAGTTCAATTATTATAGCCACTATCACAATTTGTACGTATATAGCAATTCAGAAATGGGATATAACATCACCGTTAAGTTCAAATTATTATTTCAGACAAAATAATATTTTTGCAATTATGTTATTTTTACTTTTACAAACTTTTTAATGTCTTCAGATAAAAAACAATCAGTTACTTCAAGAATAATTTTTGATTATTTAATGAATCATAAACTCAAAATAATTTTAGCTTTATTTATGATGGTTATTTCAGCAGCAGCAACAGGTTTACATGCTTGGTTAGTAAGGCCTGCGCTTGATGAAGTTTTAATCAAAGGGAATAAAGAAATGTTATTTTTAATTCCAATTGCAATTATTATAGTCACACTTTGTAAAGGACTAGCAACTTATACTCACTCTTATCAAATGAGTAAAGTTGCACATTCTATTATTGCAAAACTTCAAACTCAGATGTTTGAAAAACTCATGTATTTGAATATGAAATTTTATAATGATTCTAAGTCAGGTAATTTAATTTCAAGACTCATCAATGATACTTACTACTTAAGACTTGCAATAGTTAAATCTGTAACAGGAATTATAAAAGATGTTTTAGTTATTATCTTTTTACTATGTAATATGTTTTACCAAAGTTGGACCCTAACTCTTTTTGCTTTTTTTGCATTCCCTTTAGCGATCTGGCCCATAAGAAAAATTGGGAAGAGTATAAGAAAAATTACTTACACTATCCAAAACGAAATTGCAGTTTTTTCTAATGTATTAGCTGAGAGCATTAAAGGTATTAGACAAGTAAAAGCATACTCAAGAGAAAACTATGAAAAACAAAGAGCCTTTGAAACAATTAGTTTCATTCAAAAATATTTTACAAAATCTGCTTTTATTAGCAATCGCTTAAGCCCTTTAATGGAATTTATTGGAAGTTTAGCTGTAGCACTCTCAATTTATGCTGGGGGTGTTTTTGTCTTAAACGAAAGTATGACAACAGGCCAATTTATGAGTTTTTTAGTAAGTCTTCTACTGGCTTATCAACCAGTAAAGGCACTTGGCAATCTAAATATTAGTGTCCAGGAAGGCCTAGCTGGAGCTGAGAGAATATTTAAACTTTTAGATACAAGCGAAAAAAATATGGAAAATATTTCTCCAAAAAAAACTATAGATCTAGATGGAGACATTGTGTTTAAAGATGTTTCATTTGCATATAACGATAATACAGTACTTGATAAAATAAGTTTAAGAATACCAAAAGGAAAAAAAGTTGCGTTAGTTGGCCTATCTGGATCTGGTAAATCAACGATAGCAAATATAATTTTGCGATTATATGATAATTATTCAGGTTCTATATTAATTAATTCTAAAGATATAAAAGAATTAGATCTGACAGATGTAAGAAATAGTGTTTCAATAGTAACTCAAGAAACAATTTTATTTAATGAAAGTATATTTAACAATATTAAATATGGAAACCTTAATGCAACTGATGAAGAGATTAGTTTAGTCGCTAAAAATGCTGGGGTAAGTAGTTTTTCAGAAGAATTGGATCAAAAACTAGACACTGTTATTGGAGAAAACGGTGTAAAATTATCAGGTGGACAACGACAAAGAATTGCTATTGCCCGAGCTCTAATAAAAGATGCGCCACTTTTAATTATGGATGAAGCTACATCTTCTTTAGATAACATAACTGAAAATAAAATTCATGAAACAATAAATAGCCTGATGAATAATAAAACCAAATTAATAATTGCACATAGATTAAGCACAATAGAAGACGCTGACATTATCTACGTTTTAGATAAAGGCAAAATTGAAAGTCAAGGAAAACATGAAGAATTAATTTCTAAATCAACCATTTATAAAAAATTACAACTAAGAGAACAGTTGGAAAATGAGTTTTAAAAAAAAAATTTTTAAATTTTCTATATCTCAAAAAATTTTGGCATTTATAGGTTACCTATATATCTTGTTCGTATGTTACACCTCTAAAATACAGATTATAAACTCTGAGTTACCAGAAAAATTGTGGAGAGAGAATAAACCTTTTATTTTAGCATTTTGGCATGGTCAATTGATGATGATAGGATATGTATGGAAAAGTAAAGCTGTGTTAAATATGTTAGCATCTAGCCATAGTGATGGTCGATTTGGTGCATATATTGCAGGTCATTTTAACTTAAAAAATGTATCTATAATGTCAAAAAATAAATCACCTTCATTAAGGAAAGTATTTAAAATTTTAAAAGATAGAAATTATATTGGTATTACTCCTGATGGACCAAGAGGACCAAATAAGAAAGTCTCAGAAGGAATTATAAAAATTGCAATTCATTCTCAAGTCCCTATTATACCACTTGGTTTTGCTTCAAATAAAAATCTTAAACTTAAATCTTGGGACTCATTTTTAATTACATATCCATTTTCAAGATGTAGATTTGTCTGGGGTGAACCAATTACTATTCCTTCTTCTACTAAAGATGATGATTTAGACAAATATAAGAATTTCTTGGAAGAAAAAATTAATGATTGCATGGAATCAGCAGAAAAAAATCTAAATGCTTAGAATATATCAAATACTCAGTACTCTTCTCATACCAGTAATTATTTTTAACTTATTCATTAGGATTTATAGAAAAAAAGAGGATAGACTAAGATTTATTGAACGGTTTGGAAAACCAACGTTAAAAAAAAATAATGAGAAAAAAATTTTATGGATACATGCAGCAAGTATTGGCGAATTTAAATCTTCAGATTTAATTATAGAACGATATCATAAAGTATTTGATATTTTAGTTACTACAACAACAAAATCTTCAGCAGAATATATTGAAGAGTTTTATAAAAATAAAATTATCCATCAATACATCCCATTTGATGTGTCTCTATGGTGTTCAAGATTTTTAAACTTTTGGAAACCAAATCTGATTCTTTGGATAGAGTCAGATATTTGGCCAAATATGCTTAATAAAATTAGAGTTAAAAATATCAATTGTTTATATGTAAATGCAAGGATTTCTCCAACTTCTTTTAAAAAATGGAAAAGTCTAAAAAATTTCTACAGAAATTCATTAAAGAGTTTTAATAAAATTTTTGCACAAAGCAAAGATGACAAAAAAAGAATTCAAGAATTAACAAACTTACAAATTGACTATGTTGGAAATTTAAAATTAGCTAACAACAAAAACAATTCTTCAATAAATAAAGATCAATCAAATACAATCATGATTGCAAGTACTCATTCTAATGAGGAAAAAGAGATAATTAAATGTATTAAAAAAACAATTCATGAATTTAATTTAAAAATTTATCTTGCACCAAGGCATCCAGAAAGAATTAGTACAATTAAGCAAGAATTAAATAATGAAGGATTTAATATTTCTTTAGAATCGAAGAAAGAATTTGAGGAAAATAATATCGTAATAATTGATAGTTTTGGAAAATTAGATCAATATTTTAAAATTAGTGATTTAGTTATTTTAGGTGGTTCTTTTTTAAAAAATATTGGCGGACATAATCCTATAGAGCCTGCAAGTTATGGATGTGCTATTATTAGCGGTAATTATGTTGATAATTGGACTAATATTTATGAAGATATGGTAAAAGCAAATTCATGTATAATGGTAAATAAGTTTGAAGATATTGATGTAAAGATGAAAGAATTACTAAATAATAATTTTGAAGTAAAAAAAATTCAAGCAAATGCACTTAAGTTTTCTAATAGAACTTTCTTTGAAAAAGAAAAGCTTTTCAAAGACATCGAAAAGTACATTAATTAAAATGCTTAAAGCTCCTAAATTTTGGTATAAAAAAAATGACACATACTTATCAAATTCTTTATATCCACTCTCATTACTATTTAGATTTGGAACTAAAATAAGAAATTTTGTTAGTAGAAAAACATCTTCTGGAATTCCTGTAATTTGTATTGGGAATATAGTGGTTGGAGGTGCTGGTAAAACACCTGTTGCATTAAAAATTGGAAATTTATTAAAACTTAATGGATACAATCCTCACTTTGTTTCAAGGGGTTATGGTGGAGTTGAAACATCTAATGTTCTCGTTAAAGAGTGGCATTCGGCAAAAAGTGTTGGAGATGAATCCTTGTTGCTAGCTGAAGTTGCTCCAACTTGGATTGGTCAAGATAGAAATAAATCGTTCATTTTAGCTAAAGAAAAAGGTGCTGACTGTATAATTATGGATGATGGCTTTCAAAATCCAACTCTTCAAAAAGATTTTTCAATTATAGTAATTAATGGTGAACAAGGATTTGGAAATAAACGAGTTATTCCTTCTGGACCTCTTAGGGAAAGCATATCAAGAGGTATTTCTAGAGCAAATTTAGTAATTGTAATTGGTGAAATTGCTCAAGATGTTAAAGATAAAATTCCTAGCACTGTTCCTATTATTCATGCAAAATTTCAAATTAGTACAGATAATAAAATTTATAAAAACCAAAAAGTAACAGCTTTTGCAGGCATTGCTTATCCTGAAAAATTTTATAATTCACTAAGTGAACAAGGCGCCATTTTAGAAAAAAAAATTAGCTATCCAGATCATCATATATTTGATGAAAATGACATGTTAAATCTTGCAGAAAATGCTAATCTTACAAAATCTGTATTGGTTACTACAAAAAAAGATTTTGTAAGAATACCAAAATCATATCGTTCTTTAGTCAGCACACTTAATGGTGAAATCAAATTTGAAGATGAAAATTTGCTAAAAGAGATTTTAAGTAATGTACTAGAAAATAAAATTAATGATTTAGCAATATGAAACAGATAATTTACTTTTTACAGTATATTGGATTTATTTTTATTTATTTTTTATATAAGATTTTACCACTCAATCTATCTTTGAAATTCTCATCATTTTTATTTAGAACTTTTGGCAAATTTTCACGAGCCAACAAAACAGCTATAAATAACTGTAAGTATGTTTTCCCGAATCTTAAAGATGAAGAAATACAGAATATTATTAAAAAAAGTTGGAACAATCTTGGAATTACAATTTGTGAACTTTTAAGAATAAATGATATTTTTATTAAAAATAAAATAAAATATATCAATCTTGAACATATAGAAGATTTTATTAAAAACAAAAAACAAGCAATTTTTATCAGTATTCATCAATCTAATTGGGAAGTATTAGTTCCAGGTTTAGATAGAATTGGAATAAATATTGGTGGCATTTATCGGCATATAAACAATAATTTTATTGATAAACTAATACTTAATATTAGACAAAATTCTCTTGTTTCTAAAAATAGCTTTTACACTCCCAAAGGTAAGAAAAGTGCTAAAGATGTTGTTGATGCAATAAATAATTCTTTATCAATTGTATTATTAATAGATCAAAAAGACTCCTCAGGAGAAGAAGTAATGTTTTTTAATAAAAAAGTTAAAACACAAACAGGTTTTTTAAAAATAGCTAGAAAATATAACTTACCAATAATTCCAATACAAAATAAAAGAATTGATAATGGGAATATTGAGCTAACATTTTTAGAGCCACTTTATCATAATAATTTAGAAATTAATGATACTCAGATGATGGAAGAAATTCATAATAAGATTGAACAGTGGATTAAAGCAGAACCCAGTCAATGGTTCTGGCAACATAAAAGATTTAGTTAATTTTTGTTACTTTTATATCAATTGTACCATCAATAAGTTTCACTGATAATTGATCGTCAGTAGTAATTTTTTTACTTGTCTTAACAATTTTCTTTTTATTCATCAAAATTGAGTATCCTTTCTTAAGATTTGAAGAAATAGAATTGGAATTGAGTAATCTTATATTAGACTTATATTTTTCAAGCTTATCTTTGTAATTATTGGCTATATTCAAATTAAGATTTTTTGAAAGATTATTAATCTTTGTTTGTCTTAAGTTTATTGATGAATCTGGTGAAATAATAGATTTTCCCAGGTTAAGAAGATTCAATTTTGATATACTAAATTTATTTTCAATTGATAAAGTTAAATTTTTAAAATCATCTAAAAGCTTCTCCTTATAATTATTAACTATCAAGCTTGGAGATTTAAGAAATTTATTTAAATATTCATAATTTTCTTTTTTGGATTGAATTTGTGAATTTACTTTTGTGTTTAATCTAAGTTGTAAATTTTTAATTTTTTCTATTAATTCAAATCTAACTGGGGTAGCTTTTTCAGCTGCTGCAGTTGGTGTAGACGCTCTCAAATCTGATACTAAATCAATAATTGTTGTATCTGTTTCATGACCTATTGCTGAAATAATTGGTATCTTTGATTCAAAAACACTTGTTGCAAGATTTTCATCATTAAATGCCATTAAGTCTTCAGTACTACCTCCACCTCTGGCAACAATAAGAATATCTGGTTTACTAGATTTAAGTTTATTGAAACCTTCGATAGCATTTATAATGCTATCTGCTGCGTCAACACCCTGAACAGAAACAGGCCATATATCTAATGGCATTGGAAAACGATCATTCACCCTATTAATTATGTCATGTACTACAGAGCCAGTGGGAGAGGTAATTATACCTAATCTATCAGGCAAAAAAGGTAATGGGATTTTTTTATCTTCATCAAAATAGCCTTTTTTTTGAAGTCTTTTTTTTCTTTCTTCAATAAGTTTTAAAAGTGCTCCCTCTCCTGCAATTTCAATTTTATCAATATCAATTTGGTAAGTAGTTTTATAACGAGACCAAGTGGTGATTCTGCCAGTTGCTATTATTTCTAGTCCTATTTCTGGATTTATATCTAAATATTTTTTTTTCTGATCCCAGATAACTCCACTTAAAATAGAATCCTCGTCTTTAAGTGTTAAATAGATTTGACCTCTTGTTGCAGTTTTAACTTCAGAAATTTCTCCTTTAATTCTTACATAATTAAAATTGGACTCAATTACTTCTTTAAACGCTTGATTAAATTCTGAAACCTCAAATTCTGGTATATTAATTTTATCTATCACTTTTATTTTTAAAAAATTTTTTTAGTAAACTACTACATTCTTTTTCCATAATGCCACCATAAATAGTTGGCATAAATATATTTTGTCTTTGAAAAGCAACTCGGAGTTTTTCAATTCCTCCATTTTTTTCATCATATGCACCAAAATATACATCTTTAATATGTACCTCACTTATTGCACTAGCACACATAGTGCATGGTTCCAAGGTAACAAATAATGTCATATTCTCTAAATATTTTAGCTTTAGTCTTTCGCAAGTTTCTTGAATTAGATTTAATTCACAATGTTTAATAGCATTTTTATCTTTATTTACTGTATTGTAACTTCTGGCTACAATCTTGTTCGTTGTGTTATCGACAAGTATTCCTCCAACTGGAACCTCATTTAAATTATAAGCTTTGTCTGCTTCGATAATTGCTTCTTTCATAAAAAAATCAACGTTCATTCTGGAACACACTTATGTTGTACATTATAGTTGAATTATAATGAAAAAACCAATTATTGGAATAACTCTTGATAGTGAAAAAAAGAAAACATACTCAAAATTTCCATGGTATGCGCTAAGGGAAAATTACTTAACTTCCTTAACAAAATTTAATGCTATTCCATTTCCTTTGTTGCACGAAAAAAAATATATTGATGATTTTTGTCATTTAATTGATGGTTTAATTATTACTGGAGGAGATTTTGATATTCACCCTAAATTATATAAAACAAGTAATACTCAATCTAAAAATATTAAAAATAAGAGAACGAATTTTGAATTAAATATTTTCAATAAATTTTTTAAATATAATAAACCTATATTAGGAATTTGTGGTGGTGCGCAACTTATTAATGTTGCATGTGGTGGAACATTAATACAAGATTTAAAAAAAGATCCAATAAACCATGAACAAGTAAATCCAAGAAATCAAACTAGTCATATTGTTAATATTTCAAAAAATACTCAACTACATAAAATATGTGGGTCTCAAAAAATTAAAGTTAATAGTGCACATCATCAGTCAGTAAAAAAAATTGGTAAAGACTTGAATGTTTCATGTGTAGCTAATGATGGTGTTATTGAGGGAATAGAACACAAAAAACACAAATGGTGTATTGGCTTACAATGGCATCCTGAATTTTTAATTACAAAATATGATATAAAAATAATCAAAAATTTTATTAATGAAGCAAAGTGAATATTAGAATTTCAAAATATCTATCCAGTGCTGGAATTTGTTCACGAAGAGATGCAGAAAAATTAATAGTTGAAAAAAAAATTAAAATTAATAATCAACTATGTGTTCATCCAAGTCATAAAGTAAGTGATTTGGATGTTATTAAAGTTAATAATAAAATTGTTAAAAAAATAAATAAAGTTGAATTATGGAAGTTATACAAACCAATTAAATATATTTGTAGTACAAAAGATAATTTAGGTAGAAAAAAAATTTTTGATTTATTACCAAAAAATATTGGTCAATTGATAAGTGTTGGAAGATTAGATTACATGAGTGAAGGATTAATTTTACTAACTAATAATGGTGATTATTCAAGATATTTAGAACATCCATCTTCAAACATTGAGCGGGTCTACAGAGTTTGTATAAATAGCAATGTACAAAAAACTGATTTACAAAAAATAAATAAAGGCATTACAATTAAAGAAATAAATTATAAAAAAATTAAAGTTGCCTTTGAAAAAAAATTAAAAAATCATAGTTGGTTAATATTTAAACTTAAAGAGGGAAAAAATAGAGAAATTAGAAATATATGTAATTATTTTTCATGGAATATAGTTAAATTAATAAGAATTGGATATGGACCTTATAAGCTTGGAAGACTTAAAGAAGGGCAATTTCAAAAATTAAATTCAATTAGCAAATGATACGGATTACTGGGGGAAAGTTTAAGCAAAAAAAATTAGCTAGTATTAATGATTTTGTAAGACCAACTTCTTCTCTAAAAAGAGAAGCTTTTTTTTCAATTATTGAAAGTTATGCAATCAAAAATTCTATCGAATTATATAAAAATAAAATTTTTTTAGATCTTTTCGCAGGTATTGGCACAATGGGTTTAGAAGCAATTTCTAGAGGAATGAGTGAAGTAATTTTTATTGAGAATAATATTGAAGTTCTTAAAATTTTAAGAAAAAATTGTTTAAGTATTTGTAAAAATAATCAATTTAAAATTTATGAAGAAGACCTTATTCATTCTAAATTAGAAATAGAATTTAAAAATATTTCAGTTGTTTATATTGATCCACCATATGCAAAGTATAATTTAACAAAGCTTTTAGAAAATTTATCTAGTAACATTAAAAATACTACCGTCATTGGTTTAGAAACGGGTGTGAAAGATAATATTGTAATTCCAGAAAATTTAAATCTCCTTCAAAAAAAGACTTACGGTAAAACAATAATTTATATTTTTAAATTATCTTAAATAAGTTTTAGTTAGTTTTTTACCTTGTTCAACAGCAGGTTGATCGAAGGGATCAACATCTAAATACATACAGGAAGCAATTGTTTCTATTATACTAAAAGATAATAATTTACCTAAGTTTTGTTCATCTATTTTAGGAATATAGATTTCTCTAAAACTAAAATTATTTAATTTAAAAGTTTCAATGGTTGCGCGCTGTTCAGCTTCCATTAGATCTCCCATTGTTTTATCTTTAAAATAGTCAATATCGGTATTTTCAAACATATTATTATTAATTTTTATGCCCTTATTTGAATGATCTGTAGTGATAAAGGTGAAATATTTATCTTTAGGTCCATCTAAATACAGTTGTAATTGACTATGCTGATCAGTGGTCCCTACTGAATGAATTGCTGTAATACCTTTATTATTTTTTCCAATACTTTCTGCCCAAAGTTGCAGATACCATTTTCCAAAAAAATAAAGTGAATCAGAATATGTCATTAAAACATTATTAGTAAATTTTACATTTTCTTTTTGAGTTAAATATCTTCCAAGATCGTACGGTTTGTAATTATCAATATTATTAATTACTTCAGATGCTCCGCCAAAAAGTGCATCTATATTTAATCCAGAAATGATTGCAGGAACTATACCAACATTGGTAAATATAGAATATCTACCTCCAACATCTTTATGATGCTCTAATAGTAAACAATTATTATCTTTAGCAATTTTAAAAAGTGGTGATTCTTTAAATTCAGTTATGATTAGAGTATTTGAAAAAAAATCTTCAACTTTGTTAGCTTCTATTGCCTTTTGGTAGAGACATGAAAATTGAGATAATGTCTCTGGTGTAGTACCCGATTTTGAGATAACTAAGAAGCCAGTTAGCTCAAAATTAATATTTTGAAAATTTTTTTCAAAATTAGTAGGATCAACATTATCATAAAATTCTAAGATAATTTTATTATTTAAAATAATATTATTTAATGCTCTAGCTCCTAAATTTGAACCTCCTGTTCCAAATACAATTATTTTTTCCTTTTTCTCTTTAAATTGATTTGAAATTTTTATAGTTTCTTCTAATAAATTTTTATCTGAAATAATATTAAGAGAAGGGAGTTTTTCTATTACATTAGTTATACTTTGATCAGTATCTTTATTTTGAGTAATTTTGTCAAAATTTGAATTAAAGTATTTTATTTCCATTTATAAAATTAAAAGAAGAAAAATCTTTTTTTCTTTTTAGGTTCACCTTCTTCGCCATCTTCATTTTCTTCTTTACTGTTGAAAAAGAAAAATCTTTTCTTCTTTTTTGGCTCTTCTATATTTTCACTTTCAACATCTGTATTATCTTGACTTATTTCATCTTCTGAGTTCCCATCAAGATCTTCTCTGATACTATTATCTACTTGATCTGCTTCAGTTTCTTTTAAAATATTGTCTATAACAGAATTTTCAGAAGGTGTTTCATCATTTTCTTCATCCAGGCCAAAAAGAATTTCCTTTGCAAGCTCACTATCTGTATCATCAATATCTTTTGATTCAATTTGATCAGGTGGTAATAAATTAAAATTTGGCGGGATTACTAATGGAGGATTTTCAACTACATTATATTCATCTATTACTTTTCTTTCTACACCGGCACTACTTCGAATAGTATTACAAGAAAATAGAAAAATTGAGGAAATGATTGTTACAAAAATAACGTTTTTCATTTTACTGTTTTTGATTTTATAAAAAAACTCATTATTAACATGATAATTCCAATTGTAATATAAATATCTGCTAGATTAAATGCGGGCCAATAAAAATTTTCATAATGTAGTAAGATAAAATCAACAACATAACTATTTATCAATCTATCAATAATATTTGACAAAGCCCCAATTATAACAAAGAAATAAGCCAGTTTTTCAAGTTGTTTATCTGATTTAATAAGTAAATAAAAAATTAATATAACAACTATTAAGGCTATAAGTATTAATATCCAATGAGAAACATAACCAGAAAATAAACCAAAAGAAACACCAAAGTTCTGAACATAAACTAAATCAAAATATTCATTGATTTGTATTGATTGATTTAAAAATAAATTATTCTTAATAAAAAATTTTGTAAATAAATCTAATAAAATCAAAAAAATAAATACTGCTGTTTTAATCACTTAAATATTACAGTATTACACCTGTTACAAACTTCATCATTTATTAACTTTGCCTCATATTTCCAACATCTTTGACACTTTTCTCCACTTACCTTTGAAGCTTTTACGATAACATCAGAAATATCTTCAATAGAAAAACCTTTGGATTTTTCGTCAATTACATACAAAGAAAATGATGAGGTAATTGTAATTTCATCAAACATTACTTTCTCTAGTTTTTTATAACTCTCTGCAGAAACAAAAATATCTATGTGTGCCTCAAGACTTGAGCGAATGATTTTTTCTTCTCTTATTTTTTCAATTGCTCCAGTAGCAACTTTTCTTATATTTTTAATTAAACTCCATTTTTCATTTAATTGATTATCCTCATATTCATTTTTACATTGTAAAAAATCTTGTAGGTGTATACTTTCTTTATTTCCCATAGCTTTCCAGGCTTCTTCAGAAGTAAAGGAAATAGATGGGGCAAACCATCTTACTAAATGATTAAAAATTATATTTAATAGAGTTCTAGTAGATCTTCTTTGAACGGACTCTTTGCTATCACAATATATTGTGTCTTTTCTAATATCAAAATAAAAAGCTGAAAGATCACTTGAACAAAAGTTCAGTAATGTAGTAAACATCAAGTGAAAGTTAAATGTTGATACACATTTTTGAACAACTTGATCCACTTCCCATAATCGATGAAGCAGATATTTTTCTAACTCTGGAAACTCACTCTCATCAATAGGTTCCTCTTTAGTGAAATCATTTAAATTGCCAATTAAAAAACGAAAGGTATTTCTTATTCTTCTATAAGACTCAGCTTGTGATTGGAGGATAGCATTATCAAGCTTCAGATCATCATAATAATCAGATGCGACGACCCATAATCTTAAAATATCTACTCCATATTTTTTTAATATATCATCTGGAGAAATAAC
The DNA here is from genome assembly GCA_902600225.1 of uncultured Alphaproteobacteria bacterium. Classification (GTDB taxonomy): domain Bacteria; phylum Pseudomonadota; class Alphaproteobacteria; order HIMB59; genus CACPNW01. The sequence goes on along the minus strand of CACKIH010000004.1, from coordinate 54,262 downwards.
ATTACCTAAAGATTTAGACATTTTACGTCCTCTTCCATCAACAACAAACCCGTGTGTCAGAACACTTTCATAAGGCGCTTTACCTCTTGTGCCAGAAGACTCCAAAAGAGATGAATGAAACCATCCTCTGTGTTGATCACTTCCTTCTAAGTACATCGATGCAGGCCATTTCAAATCTTCTCTTTGTTCTAGACAAAAAGCATGTGTAGAACCACTATCAAACCATACTTCAACTACATCTTTAACCTGTTCATAATCTTCAAGTGAATATTCATCCCCTAAAAACCTTTGTGGATCTTCGGTAAACCACGTATTGCTTCCTTCTTTTTCATATATGTCTGCTATTCTATTGATAATATTTTCATCTCTTAAAGGTTGACCCGTTTTTTTATTTACAAATAATGGTAAAGGTACACCCCACACTCTTTGTCTAGATACACACCAATCTGGTCTAGTTTCAATCATTGATCTAAGCCTTGTTTGGCCTTGAGGAGGATAGAAAATAGTTTCATCAATTGATTTAAGAGCAATGTCTCTTAAATTATTTTTTTCCATGGAAATGAACCATTGTGGAGTATTTCTATAAATAAGAGGAGCTTTAGACCGCCATGAATGTGGGTAGCTATGACGAAGAGTACCTTTAAATAATAATTTTGAAAATTCTTCTAATTTATCTGCAATTTTGTGATCTACTTTATAAATATGCTCGCCTTCAAAACCAACGGCATGTTGATTATATTTTCCATCATCTTGAACTGTCTGGATAATATCAACATTATTTTCTATACCTAAAACATAATCGTCATCTCCGTGTCCAGGAGCTATATGCACAACTCCTGTTCCCTGTTCTAAATTTACAAAATCTCCATGAAATGGTTTTACAATAAAATCGTATCCCAATTGTTTAAACGGATGTTCACATTCACAAGAAGATAAATTATCTCCTTTTAATTTCTTTTTTATACTAAATTTTTTAATCCCAATTTCTTTAGTTACATTTTCTAAAAGTTCTGAAGCAAATATTAATTTATCATTTATTTTGGCTAGACTATCTTCTTCTAATTCTTCAACGACAATAAGTGAATAATCTAATTCTTTACCATATGCCAGAGCTCTGTTACCTGGAATAGTCCAAGGAGTTGTTGTCCAAATAACTATATTAGAATCAATTAAATCTTTATCAGTAGAATTTTTAATTAAAAATTTAACATATATAGTGTTGGACGTATGATCTTCATATTCAACTTCAGCATCAGCTAAAGCTGTCTTTTCTACAACGGACCAGAGAACTGGTTTTGCTCCTTTATACAAGCTTTCATCAAGTAGAAATTTTCCAAGCTCTCGAACAATTTGCGCTTCTGCTTGATTTGACATTGTGAGGTAAGGATTTTCCCAATCTCCTTCAACACCAAGTCGTCTAAATTCTTTTTTTTGTATCTCGATCCATTTTTCTGCAAACTCTCTACACTCATTTCTAAATTGAACAGTTGGAACATCATCCTTGTTCTTTCCTTTTTTTCTATATTCTTCTTCTATTTTCCATTCAATTGGTAAACCGTGACAATCCCAACCAGGAACATAGATAGAGTCTTTACCAGCCATTTGTTGTGTTCGCACAATGACATCTTTTAAAATTTTATTAAGAGCTGTTCCCATATGAATATGTCCATTTGCGTATGGCGGACCATCATGAAGAACAAATTTTTCTCTACCTTTAGATTTATCTCTTAGCTTTTTAAAAATATTTTCTTTATCCCACTCCTCTATTATTGCAGGTTCTTTTGCCGGAAGGTTAGCTCTCATTTCAAAAGATGTTTTGGGAAGAAAAATTGTATCTTTATATTCCATTATAGTTGATGATATTCTTTAGCTGTATTTATATCTTTGTTGATTTGCTTGGTTAATTCTTCAAAATTATTAAATTTTTGTTCAGACCTAATAAATGTAAGGAATTCAACAGTCAATTCTTTACCATATATTTCTTCACTAAAATTAAACATATGTGTCTCTAGAAGGAGTTTGCTTCCATCGACTGTTGGTCTTAAACCAAAATTTGAAACACCTTTGTATTTTTTGCCTTCTAATAGCACTTCCACACAGTAAACACCTCTTTTTGGTAATATGTGTTGATCTGGTATCATATTAGCAGTCGGAAAATTGATTTCTCTAGCTCTTTTATCGCCTTCAATTATTGTTCCATGCATATGCCAGGGCCTACCTAAAGACTCTGTAACATCTTCCATATAACCTTCTTTTATTTGTGATCGAATTATCGAAGATGAATATTTATCAGATTTATCAGTAAGCATAATAGGTTCGATTGAATGAATATTAAAATTATTTTTTTCAGCATACTTTTCTAATGTTTTAAAATTACCTTTTCTGTCTTTTCCAAACTTAAAGTCAGTACCTATAACTAAATATTTAATGTTTAATTTATCAATAAGAATTTTAGTTACAAAATCATCAGCTGATAATACTGATAGATTGTTATCAAAAGAAAAATCTATAAATATATCTAAACCCAATCTTTCAAGAAAATTTATTTTATCATTTTGAGTATAAATATTAAAAGGCTCATTAATTTGATTAAAGTAAATACGAGGATGAGGATTAAAACTCATTATAGAAGATAATAAATTATTGTTTGATGCAATCTCCTTAATTTTATTTATTATTTCTTGGTGCCCTTTATGTATTCCATCAAAATTACCTATTGCGAGACAAAGGTTTAATTTTTCAAAATCTGATGCTGTATCTAATTTATAAATTTTCATAATATTTATAAATCAATTAGTATAGAAACTTATGGTTAGTAACTACAAATATTTATTTAAGATATTTTCCAGATATTCTTGTCTTCCTGAACGAGGTTCTGGTTCAATATTATCGTCGATTACTTTTTTATTTATATCATCTAATCCAGTATCTTTATTATGAATAAACTGCCCCAAACTTTTATTCCAGTCTTCATATCTATCTTCAATAAACTTAGGAATAACATTATCATTCATCATTTTTTCAACAGCAATAAGTGTTTTTGCACAAACATCCATGCCTCCAATATGAGCATGGAATAAATCTTCAGCATCGATAGATTGTCTTCTTATTTTTGCATCAAAATTCATCCCTCCTTGGCCTAAGCCGCCATTCTTAAAGATAAAATAAAATGACATAATTAAGTCGGCAGGATTATTTGGGAATTGATCCGTATCCCAACCTATCAAAGTATCACCTCTATTAATATCAATACTTCCTAAGGCACTGTTTGAAGTAGCGTAAGCAATTTCATGTTCAAAATTATGACCAGATAAAGTTGCATGATTAACTTCAACATTTAGTTTAATCTCATTTTCTAAACCTGCCTTTCGTAAAAATGCTAAACAAGTTGCAGAGTCAAAGTCGTATTGATGTTTAGTTGGTTCATGAGGTTTTGGTTCCAATAAAATTTGACCTTTAAATCCTATCTTGTGTTTATAGTTAACAACTAATTCTAAAAATCTTTGAAGATTAGCTGTCTCCTTCGTCATGTCAGTGTTAAGAATAGTTTCGTATCCTTCTCTACCACCCCAAAGAACGTAGTTTTGACCACCCAATCTCATCGTTGCATCCATACAATCTTTTACTTGTGCAGCTTTATATGCAAAAACTTCTGGATCTGGGTTTGTAGAAGCACCACTCATATATCTTTTATGAGAGAACGCATTTGCTGTCCCCCAAAGTAATTGCATACCTGAGTTATTAATTTTTTGTTCCATTAAATCTATTATATGAAAGAAATTTTTTTGGGTTTCTGCATAGTTTGAGCCTTCAGGAGATATATCTCTATCGTGAAAACAGAAAAAGGGAGTTTTGATTTTAGTAAAGAAATCAAATGCAGCATTAAGTTTCATTTCAGCCATTTTTATTTCGTCACCTGCTTGCATCCAAGGTCTATTAAATGTTTGACCTCCAAATGGATCAAGACCTGGCCAAGTAAATGTATGCCAGTAACAAGTTGCAAATCTTAAATGCTCTTTCATTGTTTTGCCCAAGACAACCTTATCTTCATCGTAAAATTTAAATGCTAATGGATTAGAGCTATTTTCTCCTTCGTATTTAATTTCAGGAATATTTTTAAAATAATCTGTCATATAATCTCCCTAAATTATCTTACTCTATCTTGATGCCCAAAGCAAACCACGATGATAAATTTTTTTCATTTCTGGATGATTAAGCTCATCAGCAAAATGACCAAGGGAAGTGTAAAAAATTTTTCCTTTTCCAATTTTTCTTTTCCATACAACTGGCATTTCAACACCCTTTATCCATTCTGTTTGATATTGATCATCTCCTGGCTTTCCTGGCTCTTGCTCTAATTTCCATATTTCATGACCTTGAAAAGTAGTTGTTGCTAAAACTTCATTCATTGGATCAACGTGCATGTAATATTGTTCAGAATGATAATCAAAATCTTCAATACCCTCCATTATTGGATCATTTCTTTTTGTAATATTAACTTTATAATCGTGAATACCATTAGGATGACTTACCCATTGACCACCAGTTAAAAATTGCCAATCAATTGATTGTCTAAAAGCATCACACATACCTCCATGATGACCTGCAAGACCACAACCATTTACAACTGCTTTTATTAAATTATTAACTTCATTTTTCTTTATTTCTCCTTTGGGAGAATGATGAAAAGCCATTGTAACAATTGGTATAATTAAATCCATTTCGTGTACATAATCTTCAGCAAAAGCTTCTGTTGAATTTTCAGATCTGACTTCGTAACCTTCAGAATTTAAGAATTTACTTAAAATTTCATTACATTTTTCAGGCTCATGTCCTGGCCAACCTCCAAACACGATTAATGCTTTTTTCATTATAAATTTACCTTCATTTTAATAATTTAAAATTTTCCTCTTCTGAAAAATATTCAATCGCTGATACAGAACTTCTTAATTTCAATTTTTTATCCTCTTTAGCAGATTTAATTATTGTGTCTAAGATGTCTAAAACATGAAGACTTAACTCGGCGTTACATCTATTTAATCTATTATTTTTAATAGAATCAACCATTTCACTAACTCCTATTCCTCTGTAATTTGCTATACCTGGTTTTTCATTAGTTTTTTTACTGTTTTGAACATTTATTTTACCTAAATTATTTTCGTTAGTCTCTATAGTTTTCCATTCACCATTTTTCTCTGTACATAACTGTATAGATCCGCCAAAAGTATTTGGATCAGGGATATTTATGGACCCCAAATCCCCATAAAGTTCAATATGATTTTTGTTATGCTTCCAAATATCAAAAGAGAAAAATGAGTCTATTAATGTACCGTTTTCAAACTCAATTTGTGAAATTAAAGTAGTAGGAATATCTACTTTTATTTGTTGGTTTTTTCTTTCTCCACTTCCAATCACTCTGTTTTTGTAAACCGTCCTTGATTGTGAATAAATATTTTTAGCTGGACCTAATAAATTCACAAGAGCTGTAAAATAATATGGCCCCATATCAAGGACTGGACCACCACCATATTGATAGTAAAAATCTGGATTTGGATGCCAAATTTCATGACCAGCCACACCCATTGAAATACTTCCTAATACGATATTACCAATTGTATTATTAGATAAAATTTTTTTTGATTCTTGTATGCCAGCGCCTAGAAAGGTGTCAGGTGCACATCCTAAATACAAATTTTTGTGACGTGATAATTCTAAAAGTTTTTTTCCCTGATCAAACTCAATTGATAGTGGTTTTTCTGAATACGCATGTTTTCCAGATTGTATAATTGATTTAGAAACTTCAAAATGGACATCAGGAATTGTTAGGTTGATGATTAATTCTATTTCTTCATTATTAAGTATTTGATCAATAGTTAAATTTTCTACATTATAAATATTAGCATAATGTTTAGAAGCTTCTGGTTTAATATCAGCACAAGCTACAATTTCGAAATTATTGAAATATTTTATTGAATTAGAGAAGTATATGTCTGCAATATTTCCACAACCAATTATTCCAGTTTTCATTAAATAAGTTCTTTTTTAAATAATCGTGATGAAAATTATTTATTTAGTATAGTTCATTTTCAATGCGTGTTAACCAATAATCAACATCCATTTTCTTATGACCAGTTAACAATCTCCAAAATTTAACAACATTGATTTTGTCTAGTCTATTTGTATCTGCTTCTTGCCAGGGGTAAGATCTCATTAAAATATCATTTATTGTTTTATCCTTACTTTCATCCGTCCAATAAAGTGCACGGTTTGGCAATGGCTGATATTTTTTTTCAGGATCCCATAATAATTCCTGTTTTTCTGTGGGTTGGAGTCTCACTTTAAACATATAGCGAATATTTTCTGAAAAATTTACACCTGCACCATGCCATAATCCACTATGGAAAATACCAATTGTGCCAGGTTTACACACTATACTCTTTTGGCCTAAAATATTTTGATATTTTGCAATTCCAAATTCATTAACAATACGTAAATGCGTACCAGGGTGATATCTTGTTCCTCCCATTGCTTTTGTTACCTCTGTTGGAAAATAAAATAATTGTACGTCAAAAGTACTTCTTGGATCAATTGTGCTATCTTGATGATTTTGTTGAGACATCTGACGTTGATTAGCTTGTTTAAAGTATTTGGTAGGAAATGTAATATGAAGAAACTGGTGATCAATTATTGTGTTGCTGCCAACTAAACTTTTAATAGCACCATCAACAACTTCATGTGCGAAGATTTTTTCTAAAGGAGAACCTTTTGGATAGGCATCTTTAAGTTTTGTTCCTGCTGGTATTCTGGGAATACTACTAGTTGCTTTAATATTTCTATAATAATCCTGAACACTATCAACTTCATCAATTTCTGTATGACCAATATCATCTAAAAACTCTTTATTAGTTTGTTCATCAATTAATTCATCAAAAAATAAGCATCCACTATTTGCAAATTCTGCCATTTGCTCTGTTGTCAATAACTTAGCCATATTAAAAATCTCCTTCTTCTAATTTTTCAAAAAAAAATTCATGCTTTAAATACGATGTTCTGAATTCTTGACCTGGATGTTCTGGAATAGCTTGACTTGCTTGAAATAATCTCCAGCCATCTAATAAAGCATCCAAACCTGTAGGATAAGGCGGTTCATCACTATCACCTGTCATATGCAGTTTTTTTCCCGTGCCATCAAAGGTTGCCCAAGAAATTACTTCGCCTTCTAAGCTTGGTAACTTTAAATAAAGAACTAAAACTTTTTGTCTTTTGGCCATGTTATTTATTTTCCTAAACCTGCCAAAGACCTTACAAAGTATTTTTGGAAAATCAAGAATACTATAAGAACTGGTAAGATTGCTATAGTTAGTCCAGCCATAATGGATGGCCAATCAGATGACCATTCTCCTCTCAGCTTCATTAATCCTAATGGCAAAGTTTTTACTTCATCAGATGTCAACATAATTAAGGCTAGTAGAAATTCATTCCAGATCCACACAGTTTGAAAAATTGCTGCACTAGCAATAGCTGGACCAGATAATGGAATAATAATTCTAAAAAAAATCTGCATCTTACTACAACCATCAATAGTGGCTGCTTCCTCAACTTCTTTTGGGAAATCTAAAAAGAAAGCATAAAATAAAATAACGGTAAATGGAATTCCAAATGCAGTTAACGGCATTACAACACCATATATACTATTTAATAATCCTAAATTTGATACTGTTGCATAAAGTGGTACAAGCACAGCTGCTGGAGGTATTGCGAAACCTGCAACGATTAATAAATAGACATATCTATTTATTCTAAAATCTATTCTTGCTAGAACATAGGCAGCCATTCCTGCAATTATTACTATTAAAATAACTGAAAATAATGAAACCAAAAAAGAATTGAAGATAAAACCCCCAAGGCCAATGGATAATGCCTTTTCAAATGAAGAAAAATTAAATTGACCTGGTAAACCTAGTGGTTCTAAAAAAATTTCCCTTCTTGTTTTAAAAGTAGTCAGTATCATCACTATTATTGGTAATAGTACATAGATACTAAAGAGAGTTACAAAACCGTAAGCAAATATATTAGCTAACTTAAATTTACTCACTACGCTCTCCTACTTGCTTTAAGTTGAAACCAGCCTAAAATTAAAGCAATAATTAATAGTACAACTGACAAGGCATTGGCATAACCCATATGCAATAAATTAAATGCTTGTAAATAAATATATGTTCCTAATACTTGAGTTGCATTCGATGGACCACCTTGCGTTAAGACATAAACAAATTCAAATACTTTAAATGCACCAATAGTTGTTATCAAAATTGCAACGATTAGAATATTTCTAATCATAGGAAGAGTAATATACCAAAATGCTTTTACACCCGTTGCACCATCTATCTCTGCTGCATCATAAACTTCTTTAGAAACTCCTTGTAAACCAGCTAAGATTAATACCATCATAAATCCAGTATTTTGCCAACCTGCAACAATCATAATCATCCAAATAGATATATCCGGGTCCCCCAACCAACCCATTGAAGGTGTTGGCAAGCCTATTGCTTTTAATATGCTATTTAAGATTCCAACATTTGGATCATAAATTATTAACCAAATTATACTTACTGCAACGGATGATATAACCATTGGTGTAAATATAATAGTTCGAAAAATTACTTTTCCATATTTTATTCCTCGATCCAAGATTGCTGCTAGTATTGTACCCACACCTACTTGCAGGACGATTGATGCAAAAACAATTATAAAATTATTTTTTAATGCAATCCAAAAAAATTCATCTTGTGATGCTTTTATATAATTATCAAAACCAACCCACTTCCAATCATTAAGAGAAGTCATCCCATAGCTATAAAACGATCCAACTATGGCCCAAAATGCTGGAATAAAGATAAATATTGTACAAAATATTAGGGCTGGGATTAAGAGAATAATTACGGATACCCTATCACTTGATAAAGAAAAACCAGTTGAGTTTGTTTGAGTTTTATTCATATGATAACTTCGGCTATTAATTTTTAATAGCCGAAATTAATTTTTTTATTACATTGCTGCTTTAGCTTCTAAAGCAACTTTTCTAATGAAATCCATTGCTTCTTGTGGAGATTTAGTTCCATTAAGAACTTCAGTTCCCATATCAAGATAAGCATTAGATACATTCGCTTCTAAAAGAACATCTAGAACATTTACATGTCCACTTTTGTCAGCGATATCATTGACATAAAATGTAAACCAATGAGGAGCATCTTCCATTTGATCAATTAAAGCTGCATTTGATATCAAACTACCTCTCAACTCAGCATCTGCTAGAGCCATAATATCAGATACATTAATTGATGCTACTAAAGCTGCTGCTTCTGGATGTTTAGTTTTTGCCGATACTTGTAATCCTTCTGCAACTAAAAAGCCTACAGTTCCATCATCAGCTCCACCTTCAACTCGTGGAAATCTAAACATTTTAAAATCTGTAAAACCTTCAGAAGCGAAAATACCTCCACACCAAGTTCCACAATACATCATAGGTGAAATTTGAGCTGCAAACATTGATCGCGTTAATTCTGGATTAGTTGCATTTGGTGCATCATTGAAACAATTCTCATTTAGTTCAACAACTTTTTCCCAAGCTTCAACATATTTAGGATTTGTAAATAATTCATCATCAGGTGCAGTTAACGCATAATCTGCTTTTGTGTTTTCTGCTCCTACTACTCTTTGATTAAGCATAGTAATAACATGATTTAATTTCCATCTTTCAGAATTACCCATTGGCCATGGAACGATTGAAGGATCTATTGCTTTAATACTTTTACAAGTATCAATTAACTCTCCAAATGTTGTAGGAACAGATAAGTTATGTTGATCAAAGAATGCAGGATCGTAATAGAAGTATTTTGAAACTGCTTTATTAGCAACACCATAAATTTTTCCATCTACTGCACCAGCATCTTGCCAACCTTTACTTATAAAGTTTCCATAACCACCTTCCATATCAGCGTAAGGTGTCAAATCTAGTGCTAAACCAGCTCTTGCTAATCTTGCACTATCTTCACCAAACCAGTTAAAGAAGACATCAGGTCCATCGTTACCATTTAGAGCAAGTTGAATTTGAGTTTTATATGCCTCATTTTCCCACTCAGTAACAATAACATTAATATCTGGATTATATTTTTTTACTTCTTTTTGTAATAATTCATAAAACTCATCTTGACCTTGTCTACCTGACAGATCCCAAAGTTTTATATCAATAGCATACGAGCTGCTAATAAAAGAAAAAGAAAAAAAAGTAATTAATAATCCAGTCCATAAACGACTAAAATATTGTTTCATCTTACATTCCTCCTTATTAAGATAGTAAGAAGTTAGCATAAAGGAGCCAAAAATAAATACTTTTTGAATATTTTCGTATTTTAAATTGACTTTAAAAGTATAAAAAAAACTAGAGAATTACTTAATTTTTTTTATTTTTAATTTTTTTAAAAAAATTATTTAAATTTAATAATTTATAAAATAAGCTGTTTTGATGAATGAACCATCAAGGCAAATACACTTAGATTTTCACACGTCAGAGCATATCCCTGATGTCGGAAAATATTTTTCAAAAGAACAATTTAAAGAAGCTCTACAAATTGGGCATATTAATCAGATTAATATTTTTGGAAAATGTCATCATAGTTGGTGTTATTATCCAACAAAATTAAAGCATGCAAAAATTCATCCAAATTTAAATATTGATTTACTTGGTCAACAAATTGAAGCTTGTCACGAAATTAATGTAAAAGCTCCAATATATTTAACTGTCGGATGGTCAGCACATGATGCAGAAATTCATCCAGAATGGTGCGCAAGAAATAGTGATGGAAGTATAATTGAGTTTAATAAAAAAACTGGAAACGAAATTGAAGAAATTACAAGCACCGGTCAACATAGCGATAAAGAGATAAGACAAAAAAGTAAAGAGTTTAGACCTTATTGTAATTGGAAATTTATGTGTCCCTCGGGAAAGTATGAAGAATTAATTTCAAACATGGTTACTGAATTGTGTTCAAATTACCAAGTGGATGGTTTTTTCTTTGATATACATTTCACTCAACTAAAATGTTACTGTGATAATTGTAAGCAATCTATAAAGGAAACTGGTTATGATATCGGTAACCCTGAAGAAGTAAATGCTCATTGGAATGAAATTGTTCTAAAAAATTTTACTAAAAATATGACTGCTCATATTCAGTCTATGAAACCAGATGCAAGTATATTTTATAATGGTTTAACTGTTCTTGAGAGAAAAGAAAATTTACTTTACCGCGTTCATGAAAACTCAACTAAAAATGATTTAGAAGATTTACCAACAACTTGGGGCGGCTATGATAAGATAGCAACTCAGTCTAGATATTTTCATAATTATACAAATAAACCTATAATTGGTATGAGTGGTAAATTTCATACTTCATGGGGAGAATTTGGAGGTTTTAAATATCCTGATGCACTAAAATATGAAGCAGCTGCTATGATCTCCCACGGTGCACGATGTAATTTTGGCGATCATCTTCACCCAAGTGGAGAAATGGATTTGGATACATATAAGAACGTCGGTGTTGCTTTTGAATATATAAAAAAAATTGAAGATTATGGAATTGGTGGCAAACCTTTTTCAAATATTGCTCTTTATTTGACAGGTTCTTACAATGCCGATGATGGTGTTGCTAGAATGTTATTGGAAGAGCATATTGAATACGAAGTCGTAAGTATTAACGCTTCTCAAGAAAGAATTAACAACTTTGAATTAATTATTATTCCATCATCAAATACTCTATCGGAAGAAGAAATAAAAAAACTGAAACATTTTCAGAATAAAGGTGGGGCGTTGGTTGTGATTGGGAAAGGTGCTCTTAATAATAAAAGTGATAAATTTATTTTTGATCTTGGAGCAAAATATATTGGGCCATCTGATTTTGATATGGATTATGTACAAGTAAGAAAAGAGTTATCAAATAATTTAGTTTCTTCTCCGTTTATAACTTATTTACCTGGTATTAAATCAGAAGCTGTTGAGGATAGTAATATTCTAGCAGATATTAAAGTGCCATATTTTAGTCGAACATTAGAAAAATATAATGGACACTTATATGCGCCAAACAAACTTGATAAAGAAAATTATCCAGCTGTACTACAATATAAGAACACAGTTTTTTTTGCTCATGATTTAGATAGAATATATGCAGAAAATGGATCAAAAGTTCATCGTCAACTATTTGGAAATACAATTAGGCACTTACACAAAAATCTATTAATCGAAAGCAAGGGTTTACCAAGCTCTGGGAGAATTACATTACTTCATCAAGAAAATAAAAATCGATATGTTGTTCATCTCTTATATGCTCCACCACTACAAAGAGGAAGATGTTTAATAATTGAAGATGTGCCTGAAATTCACGGTGTTGAATTAAATATTAATCTAAATGAAAAAATTAAAAAAGCATATTTTGTAAATCTTGAAAAAGAAATTAAATTAGAAGATGGAAAATCTATCCAAATTAAAGTGGATAAGTTTCAAATACATGAAGCGTTAGTTTTGGAATATTAGCTTTATAAATAAATAATAATTGATTTAAAATTATTATTAGTATTATATTTATCTACAATGAAATATTTGCATACAATGGTGAGAGTAGAAAATATTGATGCATCACTAGACTTTTATTGTAATAAACTTGGATTGAAAGAAGTTAGAAGAGTAGAAAATGAAAAAGGTAGGTTTACATTAATATTTTTAGCGGCAGAAAATAGTGATGAAAAAACTGGTTTATTAGAATTAACGTATAACTGGGATCCTGAAAAATATACTGGTGGAAGAAATTTTGGTCATCTCGCTTACAGTGTTAAAAATATATATGAAGTTTGTGAAAAACTTATGAATAATGGCGTTACTATAAACAGACCTCCAAGAGATGGGCACATGGCATTTGTTCGTTCTCCTGATGGAATTTCAATTGAAATCTTGCAAGAGGGTGAATCATTACCACAACAAGAGCCTTGGAAATCAATGGAAAACTCTGGATCTTGGTAAATTTAGTTATTTAATTTTACTTTGTAGTATTTATTTTGATCTGTTGCTAAAGAGATAACAGCTGGTAAAACTTTTCTATAAAAATCGAAAAGACTAGTAAAAGGTTTAGGTAGTTCATTATCAATTTCTTTTCGTAATTTCTTTAAATTATAAGACGGGATCATTGGAAACATATGATGTTCTAAATGATATTCCATGTGCCAATATAGAAAACTTAAAATTGGATTGATTCTCACAGAATAAGTACTTAAACGGTGATCCTTTGTGTCAACTTTTGCAGCTAGGTGTTGCGTAACATTAACAGCAAACCAAATTGGCTTTCCAATATAAGTAGGTAGAATAATATAAATAATTGGTAAAAAAGAACCGATATAAAAAGAGTAAGCAAATACCAAAACCCAAATAAAGACATACAATCTGGAATTCCAAAGAATTTTTTTCTTTTCTTCTTTAGGTGCAGTTATATCAATGACTGGAGTAAATTTTCCAAAAGCATGTTTTAGAACTTCAAACTTAATTAATTTATGTGGATATAATAAATCTGTAAGAGGTATAAAATTCAAAAAGAATGCAAATAACTCAATAGGTCTTGAAACTTGTATTTCGTGATCATAATCATCTTCTGTTTGTAATGTTTTTGAATGATGAAAAGTATGACTCCACCGCCATCTAAAACCTTCAAAGTCACACATAAAAGAACTAATGTGATAAAAAACTTCATTTATCCAACGTGTCTTAAAAGCAGTTCGATGAACAGTTTCGTGCCAGTTCGCTACACTAAATGCGTAAATTGTACCGTAAATAAAAAAGAACAAATATGTCCACCAAGTTCCTAAAGTTAAGTACGCTAGATAACCTGATGCAAATAAAGATAAAAAATAAAAAAAGAAATGTATTAATCCTGGAAGATCTTTTCTCTTTGATAGATTTTTTAATACCTTTTTATCAACTTCAGGTTTGTACCAGTCATCTAAATTAACGTGCATTATAAATATTTAGTCTAGTTATCCCAACGATCAAGCCAAGATCCATCAACAGAAGAGTCAAATTGATCCTTTTTTGATGTTCCTCTAAATTTAGTATGCTCTTCTTCATAACCTTTAAACCATGAGTCCCAATCAGCGGTGTAACTAGGGTCTTCCGATTTTCTCATAATAATTGGATCAACAAGACCAGTATGAAAACCAGCTTCATCTTTTGGATTTTGAAATCTTAAATCAACACTCCATCTTACATCATCAGATAAATTTTCAAGAGATCGATGAGGTACTAGCTGATGAAGAAATAAGACAGAACCAACTTTCATTTCACATGTAACTACTTTTTCATCTGGAATATCTTTTTCTTCAATAAACAAATACCAAGAATCTTTTACTGATCCATCTTTTTTTTCAAGCTTGTGATTCAAGACTCTCTCAGGTCTGTGTCCACCAGGAACAACTTGCATACAACCATTATTTTTGTTTACGTCTAGAAAGGGTATCCATGCAGCAGGTTGGGTAGTTTTTTCTGCCCCCTCTTTTAAATATGCTGAATCTTGATGCCACGGAACAGTCATTCTTGCAGTTTGAGGAGTTTTTGATCTAATATTCCAAACAGGATGACCAGAAATATCCTTACCAACCCAGTTTTCTACCATATCTAAAAGTTTTTTTGATCCCCAAAGGTTGGCAAGAGCAGGCTTTAACTCACCTCTGTGATGAATTAATACTGAAGAACCTTTAAAATCTTTTTCCAATGAAGCTAATCTTTTGAATACATCTTTGTCTTCATGCTTGTTTTGAATTTTACCAGCTTGAAAAGCCTTTTCTGCAAAGTCATCTACAATTTCATCAAATTCATTTAGAATTGGATTTAATTCATCTTTATCAAATACATCTTCTACAATCGTGTATCCTTCTTCGTTATATTGTTCGATTTGTTCTTTACTAATCATTTATTCCCCCACAAAGAAATTGAAATATATTTACCCATTTACCAATAAATCAGTTAATTCATCAATATTTGTATCTTCTTTAGCTAAATCAGCAATTTTCTCACCTCTTGCCATAACACAAAGATGATCCGCTATAGGATATACATGACTTAAGTTATGTGTAATAAAAATTGAAGTCACACCTTGTTTTTTCAAACCCTCAACAAATCGTAACACTTTGTTGGTTTCTTTAACAGATAAGTGGTTAGTTGGCTCATCAAGTATTAAAACTTTTGATTTAAAATACATTGCTCTTGCAATAACGACACCTTGTCTTTCTCCACCAGATAATTGATTTACTGGTGTATCTGGAGATCTTAAATGAAGTTCAACATCATTTAAAGCATCCATAGCAGCTTTATCCATAGATTTAGTTTTCATTAATCCTATAGAACCAAGAGAGAAAGTGGTTTGTTCTCTTCCAATAAAAATATTTCTAGCAATGGACATTTGAGGAATAAGAGCTGAGTATTGGTAAATAGTTTCAATACCAAGATTCATAGCTTCTTTAGTAGATTTAAATTTTACTTCATTACCTTCAAAGTATATGTGTCCTGAATCAGGTGAATGAGCTCCTGATAAAATTTTTATCAATGTTGATTTACCAGCTCCATTGTCTCCAATGAGACCAACAACTGAATCTTTTTTAATTTTCAGACTAAGATTTTTAAGAGCGTGAACACCAGAGTAGTATTTATTAAGATCTTTACACTCAATTATGTTTTCATTACTCATCTTTACTCTCCGTTACAGTTTCATTATTTTGAGAATTATTTTCATTTTCTTCTGCTTGATTTTTATGAACCATGTTTTCACCTCTTCTAACAACCCAAGTATTGAAAACTACAGAAATAATAATTAATGATCCTAATCCTGCTCTAAACCATTCAGCGTCTATCCTTGCCATGATAATTCCACTTTCTAGAAAGCGAATTAAGATTGCTCCAATTGCTGCACCAAAAATAGTTCCTACTCCTCCAAATAAACTTACTCCTCCAATAACTGCAGCAGCTATTGATTCTAGTTCAAGTAAATAACCTTGCGAGGGTAGTGGAGCTTCAATTCTAAATGTTTGGATCATTCCTGCAAATCCAGCTAAAAAACCACAAAGAATGAAACAAAACATTTTAACATTATTGGTCTTAATACCCATGGATGATGCAGCTGCTGTATCGCCGCCAGTTGAATAAATCCAGTTACCTAAATTACTTCTATGCAACATAATTCCAGCAATAAAGGCTACCCCTAACATCCAAAATAATGAAGCTCTGAATACTTCAAATTGAAAAACAAATAGTTCGTTTGGTAATTCATGTGGGAAAGGAGGTGGAAAGCCACCTGTTGCAACTGTTGTTAAACTTCTAGCAATATAGAGCATTCCTAGTGTTGCAATAAATGAAGGGATACCAAACCTTAATGTTATGAAACCATTAACAAAACCAACTGCAATACCAATTGAAAGACCTAATGCAATTGCAACCCATGGCGGCATACCTTGGTGAACAAGTTGAACCATGGTCATTGGAACAAGTGCAAATACCGAGCCTACAGAAAGATCAAACTCACCTGATATCATGAGTATTGCAATACCAATAGCTACAATAATATATTCAGGAGTAATACCCATAACAATTCGAATATTTCGGGCACTTAAAAAATTCTCATTAGCAATAAAAAAACCTGTCATAATCACCACAAACATAATGAAGGTACTTATCTCAGGACGCATTAAAATTGATTTTAAATTATTAGTGTTCATATTTTTTTTAAAAAGAAGCCGGATAGGAACTATCCGGCTAAAGTTATAGTTAGATTATCTAACTGACATACCTTTGAATGAACGGATTTTTGCAACATCATCCGGTCCAATCATAGCTTTACCAGTATTAATATCTAATGCACTTAAACCATATTTATTCATTAAATATAGTTGGTGTACAGACATGTATCCTTGATAGTATGGTTGTTGGTCAACTGTAAGTTGAACATAACCTTTTTCCATTTCTTCAAATACAACGTCAACTAAGTCAAATCCTGCTAGCAACATTTGACCAGGCTCATAACCAAGGTTTCTTATACCTTGTGCAGCACCTGCTTCCCAAAATCCTACATCAAAGTAAGCAGTAGTGTTTGGGTTAGTTTGTACGTATGAAGCAACTCTGTTTCCAACAGTTGAAAGGTCCATACCAGATTCAATTTTTTCATATGTAATTTCTCTGTCTGGGTTAGCAGCTTTGAAATCATCCATGAATCTAGCAATACCATTAGCTCTTGTGTAAGCCCAAGATTGGTTCATATCAGCGACACCAATTAATACGTGTACAGGACCATCAGGGAATTGTTTTGATAAAGTTGCTGCAAGTTCATAACCTGCTGCTTCTAAATCTTGTCCAACATAAGCAAGTCTATTACTACCTGCTGCACCTTCTGGATCATCTGTGTTAGCTGTAATTACTGGAATACCAGCAGCTAAAGCTTCATCAACTGCAGCATCAAAGATAGTTGGGTTAGTAATTGTAGTTACGATACCGTCAACACCTTGAGCAATTGATGATTCCAAGTTTTGTAATTGCTCTTGTTGATCTCCATCACCAGATAGAGTTAACATTTGGCAATCAGCGCCAACTTGTGCACAAGCATCTTTAAAACCTTTGTGAACAGCTGCCCAAAAAGCATTGTTCGTATCACTGTGCATTACAAAGTTAAATTTATATTCTGCCTTTGCTGAAGTAGCAAAAAAAGCTACTGAGGCAAGAATAATTGAAGCAAATTTTTTCATGCATTCCTCCTATAAATAATAATTTCCTAGCAAGAATAGGTTGGTAAAACAAGGAGAAATGTTGGCTATTTTAATGAAAAAATAGCGCAGTCGGCTTAAGAATTAAGATGTGTCTTTTTTCAGGATATATCTTACAAAATCATCATGCATAGGTTCAGGTTTCACGCATGAGGAGCGGAGTTCAACCTCCACTTTATAAATTGAAGAAATCATGGCACACTCGATTACATCCAAAACGTGAAGAGCAAGTTCTCCATTACATCTATGCATTCTATTATTTTCAATTGCATCAATCATTTCTGCAAGACCAATACCCCTATAGTTTGCTTGTTCAGGCGCCTCATTACTTCTTCCACTATGGTTAACTATATTTGTTTTTCCAAGGGGTTTATCTTCGACGCTAATATCTTTCCATTCAGATCCAAACTCGCCAGAGATAGATACTGGACCACCAAACATATTTGGGTCAGGGACTACTATTGAACCCTTAGTACCATAAAGCTCCATATGATTACGTTTATGATTTAAGACATCAAATGAAATGAAACCCTGAACAATTGCTTTACTTTGAAACTCAATATTAAACATGTACGAAGTTGGGATTTCAACATTAAAAGTTTCACCTTTTTTTGGACCAGCTTTGTATTCTCTTTTGTCAAAAAATTTTGCTCCTCTGCCTCTTATATTTTTAACAGGCCCTAGAAGATTGACAAGTGTGGTAAAAAAATATGGACCCATGTCTATTACAGGCCCTCCCCCTTCTTGAAACCAAGACTCAGGACTTGGATGGAAATCTTGAACGCCAGGAAAAGCAAATATAAAATTGCCTGTTAAAACTTGTCCAATATCATTATTATCAATTAAATTTCTAGTAAGCTGTCCTCCTCCTCCTAAAAAAGTGTCTGGGGCATTACCAATATATAAGCTATTTTTTTTTGCTAAATTTAATAATTCTTTTGCGTCATCAAATTTAACACTCATTGGTTTTTCACAATAAACATGTTTGTTTGCCTCAAGAGCTCTTTTAGATATTTCATAATGCGCTTGAGGGATTGTGAGATTAAGAATAATGTCTACATTTTTATCATTTAATATTTCATCAACTGATAGAGCTGCAATATTGTACTGCTCAGCTGTTTTTTTAGCTGCATCTAAATTGATATCAGCACAAGCTACAAAATTTATGTTGTTAAAATATTCTTGCGCTCTAAAATATGTTTCTGCAATATTACCGCAGCCAATCAATCCAATATTTTTCATATTGTTAAATGATATACATTACTACAAAATTTAAAATAAAAAATTGAAAAATAAAATTACGTTATACGTTTGGTATTTTTCTATCAGGAACGTAGTTTGGATCAAATGCCTGCTTAATAATAACTGGCACAATATCTTTGTAGGCGCTAATTAAACCATAGTTTGGTTTTGGTAGTTGATTCTTAATAATTTTATGTAATTTTGGTAGATTATACCAAGGTACTTGAGGGTACATGTGATGTTCAATATGATACTCTAATTTAATGTAAAGCCAGCTTAATATTGGATTAAGAATTACTGTTCTTGTATTTACTCTGTGATCTTTAACATCAAATGCAAGTCCTGCATGTTGAGTTAAACCGCACATAAAAAATAACGTGTTTCCATAAAATGTAGGTAAAAGAAAAAACAATACAGGTAAAATAGTTTGAAAATATATAGAAAATAAAATTATAGATAACCATATTAACATATGAATTCTAGAAGATAAAAAAACTTTCCATTGATGTTCTTTTGGCACACAATCTCTTATTACCGGGGTCATTATACCTAGGGAATTTTTTAATGTTTCTACTAAATAGGACTGATGTATCCATAGCAGAGGTCCAAAAGGGATAAAACTAACGAAATATTTAAATAGCTTACTTGGTCTATCTACTTGAATTTCAAAATCATGAGGTTCTTTTGTATGTAATGTGTAACTATGATGTAAAGTGTGAGTCCATCTCCATCGCACTGGTTCAAAATTTGTCATGAAAGAAAAAATATATTGAAATAAATCGTTTAACCATCTTTCTTTAAAAAGTGTTCTATGTCGACTTTCGTGGTCATAAGCACCGCTGAAAGTGTAAATAGTTCCATAGACCCAAAACCATAAAATTGTCCAGTAAGTACCCCAGGTATAATATGCTAGATAACCTGAAATAGCTAAAGCAAAAAAATATAATGAGACATAAATAATTCCTGGTAAGGATCTTTTAACACAGAGTTCTTTTAATACTTTTCTGTCAAGATCTGGTTTCCACCAAATATTCTTACCTAGTTTGGCTTCAAGATCCGCAGAAACATTTGTATCTCTAATGACAGTCATATATTTAATATATATAATTTTTATAAAAAAAAAATAAACAAGATTTATGAAAAAAAAACTAACCGTATATGACCTATTAAAGCTTAAGGGTGTCAGACAAATTCATGAGGTATATGTAAATAATGTAGAAGAGGCAATAGCAGCAGAAGAGGCTGGGATTGATATGATATGTACAGCGTATGATATGCCGCACCATGGAATTTTTGGAAAATTAGATGATGTTAAAAGAATAAGAGATGCGGCACCTAACACTCACCTGATGAGTGCTGCACCTGAAAAATCATACGCAACTGCTGATGAAGCAGTGAGAGCGGCGTACAAATTGTTATCAATTGGTTGTGATTCATTTTATACAAATAATAGTTCAAGTATTATTAAAAGTTTGAGAAAAGAAAAAGTTCCAGTAATTAGTCATGTTGGTTTGATACCAGGTCATGTAAATTGGATTGGTGGTTTTAGAGCGATTGGTAAAAATGCCAAAGAAGCAATTCAAGTATTAGAACATGCTTTAGAACTTGATGATGCAGGAGCAATAGGTCTAGAGGTTGAAGTTGTTCCTCCAAAAGTAGCTGAAATAATTACAAAAAAAGTAAAGCTATTAACAATTTCAATGGGCAGTGGTTCTGGTTGTGATGGACAATATTTATTTTCTCAAGACATTCTTGGATACAACACAGGCCACGTTCCAAGACATTCAAGAATCTATAGAAACTTTAAAAAAGAGTTCGATAAACTTCATGTTGAAAGAGTAAATGCTTACAAGGAATTTATTAAAGACACTGAAGATAAAAAGTTTGATGACCCTAAGATCACTGTTGGAATTGAGGATAAAGAATACGAAAGCTTTTTGAAATTATCAGATAAATATTAATACATTTTGTATGAATGCTTTGAATTGTAAGCTTGTTTTATAACGGATGGAAGAACTGATTTCCAAAATGAAAATAATGAAGGATGGGGCTGAGGTATTTGATCTTTAATGAGCTTGTGTAATTTCGGAAGATTATAAGATGGCACAGTTGGAAATAGATGGTGCTCAAGATGATATTCCATATGATAATATAAAAAACTAAAGATAGGATTTAATTTTATATTATGAGTTGTTAATCGATGATCTTTAACATCAAATGGCACACCCAAATGTTGTGTTATGTTAACAATTTGATTTAGAGGTGCGCCTAAATAATTTGGAAGTAGAAATAAAAAAATTGGTAACCAAGAAGTATAATATATTGAAATTGAAATAATTAATAACCACAACAACACAAACAATCTTGAATTTCTAATTATGATTGATTTTTCTTTTTCTGGAGCATTCTGTTTTACAACATCTGTTAAGTAGCCCATTGAGTGTTTTACTATTTCGAACTGAAGAGTTTTATGCGGATAGATTAGTTGTCCAAATGGAATAAATTGACAAAAGAAATGTATTAAATCTGTTGGTCTTGTTAATTGTATCTCGTGATCATAATCACCATGTGTTTGAAGAGTATGACTATGATGAAAAGTATGACTCCATCTCCATCTTACTGGCTCCATGTTAGCCATAAAAGAACTAACATAATAAAAAACATCATTTAATATTTTATTTTTAAATGCTGTCCGATGTAGTGTTTCATGCCAATTAGAGGGGCTATAAGCCCATATCGTACTGTAGCAGATGAGAAGGGGTAGGGATAATAAGCTTCCCCAGGTTAGGTAGGTAAGAAAACCAAATAAGAATAAAAAAAAGAAGTAAATTCCAAAATGTTTGAAACCTTCCCAATCACTTCTTTTTGATAATTCTTTTAATAATTTTTTGTTTAATTTAGGCTTAAACCAAGTATCATCAACGTGCATAAATATTAAAATAAATCAACAATTAGGCTTTTTCAATAGCGCCTGTGATTAAAGCTGTAACTTCTTCAGGTGAACTTTCTTTTGCAAGTTTGTTTGCCACTAATTGACCTCTTCTTAGTACTGCAATTCTATCACTGACTGCAAAAACATCGGGCATTCTATGACTAATGATAACAACAGCTATACCCTGATTTTTAAGTTGCTTAATTAACTCTAATACTTCCGCCACTTGTCTTACACTGATTGCTGCAGTGGGCTCATCTAACAATACAACTTTAGCTTTCGATAATTTTGTTCTACCAATAGCCACTGCCTGTCTTTGACCTCCAGACATCATTTTCACTTCTTCATCTGGTAATGTTTCTGACTTAAGATCTTTGAAAATATCTTTAGCTCTTTTAAACATCTCTGAAAAATTGATAATTTTTATTAATCCAAAATTTCTTTTAATCTCTCTAGTAAGAAAAATATTAGAAGCTGCTGTTAAATTATCACATAATGCTAAGTCTTGGTAAACAACTTCTATACCTTTATCTCTAGCTTCCATTGGTTTTGAAAATTCAACCTTTTGGTTTTCAAAATTTATTGTTCCAGATGATTGTTTAAAGTTCCCAGCTATAATTTTTATTAAGGTAGATTTCCCAGCACCATTATCGCCCATTAGTCCTAGAACTTCTCCTGATCGTAAAGATAATGTTACATTATCTAGTGCTTTGATAGCTCCAAAACTTTTAGAAATATTATTTAATTCTAGAATCTCCATTAATCCTCTTTTGGTCCGCCCGAATTCGATTTAAAAGTAACATTAGAATTAATTACTACTGCTAAAAAAATTATAATACCTTTAACAACTTTGTTTAAATCTGGATCTATTCCCCAATGTATTAAACCATTACTGATCATAGCTATAAATACACATCCAAGTAAAGTGCCAGTCATAGTTCCTACTGCACCTCCGAGTGCTGTTCCGCCAACTACAACTGCAGCAATAACATCGAACTCCATGCCATCTGCAAGGTTTGCATTTCCTGAAGATACTCTTGCGACAAATAATATTCCTACAATAGCAGCAAAAAGACTAGTTCCTATCAATGCTAGAATCTTCACTCTATCAACATTAATACCAATATTTCTTGCGGCTTTAGGATTGCCGCCAACAGCATAAAAATTTGTTCCAGTGACTGTATACTTACTAGCAAACCAAAAAACTAGAAAGGCCCCAAGCATTATCCATGTAACAGTTGGTAAACCTAAAATGTCACCACCAAAAAGATATCGAAACTCTTTATTACTTATTGCAATTGGTCTGCCTTCTGTTACAAATAGTGAGTAACCTCTTAAAGCGCTCCACAATGCTAAAGTTGTAATAAACGTTGGAATAAATAATTTTGTTCGAGCAATACCTATAAAATAACCTAAGAGTATTCCCCATAAAATTACAATAGCGGCTGATGAAAAATAACTGAAATCATACCACTTAATTAAAATAACAAAAAATAAACCAGACCATGCAACAGAAGGGCCAACACTGATATCAATTTCTCTTGTAATTAAAACAAAGGTCATTGGGAATGCAATTAATCCAACGTAAGAAGCACTTCTTAAAATACTAGTAAAATTTCTTTGAGTAAAAAAATTTTCAGTAGTGAATGAAAATAAAAGAAGAACTAAAATCAACGCAATTAACAATCCTATCTCATGAAGATTACTAATTTTTATTTTCTTTTTATTTTTTTCTAAAGTCTGTTCTGTCATAAAAAAAGGGGTATCTTAAGATACCCCTTAAATGATTTATTAATCGTATCCTCTTTCAGATAACCAAGTATCAATTGCTATCTTATCTATTGAAGTGAATACTTTAGTAGGTGTTAATTGAACATATTCATCAATTGCCTCACCTTTTACAGCTTTTAATGCAGCTCTCATTGCACCTGCTCCCATGTCTCTTGGAAATTGTGAATTAACTGCTAACAAAATTTCACCATCACTGACAAAATTCATCAACTCTGCTGTTGCATCAGTACCCATAACATATGTTTTGCCAATTTGACCAGCTGCTAAAACAGCATTAACGGCACCAATTGTTCCACCCTCGTTTGCTGCGTACATTAGATTGATTTCAGGATTTGCAATTAGCATATCTGTTCCAACTTGTGTTGCAACATCATTTGAAAAAGCTTCTTGATTGTTAACTACTTCAAAATTCACACCTGTTGATTTTAATCCATCAATGAAACCATCTTCTCTTTCTTGACAAGCTTCATATCTGTTACAATTGTGAATTCCAATTTTTAGATCTATTCCTGCTTTAATTGCCCAGTTACCAGCAATAATACCAACAGGATATCCTAGCTCTCTTTGACTTGTAGTTACCAAAGCATATGCAAGTCTTTTAGCATCTTCATCATTTAAGCAAGTGTTGTAACAAACTACTGGTACTCCTGCTTCTGCAAGTCTTTCAACAGCCGCAACAGAAGATTCTGTTGACACTGGTGACATAATTACAACATCAACACCAGTTGCAAGCAGTGTATCTATGAATTCAGCTTCTCTAGCAACATCACTTTGAGAGTTAGCACCTGTAAGTTCGATACCCTCTTCTTCTCCAGCTTTTTCTATACCGTATTTGATTTCACCAAAAAAACCAGCAGTATCTAAATATAGAGCACCAACTTTAAGTGCGTTTGCTGAGAAAGAAATAGTTAAAAAAGTAATAGCCGAAGCTATAATAAAAATTAATTTTTTCATTATTCCTCCTATTTAATGAGATTTAATTTAAGGAAAAATAAAGATAAGTATATAAAAATTATAAATATTGATAAAAAAAAAGGCCGCAAAGCGGCCCTTTTGAGAAATTTATTTTCTACAGCTTACATAAAGTCTGCAGCGTTTTCTTTAGTAACTAATACAGTTCCAGTATCAATGTTATCTGGAATGCTTTCACCATTTGCTAATTTAAGTGCATTTTCTACACCCATATATCCCATGTTATATGAGAATTGAGCAATAGTAGCTGACATTTCACCAGCCATTACACTTGCGGCAGCATCAGGGTTAGCATCAAATCCAACAACGACAACATCATCTAGCATATCAGCATTTTTTAATGCTTGGATAGCACCTAGACCCATATTATCATTAGAAGCAAAGATTGCTTTTAGATTTGGGTTACCAGTGATGATATCTTCAGTTACTGACATACCTTGTGCAGTATCCCAGTTAGCTGGAAGTTCAGCAACAACGTTCATACCACATGCTTTAAGACCTTTGCTAGATCCTTCAGCTCTGTGTTGACCAGTAGTTTGAGTGATCATACCTTGAAGGATTGCAACATCAGAACCACTTGGAACATTATCACAAATGTATTGAGCAGCTAAAGCAGCACCATTGATATTGTTTGTACCAATGAAAGTTACACCTTCATTAATTCCATTAGTATCAATGTATACAACTGGAACACCTGAAGCCATTGCATCATCAAGAATTGGTGCAACTGCGTTAGGATCAGTTGGTGCGATCGCAATACCGTCTACACCTTTTGCAATTTGGTCTTCAATTTGAGCTACCTGAGCCATTACATCACTTTCTTGTGGTGGTGAAAGTATGATTAGGTTTACACCAAACTCTTCAGCAGCATCTTTAGCACCAGCTTCAACTGAAGCCCAAAAAGGGTTTCCAGCACCTGGTCCTTTAGTACTTAGCATTATTGTTTTTGCATGTGAGCCTGCTAAAAGACTACCTGAAAAAAACAATATAGAAGTAGTAATTAAAGAAATAAAAAATTTCATTTTTCCTCCTAAAATTTTTTTTTAATCATTAATCAAAAATGAAATCTAATCAAGTGACTGTTTGTCAGAAAGTAATTATTTTTTAATATTATGTTCTGGTCGCAAGTTGTCTTCTTAGAACATCGATATAAACAGCCAAAATAATAATTGACCCAATAAGAACTTGTTGCCAGAAAACACTAACATTCATTAGATTTAGACCATTTCGGAGTATGCCCATGATCATGACTCCAGCAAACACACCTAAAACGGTTCCTCTGCCCCCAAAGAAGCTTGCACCACCTATAATGACTGCTGCAATCGCATCTAACTCAGATTGTAAACCAGCATTCGGATAAGCAGAATTCGTTCTTCCAGCTAAAATTAACCCTCCAATACCAGCCAAGAAACCACAAAGGGTGTAAACTACGATTAAAATACGATCAACATTTATACCTGCTGCTCTTGCTGCTCCAGGGTTACCACCAATCGCATAAATCCATTTACCTATTCTTGTATGATTTAAAAATATCCAAAAGATAAAGAATATAACAATCATTAAAATCAAACTTGTAGGAATGTACTCTCGCGCCCCTTCTCCGAAAAAAACATCCAGTTTAATTTTACCATTTCCGATAACTCTTATCTGTTCAGCAAAACCTGTTATTGGCACTCCTCCAGAAATAAGGTTTCCAATTCCTCTAAATATATACAGCGTGCCCAATGTCATAATAAACGGATGAGGCATGCGAAGTAAGGTAATGCCAATACCATTAAACATACCGCACAAAAATCCAATTGCTGGTGCAACTAACATGACAACGTACCAAGGCATTCCTGCCTTCGAAGCAATAGCGAGTCCCATTAATGATAACATAATAATTGAACCGACTGATAGATCTATACCTGCAGTTACAATGACCATAAAGACACCAAGCGCTAACATAGACTGCCAAGAAACTTGTTTAAAAATATTTGTTACATTTCTCCATGATAAAAAAACATCAGGTTGCAACAAATGTAGGACAGCAATCATTATTAGGATCAGTAATAAGATTCCATATCTCTCAAAAAAAGGAATAAGTCTGACAAATAAAGTTTCTTGATTCTTATCCATTAATCTTTTTTCCCCATGATCCATCCAATCACTTCGTCTCTTGAAGTATTTTTTAATTCTGATTCAGCGAAGTTTGTTCCTTGAAAAAGTGCCATTACGCGATCACAAACAGTAAAAATATCATCCATACGGTGACTAATTACAATTACACTAACACCTAATTTTTTTAGATTTAAAATTAAATCTAGAACCTTTCCAACTTCTTTAACAGCAAGTGCTGCTGTTGGTTCATCCATCAATACAATTTTTGCATTAAAAGCTGTAGCTCTAGCAATTGCAACTGCTTGTCTTTGTCCGCCTGATAATTCTTCAACCTTTTGATCAGCACTCTTTACGTTTATTTTAAGTTTTGCAAGATGCTCTTCCGTTAACTGTTTTCTTTTTTTATGATCTAAAAAATTGAAAGGGCCAACTTTTCTTGTTGGTTCTCTTCCTAAAAAAATATTGTCACCGATAGGGAGATTACCAGCTAGTGCTAAATCTTGATATACCATTTCTAAGCCCAAATTTTGTGAGTCTCTGGGACTATTTAAAGTTACTTTTTCCTTATCAAAAAAAAGTGAACCCTCACTTGGCTTATATAATCCTGATAAAACTTTCATCAATGTAGATTTTCCAGCACCGTTATCTCCGACGACACCAAGAACCTCACCTTTATTTAAATGAAGATCTACATTTTGAAGAGCTGTGATAGTACCAAAAAATTTTGAAACTGATTTAGCTTCTAGTACTAAGTTATCTGACATAAGAGTGTTTTTAAATAAATTTTAATTAATATCAACTGGTTTTGAACGTAAATATTTAACAGTTTCTCTTTCAGCTTTTTTGCATAATTTAGGAGGTAGACCTTTTGAAATAAGTTTTAAATCTTGAATTACTAATTCACCCATCTCTTTAAATACACTGTCTAATGCGCCAGCCCTATGCGGAGAAAAAATTACATTTTTAAGTTTTCTTAATTTATGATTTTTAGGAAATGGTTCTTGTGGAAAAACATCAATTGCAGCAAACACATTTCTATTTTTTAAAAAATTAAAAAAATCAACAAAATTTATTATGGCTGCTCTACTCATTAATACAAAAACTGAGCCATCTTTTATTAATTTAAGTTTAGAAGAATTAATCATAGATTCATTAGAGGAAGTAATGGAAGCTAATACATAAATTATGTCAGCATTCTTGAGTAACGAATTTAAACTGGTTGGCTTAACATCAAATTTTTCAATTTCTTTATTGGGTATCCAAGGATCATAAGCCATAATATTATTAGAAAATGCTTTTAGTATAGGCGTAAGAGATTTAGCTAAATCACCAAATCCAATTAAACCAAATGTTTTATTTTTTATTAAAAAATTTTTCTGACTTATTGTACCACCATATTTTTCTTTTTTTGAAATAAAGTCGGAGTGAGCAATATGAATACTTCTCGCTATAGATAGAGTAAGACCCATTGCCATTTCAGCAACAGGTTGAGCAAACACAGGAGATGTTGCTAAAACATGTATTCCTTTTCTAAAACAATAATCGTAATCCATATTGTCCATAAAATTGCTCTCTACATTAAATATGGCTTTAAGTTTTGTAGATTTTGAAATTAAAGATGAAGGTAAATTGGGTTGCCCAAAAATATAATCTGCCTTAGGTAGATTTTTTTCATAAAAATTATTTTTATTTTTATTTGGCGCTGTAATAAGTTTAAAATTTTTTTTTAAGTAGTTTAAATTTTCTTTAGAAAAAAGTAGGTCCATTGTTCTTGGATATGGATCTAATAAAATTATAGGCTTGTTTTGACTCATACAATTTTTTATTTTAGAAATAGAAATTTATTTTTATACGCCTTTACGTTGTTTATTTTTTCCTTCTAAAAATTCACTAAGAGCTGATTTCTTACCTTCGGTATTATCTACTTCAAGTGTTGGACTTTCCCAGAAAGCTGTCCCCTCTAACCATTCATACCCATCTGTTTTCATAGAAATAACATAGGTTTTGTCTGATTCTTTTGCTCTTTTGAAAGCAGCCTCTAACTCTGAAATGGATTTAACAGTCTCACCATTTGCCCCCATACTTTTTGCGTGAGCCTCAAAATCTACAAACTGTACATTTGTCGCTCTGGCTGCATTGAGATTACAAAGATATTCATTTCCACCTTTTGCTAGTTGCAATCTATTAATAACCATGTGACCGCCATTATCACAAACAACTATAATTAATTTTTTATCATATAAAACTGAACTGTAGATGTCGCTATTTTGTAAAAGGTATGATCCATCACCTACAAATACAATTACATCCTGATTAGGTTTTGCCATTTTGATTCCAAGTGCACCTGATATTTCATAACTCATGCAACTAAAACCCCATTCAGTTTCAAAAGTATTTAGTTCTTTAGGTTTCCATATTTGAACCACTTCACCTACTAACCCTCCAGCTGCAGTTACGACAATATCTGATGGGTCTGAGTTTCTATAAACTGCACCTACAGCATGAGCATATGATGGTAATTCTTGGTTTGTTGGTCCACTTTCTTTTGCGACATATTCATCCCATTTATTTCTTTCGTCAATTGAACGGTGGTACCAATTATCTGGTGCTTTCCAATCTCCTAATGCCTTTGATAATTCTTGAAGTCCAATTTTTGCATCACTTACAACAGGAGTTGCGCGATGTTTTGTAGTGTCAAATCGTGAAGTATTTATTGAGACAAGTTGAAAATTTTCATTTTCAAAATTAGTCCAAGAACCAGTTGTAAAGTCTCCTAATTTTGTTCCCACAGCTAGTGCTAAATCTGTATCAGTAGCAAGGTTATTAGATGAGCCTTCTCCTAAGCATCCAATTGCGCTTATATAATAGGGATCATCTTTATTCATACAACCAATACCCATCACAGTTGCTGTTACAGGAATATTATGTTTTTTTGCAAATGCGGAAATTTCCTCCTCCGCTTCTGAATATAAAACACCTCCACCTGAAATAATAATTGGTTGTTTAGATTGTTTTAATTTATCAGCTGCTTTTTGTATTTGATTTGGATCAGGATAAATTCTTCTAATTTCATGTATTTTTTCTTCAAAAAAGATTTCAGGATAATCATAGGCTTCTCCTTGAACATCTTGAGACATAGAAATTACTGCTGGACCACAGTCAGCAGGATCAAGCATTACATTAATTGCTTGCGGTAAAGATGTTAAAATTTGTTCAGGTCTAGTAATTCGATCAAAATATCTTGATACAGATTTAAATGAATCATTTTGAGTTTCTGAAGGAGAATTAAAATGTTCTACTTGTTGTAAAACAGGATCTGGAAAACGACTAGAAAATGTATCACCTGGTAAAAGTAAAATTGGAAGTCTATTACTTAAAGCAACTGCAGCAGCTGTAACCATATTAGTAGAACCAGGTCCAACAGATGAAGTTGCTACAAATATTTGTTGTCTTCTTTTGGCACGAGCATATGCAATACCTGTTAGTGCCATATTTTGTTCATGATGACCTCTGTATCCAGGAAGTTCATTTTGATATTCTTCCATAGCTTGTCCAATACAAGCAACATTACCATGGCCATAAATACCGAAAGCACCAGGAAATAGTGGTTCTTTTTTTCCATTAATTAAAATTTTTTGCATAGTTAAATATTTAATTAATGCATGTGAACATGACATTCTAACTGTTTTCATGTGTTCCTTTCCCAAAAAAAATAGATACTATTATAATAAAAAAATAATTTAAAGAGTTAAACAATTTATTTTTCTAATATTTTAGAATATAGAATTATTCATGAAAGTTGGGATTGTTGGTGAAATTCATCCAAGTGGATATGAGATATTTGATAAAAATAATATTGAATACTTTGTCACCAATAATATTGATGAAGAACATCTAATAGAAAAATTACGAGATGTGGATGGTATTGTCGTAAGAACGGCAGAAATAAATAAAAATATTCTTTCACAAACAAAGAACCTAAAAATTGTTGCAAGGCACGGTGTTGGCTATGACAATGTAGATACTGAATATTTAAATAATAATAAGATAGCTATGGCCATTACTGGAACAGCAAACGCAACCAGCGTAGCTGAACATGTAATGACAATGATGCTTTGTTTAACAAAAAATATTTTTGAATCAGATAGATTAGTTAAATTAGGTAGATTTCAAGAAAAAGGTAATCTACCCAACTACTTTGAACTCTATGATAAAAAAATTTTAATTCTTGGTTTTGGTCGAATAGGAAGAGCTCTAGCAAAAAGATGTAGTGGGTTTGAAATGGAAGTTTATGTATATGATCCATTTCTTTCGGATGAAGAAATAAAAAATCATAAATGTATTCCAATCAATAAAGAAGAAGGCTTTAAAATTGCTGATTATATAAGTATTCATTTACCTTTAAATGAAGAAACTAAAAATTTGATTTCTTTTGATCAATTTGAATCCTTTAAATCTAATTTGATTTTAATTAATACGGCAAGAGGCGGTATAATTAATGAAGATGCCTTATATCAAGCTTTAAAAAATAAAAAAATTTTTGGAGCTGGTGTTGATGTTTTTGAAAAAGAACCACCAATAGAAAATCATAAACTATTTTCATTAAATAATACTTTGTTAACTCCACATAATGCAGCGTTAACTCTAGAATGCAGAAAAAGGATGTCTGTAGAGTCGTGTGAAAATGTTTTTGATTTTTTAACTAATAGTAAAAATTTAAACAAAAAAAATATTATAAATCTTGATATTGTAAGTTAAATATTTAAGTAAAGATTTCCATCCTCTTCTGATATATCAAATATTTTTAAACCATCTAATTCAGGTTCGCTGATGCAATCTCCTGAAACAATACTATAAGTTTTGCCACAACCAACACACTCTAATTCTTCACCATCAACTTCTGCTTCACTTAAAGGTGCGTTTTCTTCACAATTACAATTCCCTTGAGTACAAAAAAAACCTCCTTCTAAATGATAAATTGCATAGTTGGTATCATCGTGTTCAAAACTTTCAACAGTTCCAACTTCAATATCATCAGTTTCACCAACTAAGATTGGATCAATTTCATCATTCATAAAAAATTTGTAAAATAAAATTGAATTAGAATAAATATTTTTTTTAAGAAAATTGTTGATTTATCTGAATTTAAGATTGTTTCTTGTTAGTTCTTTTACGTTAGAAACTCCCATTAATTTCATATCTCGTTCAATTTCATTGCGTAAATTAGATAAACTTTTTTCAACGCCTTTTTGACCTCCAGCAGCTAAAGCATACAAATACATTCGTCCTCCAGAACATGCTTTTGCACCAAGTGATAATGCTTTTAAAACATGGGTGCCTCTTCTAATACCTCCTTCACATATTACATCTATTTTATCTCCAACAGCATCAACAATTTCAGCTAATTGATCAAACGGTGATCTTGATCCATCTAACTGTCGTCCTCCATGATTTGAAATCATTATAGCTGAAGCCCCAACATCAACTGCTTTTTTTGCATCTTCCACTGACATAACTCCTTTAATTGCAAATTGACGACCCCACTCTTTATTAATATTTTCAACATCTTTCCAACTCATTGAATTATCAAGCATCTTTGTGAAATAATCACCTATTGTAGTCATTACTTTTGTGCCTTCACTTATATGGTCTTTTAAGTTGCTTAATTCCCATTTAGGTTTTGTAAAATAATCTACTGCCCATTTTGGATGTAGCATAAAACTTAAAACACTATTAAGTTTTAGTTTCATTGGAATAGTAAAACCAGTATACAAATCTCTTTCACGATTTCCACCGACAGCAGTATCAACTGTAACCGCCATTGCTTCAAAGTTAGATTCTTTGCACCTTTCTATAAGAGCTTTGTTTAGTCCTTTGTCTTTATGAACATACAGCTGAAATAGTTTTGGTGTTTTAACTAAATTAGATATCTCTTCTATACTTGCAGTCCCTAGCGAAGAAATTCCAAACATGGTTCCAAATTTTTCAGCAGCTTTTGCTACTCCAATCTCACCTTCATGATGAAATAACCTCTGAAGAGCGGTTGGAGCACAATACAATGGCATATCTAATTTCTGTCCCATCACAGTCGTTGACATATCTACTTTATCAACGCCACTTAAAACATTTGGAATTAAATCACATTCTTCATATGCATCAGTATTTCTTTTATAAGTTATTTCATCATCAGCGGCGCCATCAATATAATGAAAGATTGGACTTGGAAGCCTTTTTTTTGCTAAATTTCTAAAGTCTTTTACATTATGACAGTTATTGATACTTCCAAACATTAAGCTTGAATTGTTTTTTGTGATTGTTCTCCTAAGCCTTCAATTCCTAATTTCATTACATCACCAGCTTTTAAAAAAACTTGAGGGTTCATTCCCATACCTACACCTGGAGGTGTTCCAGTAGAGATAATATCTCCTGGCTGTAATGACATAAATTGACTTAAATAACTAATGAGAAAGTCTACACCGTAAACCATCGTACTTGTAGATCCATCTTGCATTTTCTTACCATTAACCTCAAGCCACATTTTAAGATTTTGAGGATCAGGAATTTCGTCTGTTGTAACTAAATAAGGGCCTATTGGTCCAAAAGTATCACATGATTTACCTTTCATCCATTGGCCTGAATGTTCAATCTGAAATTCTCTCTCGCTTAAATCATTAATAACACAGTACCCAGCAATATGAGATTGTGATTCACTTTCAGAAATATACTTTGCTTCTTTTCCAATAATAACACCTAATTCAACTTCCCAGTCAGATTTAACTGATTTTTTGGGGATCTCCACATCATCATTTGGTCCAATTACTGAACTTGTTGCTTTTGCAAAAATAATTGGTTCGGGAGGTACTTTTTGTCCTGTTTCTTCTGCATGGTCAGAATAATTAAGGCCTATACAAATAATTTTACCAATACTTTCTTTACAAATACATGGTGCTATACTGTCATGACTTTTGACAATAGGTAATGAACTTAAATCAACTTGTTTTACTTCATTCAGCTTTTCAATAGTTACATTCTTATTATCCCAATCATTTACCAAAGAAGAAGCATCGCGTATGTTCTCTTCTGAGTCCAAAATTCCTGGCTTAACATCTTTACCAATTCTATATCTTAAAGTTTTCATTATAAAGTCCACCCTCCATCAATTAAATTTAGTGTTCCTGTTACAAAATCTGATTCATCACTTGCTAAATAAGTTGCAAGTGAAGCAATTTCTTCTGGTTGAGCTAATCTTCCCATAGCTTGTCTAGCAATAAAATCCCTTCGAGCTTGTTTTGGATCATCAGCCATATTCACCCTACTTTCCCAAGATGGTGTTTCTACTGTTCCAGGAAGTATTGCATTGCAACGAATTCCTTTTTTGACATAATCTGCTGCTAGAGCTTTTACAAAACCATTTAATGCAGCTTTTGTTGTTCCATAAATAAATCTGTTAGGAGCTCCTTTTACATTTGAAGCTGCAGAAGATACAATTATTATGTTTCCTTTTCCATTATCCAACATTTTAGGTAGTAAATTATAACTCATTAGATAGGCTGAATATACATTTACATTAACTGATCGATGAAATTCTACATCATCACATTCCAATAATGTTCCATGATGAACAAAACCTACAGCGTGAAAGAGAACATCAACATAATCAATAGTTGAACAAAATTCCTCAACGGCATTTTTATTTGTTGAATCTAATTTTTGAGTTTTTATTAAAGTATTTTCTTTGTTTAATTCTTTAAGTTTATCTTCATTAATATCAGTTGCAGTGACATGCGCACCTTCATTAGCAAATCTTAAAGCTGTTGACCTTCCTATTCCTTGTGCTGCAGCAGTTACAATTATTTTTTTATCTTTTAGTCTCATATATTATTCTTCCAATACTCTCCGTTAGGAAAAGAAAACTCATTAACAGACTTTTCTTTCATTTCAATAGAATATCCATGATCACGTGGAGGCATATAATTTCCATTTTCAATTTTACATGGGTATATGAAGTGTTCATGTAAACTATCTTGATATTCTACTACTTTATCATTTTTAGAACCATTAATTAAAATATAATCAATCATACATAAGTGTTGGACATACTCACAAAGACCAACACCACCAGCATGAGGAAAGACTGGAACATTAAATTTATGTGCCATTAACAACACAGTTATTATTTCATTGATGCTTCCCAACCTGCAACTATCAATTTGACAAATGTTCATTGCACCAGATTCGAGAAATTGTTTAAACATGATACGACCCCCACAAGCTTCTCCAGTTGCAAGTCTTACGTTTCCAACTTCTTTTTTTATTTTGGCAAAACCCATTACATCATCTGGACTTGTAGGTTCTTCTACAAAAAATAAATTAAATTTTTTGTATGCATTAATATGTTTAATCGATTGTTCTACGTTCCATTGTTGGTTTGCATCAACCATAATAAAGCAATCATCACCAATTGTTTTTCTAATTAACTCAAGTCTTTTTACATCTGCATCTAGATCTAAACCAACCTTGATTTTAAAATGTTTCCAACCTTTCGCCATATATTCTCTACATAATTGAATTATTTTTTCATCTGAATAGCCAAGCCATCCTGCAGCAGTTGTGTAAGATGGATATCCTTCTTGCAATACTGTATCGATACGTTTTTGTTTATCATTTTGATTGTTTGATAAAATCGCTAACGCTTCCTCTGGAGTTAAAACATCTTCAATATATTTAAATGTTAACCAGCTAACTATTTTTTCAGGCTCACTTTCTACAATAAACTGCCACAAAGGTTTTTTGTGCTTCTTAGCAATTAAATCCCATAAACAATTAAAGATTGCTGATACAGCCATATGAACAACTCCTTTTTCAGGACCTAACCAACGTAACTGACTATGATCAACACACTTGAACCAGAGCTTACCAATATTATTTTCTAAATCATTTAAGTCCATATTTTCAAAAATTGGAAAAAAATGTTTTATACATTCAGCAACAATGTCATTTCCTTTACCAATCGTGAAGGCAATACCGTATCCTTTTAATTCTGCTTGATCAGTAAAAGCTGTCACATACGTTGCTGAATAATCAGGATCTGTATGAATGGCATCAGATCCAGTTAAATCTTTTGAAGTAGGAAATCTTACATCTTGAACACTAAATTTAGTAATCTTTGTCATTTTTAAATTTTTTTGAAAGTTGTATTATCTATAAAATCCCAATCTAAATCAATGCCAAGACCTGGCTTAGAAGGTAAATGGGCATAACCGTTTTCGACTTTGATAGAATCTTTTAAACCAAAATTGAAATATTCATAAGGAACCAGTACTTCAAAAAATTCAGAATTTTTTATAGCTGCACAACAATGTAAGTTAACAAGTTCTAAAGGATGATAAATAGCTGTATGAATTTCACACTGAACACCAAAACTTTCTGCTAAGTGTGCTGTTTTCATTGTAGCTGTAATGCCTCCACTCCATGAAACATCAGCTCTTACCATATCAACAACCCTTGTAGAGATACATTCCGCAACACTGTAAGGGTGTTTTGCTATAACCTCTGTTCCAATAATAGGGATATCTAATATTCTAGTTAATTCTCTTAGATTATGAAAATTTTCATCAAACAAAGGTTCCTCGTACCAATAATAATTTAATTTTTCTAACTCTCTTCCAAAACGTAGAGCTTGTTCAAAAGTATAAGGGGCAACTGGATCACTCATAAGCTTAAATTCATCACCAACTGCTTCACGTGTTTTTTTATGAGCTTCCAAATCAAAATCATATTTTCCAGGAGGATGAAGTTTATAAGCATTGAAACCTCTCTTTTTATATTCCAAGGCTTCTTTTGCGTAAGCCTCAGGTGAATCTAAAACTAGAGAACTTCCATAAATTGGAACCTTGTCTCTATAAGCGCCTAAATACTTATAAAGAGGTTGGTCTGCTTGCATAGATGAGAGAAGCCAACAATTAATATCAAATGGTCCATAACTATATATAGGTGCGTGGTTCCACCATCTGTCTGCAGTTCTGTATTCATGCCAATGTTGTTCACGATAAAGTGGGTCTCTGCCAATAAAAAAAGGTTTAAAAATTGAATTTGCGATTTCACCAGCCATTTCTGCACCCCTTCCTGCAAACCCAAAAGTAGAGCTAGATAGACCTTCATCAGTGTGAAATGTGATAACTAAGAATTCTAAATCTGATTTTTTCCCATCTCTCATTTCTGAATCTTTCATGACAGGCTCTTTGTGTTGACACATACGAATTTCTATATCTTTAATTTTCATGAGATACCAAATTCTTTCATAATACTATTATTGTCATTCCCAATTTTTGGAGCTGCCTTACTTGATTTAAAAATCTCTCCATCAATTTTAATTGGGCAACGAAGTGTTTCAATATCAAGTCCATCATCTCTTTTAATTCTCTGAACCATATCGAGAATCTTGAATCCTTCGTGTTTAACCATTGTTTCCCAATCAAGTACTTTAGCACACCATATATCTGCTGGCTCAAGAATACTCAACCAGTGTTCTGTTGTTTGTTTTTCAATCCAGTCGCCAATATCTTTTTTAATTTCATCTCTTTTTGTGAACCATTCTTTTTGATCATGCAAATCTTTAATTGAATTTAAATCAAGTAATTCACCAAGTTGAGGAAGTGGTGTCATTGCAATTGCTATATATCCATTTGATGTTTTATAAATTCCATATGGAGCTGACAGATATGCGTGGGCATTATTATAGGAACTTCTTTGCGGCTTTCTATTTCCATCGTTAAAATATGTCGTAAGAACTTCAAATTGAAAATCTAATAAGGCCTCAACTAAACTTGTTTCTACATGGGATCCATTATCCGTTCGAAATCTTTTGATAACCGCTGCTAGTATACCTTCAACAAGTGTATGTCCTGCCAACATGTCAGCAACTGCCAAACCCATTGGGGTTGGTGCTTCACCTCCATTACCATTTAACCAAACTAAACCTGTTCTAGATTGCGCTAATAAATCTTGTCCAGGTAATGAACTCCAAGGTCCATCAGATCCGTAACCAGAAATAGTTCCGTAAACTATTTTTGGATTTATTTTTTTTACATTTTTATAATCTAAACCAATACGTTCAATTACTCCTGGTCTAAAATTTTGTGTAATTATATCCGCCTTCTCAATTAATTTTTTTACTAACTCTATGTCTTTGGCATCTTTTAAATTTGCTGCAAAGCTTTCCTTATTTCTATTAATTGCATGAAATAAAGTGCTATCACCTTCGAGATCAGTATCGCTGATATATAAGTTTCTACAAAGATCCCCAACTTCTGGTCTTTCAATTTTAATTACTCTTGCTCCTAAATCAGCAAGTCTTAAGCCTGCATATGGCCCGGATAAAAACTGGCTAAATTCTAATACAGTTAATCCTTCTAATGGTTTAGTCATACAATAATTTATTCTTTGAAACTGTTATTGTACATATCAGATAATTTTTCA
This sequence comes from uncultured Alphaproteobacteria bacterium, assembly GCA_902600225.1. Taxonomy (GTDB): domain Bacteria; phylum Pseudomonadota; class Alphaproteobacteria; order HIMB59; genus CACPNW01. The sequence goes on along the minus strand of CACKIH010000004.1, from coordinate 15,906 downwards.
CAAATACTTTCAGCTGAAATTTCTGTTTGTAGGTATTCATTAATAACATCGCCACTTTTGTCCTGAAATTCCATATAACCATTATGCCTTGGTCTTACCCATGCTAAATCAAGAGTTTTACGAGTTGCTTTAAAAAAATCGTTTGTTTCTAGATTTATCTTTTCATCCTCCCAAGCTTCAGAATTTCCTGGTTGTCCACCACTTTGGTAAAAAAGTGACTTTTGACATTCAGCACCTGCAATCCAAAATGCATATTCAATTGCTAGATCTTTATTCTTACTAACATTTGATACTGCTATGCCAGTGCCACCTAAATGTGTACCTGATGGACCTTTGCCTGACAAATCTAAAACATCAATATATTTCAAAATATTTTTTCTATAATTATTTCTCGAGTAATTTGAAAATCCATAAATGTATGGGCAATAATAAAAATCATTAGTCTCTGTCATGAGTTCAGCAGTTTGAATTGGATCCATACTTAAGCAATCATTGATTATTTCTTTGGATACAGCTTTCATCATTGTAAGGGTCTTAACGCCAGCATCTTTATTAATAAAATTTTTTTCTTCTGGGATTAATTCTTCGGTAATGTTGTTATAAATACTATAAAAACTACTTATTGCATGGACTGGTTTTAAAGGCCAAAGAACTTTTCTCTCTTTTGCTAATGAAAGAAGATCATCCCATTTAGATGGAATTGTTCTAACTAAGTCTTCTCTGTAACACGCGGTCTGTGAGGCAGCATCTATGGCAAGAGCCCATTGTTTATTATCTATAAAATAGCTCTCATGTGATTTTCCAACTGATTGCTTTTTTAAATCGTTTAATTTAGATTGATATTCATTGAGATTTAAGTTTTGTAAAAGTCCTTTGTGAGCTACTTCACCAACATGAGGATAGTCTATTACTATTAAATCATAATCATCAGTCATGTCTTCTATGGGTCTATCTGCAAATGCTTGTAACGGTCTTTTATCCCATTCAATTGAAACTTTATTATTATGAAACTCCTGAAATTTTTTAGATGTAGCAACCATTGGATCAAAACCTCTAGAATGATCCCAAGTCATCCCCTTTAAGTTAATCATTTTTTTTCGTATTTATCTTTAAAGTCTTCTGGTTTTTTATATAAAACTGAATGTAGGTGCTCACAATATAGAACGATTTCGCCTTCCCCTTTAAAAACTTCGTAACTGGTTCTAACTAAACCCATTTTTTCATATTTTGGTTTTTTTTCCATATTAGTTCTAATTGTATAAATTGTGTCTCCAATAAAAACTGGTTTGATGAATCTTAAACGGTCATATCCATAACTAAAAGAATTTACACAGTTAGTTGCAACTAAACCTAACCCATAAGAAAAAACCATTGCTCCTGCTACTAATCTTTTTTGGAACATACCTTCATTTTTGGCAAAATGTTCATCACCTACATATGGATGCATATCTAAAACCATACAATTAAATTGCATGGCCTCTCCTTCAGATATTGTTCTGCGAAGAGATCTAATTTTATGACCGACAATAACGTCTTCATAAAACCAGTTTTCAGAATTCCATACTGGAATTTCTCCATGCTCATTAGGCATATCTTTTGGAAATGTTGACTCAATCCCAACAGTGTTTTCAAATTTATTATCTTTATTCATTTTTACAATTATGCTACCTTATTACAGAGAAATATTTATTCAATAAAAATGGTAGAAATAGAACAATTCTTCGAAGACTATGAACTTGGTGCGGAAAGAGTCACTGTTGGCAGAACCATCACTGAAACTGATATTGTAATGCACGCAATGCACTCTGGAGACTTTTACCCTCATCATACTGATGCTGAGTTTGCTAAAAAGGGTCCGTTTGGTCAACGAATAGCACAATTTAGTTGTACTTTTTCGATAGGTATCGCGCTTACAGCTTCAATAGTTAACAAGCGAGCTTTTACCTATGGGTTTGAAAGATTACGTTTTCCTAATCCTGTTTTTATAGGTGATACAATTCACACTAAGGTTACAATAAAAGAAAAAAAGGATGATCCGAAAAGGCCTCAATACGGACAAGTTAATGAAGCGTGTGAAATTTTAAATCAAAATGACAAATGTGTTTGTTATTCTGAACATATACTTTTGGTTGAAAGAAAAAATACTTAAAAAACGCTATACTTAATGTATGCTTCTTGTGGATCCATTCCTTCTCTTATAGCTTTTCTAACTTGGCTTTCAGTATTAATTAATTTTTCCGATTTTTCCAAAATATCTATTACTTTTTCTTGGGGAATAATAACAATACCATCAATATCTGCCATTACATAATCACCGTTATCTATTTCTACATCTCCAATTTTAATAGTTTCTTCAAATTTAGTAGGCTTCCAATAAGCAACAACATCTTTAGGTGTATAAAATTTTGACCAAACAGGAAAATCAATTTTATTTATAAATTCTAAATCTCTACACCCACCATCGGCAATGTAGCCTCTAATATTTTTCTTTTGTAAAGTTTCAGCACTCAGTTCACCCATTAAAGCTATATTATTATCGTTTGGTTGACAGATAAGAACTTTATCTGATGGAGCCTTAGATAAAAGACCAGTCCAAGCAAGGAGTGTTTCATGATGAGAAAAACTAGTATTTGATTCCCCTTCAATAGTAAAAATTTGCCCTGCAATTTTGTGTTTTTCCTTATTAGGTTTAATATTTGGATTCAAAACAAAATTTTTAAATCCATCATCTCTCATGACATCATGAATAACACTACTAAAACATTTTGATAATCTATCTGATATTTCAGTAGAGCTTATCATATTGCTAAGCCGCTATTCTCATCGAATAAATATGTTCTATCTAAATTTAAAGCAAAATCTAAAACATCATTTGATTTAACTTGTTCAGGTGTAAACATTCTACTAACTATTTCAATTTCACCAAAGTTTGTAAAAATCAAAGTTTCAGTACCAAGCGGTTCAGCTAAATTAACTGATGATTGCATTTCCCAAGCACTAGATGGTTTTTGTCCAAATTTTAGTGGCACTATATCTTCAGCTCTAAATCCAAAAGAAATATTTTGACCTTCAATTACGGAATTCTGTTTATCTTTGGGTACTGGTACTATAATTCCATCGTTTGTCTTCATAGATAATTCATTATTCTGTTTCACTATTGAAGCCTTGATCATATTCATGGAAGGAGATCCAATAAAAGTGGCTACAAATTTTGTAGCCGGTCTCTCAAATAGATCTAATGGTGTTCCTATTTGTTCTATTATACCATCTTTCATGATTACAATTCGATCAGCTAAAGTCATTGCTTCAACTTGATCGTGCGTAACGTAGACAATTGTTGTTGATACTTTTTGATGTAATCTTTTAATTTCTGTCCTCATTTGATTTCTTAATTTTGCATCTAAATTAGATAGAGGTTCATCAAATAAAAAAACATCTGGTCTTCTTACAATTGCTCTTCCCATTGCAACTCTTTGTCTTTGACCGCCTGATAATTGTGATGGTTTTCTTTGTAAAAATTCAGTTATATCTAAAATTCCTGCAGCCTCGTGTACTCTTTCTTCAATTTCATTTTTAGCAAGTCCTGCAATCTTTAGTGAAAATCCTAAGTTTTCTTCTACTGTCATATGAGGATAAAGAGCATAGTTTTGAAATACCATCGAAACATTTCTTTCTCTAGGTTCTAGATTATTCATTTCTTTGTCACCAATTTTGATAATACCCTCATCTATTTCCTCTAATCCTGCGATCATTCTTAGAGAAGATGATTTTCCACAACCCGATGGTCCAACTAGAACTAAAAATTCTTTATTAATAATTTCTAGATCAATTTTTTTTACTGCTTGAACCTTTCCATAAAATTTTGAGACACCTTGTAAGCTTACTTTTGCCATTATCCTTTTACTCCTCCAAATGTTAATCCTGTTACTAAATGCTTTTGAACCATAAAGGTTAAGATTAGTGCTGGAATAATTATAAAGACTGCGAGAGCGCACATGCCAGGCCAATTTATTGTAAATTGCGCAGTGAAATCCATAAGTCCGACAGTTAATGTTTTTGAATCTGTACTTCTTGCTAGATTTGAAACTAATGCATATTCATTCCATGAAATTAAAAATGCAAAAATTCCAGCAGATGCTATTCCTGATCGAGATAGTGGTAATTCAATATGCCAAAATGCTTGTAGTTTAGTACAGCCATCAGTCATCGCTACTTCCGACATCGCTCTTGGAATTTGTCTAAAAAAACCATCAGTTAACCAAATTGTAAATGGAATATTTAAAGCAACAAAAACGAGTATAATCCCAATATGCGTATCGATTAAACCAATTTTTGAAAAAATAATAAAGATTGGTAAACTTAAAGATATGCCAGGAATTGTTCTAGTTAACATGATTAATAAAAAATATTTATTTTTGTGCTTAAAATTATGTCTCGCAAAACCATATCCTCCAATTGTACCCACTAACACTGCTATAAATGTACTTGTAAAAGAAATTATAAGTGAATTTCGTAAATAACTTAAAACAGGTATAGGACTTCTACCCATTGATCCCTCGGAACCACCAAAGAGCATAGTTTCAAATTGAATTAAGTTTAGATTACGCGGTATCCAAACAGCAGGTTTTGCCATAACATCTACTTGAGGTCTAAATGCTGTAAGCACTACCCACAAGCCAGGAGTCATAATTAGAATTATTAAAATAATAGCTGAAAACCAAATTAGAATATTATTGATTTGTTTTTTATTCATAACTTAACCTCTGCCTTGCTTCTACTAATTTATAAAAAAAGAAAAAAGTGAATGCAATTGAAAGAAAAATTGAAATATATGACATTGCATTAGCCATTCCCATCTTCGCATCTACGTATCCAGTTCTCGAAATTAAAGTCCAAAGTAATTCTGTTCTTTTGGCAGGACCACCACCAGTCATCATCTGAACAATATCATAAGCTCTTGCAACATCTAATGATCTGATCGTCATCGCAATAAATACAAATGGCATCAAAAAAGGTAATGTAATATTTTTAAATACTTGCCATGAGTTGCATCCATCAACTTTGGCAGCCTCAATAGGGTCTTTAGGTATACCTAATAAACCTGCTAATAATAAAATCGCAAATACTGATGTACTTGACCATATTTCAGCAGCCATTATTGAAACGTTTGCTAAAATGCCATCAACAAGCCATGGTATTGGTTGTATGACTCCAAACTCTCTCAAAAAATTATTCATTAAACCAATATTGTCATTAAAAATGTACTTCCATTGAAATCCTACTAGAATTGGAGAAAACATCATTGGAAACATCATTAGTGTTCTCAATGTTCTTTGTCCGTAAGTAATTTTATTTATTAAAAGTGCTATTCCAAGACCAAAGACTAATTCTAGATTAAGAGCAATAGCTAAAAATAAAACTGTTCTTCCAAAAGCTATCCAAAAATCAAGATCTCCAATTAGTCTTTCATAATTTCTAAATCCAACGAAACGATAGAGAGTATCGGGTTTTGTTAACTTAAAAGGTGTAAAACTTGTCCATAATGATAGGAGCAAAGGTAATAAAACAACACAAGTAAGTATTATTAAAGTGGGCATTAGTAAAACCCATGGTCCGTTTAGAAATTTTCTCATGATAGATTTAGAAACCTAGCTCTAGTGAATAGAGCTAGGTATTATATTAATTGTTAGAAGTAACCAGCGTCTTCCATAATTTCAGTTGCTTTCTTAGAAGCAGTAGCTAGCGCATCTTCAGGAGATTTGTCCCCAAGAATAGCTGCTTGAAGTTCTGGATATAGAGCGTTAGTAAATTCAATCCACTCAGGAATTAGTGGTGGAGTGAATGCATCTTCTGCTAATGACATTTTAAAAGTTTCAAATACCATTAACATAAACTCATCACCTTCAGCTTTCTTCTCAGCAATGATTGCATCCCAAATAGCTGGACGAGTTGGTGATAGTCCACCTCTTGCTTCAATCATTTGTGCTTTATTACTTGTTAAAGCCCATAAGAAAGATGCAGCTGCTTCTTTATCCGGACATGACTCTGTCATTGAGAAAGAGTGTGATCCTGACCAACCAGTTCTTAAACCACCAGAACCCATTGGAGCACGTACAAGTCCAATATCTCCAGCAACTTTTGAGTTTTCTGGATCATTAAAAAAACCTGCCCATCCTGCCCAGTCAAGATTCATAGCAATTGTTCCGCTTGCAAAACCTAATCCAGTGTCATCCCAAAGATAGTTTAAAACACCATCAGGAACTGCTTTTGCATTATACAAATCAATGAACCATTGAAGAGCTTCAACACCTGCAGGAGAATTGAATATTGGACGATAATCTTCGTCAAATAATGCTCCACCATTTGCAATTACTAGCTCATAGAAACGACCTGCTATCGCTTCTTCTTTACCAACATATTGAGTTCCGTAGAAATCAGGTGGGTTTGAGAAAAAGATAGCCTGATCCTTAACTTGATCCCAAGTTTCAGGCGGTGTTAAATCATAGCCGTACTTTGCTTTAAAGTTAGCTTTGTTATCAGCATCTTCATATAAACTTTTTTGATAATACAAATTACTTACATCACTGTGTCTAGGCATTTGAACTAATCTTCCATTAACAGTAGAGTGTTCTAAAATTAATGGTGTATAATCTGCTAAAACAGATGCAGGCATAATATTATTCAAGTCTGTGTAAATATCGCCATACTGAGATGCAAAACTTGTGTGGTTAGAAGCTACACAAAAATCTAAATTGCCTGAAGCAATATCTTTCTTAATCTCTTTATCTAATTCAAAGTGATTTTTTTGTGTGACGATTTCAATTTTTCCACCTGTGTTTTCTTCCCACCATGGAATTACTTCATTGTATAAGCCTTCGTATTGACCTCCGCCGATAAGTTTAACTCTTAGAGTTACACCAGAATAATCTCCCCATAACTCAGTTTCTGCTTTTGCTGAAAATGAACCAAAGAAAGATACGGCAAGAATCAATGATAAAAATATTCTTAACATCATTCCTCCATATTTGTTAATTTATGAAGCTATGATGCAATTATTTGAAAAAAATACAATAACTTTAGAAAAAAATTACACTAATAGTGAACAATCGTCCCAGGTTGAGAATTAGACTCAAGACAAGCATAAACTAAAGCCATTGTATTATAAGCATTATCTACTGAATGAGTTAATTCAGCCTCTTCTCCTGACGCATATCTTTGTAAGCTAGACATAGTGCCTATAAATGCATCTGGAAACCAAGTGCCTACATTATTTACTTTTGTCCAATCAACGTTTTTTGTCGATATTTCAATTTCTTCTGGTTCTCCATTTGGATAATTAAGAAGTAATCCAAATTTTATATATGCTGCACCGTCTAAACCCTCGACCCTAGCATACGCATGTGAATGTTTCATTCCATGTGAAGAATTATCATGTGTATGATTTATAGATAAACAACATCTTACATCATCTTCATATTGTAGGATTATACTTGATCTTGCATCTGCCAGATTAGGAAGATTTGGATGTTTTACTGATTTGCAATGAACGCTTATTGGATTGCCAAGAACTGATCTTATCCAATCCAAATAATGAATTGAATGAAGAGGTACTTCAACGTTATCTAATGTTTCTAAAAAAGGCCATAGATGCCAAGGCGTTCCAACGCTTAAACTTATTTCTAATTCAGTTAGTTTACCTAACATTTTTTTATCTATTGCTTCTTTTAAAGCAATCATCATAGGGCTAAATTTTAATTGAAGATTTACGCATGCAGTAATTTTTTTTTCATGAATAATATCCCTGATTTTTTTAGCCTCCTCCATACTATTCCCCATTGGTTTTTGTAATTGACAAACGGAGTTAGATGGGATCTTTTCAACTATACTCAAAAGTACTTGAGGAGGAACAGCAATATCAAATACTACATCTTTTTCTGCTAATGCTTCTTCTTCACTAGAGTAAATCTTTTCAATAGAAAAATTTTCAGCACATTTTTTTGCTTTTTCTATATCGGGATCAAAAATACCTTTAACAGTAAAGTTTGCCTTTTTATAAGCTGGCAAATGAGCGTCGCTTACTATTCCACCAGCACCAATGATTACAATTGGTTTTTTATTTTTTGGAAGCTCCCAAACAGTATTTAAATTTGCTATATCTTCTGTACTAATTTTTTCCATAGAAAATATTTTTTAACTAAATTTTTTAAAAAAGCAATAAATCATACAGTAATAAAAATTAAGATAAGAAAAAATTATGAATAACTGATGATTTTGTTTCATTTCATTGTAAGTTCTATGTTAAGTTAATTTGAAAAATTAAGGAGGTTGTATGGCTATACAAAGATATGGAATGGCTGTCAGGTTGAAAGATGAGAAAAGACAATATTATATCGACAATCATGCAAATGTTTGGCCTGAAGTTTTAGCAGAGTTAAAAAAAATTAATGTTCAAAATTATAGTATCTTCTTAAAAGAAGATTTTATGTTTGGATATCTGGAGTATACAGGGAATGATTTTGATGGTGATATGGGAAAGATGCAACAAATACCAATTGTAGATAAATGGACGAAACTAATGATAGATTGCTTTAATCCTTTCCCAAATAATGATGACAATGAATCCTGGGTTATGATGGATCAAATTTTTTTTATGGAATAATTGATGACTGTTTTAGTTACAGGTGGTTTAGGTTTTATTGGATCTAAGGTTGTTTTGCAATTACTAAAAAAAGATATTGATGTTTTAGTGACTGATCTAGATATTGTAAAAAATAAAGACAAACTTGAAAGTAACATATTAAAAATTGGGAAAAATAAAGACAAAGTAAAATATCAAAAATTAGATATTACCAATTATAAAGAAATTGAAAATATTTTTCAAAATAACAAAATAGATTCAGTTATTAATTTAGCGTATGGAATAGGAACTATATGCGAAGAAAATCCATTGCTTGCAAGTAAAATAAATATTGTAGGTACTACTTCAATATTTGAGATGATTGTGAAGTATAAAATTAGACGATTAGTATTTGCAAGTAGCGAAACTGTTTATGGTGCTCATCAAGAATTTTTTGGAAACAGAGCTGTAACAGAAGAAGATTACTCAGGTATTAATAATCACTTTTATACATATGGCGTAATGAAGCTTCTTAATGAGTTTATGGCTGAAAAATATATCAAGAAACATGGATGTAGTATTGCCTATACTAGACCATCAGTTGTCTTTGGTTATGGAAGACAAAATACTGCAATAAACTGGGCCGAGGATTTTGCAGCTAAACCTGCTTTGGGACAAGTAGCTCATTTACCATTTTCAAAAAAAAATAGAGATAATTGGATTTATGTAGATGATTGTGCTGAACAACTTGTTCGTTTAGCATTAAAAGAAACTTTAAATTTTTCTTGCTTTAATACAGGGGCGGAAACTTTAGATGGTGAACAATTAGAAGCAACAGTTAAAAAAATAATTCCAGATGCAGAAATCTATTTTGATGAAAGTGTAAAATCAACACCATTAATTGATGATCAAAATGATGAAAGAATTCGAAAAGAAATAGATTTTAATCCAAGATCCTTTGAAGAAGGAGTTAAATGTCTTATACAAGATGTAAGAGAAAGTAATTGATATATGAGTTACACAACAACAGTCACAGGTAGTTATCCTAGAAAAGAAGTACAAAAAGATACACTTCGTAAACCAAGTGTTTCTGAAGAAGAGTCTTTTGAAATGATTAAATGGGCAGTTAAAGAACAGTCTGATCTTGGTCTAGATATAATTACTGATGGTGAAGGATACAGGGAAAATATGTATTGGTTCTACCAATTACGACTGGATGGGGTGGATGCTATAAATAAAATTCGCAAAGATTTTACCCTCGGTGGTTCTATGAAAGGTGTGGATTTGAGTAAAACTCATGGAACAAAGGGGTTTGGAATTGAGTGTGCGGTAGTAAAAGATGAAATTAAAAATTTGAAAACTGGATTAGCAAAAAAATGGAGGGTGGCGAGAGATAATACTCCTGCTAACGTCAGAGTGAAACAAACAATAACTGGCCCTCACATGCTAGCAAGATTTAGTGTTAATGAAAGACCTGACCTCTATCCTGACGATATTGCTCTTGCAAAAGCTTATGCTAATGCATTAACCACAGAACTAGAAGAAGTTGTGAATGAAGGATGTGATTATATTCAATTTGATGAACCTGTTTGGACAGAAAACGTTAATGAAACGCGATGGGCTGCTGAAATACTAAATGGAATTATTGAAAAATTTCCAAATGTAGATTTTAATCTTCATGTGTGTGGAGGTAATGCTCACAGGAAAAGAGGTTTTTTTGGAAAATACACTGATATGATTGATGCATTTAAAATTTTAAAAGTTGATGAAATACATCTAGAGCACTGTAGCTTACACTATAAAATGTTGGATGTATTTAACGATTGGAATTTTGATGGAAAAGTATCTCTTGGGGTAATTGATCAAAGAATTGACAAAACAGAAACTGAGGAAGACATTATAAAAGCTATAAAACCTGCCTTAGAATATTTTCCTAAAGAAAAAATTTTATTAACAAGTGAGTGCGGATTTGGTCATGTACCAATAGATATAGTAAAAAATAAAATAAAAATATTAGTTGCTACAGCAAAAAAACTATAGTTATATCTTATAAATTCTTTCAGCATTAGAACTTGCAATTTTCTTTGCCTCATCATCTGAAAGGTTACCTAGAATAGTATGTGTAACTTTAATCCACTCTTGAATTCCTTTACCAGCATTAACTACTGGATAATCACTTCCCCAAACCATTCTATCCGGACCAAAACATTCTAAAGAATGATCTACATATGGCTTTATTGTTTCATAAGAGGAAGTGCCAGGTGCACAATAGGCCATTAGACCTGATAATTTACAAGTAACATTAGGAAGTTCAGACAGAGATTTAATATCCTTGCCCCATTCATCAATCTCTCCAGATGCAATAGGAGGAACTCCACAATGATTTAACACTAAGTCCATTTGATCGCAATCTTTTGCAAATTCTTTTGCAATTTTAAGCTGTGTTGGCAGAAAACAAATATCAAAAGGTTTCCCAGCTGATCCAATTTTTTTTACATTATTTCTTAGTACTGTATTTTGTGAAAATTCATCAGGCATTACGTGGAAAATTCTTCTATATCCAACTACGTTCATATCAATAGTTTCTTCCAACCATTGATCAAAACCATTTTCCTCTTCCGGTCTTATTGAAACAATTAAACCCTTCATATTACTTCCGGGCTGATCCATTATAGATTTTATGAATTTTGTTTCTTTTTTATAATCAGAGTCATCTACTCCTGTTTCCATGAATAGTGTACCTTTGATCTCATAGTCTTTTGTCAGTTCTTTATAATCTTCTAAAGTAAAATTACCTTTATCAATTGGTGGAAATTCATTTGCCCAACTATACCCAACTTGATCACGGTACATTAGATGCTGATGTGTATCAATTAATTCCATAAAGTTTAGCATAACATATTTAAAATATTTGTGAATATTTTATTCTATATCTTTAATATGAATATTCTCAAATTTATTTTCATTAACTCTCATTGAATGAATTTTTTTGTAAGCTTTTTCTAAATTTAAAGTATAGTTTTTGGGATCGAAATATTTATTTGAGTCCCTATACTTCACTATTTTATTCTTTATTGCTTTTAACTTAAGGGGGTTTTCTGCTAGTTCTAAAGCTTTATTATAATATTCATCTTTATTTTTTAGAATCAATTCATCTAAATCAAAAAATTTTAATAGACTTCCACAGACTCTTGATGAAAAACTATTACCAGGCTTAGTTATTATTGGTAATCCAGTCCATAATGCGTCTACTGCAGTTGTGTGGGCGTTATAGTTAAAAGTATCTAAAAAGAGATCAGCTAAAGAATGTCTTGATAAATGATCTTCAAAAATTGCTTTTTTTATAAACACTATTCTATCATCATTAATTTTGAATTTCTGCGCTTCAAAATACAAATTTTTTTTCATTTCATTATTTGTTTCCAAAAGCAATAATATTGAGTTGTCAATTTTTTGAAGTAGCTTCATCCAAATTTCAAACTCTTCCAACGTTATTTTGTAAGAGTTATTAAAATTGCAGAAGACAAAAGAATTTTCTGAAATTTTTAAGTCTTTTCTAGTAAATTTTTTCTTTCCAATTATTCTATTATTATCTCTTGGAAAATAACTTCCCGGTAAATATATAATATTTTCAGTATAAAAGTTTTTTTGATTTTCAGGAATAACATATTCATCCGCAACTATGTAATCAATACCTTCCTGTCCAGTTGTTCCTTGATAGCCAAGAAAATTTACCTGAATTGGAGCAATCTTTTTACTAAAAATACTACTTCTAGCATTAACGGTTAAGCCTGCTCTATAAATTGCGATGTCAATTTTATTTTCTAAAGATAAATTCAAAATTTCTTCATCGTCAAGTTTATTGACATAAAAAAATTTATTAAAATTCTTTTTTATCCTACGATGTGTTTCATCTTTTTTTATTTCACCATAATAAAATCCAATTATTTCAAATTCATCTTTATTATGATTTTTGAATATACCTTCCATATTTATCATACCTGCATGTTGATGAAAGTCTGCTGCATAATAACCAATTCTTAATTTTTTATTCAAGTAAGAATTATTATTTTCATTTTTTAATTTAAATTTACTAGAAAATTTTTTTGCTCTTAAATAATGGTTATTAATATTATCTTCCATAGATAAACAATACCACGGAGATACAAATTCATCAGAATTTATTGTTTTAATTAAAAGTGAACTTAGATCTTTTTCATCAGACCAATCACAAGAAAGCCTTTTTAAAAAATATTTTTGAACTCCTGCACTTAAAAGATTTTTATCTAATTTAAATGCTTTATCAAAGCAATGCAGAGCTTGTTTGTAATCTTTTATTTGAAAATATAATGCGCCTAGATTGTTATAGGCTTTTGAATAATTTGGATTTAAATCAATAGCTTTTTTCAAATAATTAAATGCAAGTTCATAATTATTATTGTCAATATAAAGTAAACCAATATTGTTTAATGCTTTAATATGACTTGGGTTTAACTTTAAAGTTTTAAGAAAAAAATTTATCGCCTCTTTATTGTTACCATTTTTTGAAAGTGTAATTGCCATATTGTAATGTATTTTATCAATCTTATTATTGAGTTTAATAGCATGTTTGTAGTTTTTTAATGACTCATCATATTCACCTTTATTAAAATTAATAATTCCTAAATTAAAATAAGTATCATAATTTTTATCATCTAAAATTATCGATTTCTGTAACGTATCAATTGCCTCATCATAAAGATTAATAGCTAGGAGACTTTTGGCAAGATTATTTAATATTTCCGTATTGTTATGATCTATTGTTAATGCCTTTTTATAAAATATGACTGCATTTTGATGATCGTTTTTACCTGCATACGAGGCACCTATCAAATTTGGTATTACAGATAAGTTATTTATTTGTTTATATAAATCACTTGCATCTTTTATAACCTCATCAAATAAATTTTGGTTAAAAGATGTAATAAGGTTTAATATTTTTTTTTCTAATTCTAAATTAATAGACATAATTATACTAATTTATTTTAAATTACTTTATTAAGAAACAAAATAATGAATATTCTTCTAACAGGTGGGGCAGGTTATATTGGAAGTCATGCAGCTTTGTCACTACTTGATGACGGTCATAAAGTTCATATTATTGATAACTTATCAACTGGAAATGAAATGTTAATTCCAAAAAATGCAAAATTTACTAATTGTAATATTAATAATGAAGAATTAATTTCTAATCTTATACAATCAAATAATTTTGATTTACTTATGCATTTTGCAGGTTTTATTCAAGTTGAAGAATCAGTTAAGCAGCCTGAGAAATATTTTGAGAACAATACTAATAATGCAATTAAACTTTTTAATACTTGCAAAAATAATGGTTTAACTAAAATAGTTTTTTCATCTACTGCAGCAGCTTATGGGTTAGTAAGTGAAGATAAATTAATTGATGAGCATACTAATTTAAATCCACAAAATCCATATGCGGAATCTAAAATTAAAACAGAAAAATTTTTGTTTGATAATAAAGATAACTTTCATTTTATTATTTTAAGATACTTTAATGTTGCTGGAGCCGATAAAAAACTAAGATCGGGACAAATTTCAAAAAAATCAACTCATCTAATAAAAAAAATATCAGAAGTTGTAGTAGGAAAAAGAGATCAAATTGAAATATTTGGCAATAATTATAATACTCCTGACGGGACTGCTATTAGGGACTATATCCATGTATCAGATCTTGCTGATATACACTTAGAAGTAGCAAAATATCTTTTAAGAAATTTAGAATCAAATTTATTTAATTGTGGTTATGGAAATGGATTTAGTGTCTTAGATGTTGTAAAAACTACAAACAGCATCTATCAAAATAAAATTAATTATAAATTTTCTAGTAGAAGAGAAGGAGATGTTGAAAAATTAATTGCAGATACCTCTAAATTATTAAATTATTTTAAATGGCAACCAAAATATAATGATCTTAGAGAAATAATTAATTCATCGATAAGATGGGAAGAAAAAATTAATGCATCAAATACATAAAAGAACCTTTATTAGAAATGATAATAAAGAACTTCTTCTTTATGGTTATCAAGAACACACTGAAACTCCTTCTCAAGAACTTGATGTAAACGATATTCCTAAACCACATATGAGGTGGAATCCTTCAAGACAAGAATGGGTAACATACTCAGCTGGAAGAAAAGAGAGAACATTTTTTCCACCTAAAGAGTACTGCCCGTTATGTCCTGGAGCAAATTTAAATTATCCAACAGAAATACCTTTTAAAAACTTTGAAGTTGCAGTCTTTCCAAATCGATGGGCAAGTTTCAACTCAATGGGAGAAAATATTCATTTAGAAAATATTTTGAGTAAACCATCAAAAGGAGAGTGTGAAGTAGTTGTGTATTCACCTGAACACTTAGATACGATATCAGAAATGCCTTTAAACAGAATAGAATTATTAACTAAGGTTTGGATAGATCGATATAAGGAATTACAAAAAAATCCAGATGTTAAATATGTACTCCCTTTTGAAAACAGGGGGGAGGAATGCGGAGTTACTCTTCATCATCCTCATGGTCAAATTTATGCTTATCCTTTTATTCCTCCAGTAATTGAAAAGGAAATAAGAGCATTTAAAAAAGAAAACTTTTTAATCAATATTATGAAGCAGCTAGAGGAAAAATATTATGTTTATCAAAATGAAAATTTTGTTGCCGCTATACCACCTTTTGCAAGATATGCTTATGAGGTATGGATAATACCAAAAAATAAGATTGAGGGTCCTTGGAAATTTAATGATAATCAGATTGAGGATTTTTCAAAATGTATTCAGAAAGTTGTAAAAGGATACGATACCTTTCTAAATAAAAAATGTCCTTATATAATGGGCCTGCATGCATCTCCTGAATTAAATGACAATAATTTTCATTTTCATGTCGAATTTTACCCACCCTTACGTCATGGCGATAAGCCAAAAATTTTAGCAGGCTCAGAATCGATGGCAGGTGTTTTTATTATGGATGTATTGCCAGAAGATTCTGCTAATGTGTTAAGAAAATTTATGTCATGAAAACAATAGAAGAAAAAATTAATTATTATAAAGAAAGTCTAGATTTATTCGATGATGGAATGGACAAGTATAAATTTTTAATCGATCAAGCAAAAAATGCTAAAATCTTTCCAGAAGAATATAGAAATGAGACTTTTAAAGTTTCAGGATGTCAGGCACAAGTTTGGTTAGTTCCAAAATTAAATGAGGATAAACTTTCTTTTTATTACGACTCTGATGC
>CACKIH010000003.1 GCA_902600225.1 uncultured Alphaproteobacteria bacterium | reverse complement strand
TTTTGAAATTTTCAGG
Source organism: uncultured Alphaproteobacteria bacterium (assembly GCA_902600225.1). Lineage (GTDB taxonomy): Bacteria > Pseudomonadota > Alphaproteobacteria > HIMB59 > CACPNW01. Next base: position 99,871 of record CACKIH010000003.1, on the reverse strand, counting down.
TCGCCACGTCGCAGGTGCAAGTTCAAAATCATCAAAATCAAAAGCAGGTGCGACAGTGCATCCAATTAAACTGAAAGCACCAGAAGATCTCATAGCAAACCATGTGTTTGCTGTTACGGTGTAAATATAATTATGATCTGACCCTAAAGAAAAAACTTCATAATTAATTCCATCATTCGATGTGAAAACTTCTAGAGGATCTCCTGAATAAAAATGTAATATTTCATTTTTAGTTAATCGATGCCAATGTGATTTTTCATTCCTTTTTAATAGGTAATAAATTTGACTAACATTATCATTCTTAAAATTTTCAACATAATGTCCTCCTTCAGGATGACTTATCATTTTCAGTTTTTTTATTAAATTGTCTGCTTCCACTTATATTAAATGACCAAGTTTACTTTTCTTAGTTGAGATATATTTTTCATTATATTTATTTGTGTCTGAGAAAATAGGAACCCTTTGGTTTACTTTGATACCCATATCTTCAAGCGCTTTTATTTTTTTTGGATTATTAGTCATCAAATCTAATTTTTTGATTGCTAAATATTTTACCATTCCAGCAATATTTTCATATGTTCTCTCATCATCTTTGAAACCTAGTTGATGATTAGCTTCAACGGTATCTAGTCCCTTATCTTGTAAGCTATATGCTTTAATTTTGTTTGAAAGACCAATGCCTCTTCCTTCTTGTTGAAGATAAAAAATAACTCCTCTTCCATTTTGAGCAATTTGTTTTAATGATTCAGTTAGTTGGAATCTACAATCACATCTCTTACTAAAAAAAGATTCCCCTGTAATACACTGCGAATGAATTCTTGATAAAACTGGCTCATCGGTAAGCAAGTCACCCATACATATTGCTAAATGATCTTTAGATTCATTTTCATCTGTAAAGGCATGTACAGTGAACTCCCCAATATCTGTTGGAAGTTTACTAGTCTCAATAAACTTTAATTTGTCTGACATTATAGTTTTGTGGGATTTGGGGCACCTTTATATACTTCTTCAGGATCAAAAACTTTTTCTTTCTCTTCAAATTTAAGAACAACTTTAGAGCTAGAATTATCCAATGGAATACTTCTATAAAAACATGATCTATATCCTACATGACAGCTAGCACCACCTTTGACATCAACCCTTAACCAAACACAATCTTGATCATCATCAATTCTTATTTCTTTTATCTTCTGCGTTAATCCACTTGTTTTACCTTTGTGCCAAAGGGTATTTCTACTTCTAGAAAAATAAACAGCTTCACCCAAACTTATAGTTTTTTTAAAAGCTTCTTCATTCATATAACCTTGCATAAGTAGTTCACCAGATGAAAAATCTGTTGTTACAACGGGTATTAGACCATTTGAATCAAATTTCGGAGCAAGCTCATTTGACTCTTCAACTTGTTCTATAGATTTTCTTTTTTCAAATTGAATGTTATTCATTTTTTAATTTTTCAGCAGCTTCTAATGCAAAGTAAGTCAGTATACCATTTGCCCCAGCTCTTTTAAAAGATAAAAGAGATTCCATTACAACTTTTTCATTAAGCCAACCTTTATTAATTGACTCTTTTATCATCGAATATTCACCAGATACTTGGTAGGCAAAAGTTGGAACTTTAAATTCTGATTTTATTCTAGAAATAATATCAAGATAAGGCATACCAGGTTTAACCATTACCATATCTGCACCTTCACTTATATCTAATCCAACTTCTCTAATAGCTTCATCACTGTTTGATGGATCCATTTGATATGTTAATTTACCATCTTTACCCAAATTAGAACCAGAACCTATAGCATCTCTAAAAGGTCCATAAAAACCCGAAGCATATTTTGCGGCATAAGAGAGGATAAGGGTATCTGCTAAATTGTTTGAATCTAATGCAGTTCTTATTCTTCCCACTCTTCCATCCATCATATCCGACGGGGCGATTACATCACAACCAGCATTCGCTTGGACTAGGGCCTGTTGTTCTAAAACCTCCAAAGTTTTATCATTATCTATTTTATCATTTATAACTAAACCATCATGCCCATGATCAGTAAAAGGATCTAACGCAACATCACATATAATACCAATATTTGGAAAATCTTTTTTGATACTTTTAATTGATCTACACACCAAATTATTTTCATCTACAGCTAAACTTCCCTCAGAATTTTTAAGGCCACTTTCAATTTGTGGAAAAATTGCAATAGCAGGAATATTAAATTTAACAGCTTTCTCTACTTCATTTAAAAGTTTATCAATAGAGTATCTGCTAACACCAGGCATCGAATTAATAGGATCATCAACCTTATTTCCCTCGCATACAAATAGAGGCAAGATTAAATCATTTACACTTAGAGTATTTTCAGCAACCAAACGACGAGAAAATTCTTTCATTCTATTACGTCTGAGTCTTGTACTTGGAAACTTTCCTTGCATGTTATTCATTTTTTATTCTATTGGTGACTTTGCTTCTTTAGATAAGCTAGTAACAATATCTTCTAATTTAAAGGTCTTTGTTTCAGACGAGCCAATTCTTCTAACGGATACTGTTTTATCTTGAGCTTCTTTTTTTCCAACAGCGATAATTGCTGGCACTTTACTATTACTGTGTTCACGTATTTTATAACCAATTTTTTCATTACGTGTATCTATTTCGGCTCTAATTCCTTTTGATGCTAATGCTTTTTGTACGTCATATGCATACTCATCAGTATCAGATGTAATTGTAGCAACTACTGCTTGCAATGGTGAAAGCCAAAAGGGAAGATGGCCTGCATAATGTTCAATTAGAATACCGGTAAATCTCTCTAAGGAACCAAATAAAGCTCTATGCAACATGACTGGTATTTTTTTATTACCATCTTCTCCAATATAAGTAGCTCCTAATCTTCCAGGTAAATTTAAATCTACTTGTAGTGTTCCGCATTGCCAGTCTCTGCCAATTGCATCTCGTAAAACAAACTCTAATTTTGGACCGTAAAATGCACCCTCTCCTGGATTGAGTGTATACTCAAGACCTGTTGCCTCCATGGCTTGCATTAATGCAGCCTCAGCTTTATCCCAAATAGCATCATCCCCTACGCGTTTTTCAGGACGGTCAGAAAATTTAATTCTAACATTATCGAAACCAAAGTCCTTATAGATACTAAGTATCAAATCACATACCGTTTTACTCTCTTGTGTAATTTGATCTTCTGTACAAAATATATGTGCATCATCTTGTGTGAATGCTCTCACCCTCATTAATCCATGAAGAGCACCCGATGGTTCATAACGATGTACTTTTCCGAATTCAGATAATAGAAATGGTAAGTCTCTATAACTTTTTAATCCTTGTTTGAAAATTTCTACAGCGCCAGGGCAATTCATTGGTTTGATAGCATAAATTTTATCGTCTTTTGCTTCAGTTCTAAACATCATGTCACTAAATTTGTCCCAGTGACCAGACGTTTCCCATAGAGACTTATCCATCATGTCTGGTGTATTAGTTTCTACGTAACCTGCCTTGTCTTGTCTGTTTCGCATATAATTTATTAGCGACTGAAATAATGTCCAACCCTTAGGATGCCAAAACACCGCCCCAGGAGCCTCTTCCTGAAAATGAAACAAATCCATTTCTCTTCCTAGTTTTCGGTGATCTCTTTTTTCTGCTTCTTCAATTTGTAAAAGGTGTTGTTCAAGATCCTTTTCTGTTGCCCAGGCCGTTCCATAAATTCTTGTTAGCATTGTATTAGATGAATCACCTCGCCAGTAAGCGCCAGCAACTTTCATTAATTTAAATGCTTTACCAATTTGTTTTGTTGAAACCATATGAGGGCCTCGGCACAAGTCTAACCAATCACCTTGTTTGTAAATACTAATTTCCTCATTATCAGGCAGATCATTAATTAGTTCAACTTTATAGTCTTCACCTTTGTCTTTAAAATATTTTATCGATTCCTCTTTAGACCACACTTCTCTTATGAAATTTTTATTTCTTTGAATGATATCGTGCATCTTTTTTTCAATTTTTGGAAGATCTGCAACAGTAAAAGGTTCATCTCTTGCAAAATCATAATAAAAACCATTTTCAATTGCTGGACCAATTGTAACTTGTGTTCCGGGGAATAATTCCTGGACAGCTTCTGCCATTACATGAGCACAATCATGTCGTATTAATTCAAGTGCTTCCTCGCTATCTCTTTTTAAAATCGATACAGATGCATCACCATTAATAGGTAAACTAATATCTTTTATCTCATTATTAATTTTTATAGCAACTGATTCTTTGGCAAGAGATTTAGAAATTTGCGATGCCAATTCAAGACCATTGATGCCTTTATCAACTTCCTTTTTATTTCCATCTGGAAATGTAATTATTATCTTTTCACTCATCTAGATTTCCGCCAAATCGTTCCTTTATCAGTATCTTCTATTTCTATTCCTTTATCTTTTAATGTGTCCCTAATAGTATCTGCCAAATTAAAATTTTTACTGCGTCTAGCTTCATTACGTTCATTTATCAACCTTTCAATTTCTTCAGTATTTTCAGTATCTTTTTGATTATAACCTAACCAATTTCCTGGATCATCTTCAAGAATACCTAATATTTTACCGGCAGAAAGAAGATTTTTTTTGATTTCTTTTTTTCTTTCATCAGATGCAGATGAAGCATCATTTGCTTCTTCATTAAGTTTTGCAATGACTTTAGGTGTATTCAAATCATCTAAAAATGATTCCATTATAGAATCAGAAGGTAAGTTAGAATCTATTTCAACTTCTGAGAGCTCTAATAGAACTCTATAAAGTCGATCTATCATTTTGCTATTTTGTTCAATGATTTCTTCTGTCCAGTTCAATGGCTGTTTGTAATGAGCTGACAACAATGTTAATCGCAAAACCTCTCCCTTGTATTTTTTATTGAGATCATGAACGAGTCTAATATTGCCAATTGACTTTGACATTTTTTCTCCCTCAACATTAACAAATCCATTATGAAACCAATAAGTTGCAAAATCTTTAGGATCTTTATTTTTAGATATGGAACAAGTTTGTGCTATTTCATTTTCATGATGCGGAAACACCAAGTCAATACCACCGCTATGGATATCAAAAGGGAGGCCTAATGATTTTTCTGACATAACGGAGCACTCTAAATGCCATCCTGGTCTTCCAAATCCCCAAGGTGAATCCCAACCAGGTAAGGGTGAGGGAGATGGTTTCCATAAAATAAAATCTGCTGGATCTTTTTTGAACGGCGCTACTTCAACACGGCTTCCAGCTATTTGTTCATCTCTATTTCTTTTTGAAAGAATTCCATAATTATCAAAACTTGGCACATGAAATAAAACATGCCCCTCTTTTTCATAAGCTTTATTTTCATCAATTAATTTTTTTATTAACTCGATCATTTCTTTAATATGATCAGTTGCCCTTGGTTGAATATCAGGAAGATTAACGCCAAGTGCACTCATGTCATTATTGTAAATCTCTGTATATTTATTTGTGATAACACTTATGTCCTCACCTGTTTCTTTAGAAGCTTCTATAATCTTGTCATCAATATCAGTGATATTAGACACATAGGTCACTTGTTTAAATTGTGTTTTTAATACACGGACTAATAAATCATTTACAACTGCCATACGCGCATTACCTATATGCGCAAAATTGTAAACAGTTGGACCGCAAGCATATATTCTTACATGATCTGGATTAACTGGTTTAAAAAATTCTTTTTTACCACTTAATGTGTTTTGTAACTGTAATGACATCAATATAATTTTTAATAATTAAGTTCTATTACCACGGGTTCGCCATGAACTAAAATGATTGCGGCTTTTTCAAATGATGGAGGACCTTTTGGTTGATAATTATTACTAAAGGCAAAACCTTCTTTTGGTCTCCAGAATAATCCAGTCTTTAATTTTCCATCTGAATCTTCATCGTGATAGGCAACAATTGCTATTTTTCCTTCATGTATCTTACTCAAAGGAACTACAACCTCACCCTTTTGAACTCTTTTTCTAACGCTCTCAATTGCTAATTCTTCATCCAAAAAGCTCTCTTTTGAGTCATATATCTTAACATCAATGTAACCATCACCATGTTCTACATTTGGAAAAATGATAGTTCCATGTGCAAAAAGACCTAAAGACCATGTGACTGTTAAGCAAAAAAAGAATATTTTAGTAAAAAAACTTTTCATATAAGTATCCTAATTATAATAGAATCAAGTGCTGAACAATAAAGAATATCTAAATAGACTATATCAATCAGATAAACCTCTTATAATTTATAAAACTGATAAGGGTTATGACATCTATACTGATTTTTCTAGAAGAATTATTATTAATAAAAAAAATCTAAAATATTTTCTTAATATCCAATCAAAATCAAAAAAATCTAAGATTGAAGAATTGAATTGTTATGTTGGTTTCTTTGGTTATAAACTTCTTTGTGAAAATATAGGAATAAAGTTTCCAAAACAGCGATCTAAAAATTTTCATAGCGGTGTATTTTACAAGCCACAAACCAAAATTAGTATTGGTAAAAAAATAATAATCAAAAGCATTAAACCCAATTTTAGAAATATAACTACAAATACAAAAAAATATTTACAGTTAAATAAAAAGTTTAATCTCAATTTATCTTTAAACCAGTACTCTAAGATATTTAATGATTTCTCTAAAAATATTAAACAGGGAAAAACTTATCAAATTAAAATAGCTCAAACATATTCGAAAAAAGGCAATATCAATTCTATTGATCTTTTTTGGAAGTTAATGAAAATGAATGAATCACCTGAAAGTTTTCTTATAAGGGAAAAAGACTATAATATTGTAAGTTGTTCACCAGAGACACTCATATTGAAAAAAGATAACACAATTAGCACTAAACCTATTGCTGGAACATTAAGAAAAACAAAACATTTAAATAAAAATAAAGCTCTCACATTCTTTAGAAGAAATGAAAAAGAAACCAAAGAACATAATATGATTGTTGATATGGAAAGAAATGATCTGTCTAAAATTTGTAAAACAGGATCTGTAAAAATAGATAAACTAAAAAAGGTTGAGGAATATCGAGATCTTTTTCATTACGTTACGACAATCAAGGGAGTTATAAAAAATAAAATGAGTAACCATGATATAATTTCTTCTTTAATGCCAGGTGGTTCAGTCATTGGTTGTCCAAAAATTAGTACTATTCAACTTCTAAATAGAAAAGAAAAATTTAACAGAAATATTTATACAGGCAGTTTTGGAATTATACATTCAAATGGTGATATGCGATTTAACATAATGATTAGAACACTACTTAATTTTAAAAATGATATTGAATTATCAGTTGCTAGTGGTGTGATCTTAGGAAGCACCGCAAAAAAAGAATATAATGAAAATTATATTAAAGCTAAATCACTTTTAGATCTTTTTAACTAATGATTTATCTTATTGATCACGAAGACTCATTCACATACAATTTAGCTCATCTACTAGATAGTATTGAGCCAACATTTGTTTCAAATTATTATGAAATAGATCAAACAAAACTAGAAAAATCTTCGACCATCGTTCTTTCGCCAGGTCCTGGTGAACCAAAAGATTATCCATTAACAACTAAGATTTACAATAAATATAAAGGAAAGAAAAAAATATTAGGAATATGTTTAGGTTTCCAACAAATAGTTTTTTGTGAAGGAGCTAAAATAGTTCAACAAAAAAATATCCTTCATGGTTATCAGAGTCATATTAAAGTTACTAACGATAAATCAATTTTTAAAAAAAATTTTAATTTTTTAGGAGGTCGATATCATTCTTTAAAAATGGCTGAACCATTTGTTTCTCAATCAATGATAATTACAATGCGTTGTGTAAAAACAAATGTAGCAATGGCGGTTGAAGATGATATTAATAAAGTCTATGGATTACAGTTTCACCCAGATTCATTTTTAACTCCACATGGAAAATATCTTATTAAAAAAATCCTTTCACGCTAAGAATTTTAAATTACTTAAGTTCAATTCTCTTTGGGGTTACAAGGGTATCTTTACAACTATTAGACTATTTGGCAAAGAGCCAAATCTTATCTTAGTTGATCAGCATTTAAAAAAACTAAATAAAGATTTAAGATACTTTGGCATTGATGTTAAAATTTCAAAAAATTTTTTAACTAATTTTTTAAATAAATATTCTAAAATTAAAAATTACGACCACCTATTAAGAATTGCAGTCACAAAAAAAATAATCTCATTATCTGTACGTAAACGAAACAAAGATCATAAGTATTTTACTGCAAAATTTTTTAGATTCCAACGGGCTTTACCTAACTTCAAAAACTTACAGTACAAAAAAATAATTTCTTTACAAAAAAAAATTAATTTACAAAAAGAAGAGATCCTTTTTTACTTTAACAATAAAATTTTAGAAGGCTCTACGACCAATTTAATCTTTATAAATGGTAATAAATTATTTATTCCAAAAAATTACTATTATTATGGAATTACTCTAGAATACTTAATTAAAAATCTACCTTATAAAATTTATAGAACAGATATTAATATTTCTAGTTTACCTCAATTTAGTGAAATACTTTTAGTTGGCTCTGGTAAAGGTGTGGTTAGTATTTCTTTTATTAAACAATTTAATTGGTATAGGTCTTCAATGAAAATATATAATTTTTTATCAAAAAAATATGCAAAAATATTATTGAAATGAAATTAGGGAAATATAATTTTAAACTAACTAGTCCAACGGTAATGGGAATATGCAATGTCACTCCTGACTCTTTTAGCGATGGTGGCAAGAGTTTTAAAAGTTCAGATGCACTAAAAAATATCAAAGAAATGATAAAAAATGGAGCAAATATTATTGATATTGGGGCAGAAAGTACAAGACCTGGTTCAGATCCATTAACACACAAAGAAGAAGTTAAAAGATTAGAGCCAATATTAAAAAAATTGCCAAAAAATAAATTTGTCATATCGGTTGATACTAATAAAATTGAAACTCAAGAATATGCATTAAATATGGGAGCACATATTATAAATGATGTCTTTGGTGGCTCAGAAGATTTATTTTTTTTAACTAAAAAATTTAAAACAGGTTTAATTTTAATGCACACACCTGCGCCACCCAAAACTATGCAAAAGAAAATACACTCATATAATAATGTTGTACAAGATATTAAAAAAATATTTCTTCAGAAAATTAAACAATTAGAAAAAATAAAAATTCCTTCATCCAAAGTTTGGTTTGACCCAGGTATTGGTTTTGGTAAAAATTTAAAACAAAATATAGAAATCATGCAAAAAATTAATCAATTTAAGTTTAAAGGATATGGATTATTATTAGGATCATCTAGAAAAAGCTGGATCAACTTCATAGATAAGAGTGAAACAAATCAAAGATTGGGAGGTTCAATCGCTTCTGCATTATATTGTTATCAAAAGGGAGTTGATATATTTAGAGTTCACGACATAAAAGAAACGTCTCAATCATTAAAAATTTTTGAAAAACTATGTTCAAAGTAGAAATTAAAAACTTATCCATCAGTGCAAATATAGGTATCACTGCCCAAGAGAGAAAGAAAAAACAGTTGTTAAAGGTAACATTAGAATTTAGTTATCCTGTTAAAAAATCACTAGATTTAAACAATATAAATAATGTGAAGGATTATTCATCTATTACAAAATATTTAAAAACTTTCATAAAGGAGTCTCAATCACATACTCTTGAGCATTTAATAATAAAAACATCCAATGTTCTTGAAAATAAATTTAAAATAAAAAAAGTTAAAATTACAATTAATAAAACAGCTGTAGCAAAAAAATATGGAGCTGACTCACTAAGTGTATCAAACTGAAACAATAATCGCACTTGGCTCAAATCGAGGTAATGCTATATTTAATTTACGGTGTGCTGTTAGAGAGTTAGAAAATATTGGTAATATAAAAAAATTTGCAAATATTTATGTTTCTTCTCCTTATGGATACAAATCACAAAGTAATTTTTTTAATACCGCAATAAAACTATGTACCAACCAGCAGCCATTAGAATTAATAAATAATATTTATGAAATTGAAAAAAAATTAAAAAAAAATAAAAAAATTATCAATGGTCCAAGAAACATTGATTTGGATATTATTTTTTTTGGCAAACAAATATTTATTAAAAAATATTTAATAATTCCTCACCCTAGAGCCGCTGAAAGAGATTTTGTGTTATATCCAATACTTGATATCGATCCATTTTTCAGACATCCACTTGAAAAAAAATCAATAAAAGTCTTATCGAAAGAGTTGCAAAACAAATATATTATTAAACGATTATCCTACCGAAATTTGATTTAAAAAATCTTTGAGTTTTGATTTAGAAATTAAATTTCTCTGATTTTTCAAGCTTCTAGAAATATCTAATCCAAAAGGTGTTATTTGTTTTAGAATGTATGAAACATTTTTTTTGTCTATACCACCACCAATATAAACAGGAATTTTTTTACTTTTTATAAACTGTATTTGTTTAATACTTTTTCTCAATGAATACTTTTTAATACTCTTCTTCCTATAAACATTCATATCAAAATAAATAACATCAACAATTTTTCTAATTGATTCAATGTATTTTTTATCAAAATTTTCTGGATTAATTGCAATGCCTATTTTTAATCTTCTAAATATTTTCTTTATTTTTAATAAATCTTTTTTGGGAAAATGATATGAACATGAAATTGTCTTTGGTTTTGTAAAATCTATTTGTTCTATTAGTTTGTCTAAAGATACATACCGAGTCAGAAGTACTGATTCTATTTTATAATTTTTACATTCTTTAATTAATGATTGTATTTTTTTATCACTAACTGTGTTTGGTCCATTTAAATTTTTACTTGCAAAACCCAATGATTTTATTTTATTTTTATGTGCCACTTCAACAGATTTCACATTTGTTATGCCACAAATTTTTAGAGGTATATTTTTCATTAAATTTTAATTTTAAAAATTATAAATATATGTAAACTATTTTTTTTTATATATGTCATTAAATTTTTATAGACGGGTTGCATTTGGCCTGTCGCCGAATGAAAAACCAGATAAAGATCCTCTTAATTGGGCAATAAATCAATTAGATACTATACCTGATCTCTTGTGGCCTGGAACAATCCCAACAGAAAAAGATTTAAGAAAAAAATATGGTGAATGGGTTTACGGAGATAGAGAAGTTTTAAGAAAAAAATTTAAAAACGATAAACATGCGTATAGAAAAGCAAAAGATGAATTAAGAATAAAAACTGGTGAAAGATATTTTGAATTAAATGAACATGCTATTCGTCATTTTCAAACAAAGTATTCCAAACAACCTGTTTTCGAGCGTTTCTGGCTTTTTTGGGGAAATCATTTTGCAATAAGTGAAAAAGATTTTCTAGCAGAGTTTAGTACTGGACCTTATCAACGTGAAATTATTAGACCTAACATGGTTAAAACTTTTGAAGAAATGGTTCAGTCAGTTACGACTTCATGGTGTATGATTCACCACCTTGATAATTCAGAATCTTTTGGCCCCAATTCTAAAAAAGGAATGGAGTGGGGAGAAACTATAAATGAAAATCATGCAAGAGAATTATTAGAGTTACATACAGTATCTCCAAATGCTGGATACACACAGGAAGATGTGATTCAATTAGCCTATATCATGACAGGTTGGTCGCACAAATGGGATAGAAAAAATTTAGAAACCGGCGATATATGGTTTGATCAAGAAATGCATCAAAAAGGAGATAAAATTGTTTTAGGAGTTAAATACAAAAACGATGCAAAAAGAGAACTTGCTAAAGTAATTCATGATTTGGCAACTCACCCAATCTGTATCAAATTTGTTTCAACAAAATTATGCAGGCATTTTATTACAGATGAACCAACAGAAGAAATGATAGATCCAGTAATAGAAGCATGGAACAAATCCAATGGAAGCTTAATTGAAATTCACAAAGCAGTTATAACGCAAGCTTATAAGTATAATGAGATTACACATAAATTTCATCCACCTGAAATATGGTTAATGCAATTATCTAGAATGTTTGATTTAAATATTCCGCTTTCTTTTGAAAAAATGAATTATACTTTTAAGTCGAAGCCAAATAACAGACAAAGACAATTATCATGGATACTTAGAGAAATAGGCCATTCACCTTATCGTGCCAAACAACCTAATGGTTGGAGTGATTTGGAGGTAGATTGGGTATCGCCAGAATTATTATTACGCCGCTTTTGGTTTGCTTCAGTTGAACTTCCGATGCTTGTTAAATCTGGAAACAGATCCCATAATTTTATTTTAGCTTGTCTTAAAAATAATTTCGAAGATCATGAAAATATGGCATCACTTATTGAAAATTTTAGATTTGGAACATCAGATTATGATTTAGGGCAAAAGTATGGGGTTATTTGTAATTTGCCAGGAGTATTAAAAATATGAACTGCACAAGAAGAAATTTTTTAATTGGAGGATCAACAACATTATTTCTTTCTGGTTATTTTCCAAAAATAAGTTTTGCTTCAATGCAGAAAAAAAATCTGATTATTATATCACTTCGCGGGGGAATGGATGGTTTAACAGCTGTTCCTGTTATTGGAGATAAACGTCTTAAAAAATTGAGAAAAAAACTTATTCTGGAAGACGTTCTTAATTTGAACAGTGATTTTGGTCTTCACCCTAAATTAGAAATTTTTCATAAACTCTGGCAAAAAAATCAAGCGGCATTTGTTCATGCAACAAATATTCCTTACACAGGCAGATCACATTTTGATGGGCAAAATTTAATGGAAACTGGAGCACACATTCCATACAAAGAAAAAACAGGATGGCTTGGTAGGGGATTACTAGCTTCAAATATTATAGGAAAAGGTCTGGCAATATCTTTACCAATGCCACTTTTATTAAGAGGTGTGCCACAGAATAATAATTTCTTCCCATCACCAGATTTTGTTGAAACAAAGTTAATAGATCAAATTTATAATGAATTTAAAGGTGAGCATAACGAGCTAATTAAATCTACACTTGATACAATTAGACAAAGACCATTGTCTATGCAAATTGCTACTGACTCTGATGATAGAAAAAAACTTGCTCTTGAAGCTGCTAAACAATTAAAAGATCAAAGTGGTCCTCGAGTTGCTGTATTTGATTTAGATGGTTTTGATACCCATGCTGCTCAAGGAGGTGTTGATGGAGCGCATGCTGATGAACTAGAAGAGGTAAATAAAATTGTTACTATTTTACATGAAAATCTTGGCCAAGCATTTGATAATACACTAATTCTTACTCTTACTGAATTTGGCCGAACTATAAAACAAAATGGAGGGTATGGAACTGAGCACGGATATGGAAGTGCAATACTAATGGCTGGAGGCTTGTTAAAAAAATCTCAAGTTTATACAGATTGGCCTGGACTAAAAAAGAAAGAATTGTTTGAGGGAAGAGATCTAAATTCGACTATTGATTCCAGGGCTGTTTATAATTCTGCAATGTCAATTTGTTTTAACCAAGATCCAGAATTTTTGCGTAAAAAAGTTTTTTGGGGAGACGAACTTCCTGATTTGTCACAAGAATTGTTTAAGATTTAGAAATAAATAATTTTTTTAGTAATTTCATGTTAAACAAGAATATGGTTTCAGAAAATTTTGATAGTTTATTCAAGGCTGCACAAAAAGTTAGAGAGCAAGCTCATGTGCCTTATTCAAATTTTAAAGTAGGAGCAGCTTTTCTAACAGAAGATAGTAAAATTATTACTGGTTGTAATGTTGAAAATGCTGCCTATCCTCAATCCCAGTGTGCCGAAGCAACTGCAATTGGAAATATGATATCTAGTGGAAACAAAAAAATTTTAGAAGTTGTGGTTATAGGTTCAGGTGAATTATTATGCTCACCCTGTGGTGGTTGTAGACAGAGGTTAAGAGAATTTGCTACTTTAGATACTAAGATTCATATGTGTAATGAAAATGGTCATATGAAAACATCTACGCTCGAAGAATTACTTCCAGATTCTTTTGGCCCAGAGAATCTTTAATGTTACCCTCGGCAAAAAAATTTTTAGAAATAACAAATAATACTTCACCCGATATTGCCGTAATTTTAGGAAGTGGACTAACTAATTTTTTTGAAGAAAAAGATATTCAAGAATCAATCTCATATGAACAGTTAGCTGATTTTCCACAGCCAACTGTCAAAGGTCACGCAGGTAAATTAGTTTTAGGAAAAATAAATACTTTAAATGTTGTTTGTATGTATGGAAGATCGCATATTTATGAAGGACACAATCCCCAAAGCTTAGCTTCACCCATAAGAGTTTTAAAGGACATTGGGTGCAAGTTATTAGTTGTTACAAATGCAGCAGGTAGTTTAGATGAAGCTATGCCAGCTGGCAGTCTAATGGCAATTAAAGATCATATTAACTGGAGTGGTTTCAATCCACTTATTGGACCCAATGCTGAAGAGTATGGCCCTCGCTTTCATGATATGAGTGATGGATATCATAAGTTTTATAGAGATCAGTTAATGCAAGTCGCTAAAAAAATAGATCAAAAAATTTATGAAGGTATTTATTGTATGTACTCAGGACCAAATTTTGAAACTCCTGCTGAAATCAATGCCTTAAAAGTCATAGGTGGAAATGCTGTTGGAATGTCTACAGTACCAGAAGTTTTAGTTGCTAATCATTGCGGACTACCTGTTATTGGTATCAGTGTAATCACCAACTTAGCTGCTGGTATGAATAAAACAAAATTAAGTCATCAAGAAACTTTAGAGAATGCAAGTTTAGCAGAGAACAATGTTTTAAATTTAATTAAACAATTTATACAAGAAGTTCAATTCGATGATACCTCAAGAGATAATTAGAAAAAAAAGAGATAACCAAGATCTGTCAAAAGAAGATATCAACTTTTTTGTAGACGGTTTAACAAATGGATCTTTTTCAGATGCACAAATTGCAGCAATGAGCATGGCAATATTTGCAAATGGAATGACGCCTGAGGAAACTGTTTGTTTGACTGAGGCGATGACGAACTCAGGCGATACACTGAATTGGTCTGAGATTGTAGATTCTGAGTTGGTTTGTGATAAGCACTCAACTGGTGGTGTTGGAGACAAGACGAGCGTTATATTAGCACCAATACTTGCAGCTTGTGGACTGTATGTACCAATGATTTCAGGTAGAGGTTTGGGGCATACGGGCGGTACTCTAGATAAATTTGATTCAATACCTGGGTACAATACAAAACCCGATTTAGAGACTTTTAAAAAAGTTGTAAAAGACGTTGGTTGTGCAATTATCGGTCAAACATCTAACTTAGCACCAGCTGATAAAAAATTATATTCTATAAGGGATATTGTAGGTACAGTAGAATCTTTACCCTTAATAACATCATCTATTCTTTCAAAAAAAATTGCAAGCGGTCTTTCATCTTTGGTGCTTGATGTAAAAGTTGGTAATGGATCTTTTAATAGTACTATTGATATAGCAAGAGATTTATCCAACTCCTTAGTAAGAGTCGCTAAAGGAGCAGGTTTACGTTGCGAAGCTATATTAACAGATATGAATCAGGTCTTAGGTAAAAGTGCTGGTCATACACTAGAGATATTAGAATGTATAAAATATATTAAAAATGATTTTAAAGATCACCGATTAGAAAAGATCACTAATGAATTAATATCTTCGCTATTAGTAAACATTTATAAAATTTCCAAAGAAGAAGCATATAATAAAATTAATACGGTTATTAATAATGGACTAGCTGCAGAAAAATTTGAAATGATGGTTGCAGGCTTGGGTGGACCTAAAAATATTTTATCATCTTATGAAAAAGATTTAATAAATACTTCCGTTCGAAAAGATGTATTTTCTAGTGAAGAAGGATGGATAGAAAAAATTTATACCAGAGATTTAGGCCTTATACTTATTGAACTTGGGGGTGGAAGAAAACAGGTTACCGATAAAATAGATTATGGAGTTGGATATGATAATGTGCTCAATATTGGTGATGAAGTGAATTCCTCAACTCCTTTATTAAGTTTATACTCAAATAAAAATATAGATGAAAATTTAATAAATAAAATAAAAAGTTGTTTCATCATTTCAGACAAAAAAACTCAAAAATTTTCCGAAATATTTGAAATCATAAACTAATGAGTACCCAAACTGAAATTAATGAAGCACTTGTTCAATATTTACAAAGCGTAGGTTACCGAGAAGATAAAATAATTACTGAACTAGAAAATGAAACTTTAAAACTTGGTAGTGTTTCCCAAATGCAGATTGCAAAAGAACAAGGTCAGTTTTTAGAAATAATAACTAAAATTTCCAATGCTAAAAAA
Organism: uncultured Alphaproteobacteria bacterium; assembly: GCA_902600225.1. GTDB lineage: Bacteria > Pseudomonadota > Alphaproteobacteria > HIMB59 > CACPNW01. The sequence continues at coordinate 83,537 of CACKIH010000003.1, read as the reverse complement.
TGTTTAGAAATTGGAAGGTTTACAGGAATGAGCACTTTGTTTTTGGCTAGAGGTATACCTGAATCAGGAAAAATTGTAACTGTTGATAATTCAGATGAATTTTTACCTTTAGCAAAAAAATATTGGGAATTAGATAATATGAGCTCAAAAATTGAATCGATTATTGGTGATGGTGTTGAGGTAATGCAAAGTATGATAGACCGTCAACAAAGTTATGATTTAATTTTTATAGATGCTGATAAGAATAATTATCCAAATTATTACGAACTGTCGCTAAACCTATTAGTTTCTAATGGGATAATAATTATTGATAATATGCTTTGGCACGGTGATGTTGCTGACGAAACTAAACAAGACTCTCAAACAAAAACTATCCGTGATTTAAATTTAAAAATACAAAATGACACAAGAGTGGAATTCTCTCTTCTGCCATTATCTGATGGCTTATCGTTTATAAGAAAAAAATAATAAAGACTTGAATTAAACACAATCATCCCCACATTATAATTGTCTGTATGCCATTGTGGGTGCGGACAAAATAAACTTGCTTAATAAAGGAGTTATTATGACTAGAAACCTATCCGTTTGGAATTCTCTAAGACCATTCTCTGTTGGATTTGACTCAATTTTTGATGAATTTGATAGAATGTTGGAGTCTACGGAACGATACAATACAAACTATCCACCTTACAATATTCATCGAGTCGATGAGCATAACTATAAAATTGAAGTTGCTCTCGCTGGATATAGTAAAGAAGATATTGAGATTGAATTAAAAGAAAACAACCTAACTGTTAGAAATAAACCTAAAGAAAAAGTGGTTAATGAAAATGGTAATGGTGTAATCCATAAAGGAATCTCAACAAGACAGTTTGAAAGATCGTTCACAATTTCAGAAGACATCAAAGTTAAAGATGCTGAATTGAAAAATGGACTTTTAGCGATTGATTTGGAGAGAATTATTCCAGAAGAAAAAAAAGCTAGACTAATTTCAATAAAGTAGTTTTGGATAGGGGCCCAAAGTGGCCCCAACATTTTTAACTTTAAATTTAGAATAAATCTAATTTTATGAATTTTAACAACACTGATATTATAAAAAAATTTATATAGATCTACATTCCTATTCTGATAATTTTTAATAAGATTCTTAATCATAGAACGTGGAGATATTTATTATCTCCACAAAAAAAAGAAGGTTATATGAAAATTATTTTTAGATTACTATTAATACTAATTGCATCCACCATTTCACTAAACTTGTTTGCCAAAGAGGTTAATGTTTATTCTTACAGGCAGCCAATTTTAATAGATCCTTTCTTTGAGGAATTTACTAAATCGACTGGCATAAAGGTAAATGTTTTACATGCAAAAAAAGGATTACTAGAAAGAGTTCTAGCTGAAGGGGAAGATACACCTGCTGACTTGGTATTAACAGTTGATATAGCAAGGTTAAACCAATTTGTTGAAAAGGATATTTTGCAACCAATTAACTCAGATATTTTGAATATAAATATTCCAAATCATTTAAGAGACAGTAATAATAAATGGTTTGCACTTTCAAAGAGAGCTAGAATTGTTGCAATATCAAAAGAAAGATTATCTACAGACTCAATTAAAAGAATAGAAGATTTATCTGATCCAAAATGGAAAGGTAAAATTTGTACAAGACCTGGTAGCCATGACTACAATAGATCACTTTTAGCTTCAATAATTGCTGCAAATGGAGAAGTTATTGCTGAAGAATGGGCTGCAGGCGTTGTTGCAAATTTAGCACGTAAACCTGAGGGTAATGATAGAGCTCAAGCAAAAGCAATTTATGAAGGTGTCTGTGATATTGCTGTAATGAATACCTATTATTTTGGAAAAATGAAATTTAATGAAAAGAATCCAGAACAAAAAGAGTGGGCTAACTCAATAGAGTTAGTTTTTACTAATCAAGAAGACAGAGGGAATCACATTAATGTTGCTGGTGGAGGTGTAATTAAGTACTCTAAAAATAAAGACAATGCGATTGCACTACTTGAATTTCTAACTCAGCCAAAAGCACAAGTCCTTTACAGTTCTATAAACTATGAATATCCGGTTAATCCAGATATGCAATTAACTGATGAGTTAAAATCATGGGGCCAGTTTAAAGAAGATAAACTGCCTGTTGAAAAACTTGCAGAACTTGCTCCTGTAGCTCAGAAAATCATTGATAGAGTAGGCTGGTAAATTATAGGTTAACTGTTTTGATAAATTTTAATTTATGGTCCAATTCTGTGGCGATAATTGCTTTAATAATTATCGCCCCTATTTTTTCAATATTTTATTACGCGATCTTAGGCGATACATCACTATGGCCACATCTATTTTCTACTGTTTTACCCAGATATTTTACCAATACAATAATTCTAATGTTTGGTGTTGGAGGATTAAGTTTAGTCTTTGGTTTGACTACTGCTTGGATAGTGACAAGATATAATTTTTTTGGGAAAAAATTTTTTGAATGGATGTTATTATTACCAGCTGCTGTCCCAGCGTATATTATTGCCTATACTTATACCGACTTTTTTGAATATGCTGGTCCTCTTCAATCATTGTTAAGAGACATATTTGGTTGGACGAGCTCGAAAGATTACTGGTTTCCAAATGTGCGATCAATGGGAGGTGCAATTTTGGTAATGTCTTCTGTATTGTATCCATATGTATATTTAATGACTAGAGCATCATTTATAACGACACCTATATCTTTTTTTCAAACTAGTTCTATTTACGGAAGGAATTCCTTCTTCAATGTTGCTATTCCATTTGGTCGTCCAGGTATAATTGCTGGTTTGGCCTTAGTACTGATGGAAACAATTTCTGATTTTGGGACAGTTGATTATTTTGCAATTGAAACATTAACCTTAGGTGTATTTAATGTTTGGCTAGGAATGAATAGTCTATCTGGCGCATCACAGATTTCTAGTATTTTATTTATGATTGTTATAGTACTTTTAACTTTAGAGTATTTGGGTAGGCGTAGCAGAAAATTTCATGAAAAGTACAGTGGCGCATCTTATACACCAACCCAAACAGTTTCTGGTATTAAAAATTCACTATTGTTTTTAATTTGTCTAATACCTTTAAGTCTTGGTTTTATAATACCTGTTTCAATTTTATTGAATTTTGTAATTAAAGGTTATTCTATAATAAATTTTATTGAAATTTTTCAAATAACACTATCAAGCATATCTTTAGCATTTATTTCTTCATCATTCATTATGTTGCTCTCCTTATTAATGATTATAGTTGGAGCATATAAATCAAATAATTTCCAAAAAATTTTAATATTTTTTGCTTCTTCTGGTTACGCTTTTCCAGGAACAATTCTTGCTGTTGGAATAGTGGTATTTGTCGGGTGGCTTAATGATTTAATTTATTTTCGTATGAGTTATGCTGTTGGTGGATTTATAATTTTATTATTTGCGTATAGTATTAGATTTTTAGCTGTTGGCAATGGAGCTATTACATCAGGTATTTCAAGAATTCATCCAAACTTATTAGACGCATCAAGAACAATGGGCGTGAGTTTTTTCAAAAGCATAAGAAAAATTATATTACCCTTGCTGTATACAAATTTATTAGTTGGAGGAATATTAGTTTTTGTAGACATCTTAAAAGAACTTCCAATAACTCTTTTATTAAGACCATTTAATTTTGAGACACTAGCAACCTATGTTTATCAATATGCCTCTGATGAAATGTTGGAGGAGTCAGCATTTGCAGCTCTAATTATTGTTATTGCTGGATTAGGACCGGTAATTTTTCTTAACAGAACAATAACTAAATCAATAAAAAACTAAAACTTAATTCTTAAATATGTAAGCCTGATCATTATCAATTTCTATCTCCACTGCAGATGATTGTTTTGGATTAAAGTCAGCAGGCATGTGGCTATGAACATGAACAACTTCATTATTATTATCTAACACAGATAAATGGATAAAACTAAATGACCCCATTAATTTTGATGCCATAACGGTTCCCTTAATTCCATTAACTGGTGTTGGTTGTTTGTTGAGTTTTACGCCTTGAGGTCTTATGTGTACTACAACTTTTTCACCTTCTAAATTTCTAGGTGTTTTAATTTTTCCAACCGGTGTGTGAATGTGTGATTCTTTAACAACACCTTCAAATTTATTTGTTTCACCAAAAAAACCTGTAACATATGAATTTTTTGGATTGTTATAGAGATCATTTGGAGTTCCTGATTGCACAATCGAACCTGATTTATCAAAAATATTTATATGATTTGAGATAAACATTGCTTCAAAAGGATCATGAGTGACTATAATTACAGACACATTTGATTTTTGTAAAAGATGCAGCGTATCATCCCGCACCTCTTCTCGAAGACTTAAATCCAAACTTGAAAAAGGCTCATCTAATAAAAGTAAATCGGGTTGTGAAATTATAGATCGTGCAAGAGCAACTCTCTGTTGTTCACCACCACTTAACTCGTGTGGATATTTATCTAGTGAATTTGGTAATTTAATTAATTCAATAATTTCATCAACATTATTAGTTGAATTTTTTACATTAGTTGGAAATCTCAAATTTTCTTTTACTGTCAAATGTGGGAATAAAGCGTAATCTTGAAATAAAAAACCAATTTTTCTTTTTTCTGTAGGTAAGTGTTTTGCAATACTACTTACTTCTTCACCATTAATAATAATTTTACCTGACTGTACTTTTTCAAGACCTGCTATGAGCTTTAATAAAGTAGTTTTTCCACTACCTGACGGTCCCAAAATACAAGAGATACTATCTTTATTGAGATTAAAATTAATATTATTTAAAATTTTTTTATTATTAATAGAGTGAGTAAGATCTTTAACTTCAACAGCAATCATAAAATACCTATTACACTAAAATTAAACTTGGGGAAATTTATCTACAATTTCACTTTCCCATTCAATAAACTTTTTAGATCTATTATCAGGACTTGGATGTGATCCCATAAATTCGGGCATTCTTCCTTCTTGATCTGCCATCATTCTTTGCCATAGTCTGGCAGGCTCCTTAATATTAAATCCCGCAAGATTCATAAAACCCATTCCTAAATAATCTGCTTCACTTTCCATTTTTCTGCTAAAAGGAAGAAAGATTCCATATTTAACAACTGAGTTGTAAACATTACCACCTACATTACCTACTCTAAAAGACTTATTGAGAAGTTCTGCATACCTACTTCGTGATATTCCAATGGTTGCCATTTGTATCATAGAAGCTTGAGTTAATTTTTCTACAGTATGTCTTGCAAATGCATGAGCAATTTCATGTCCCATGACTGCTGCAATACCATCATCATTTTTACATATAGGAAGTATACCTGTATAAAAAGCGATTTTGCCCCCTGGCATACACCAAGCATTTTTTGTTTCTGAATCTATAAGAGCGAACTGCCAATTAAAATTTCCAGCAGGATTTTTTTCACGCTTATTAAGATAATACGTATCCAGAGAGGTATAAATTTCTTTTCCTATTTCTTCAATTTTTTTTGATTCATTTGTGTTATCTAAAAGAATTTTATCTTCTTTAGCTTTAGATAAAAATCTTGAATATGTTTTTTCAACTTCTTGATTTAGAGATCTTTCATTAGGATAAATTTTAGGAGTGCCAAGAACACCACCACCCATTAAAATTATAGGTAGGTTGCTATCATATAAATTTAACTGACTTCGATTTGTTAACGGTACTTGTGTACAAGAAGGTAAAATCACAGAACCACATAAAGAGCAACTAGCGCCAAAAACAAAGCTTCTTCTGTTTATTCTTGCTTCCATATTATTATTATATAGGTATTTTTTTTATATGAATATTTTTAATTCAGTCAAAAAAGCAGAAATCCATGTTCATTTAGAGGCAACTATAACGCCAACTTTATGTAAAAAATTTGCCAAACGAAACAACTATGAAATAGCTGAAGAAATGTTTGGTTCAAAGTACGCATACCAATGGGATGATTTTTATGATTTTATAAAAAAATATGACATTGTTACTTCTGTTATACATACACCAGAAGATTATTTTGAATTAACGTATGAATATTTAAAAGATTGTGCAGCTAACAATGTTCTTTATGTCGAAGCGATGATTTCCTCAACTCATGCTAAAGAAAAAGGCATGACTTATCATTCTTTTATTGAAGGAGTTTATGAAGCTTCTAAAAAAGCTGAAGAGGATTTCGGAATTGTTTCACGTTATATAATGAATGGGATCAGACATTTAGGGCCAGAGTCAGTACAAGGAACTGCAGAGGAAGTTTTAAATAATCCTCATCCTTGTTTAGTTGGTTTTGGTTTGGCTGGGGATGAGCTTCATTTTCCACCAAATTTATTTGTTGAAACATTTGATATGTTAAAAAAAGAAAATTTTCCAATTACGGTTCATGCAGGTGAATGGGATGGTCCTGTAAATATAAGGAATGCTATTAACCTTCTGCATCCAACAAGATTAGGCCATGGTGTTCGATCAATAGAGGATCCTGATTTAGTCAAAGAAATAATTGATAAAGATATTATTCTAGAAACTTGTCCAACAAGTAATATTGCAACTAAAATTTATAAAGATTATGTAGATCATCCTGTGAAAACATTATTTGATCAAGGGGTAAAAGTAACAGTCAATTCGGATGACCCTCCTTTTTTTAATGCAACGATAAACGGTGAATACAAAGTCATGGAAGATTTAGGTTTAAATGAAAAGGAGCTAAATTCCCTTACTCATAACGCTATAAAATATTCTTTTTGCGATGATGAAAATAAAAATAAATTATTAGCTAAATTAAACTAGATAATTTTACTAAAGGTCTTGCACCATAATGAGAAATAATTTCTGCGGCAGCAATTGATGCGTAATTACCGCATTCATCCATTGCTTTACCTTTAGAATAACCAAATAAAAAACCAGCTGCAAATAAATCTCCAGCTCCAGTTGTATCTACAACTTTTTCTACTTTTTTTGCAGCAACTTCAGTGATGTCATTACCAGAAACAATAACTGATCCACTACTTCCTTTAGTAATAGCAGCAATTATATTTAATGATTTTGCATACTCTAGACCTTCTTCAAAACTTTCTGTTTGTGCCATTGATTTGATTTCATCTTCGTTAGCAAAAAGAATATCAACATTCTCAGTTATTAATTCTTTAAAAGAATCTCTGTGTCTATCAACACAAAAAAGATCAGATAAAGTAAATGCAATTTTTTGATTATCAGCTTTGCAAATATCCACCATTTTTTTCATAGCCTTTTTTGCATTCTCATTGTCCCACAAGTAGCCTTCCAAATATGCAATTTTATGATTTTTAATATCATCCTCTTTTATATCTTCAGGACCTATTAATGTTCCAGCACCAAGAAAAGTACACATTGTTCTAGTTCCATCTTCTTCAACAAAAATTGTACAACATCCAGTTGAAATATCAGGAGATGTAAATCCCAATGGAAATTTTAGTCCTTCCCGGATCATATCTTTTTGAAGGTATACTCCAATTTCATCATTTTTAATTTTTCCAATAAAACTTCCATTACCACCAAAAGAGGTGATACCAAACATGGAGTTACCAAGGGAACCTCCACCAGCCATTTCTCTGATGGAATAACTTTCATGCAAATTATTTTTTAAATTTTCATCAATAAGATTCATAGAATCTCTATTAATTTCATGTTTTTCAATTTCACTTTGATTGGAAGGAATTATGGCATCTACCATAGCATTTCCAATTCCAACTACGTCTAATTTATCACTCATTTTTGTTTAATAATTATTGGTACTAATTGTACTATAATGACTCCAATAAATATTGCAAGGCATCCAAGTATTTTTTGTGTGTCTAAAACTTGATTTAAAAGTATCCAACCTGCTATTGCAGCAAAGACTGACTCCATTGATAAAATAATAGCAGCAGGAGCAGGATTAGCTTTATGTTGAGCAATAATTTGAAGTGTATATCCAATGCCAGCAGAAAAAATACCCGTGTATAAAATTTCAAACCACTCAATTTGCATATTGGAGAGCTTTGGTTCCTCCCACATAAAAGCTAGGATCATAGATAAAACAAAAACAATAAAGTACTGAATACTTCCAAATAAAAAAGGACTGTTTAGTTCCTTCATAAAAATATCGATACAAATAATATGTAAGGCAAAAAACAAAGCTGCAATAAACAATAGTGAATCTGATTGTTGAATTTCAACTGATTGATTAGAGGACAAAAGATATGATCCATACAAACAAAGTACAATGGCAATCCAGATAATCCAGTGTACCTGTTTTTTAATTATGAATCTTGAAATTATACCAACAAAGGGAACGTAAAGAGTACTAAGAAAAGCAGCATTTGATATTAATGATTTTTGTAAAGCGTATTGTTGAAGACCCATACCACCAAAAAGAAAAAAACCTGTTGCTAAACAAAGATAAACTTTTTTTCTATCACTTAATATTTTAAATATATTCTGTTGTTCTAGATAAATTGCAAATGGAATTACTGTTAAAAAAGCAAAAAAAAATCTTCCAAAGCTAAAAGTAAATGGACCTATCGCTCCCATTCCTGTAGTTTGGCTTACAAAAGCTGTGCCCCAAATAAGTGAGGCAATTAACATGAGTATGTTAGCTCTTGTATGACTCATAAAAATATTTGATTACTTATATTTTATTGTTTATCTTTATTAATCCACCAAGACTCAATTACAATTCCGTAAAGTGGAATTTCGTCTGGGTATTCAAAAAAATCCCAATAAGCAATTCTGTCTTTGTTGCTATGATAAAGAGGAACGACATAGTGACCCCATAACAATACTCTATCAAGTGCGTGGATCGCTGTTGTTAATTCTTCTCTATTTGTTGCACTAATTAGTTTTTCAATTAATGCATCAACTGCTGGACTATTGATACCAGGGTAATTTCTGCTTCCATCTTTTTGACCAACTTCTGATCCCCAATAAAATTGTTGCTCATTTCCTGGGCTTAAACTGACTCCCCAATATCTTTTAATCATATCAAAATCATAACTTAACAAACGTTCTTGATACTGTGATGAATCAACAGTTCTTACATCCATTGTAATGCCAAGTTTTTTTAAATTACTTTGATAGGCTAAGGCAATTTTCTCATCTGATGGACTGACAATCAAGAACTCAAACTTGAATTCTTTTCCATCTTTTACCAGTTTTCCATCTTCAACAAACCATCCTTCTTTTTCGAGTATTTCTTTTGCTTTCAATAAATTTTTACGGTCATTACCACTGCCATCTGTAATAGGTGGAGTAAATGTTTCCGTAAATACCTCTGCTGGAATTTCATCTTTCCATACATTCAACAATTCTAACTCATTTTTTGACGGTAAGCCTGAAGAAGCTAATGGTGAATTATCAAAATAACTATCTGTTCTCACATACGCATTTTGATATATTGTTTTATTAATCCATTCATGATCATAGGCATAACTTAAAGCAAGTCTTACATTTCTATTATTAAATATGTCACGTCTTGTATTCATCACAAGACCATTCATTCCAACAGGTCTATCGTTATTCATTTCTGTCAGTATTACCTCACCATTCTGAACAGCTTTGAAATCATATTCTGATAACCAACGTTTAACATTGTACTCTCTTCTAAAGTCGTATTCACCAACCTTAAATGCTTCAACTAAGACATTTGAGTCTTTGTAATAATCATAAATAATTGTATCAAAATTATAGAGACCTTTATTTACCGGTAAATCTTTTGCCCAATAATTTTCAACGCGTTTGTATTTTATTTGACGTCCTGGATCGAGACTATCAACTTGGTATGGACCACTGCCTAGAGGAATATCTAAAAATGTTTTTGTAACATCAAGATTTTCATAAAACTTTTTTGGAATGATTGGAAGAAAGCCTGCAATAATAAGAGGTAATTCCTTATCTTCATTATTTTCAAAAATCATTTTTATTCCATCATTTCCAATCAATTGAGTTTCAACAACTTTGCCATATGTTTTTTTCTGATTTGGAGTACCTTTTGTTTGAAATGTTTCTAGACTAAACAATACATCATCGCGTGTTATTGGTGAGCCATCATGAAAGGTTGCATTTGCATTTAAATAAAAAGTTATAGATGATCTATCTTCAGGCAGTTCTACTTTTTCAGCTATTAAACCATAGAGAGAGAATGCTTCATCCCATACTCTTCTCATTAACGTATCATTAACATACCCAAGTCCAGCAGCTTTAGAACCTTTAAATGCTACTCTATTAAGATTATCAAAAGAACCATATGATCCAAATTTTACCGTTCCACCTTTAGGTGCATTTGGGTTTACATAATCTAGATTTTCAAAATCACTGGCATACTTTGGTGTTCCATGCATTGCAATACCGTGAACTTTTTCACTGTACGCATGTTTGTTAAGTGCAATTATTGAAGTTAAAATGGCAAATGCGATTAGAAATTTTTTCATAGATATATCCTATCAAAAAAAGACAGATTTGTAATGAAATATAAATTTTAAAAATTATATAAATAGAATGCAAACCCTTAAATTAATTTCGGTACTTATAACATTATGTATTGGACATAGTATTCATGCAGCAGAAGTTGATATTTTTAAAGGTATGAAACTATATGCTGAAAATTGTGCAGGGTGTCATATGGGTAATTTAGCAGGTCATGAAGAGTGGGATAAATCGTTAGATGAAGATGGTCATAGAAGAGCACCTCCTCTTAATGGCACTGGGCATACTTGGCACCACTCTCCTGCACAATTATTTCATGTCATTAAATATGGTTTTAAAAAATCAAATCCTGATTATGAAGGTAAAATGCTTGGTAATGATGCGTTATCAGATGAAGATGTTTGGTCTATTCTTGAATTTATCAAAAGTACATGGCCAGAAAAAATACTAAATAAATATAACTCCCATTTTAAAAGCTAAGATTATTAAAGCAAATCTTCAATTTTAATATTTAAGATATATATTATTATTATGAAAATTTTAGGATCTGAAATCACCCCCTATAAGACATATTTAAACAGACGTAAGTTTATAAAGGGATCTTTAGCTAGCGCCATGCTAGCAACGGTTACCTCATCAGTATTTGCAAACCACGATAGTGATCTTTCAATTTATACTAAAAATCTAAATGAAAACGACAAACTTAATTCTTACGAAGAAATCACAACGTACAATAATTTTTATGAGTTTGGGACTCATAAAAAACATCCCCATTTAAATTCTGGAAATTTTAAACCTAGGCCATGGACAATAAAAATAGATGGTCTTGTGAAAAAGCCTCAAACATTTGACTTAGAAAAAATTTTATCAAATGTAACAATAGAAGATAGGGTTTATAGATTAAGATGTGTTGAAGCATGGTCCATGGTTATTCCTTGGCAAGGTTTTCAGTTATCTGAACTTATAAAAATGGCCGAACCTTTAAGCTCTGCTAAGTATGTTCAATTTGTAACTGTATTCAGGCCGGAAGAAATGCCAGGTCAGCAAAAGAGAACAATCATTTGGCCATATAGAGAAGGGCTTCGAATGGATGAGGCAATGAATCCTTTAACAATATTAGCAACTGGATTGTATGGTCATGAAATGCCTAATCAAAATGGTGCACCCATAAGATTAGTTGTTCCATGGAAGTATGGTTTCAAATCAATTAAATCAATTGTGGAAATTAGATTTTTAGATACACAACCTGAAACATCTTGGGAAACTTTAGCTCCTTGGGAATATGGTTTTTATGCTAATGTTAATCCTAATGTTAACCATCCAAGATGGAGTCAAGGAACAGAGAGACGAATTGGAGAGTTTAAAAGAAGAGAAACACTTATGTTTAATGGCTATGAAAAAGAAGTAGCGCATCTCTACAAAGATTTAGATTTGACTAAATTTTATTAATGAATGTTTTCAACAAGAAATTTTAATCGCAGTAAACCTGTCTTATTTATTTTAATTCTATTTCCTAGTCTACTCTGGGCGTATCAATTTGTTACTGGGAATCTTGGAGTAAATCCAATTGAAAAACTAATGGATGAGTTAGGTCTGATGGCACTCAGATTAATAATAATAACTCTTATGATTACTACTCTATCAAATATTAAACCTTTAAAATCGATTGTTGTATTACGAAGAATGATTGGACTTTTTGCTTTTTATTATGTCTGTTTACATTTTTCCACTTACATAGTTTTAGATCATTTTTTAGATATGCAATTTATCATACAAGATATTATGAAAAGACCATTTATAACTTTTGGTTTTATAAGTTTTCTTTTTTTAATCCCGCTCGCTAGTACTTCAACAAACAATATGATTAAACGATTAGGTTTTAAATTATGGAAGAAAATTCATTATTTAATTTACCCAGTAGCCATTCTAGCTAGTATGCATTTTTATGTTTTAGTTCGCGCTGATAAAACTGAACCAGTCATTTATATGGGAATAATTATTCTCTTGTTGCTTCACAGAATATTTAAAAGACTTACTCGTCCTCAGTTGGCTCAGTAACGGGGTTCATTTCCATACCGGCAGGACTAATATTTCGCGGTAAAGGATTGTATTGTGATTCAAGATCACGCGGTTTAGTTCTTTGTGTCATCCTATACAAACCAAACAGTCCTAGTAGTCCGTGTATTAAAAATAAATAGATGTAAAAACCAACCGCTCCCAAAATTTCCATGAATCCAGAAACAAACAAAGGTCCGATAATTGATCCAATACCAATAAGTATACCAAAGGTTGCACTTGCTGATACTATCTCATTAGGTTGTAAGAAGTCATTTGTATGAGCAACTGTAAGTGAATACATTGGTAAACATGCAACTGAAAAAAGACCGGTAAAAATTAAGAACAATGTTAGTGGCATAAAGTTTGCAAAAACAAAAAATAAACTCAAACCTGAAGCCATAAAAGAAACACCAATAAGAATAACACGTCTATCAATTCTATCTGACAAATATCCAATAGGCCATTGAGATAGGGCGCCAGCTGACGTTATAATCATCATATATAGAGAAATTTCAAATAAGCTTAAATTAATAGATGATGCATAAATTGCACCGTACCCAAAAACCGCACTATGCGATAAACCAGTTGCTAAGGCACCAACAAAACCTAAAGGTGAAACAGTATAAAATTCTCTTAAAGAAAAAAATTTAGGACTTTCTGTATTAGGTTGTTCAGTTGAAGATAAAAGAATAGGAAGAAGTGCGAATGATAATAAGATTGATACTAAAATAAATAAATCAACTTTAGCAGGATCTCCTAAATTTAATAAAAATTGTCCTGCTCCAACAAATACAAAAGTAATAATCATGTAAACGGAAAGTAATTGACCACGAGTTTGATTAGTTGATTTTTCATTTAACCAACTTTCCATAATTACATAAATTCCAGCAAGACTTAAGCCAGTTAATATTCGTATAAACATCCATGAATAGGGATGAACAAATACTGAATGTAATAATATAGCGATAGAAGCAAGCGATGCTAAAGCGGCAAAAACTCTTATGTGACCAACACGTTGTAAAAAAATTGGAATTGTTAACGCACCAGTTAAGTATCCAACGTAATAACCAGCTATAATAAGTCCTGATGCAAAAAAACTAAAACCTTCTAAAACAGAACGAACACCGATAAGTGTTCCTTGCAAACCATGACCAAGACTAATTAAAGCAAAGCCAAAAAAAAGGGCCCAAGTGTTTTGTAGTACCTTAAACATCTTCTAAATTTTTATTGAAATTTTAGTATTCTTCTTCGCCGTCTTCTTTAGGTTTAATACCTTCGGCTATTGGATCAATTTCTGTTTCATCTTCTAATAAAACAGTATCATCCTCAAGATTGTCTTCGTTGTTATCCAAATCCAAATTATCGATATCAAGATCATCATCTTTTTCTTTTGGTTTTGCAGGAATAGGATTTGTTAGAGGAGCAGCATTAGTACTACCAGGTTTTCTACCACGTCTTGGTCTGGTCATTGTAGTTACTTCAATTAGTTTACCACATTCTGGACATTCCAGTTCCGTTCTTCCCAGGTCGTAGTACTGCTTACTACACATTGGACAAATTCTTTTTTGACCCCAAGATTCTTTGTACATTTCTACTCTTCTTTTTTTATAAATGTTTTACCACAATAACCACAAACAATTTTGTTCTCATTATTGAAGGTATAATAAACTGCGGGATGTCCTAAACCATCTTCACCACCATCGCAAGAGATAGTTTCGGTTTTTGGATCTACTTCTACAATATCCTCAGTCATAAAATTCATATAAAATTTTCGTGCAAAAAGTCTATATTTTTTCCTTATAGAATTTGAAAATAAACAACCGAAATACCACTCACTATTAAAATAGAAGGTATTATTCGAGATTTTGCATTCTTCTCAAATAAGAAAAGCATTCCAATAATTGCAGCAAACACAATGCTTATTTCTCTAATACTAGAGACATAAGCTATTTCTATAAATTGCATACTCCAAACAACAATTGCGTAACTACTTGTTGCAAACACACCAGCAGCAATCCCAGATCTAAAAGTGTATGTTTCTCTTCTTCGTAAACCATCTTTCGAGATCAAACCAATAATTAGTAAAGGTATTCCATTAAGTGTGAAGAGCCAGTAAATATAGGAAAAACCATTTTCAGAAAGTCTCACCCCAACTCCGTCAACTAAAGTGTAAGCAGTAATTAGAATAGCCGTTGATATTGCGAGAGCAAAACCTCTGAAGTTAAAAGATAAATTTTTAGAATAAGAAATTAAAAATAAACCAATACAAACAATTAATATTCCAACAAAACCAGCAACACTAATATCAGAACTTAAAAATAAAATACTGATGATCGCTACAAACAAACATGAACTTCCTCTAGAAATTGGATATATGTAAGAGAGATCACCGTACCTATATGAGTAGATAACATTTAGTCTGTAGAAGACATGAATGATTACGGTTGCTATTAAAAAATACCAAACCTCTAAAGTTGGAAATGGAACAGTAAATGTTAAAGGTAAAAAAATAGTAACTTCCAAGACAGACGTTATACCCATTAACGATAAAGGGTTCTTGCTTGATTTTATTATTGCACTCCAAACTGCATGACATAGAGCAGATACAAGAATTAAGATAAAAATAAAATTTACTGACAATGTCATCAGTAGATAAGAATTTACTTCATGCCTGTCAAAGTAATTCCTTCAATAAATCGTTTTTGCGCGATTATAAAAGCAACAATAAGGGGAACTGTTACTGTAACTATCGAAGCCATCATAGGACCAAATTCGTCACTATCAATTCCACCTCTGAATTCCCTTATACCAAGTGGCGGAGTAAAGAGATCTCTATTTCCTGTTATTACCATACGAGGCCAGAAATAATCATTCCAGTGCGCAACAACTGAGAATATTGCAAAAGCAAGTAACGCTGGTATTGCAGTTGGAAGCATTACTTTCCATACGATTGCGTACTCTCCCATGCCGTCCATCCTGGCGGCATCAATTAATTCATCGGGCACAGTCATAAAGAATTGCCGCATTAAAAAGATTCCAAACACCGATATGGTCCAGGGGAGTATTAAGGCGGAATAGGTGTCAACTAATCCTGCCTGGGCCAACATAACATATAATGGAAGTGCAATTCCGTGAACTGGAATTAGCAAGCAAAATAAAACCATCGAGAAAACAAATTCTCGCCCGTAAAACCGTAACTTAGCGAGTGCATATGCGCACGGTAAGGCGACTAAAACCTGAATAATGAAGATTGATAAAGTAACAATGACACCATTCATTAAGTATCTAGGAATAGGAGCTTTTTCAAAAGCAAACCAATAGTTGTATTGATATGGCTTCATTGTACATGTTTCTTCTGAATAACCAGTTTTAACACATACAGGAAACGTTTGAGTTTCTTGCGCACCAATAAGACCACCAGAAATTGATTGGATTTCTTGCTGAGATTTTAATGACATTGAAACCATCATATAAAAAGGGAGCATCACTACGATTGCACCAATAATTAAGATTGCATGCTTCCAACCTTCCCCAATATATTGTTTAGCTTCCATTAATAATGAACCCTCTTCTCAATGACATATCTTTGGAAAAACGTTAACACAAGAATAAATCCAATAAAGACAACAGTGATTGCTGCACCGATACTTGTTAAGTTTTGTTGAATAGCTTTTTCAAAGATCGCATACATCATGACATACGTTGTTTTTGATGGACCACCCTTGGTGAGTATTTCGATGGTATCAAATACTTGAAACGTTCTAATTGTAGTAATAGTGACAACAAACAACGTTGTTGGACCAAGCATTGGCCATGTAACAAGCTTAAATTGTTCCCAAGTAGATTTAGCTCCATCCATTTCTGCAGCTTGGTATAACTCTCTTGGTATACTTGTTAAGCCAGCTAAATATAAAACCATGTTAAAACCAAAAGCCTGCCAAATTCCTATGAAACATACTGTCCAAATCGCAGTATTTTTTTGTTTTAACCAATATGGAAAATCCATGTTGTTTGCACATGCTACAGCATACCAGCTTTCTTGTGAGTCTACCCACGGTAACCAATGAAAACCAAGAATGAATTCTCTAACTCCTCCACACCCATTTGCTAAAAAACTATTTACAATTCCTAATGTTGGATGAAGAGTAAATTCCCATGCAATTGCCATGGCAAGAAGAGTTGCCATAACTGGAAGAAAGAAAATTGTTTTATATATATCAGCGCCAAACCTTAGTGAATTTAAGAGCATAGCAGCACATAATCCAAGTACAACAGAAATTGGAACAACAACAATAACATACGTCGCTGTGGCCCAAATCATTTTGACATATGTTTTTCGATTGAACATTTTGTCATAATTTTCTAGTCCAACCCACTCGAATGTTTTGTTTCCTAAATTATAGTCAGTAAAAGAAATTCCTCCTGCAAGAAAAAGAGGAAAGATTAAAATAATTATCATCAGTATGATTGCTGGTGCAATAAACCATATGTGAGCTTTTGAATTATGCATTAGTAAATTGAACTCTCATTCCAGCTTCATTAAATAGTAATGCTTTATCTGAAACTCTTTTTATATTTACACTAGAACCATTTGAAATTTGGTGTGTAAATTGTGGTAAGCCCCTTACAATTATTTTATTTGAACCGTCTTCAATATTTACATGAAAGAAAATATCTGAACCTAAATTTTCTCTATATGCAACCGTTCCACTAAATGTATTTTCATTACTTTCATTTGTAATTTCTAAATGTTCTGGTCGAATACCAATATGTAAATCTGTATTACTTTCAGAACTTTTTCTTTTAAGATTAACGTTGAGAAAACTTACCGTCCCACCAGAGTCCGCAGTTCCTTTAAATATATTTATTTTTGGACTTCCAACAAATTGAGCTACACTTAATGAGGAAGGATTGTCATATACTTCTTGAGGCGTATCTAGTTGTAATAAATTTCCATCAATCATAACAGCCATTCTAGAGGACATAGTTAATGCTTCTGCTTGATCATGTGTTACGTAAACAAAAGTAGTTTTAAGTGAATTATGAAGCTCAGATAGTTCAGATCGCATGTGAACTCTCAGAGCCGCATCTAAATTTGAAAGAGGTTCATCCATTAAAAAGGCAACAGGCTCTCTAACCATAGCACGACCAAGAGCAACTCTTTGTCTTTGACCACCTGACAATTGTCCTGGTTTTCTATCCAATAGTTCTGAAATTTTTAGAGTTTCAGAAGTTTTATTTACTAATTGATTTATAGATTCTGTTTTCTCTTTTTTGCTTGGAGAAAAATTACCAATCAAGGGCAGTCTTTCAAATGCATTATAATCCCTTAGTCTTAATGGGGTTTCTAAATTTCTTCTTACTGTGAGATGAGGATAAAGAGCATATGACTGGAATACCATTGCCAAATCTCTTTCACTGGCTCTAACTCTATTTACATTTTTATTATCTATTAATACATCACCTGAAGTCTGCTGTTCCAATCCTGCAATTATTCTAAGTAATGTAGATTTACCACAACCAGATGGACCAACTAATGTTAAGAATTCTCCATCGTTTATATCAACATTCAAATTATTAAGTACTTGTGTAGACCCAAATGACTTTGAAATATTTTTAAGCGATATTGTTCCCACTCATTCCCCCTGTATCTTAACTTTAATCTACAAAATTTTATTAAATTTGAGAATATTTTAAATCTATTTATTTCAGTTTTATTTCAATTTTATTAACAAATATTCAAATTATGATTGAGTTTAACTGCCAGATAACTATAAATTTGTATTTTTAATAATATATATTAGTTGAATTTGTGTCCGATAATTTAGAAATTAATAAAAGAGAATATCCAAGCTCTTTCTCAAAAACTGCTATTGTTATATGCCTTGATGGTAGTCAAAAAGAGTATCTCGAAGAAGCATCAAAATCTAATCTTACACCAAATCTTGATAAATTAATTGCAAGTGGTGAAAACCTACTTGTTCACAGCGCTATTCCAAGTTTTACAAATCCAAATAACATTTCGATTGTAACAGGCCAACCAAGTTCTGTACACGGTATATGCGGAAACTTCTTTTATACACCTGAGACTGGTGAAGAAGTAATGATGAATGATCCAAAATATATGCGAGCACCAACTATTTTTGAAAAATTTTACAATTCTGGTTCTAAAATTGCTCTTGTTACTGCAAAAGACAAGTTGAGAACACTTTTAGGAAACGGATTAAGTTTTGATGATGAGAGAGCTATTTGTTTTTCTGCTGAAAAATCTGATCAAGCAACAAAAGATCTCAATGGTATAGATAATGTAAACGATTGGTTGGGGATGCCAGTGCCAGAAGTATATTCTGAAGGACTTTCTGAATTTGTAATGGCTGCAGGTGTAAAGCTTCTTGAAGAGTTCAAACCAAATATCATGTATTTATCGACTACAGATTATATTCAACACAAATATGCACCGGGAAACGAAACAGCAAATAAATTTTATGCAATGTTTGATAAATATATTGGTCTTTTAAATAAGGAGAATGTTTCTATAATCATCACAGCAGATCACGGTATGAAACCAAAATCAAAAGAAGATGGTTCACCTAATGCAATATTTTTACAAGATTATTTAGATAAAAAATTTGAACCAAACATGGCTAAAGTTATTCTACCAATTACAGATCCATATGTCGTTCATCATGGTTCACTTGGTTCTTTTGCAACAATTTATTTAGAAGACAAGAGCAAGGTAGATTCAGTTGTAAATGCTATTAAAGAAATAAAAGATATAGAAGTTGTTTTAACAAAAGACGAAGGATGCTCTACTTATAATTTACCTCCAGATAGAATGGGTGATATTATATGTATGTCTTCAGAATTTATGACTATTGGTTCATCAGAAGATAAACACAATCTTTCTGGATTAAATGAACCTTTACGTTCACACGGTGGACTTCATGAAAGAGAAGTGCCATTCATATCAAATTTAAAATTGCAAAATTTAGATACTAGCAAACAATTATATAACTATGATGCATTTTACTATGCAATTAACGGAGCCTTATGATGCACAAAAAAATGATTAATGAAGCAATGCGTATTGCTGGAGAAAAAGTTACTTCAGATAAAACAATAAATGTTGAGTACCCTTTTACAGGTGAAGTAATCGGAACGGTCCCGGCCGGTACTGCAGAGCATGCAAGAAAGGCTTTAGATATTGCTGCAAATTATCAGCCTAAACTTACAAGATATGAGAGACAAAAAATTCTTCAAACTGCTGCAGAAGTACTTGTTAAAAGAAAAGAAGAAATTTCTGATATTATTACTTTAGAGCTTGGTATCTCAAAACAAGATTCTTTATACGAAGTAGGAAGAGCTTTCGATGTATTTTCATTAACGGCTCAACTTTGTATTCATGATGATGGTGAAATATTTTCTTGTGATTTAACTCCGCATGGAAAAGCGAGAAAAATATTTACCATAAGAGAGCCCTTAACTGCAATTTCAGCAATCACTCCATTTAATCATCCTTTGAATATGGTAGCGCATAAAATTGCACCTTCAATTGCAACAAATAATTGTACTGTATGTAAACAAACAGAATTAACACCTTTAACAGCAATGGTACTCGCTGATGTTTTATATGAAGCAGGTTTGCCACCCGAAATGTTTTCAGTTGTAACTGGATGGCCTCAAGATATCGGATCTGAAATGATCAAGAATCCAAACATTGATCTAATTACTTTTACAGGCAGTGTAGGTGTAGGAAAGTTAATTGCTGAACAAGCTGGATACAAAAGAACAGTTCTTGAGCTTGGCGGTAATGACCCTTTAATTGTTTTAAATGACTTAGATGGTGATGATCTTAAAAAAGCTGTTGAACTAGCAGTTACTGGTGCAACGAAAAACTCTGGTCAACGTTGTACAGCTGTTAAAAGAATACTGGTTCAAGAATCCATTGCAGATCAATTTGTTGAAATGGCTCTTGAGCGTGCTAAGAAAATTAAATTTGGTGATCCTATGAATATGGAAACAGACTTAGGTACTGTTGTTAATGCTCAAGCTGCAGAACTTTTTGATAAAAGAGTTTCAATGGCAGAAGAAGACGGTGCAAAAATTTTATATCACCCTGGAAGAAAAGGTGCTTTGTTACCTCCAATAGTTGTAGATCATGTTGATCCTAAAAGTGAATTAGTTTTAGAAGAAACATTTGGTCCAGTTATACCAATTATTCGTGTGCCTAATGACGATGAAGCTGTAATGAAAATATCTAATTCAACCGCATTTGGATTATCATCTGGTGTATGTACAAATAACTTCATGCGAGCAAAAAAATATATTCAAGGTTTAAATGTTGGCACTGTAAATATTTGGGAGGTTCCTGGCTATAGAATTGAAATGTCACCTTTTGGAGGAATTAAAGATTCAGGTCTTGGTTATAAAGAAGGTGTAATTGAAGCAATGAAAAGCTTTACTAACGTAAAAACTTTCTCACTACCTTGGTAAAAAACAAGTTTTTCTCTAATTTTTTTATTTCTGTGGAAAAATAAGCTTATTTTTTAGTAATATTCTCGTAATAAAATTGTAACCCTTTCTAGCTACATGTTAGATTAAATTATTATATTCAATCGGGAGGATTAAATGAAAAAATTAATTACAGGATTGGCAGCCGTATTAGCTTTCGGTTTTTATGGTTCTGTTAATTCAGCTAAGTCTATTGAAATAGAAGTAGCTTATCCTTATTCAGGATTATTCGATGTAACGTTTCAAGCTATTATGCCAGAGTTTGAAAAAGCGCATCCAGATATTCAAGTTAAATTTAGAGCAACTTATGAAAACTATGAAGATGCAACTGCAACAATTTTTAGAGAGTCTACTTCAGGTAACTTACCAGATGTAACGATGCAAGGTCTTAACAGACAAGCACCTCTAGTAGATAAAGGTATTGCAAAGTCTTTAGAGCCATTTATTGCAAAAGAAGCAGCTTTTGAAAAAGATGGTTACCATTCTGCTATGTTAAGTCTTTCAACATTCGGTGGTGAAGTTTATGGATTACCATTTTCTGTATCAACGCCAGTTGGATATTACAACATGGATCTATTAGCTGAAGCAGGTGTAGATAGTATTCCAACTAACTGGGACGAAGTTATTGCAGCATGTAATAAATTGGAAGCAGCAGGTAAAGGAACTCTATACTTTGGTTGGAACATCACAGGTAACTGGTTCCACCAAGCATTAATGCATACTCAGAATGTTCCAATGGTTAAGGATGGAGCTGTAAATATGGGTGGTGATGCAGGACTTGCAACGTTAGAGCAAATGAAAGCAATCATGAGTGGATGTAATATGCCAAACTATTCAATTGCTGATGGTCAAGCTGCGTTTAACGCAGGTACTATTGGTATGATGTTCTGGTCTACTTCAAGCTTGGGTTCAGTTAATGCTGCAAAGGCAGACTTTGTTTTAAAAACTGCACCATTCCCTGGAATGGCTGGAGTAAACAATGGAACACCAGCAAGATTACCAGCAGGTGGAAACGCTGCAATGTTAGTGTCTACATCTGATGATCCAGCAAGAGTTGATGCTGCATGGACTTTCTTAAAGTTCATTACATCAGGTATCGGTGCTGCATTAGTTGCTGAAACAACTGGATATGTTCCACCAAATAAAGCAGCGAATGATTTATTAGGTGACTTCTATAGTCAAAACCCTAATAAACTTACTGCTGTTGAACAACTTCCACTTCTTGCTGATTGGTTTGCGTATCCTGGAGAAAATGGATTAGCTGTTACACAGGTAATCTATGATTTCACGGAAGAAATTGCTACAGGCGACGCTGATGATATGGCAGATCTTCAAGAAGAAATGATGGAAGAAATAAACGATCTTATGTAATTTGAGATTATTTATTATTAACTTTTTATTACAGCGGCTTTATAAAAGCCGCTGTTTTATTTTAAATTTAAATGGGAGTAAAAATAGATGCCTCTTACAACAACTACAATAGGTGCTTATCCAAAACCTAAACAAACACCCATTCAAGATTGGTTTTTAGGGACAAAATCAGAAGAAGAGAGAAAAGCATCAAAAGGATTATTATCAAATTGGTCACCTGGCGCATATGAAAAAGCATTAGAGTCTGCAGGTGCGGATGCTGAAAAATTATTTTTAGCAGCAATTAAAGAAGTTATAACTGATCAAGTAAATGCAGGTATTGATGTTCCAACAGATGGAGAAGTTAGGCGCGAAAGTTACGTATTATATCAATGTCGATTTTTAAATGGTGTAAGTTTTAAGGAAGTTACACATAAGTCAGTAAGACAAGGTGCGTTCGAAGCTGACCTTCCAACTATTGTTGCACCAATTTCAAGTAAAGAAATACGTATGCATTTAGACTGGAAGAGTGCACAACAATTTACAAAAAACCCAGTTAAAATTACGCTACCTGGACCAATGACAATTACAGATTCAATTGCCAACAATTACTATGATGACATGAAAAAACTTGGTTTTGATTTAGCATTAGCCCTCAATAAAGAAGTTAAAGCGCTTGTAGATGCAGGTTGTCAATATATTCAAATTGATGAACCAGTATTTGCTAGAAAGCCCGATGAAGCTCATTCTTACGGTATGGAAAATTTAGAAAGAATGATGCATGGTATACCTAAAGAAGTGCAACGTGTATGTCATATTTGTTGTGGTTATCCTAATTCATTAGATTCAGAAGGTTATAAAAAGGCTGATTTAGATGCTTATGATAGAATTGCATCACTTGTAGATGATTCAACTATTGATGAAGTATCTTTAGAAGATTCACATAGGCATAATGATTTAAATCTTTTAGAAAAATTTACTAAAACAAAAGTAATTTTTGGATTTATTGATATTGCAAAAAGTAGAATGGAGTCTGTTGAAGAGGTAAGAGTTCGTATCAAAGATTCACTTGAACATATTGATGAACACCGCTTAATAGCTGCACCAGATTGTGGTTTAGGTTTCTTTACACGAGAACAAGCAATTGAGAAAATGACAATTTTAACTAAAGCGGCAAAATCAATTTAATGTAATGTGGAATTATTTTAATCCTGTTGAAATTATTTTTGGAGAAAATAGATTTAAAGAAGTACATGATGCTCTTAAAAATAAGAACTACATCATAATCACTCATCCAGAAGAAATTTTTAAAAAATATAGCGATGAATTAAAATCTTCTTCAAATCCACCACTATCCATTATGACGGATGTTCAGCCTAATCCAGATTATAAGGATATTTTAGAGCTACAAAAAAAATTTTCTTCAATCAATGAATCGGTAGATTATATTTTAGCTATAGGTGGTGGCTCTGTTACAGACACAGCTAAAGCAATTGCTGCATTTAAAGATAAACAAGAATATCTAACAGATTTTGTTCGCAATAATAAAAGTCCAAGAGTCGAAAATCCAATCAAGATTATTGCAATACCTACAACTTCAGGAACATCAAGTGAGCTTACGTGTTGGGCCACAATTTGGGATAAAGAAAAAAACAATAAATTATCTTTGGCGCATAAATCTCTTTATGCAGAAAAAGCAATTATCGATCCATCAATTATGGTTGATAAGCCTTTAGGCTTGACCATTTCAACAGGTTTAGATGCTCTCTCTCATTCAATGGAAAGTATTTGGAATATTAATGCAAACCCAATTTCTGCTTCTCATGCAATACAAGCATCAAAATTAGTATTAGAAAATTTACCACTTCTCGCTAAAGATTTAAGAAGCGTTGAATTACGTTCAAACATTGCACTGGCATGCGTTCATGCTGGCTTAGCGTTTTCCAATACAAAAACTGCTATTGCGCACAATCTATCATACCCTGTGACGCTCAAATACGGCATTCAACATGGTATTGCTTGCTCATTCACATTACCCATGATTACTAAAAGTATGGTTGGAATTGATAGTGTAGCTGAAGAAAGACTAAAACTAATTTTTAACGATAACCTAGAGAATGCCGCAAATCATCTGAGTGAATTTATGCGTTCTCTAGAGGTTCCTCTTAACTTAAATGAAATAAAAGTTCCTGTTCAAGAATGGAATAATATAGTAGATGATGCGTTTTTAGGGGAACGAGGTAAAAACTTTATTGGCAATAAAGAAGCCTTCATCTCTTCTGCTAAATCAATGGGACTTTATTAGTAATGAAAAAAAATTTCAGGTTTTATGATAACAGACAAAAATACTTATTATTTGTCACAACAACAAATGAAAAAAATCAAATTGCTGATGCGATACGCCCTCACGTAAATAAAATTAAACCTCAAAAACCTGGTATAAAAATATTTGATGCTGGTATGGGTGATGGTTCCTTACTTATGAATGTTATGCGTCAGTGCCACGAGGCTAAGCCTAACGTACCTTTATTAGTTTGCACAAAAGAAATAAGCATAGAAGATGTAAGATTAGGTTTAGAAAAATTACCCGACAGGTTTGTTGAACATAAGAATACGGTTTTTGTCATTTCAAATCTACACTACGCTGAAGCTGCAAACCTAAAATCAAAAAATGAAGTTAAACAGAAAAAAATTAATTGGAATATTATTAAATTAAAAGGAGATACCTCTCTTGAATTTGCCCAACAATTAAGAAAACAAAATGAATTTTTAGAAAAAAAATGGAATATAGAAATTAATAAAAAGTCAGGTAACCATACTTATAAAGAGCCTTCAGTCATGGTTATCTACCGCGAAGATCAAGAATTTAATGTAAATGAATTAATACCTACCAAAAAAAAATCAGATAATAAATTTGATCTTATTATTGCTTCACAGCCTTATCGTTCAAGAATTTCAGCAGAAAAGAAATCAAAATATGTCATCGAACCAATGATCAGAGCGTTAAAATCAAAAGGGAAATTATTAACTATTCATGCTTCAGGAAAAGATCCTGCTAATGAAATAATTCGTAAAATTTGGCCAAAAGAGGACCCATTTCCTTCTCTTGGAAATAGTATCATTTCTTATCTTAAGAAAAATTTAGATAAAGATTTATTAAGAAGTTTATCCTTTGGAGAAAAAAGAATTATTAAATGTAAATTGAGAGCTCTACCAACAGAAATCAGCGGAGGTATAGCGACATCATTAGTTTTTTCTGCTTGGAATGCCTCCATATATGTCAATCAAATGGATGACGACAAAGTAATGAAAGTAGAAAAAACTAAAAACTATGAAAAAATTGTTCAAAATATTGTTGCGAAAAATAAAGGTCTTTATTTTAACAATGAAATATTTGTAATCGAAAAAAAATAATTTTTTATTTAAACCAATTAACTTCTGTTTTTAAAAAATCCTCTGTATGAATAATTAAGGCGTCAGATCGAATTATTGCAACATTATAATTTGTATCTGTATTAGCCGTTCCTAAACGATATTCATTTGAAAAGTTAGGTATTAGAGGAGACCAAGTACTTCTTGGGGAAGAAAAAGTAATACCACAATAAGAGCCAGAACTTGTAATGTGTTGATGACCAAAAAAAATATGTTTTATTATCTTATTATTTTTAGTTAAAATTTGTTGAAACTCTTTTTTTTGTTGTAATCCTATTCCATCACTTTCCTCTTTTACTAATGCCAGTGGATTATGATGCATAAAGATATACGTATCTGTATTAGTCTTACTTAAAATATTATTTAACCATTCTTGCCTCTCTTCACAGTAATGTCCTTGGTGAGTGTTAATTAGATTAGTATCTATAAAAATTAAACGTTTATTATCTATATCCTTAAAGTATTGAATAAATCCATTTGGATCGGTTTCAATATTAGGAAAGTTTATTTTAAACTCATCTCTGTTATCATGATTACCTATAATTAATTGAGGATTTAAATTCTTTGGCAGGCCTGCTTCATCAATGATTTTTATAAATAACTGATAAGAATCTTTATCGCCTAAGTCTGTAATATCACCAGTGATGGCAAATAAATCTGCATCACCATGATTATTTTTTATATGACTTAATGCTTTTTTAAATTTACTGACAGGATCTATGCCATGAATCTTATCTATATAAATATGAGGGTCTGAAAGATGAATAATTTTCATTATTTTATATAAATTTATAATTAGATCGCAGTTTTAAAATAAATATACTTATTAAATTCCTCTTTTAAGTCGATGCTAACTCTTGCATGTACTTTACCTTGTTTTCCTTGAAACGATTGTTTTTCTGAAACTGGAAACACCCCTTCATGCCAAATATTTGGATGAATATATAAACCTTTTGATCCGTCACAATAAAATGCTTTGAAATGTTCTGGTTCAATGTCGTCTGTTGGTAAGGCTAAAGGACAAATAAATGGTTTATTTTCTGTAGGAAAAAAAAGCTGACCTCCATCAGGATGATAATTTGCATGCCATAAAAAAATTTTTGTTGGATCTAAATATTTATCTTTTTGTAATTCTTGATCAGGATTATTGGCATAACCCAGTATATATTTTCCATCTACTTCATAATCGCTCTTATGTTGAACAGCATTATTTTGCCCATAAAGCACGTCACCTTGCCACCAGGTATCAAAAGAACCTTCGGTAGTTCCACCTTCATTACCAGTTCCCTCTTCTATGTCGCGCCATCCTTGTTTTGGCCAAGTAACAATTTCAATATCACTATTTTCAAAACTATCGATTAAATACCCATATCCTTTAAGATTTTCATTTGTTGCTTTAACTAAAGGTATTTCAATTTCTTTTGTCATTATTTTGTTAGTTTAATCTTAATCCCAATTCAGTAACAACTTCTTTTACAGCTTTTATAGTATCTATCATGTCTTGTTCATCTAAATTACCAATACACCCAATTCTAAAAGTTTCTGCCACTGTTAGTTTTCCTGGATAAATTAAAAAATCTTTTTCACTAAGAGCATTATAAAATTTCTCAAAGTTAAATTTAGGATCATTAGGTTGTTTAAAAGTAATAATAATTGGTGCTTGCAAATTATCAGGAAGTAGTTGCTCAAATCCCAACTCTTTCATTCCCTTACATATAATTTCACAATTTTTTTTATATCTTTTACCTCTTCCCTCTACCCCACCTTGTTGTTTATGTTCCTCAATAGCTTGGTTGAATGCAGCTAATACGTGTGTTGGAGGTGTAAATCGCCATTGTTTATTTTTTTCCATTGCTTGCCATTGATCATACAAGTCTAGACTTAGTGAGTGACTATTGCCTTTTGCATTTTGAATAACTTCATTTTTAACAAGAATGAAACCAACGCCTGGCACACCTTCTAAGCATTTATTTGATGAAGCTGCTACAGCATCAAAAGTAATTGTTTTAGAACTTAAGGGTAGTGCACCAAAGGCACTCATTGCATCGATGAATAACGATAAATTTTTCCCTTCAACTAATTTTGCAATGTCTTCAATAGGATTTAAAATACCCGATGTTGTTTCACAATATACAGCAAAGACGTGTGTTAAGTTGTTGCTATCAATTATTTCTTCAATTTTATTGATGTCATGTACTTCATGTTCAGCAACTTCATATTCAATAAAATCTCTCCCTAAATATGTGCACATTTTTTTCATTCTTTGTCCGTAAGCACCATTGATCAGAATCAGAATTTTAGAATCTTTTTGAGTAAGAGAGCTCACCATCGACTCTACAGCAAAAGTTCCACTTCCCTGCATTGGAACACATTGATATTTATCTTCACCGTCTATTAATTTAACAAGGGAATCTCTAATTGATGCATTGAGATCAATAAATTTTGTATCTCTTGAACCCCAATCATGAAGCATAGCCTCTTTTGTTGACATCGATGTCGTGAGAGGCCCAGGGGTTAATAATTTTTTATCCATTAAATATTTACTTAATAAATATTATTATAAATTTGATCAATCTTATTAAAGTTGGAATTGAATTTATTTTCTAATAAGTTAATTATAAATGAGAATGGAAGAAAATATTGTAGATTATCTCTTAGATCTTTTGAAAACAAAAGGTGCTGATATTCAATATGGTAATGAGGATGTGACCCAGCTTGAGCACGCACTCCAATGTGCTGAACTTGCTGAAAAACATAAATTACCAGGACCAACAATTGCTGCAGCATTACTGCATGATGTTGGTCACCTTATCTATGAGGACGGCGATCCCATTCATGAAGGGAAAGATGGTCATCATGAAAACTTAGGTGCTGATTTTTTAAAAAAATATTTTGGTGAAGATGTTATTTTACCAATTAGAGCACATGTTGATTCAAAAAGATATTTATCAAGTGTTGAAGAGGGTTATTATGATAGCCTATCAGAAGCATCGAAACTTTCGTTAAAAGTTCAAGGTGGTCCTTTCACAAAAGAAGAAGCAGATGCGTTTATCAGCAAACCTTTTATGGATGAAGCAGTAGAGCTTAGAAGATTTGATGATCTAGCAAAAATTCTAGATAAAAAAACTCCCGATGTTGAACATTTTCGTCCCTATTTAGAAGAAGCAAGACAGTCTTTTTTAGCTAAACAAGCGTAAATGCAATTTAGCAATTATGATTTCATTGACTCTAAGTCATTTGCAGGCAAAATTATATTAACTTCTTTCCCAGGTCTTAACTCTAATGGTTTATTTGAAGAAACAATTTTAGCAAACGAATTAGAAATATTTAAAAATAATAATTGTAGCTCTATTACTTCTTTTGTTGAAGATAGCGAATTTGAAAAATTGTGTGATAAAACTTTGTTTGTCAAAAATATTTATGAACATAATTTACATTGGTACCATTTACCCATTTATGACATGGGAGCACCAGATAAAGATTTTAAATATAAATGGGAAACAACAAAAGTTTTATTAAAGAACGAATTGATAGATGGTAAAAATATAGTTTTACATTGCCGTGGAGGAAAAGGAAGAGCTGGCACTATAGCCGCGATTTTACTTGTTGAATTTAATTATGAAAAACAAGAAGCTATTGATCTAGTACGATCAAGAAGAAAAGGAGCTATCGAGTCAAAAATCCAAGAAGAATTTATTTTTTCTTATCGAGCAGTTAATTAAAAAGAGACCGTTAAATTAAAAATATTTTCTAGAATAAATAAAACAATTAAAGAAATTAAAGCTGCAATTATAGGTAGCGTCATCCAACCCAAAGAAATTCTACCCGCAATTGACCATTGAACTTCTTTTCCTCCTTTTAAAAGACCAATTCCAATTACGCCGCCAACGACAGCTTGGGAACTTGATACTGGTACCAAAGGTATAGAGGGAAGATTTATAGATTGTAAAAAAGCACTTATACCCTGGGATGCAAATAAAAATAAAACAATAGAATGCGATATAACAACAATAAATGCTGCCACTGGTGTCATTTTTAAGAGATCATTACCCACGGTAAACATAACTCTTTTCGAGTAAGTAAAAACACCAACAGCTATAGCTAAACCACCTAGCAGAAATAGTTGTTCTTTTGAGGAAAAGACAAATAAATTTCCAATAGTAACATCAGTAAACGGTGATATAGGTACGAAGACACCCATTACATTAGCAATATTGTTTGCACCTAAACTATAAGCACCAAAAGCACCTGCTAAAAGTAAAGCTGTTCTTGTATACGCATCAAGTCTGAGAATATGTAACTTTCTATTGAGTATAACTCTTTTTGTAAAAGTAAATAAACCCATTGCAATAACTCCTGCAATGATAGGACAGAGTATCCATGTTCCTAAAATAGTAATTAAAACTTGAAGATTAGTTGAAGATCCCGTGTATAAATTCCAACCAACAATTGCTCCAACAATCGCTTGCGTTGTTGAAACAGGCAAGCCAACTTTGGTCATTAAATAAACAGATATTCCCGCAGCCACACATGCTGCAAAAGCACCAGGCAATGCATTAATAGCACCTAACTTACCTAAAGTTTCAGTTGTACCTGCTCCGCTAATTATTGCACCTAGAATAACAAAGACACTACAAATTATTGCTGCACTTGTGAAACTAACCATACGTGTTCCAACTGCAGTTCCAAAAACATTTGCTGCATCATTGGCGCCAAGTGACCAACCTAAAAAAAGACCACCAAATAAAAAAATTAGAATTGTAATTTCCATTGAAAATTAAACGGAACGTTTAATAGCGTAAATTTGAACCTCGTCAGCTATGTCTTCTGCTTGATCACAAATACGATCAATCTTCTCTACAAAATATCGAAGATGCATTTTTTGATCTAGAGGTAATTCAGAATCAAAAATTCTTCTTGCAAGAGAACTAAATTTTATATCAGATTCTTTTTCATAAAATGTAACTTTATGTGCATTATCTCTAACAGATTTAATATCTCTAAAAAATGATCTTACAGTTAAACATAATGATTCAACACAATTTACAACAGTCTCTGTTAACTCAATTAAATCTTGGTGAAACTCTTTTGGAAAATTAGGTTTTTGAATAGAGAAGTGATAACAATTCCCTTGGTACATTCCAATTAATTCGTCGATGTGTTCTAGAAGTCGTAACACATCACTTCTTGCATCTGGGATTAGTGTTTCTTCATAAAGAGTATGCTCAACATCTTTCGTAATTTTGTCAGCCTTACTTTCCATTTCTTTTACTTTTTCAACCATTTCCTCAAATTTACCATTGGCAGAATGATTGAGATAAGTTGGAACTATCGATTTAAACACCAAACCTACTTCAGAGACAATATCGACAAACTCATCAATTTCTCTCTCAAGTTTCTTGGTATCACCAAATAAAGATGCACTTTTTAGTCCAAACATGGCGTGCTTATAGAACTTTTCAAAAAAAAATAAAGAAATGTTAAAAATTCGTTACAATTTGATTAATATCTTTATCTTTAGGTTACATATATTAATGAAATTTTCACAAAATAGGAGTTTTATGACAGATATATCAATTAATAGAATTAAGTGGTTTAGTACCTTTTTAATCTTGTCTGGAATACTACTAACTAATTTAAATGCGTATCCATATAATATTATTATACATGGAACAGGTGCAGTTGGTTGGTCAGTGGTTGGTTATATGACAAGAGATAAAGCGCTATTAACAAACTTTGGATTACAACTACCTCTTTTTCTTTTTGGGTACGTCTATTTATTTGTTTAAAAAAGTTATTAATTTTTAGAATCAATTTGTGAATCTAAAAATTCATTTGCACAATCTTCCCACGTAAATTTCATAGCAAATTCACGACAATCATTTCTATTCACTTTAAGAGCTTTTTCAACAGAATTACCTAGTTTGTCATCAAGTGTATTTATTTTAGAATCTTTTAGAATATCTTTTGGTCCAGTAACAGGAAATGCAGCAATTGGTGTTCCACAAGCAAGAGCTTCAAGTATTACATTCCCTAAAGTATCCGTTTTAGATGGGAAAACAAATACATCAGCATTCGCATAATATTCTGCAAGTTCATTACCTCGTTTCAACCCAACAAAATTTACTTCAGGATACTTATTTATATATTTTTGTAATTCAGGACCATCACCTACAACTTTTTTATTATAATTTCCTTTTAGTTTTAAAAATTCTTCAATATTTTTTTCAATAGCAACTCTTCCAACATAGGTCAGTTGAATGTCATTATCATTTCTATTTCTTTTATTTGGGTTGAATAATTCAGTATCAACTCCTCTATTCCATACTTTTAAATTTTTGAAATTATACCGCTCTAATTCTTTGACCATGGAAAGCGATGGAACAAGTACATTTAAAGAATTATCATGAAGTTTTCTTAATATTGAATATGTTAAACTTTTAGGAATATAAGCTCTCTGTTTAATATAATCAGGAAAACGAGTATGAAAAGAAGAAGTGTATCGTAGTTTATTTTTAAGGCAGTACTTACGACCAGCAAAACCTACTGGACCTTCAGTCATTATATGAACAATATCTGGATTAAATTCTTTAAAAAATTTTTCCGTAACTTTTTTAGTATTGTAAGAAATTTTTATTTCTTTGTACCAAGGATAACTAAAATTATTAAACATCTCAGGATGTAATATTTTAATTTCAAAACCTTTTTTTTCTAGGAGAGGTATAACGCTTTGAAATGTCGTAACTACGCCATTTACCTGAGGAACCCACGCATCACTAATTAATGCGATTTTTTTAGGCTGCATCCTCTTTTATTTTTCGTCTTTCTTCTAAAGAAATTAATTTTAATTTTTCTCTTTCTTCAGGCCAATTAAGAATTGATAAATTTCCAATTTCATCTTCAACAAGTGCTGTACAACTTTCAATCCAGTCACCATCATTACAATAGAGAACACCATTTAATTCTTTTATTTCTGGTCTATGTATATGCCCGCACACAACTACATCGGCATTTTCTCTTCTTGCCCTATCAGATACAGCAAACTCAAAATTACTAATAAAGTTCGTTGCATGCTTTGTTTTCTTTTTTAAATATTGAGACAGTGACCAGTAAGATAAACCCATTTTTCGTCGAATAAAATTGAATACATTATTTAACTTTAGTAAATATTCATAAAGTGCTGATCCCACTTTGGCTAACCATCTTGCATTAATGATCACAGCATCAAACTCATCTCCGTGTGAAATCAGTACTTTTCTTCCATCAGCTAATTGATGAGTATCTTCGTTTTTGATTGAAATTTCTCCAAAGGAAAAATTTGTAAAATCTTTTAATACTTCATCATGATTTCCTGGGATAAGCACTACCTTAGTTCCATTTTTCGCTTTTTTTAAAACTTTTTGAACCACATCATTATGTTCTTGAGGCCAATACATTTTCTTACGCATGCGCCATCCATCTACAATGTCGCCTACTAAAAATAAATATTCTGAATCTGTTTCCTCTAAGAATTCTAAAAGCATGTTGCTTTTACAGCCACTAGTTCCTAGATGGGTATCCGAAATCCAAATTGTGCGGTAAAATTTTTTATTTATTTCAAATTTCATTAATTAAAGAATTGCTCTTATACATAAAAGTATCATTTTATAATACAATTTATTATTATATGTGTGTATTGTAAAAAAATAACAGTATGACGCAGAAAATTTGGTTTAAAAAAAAATCACCCCTTCACGGCTCCGGATTATTTGCAAAAACTAATATTAAAAAAGGCCAGAAAGTAATCCAATATATTGGTGATAAAGTTACTAAAAGAGAGGGTGACAAAAGAGCAGATAAACAAATCCGTAAAGCAAAAAAAGATAAAAATAACGGAATGGTCTATGTTTTTGAACTAAACAAGCGATACGACATCGACGGTGATGTTGATTATAATTTTGCAAAATTTATTAATCACTCATGTAATCCTAATTGTGAAGTAGACATCATAGATAATGAAATTTGGATTTCTTCCATTAAACGAATAAAAAAAGGTGCCGAACTTTTTTATAACTATGGTTATCCTTTTGATACAGATTTTGTGGATCACATTTGTAAGTGTGGTTCGCGAAATTGCGTAGGCTATATTTTAAGTGATAATGATTGGCCTAAACTAAAAAAATATGAAAAAAAACTTAAGTCAAAGTCTAAATAAAATCCCAATTATAATTATAGCAATTGATATTAACAAACAAATTACTTTCTATAACAATGTAGCCAAACAGAAATTTCTATTTATTGAAGAAAAAATAGATATTAACAATGTCATTCGCTCATCTGAGTTGAATAAATTTATTGAAGAATCTTTTTCGAATAAAAAAGACTCTAAACTTGAGTTTTCTCCAAGCAATTTTACAGACTTGTATTTTATAGGAGATTTAACTTTTTTTGATAATGATTACAGTGAGCTTATCATATCTTTAACTGATCAGAGTACTTTAAAAAATTATGAACAAATGAGAACTGACTTTGTAGCTAACGTTAGTCATGAATTAAGAACGCCATTGTCATCTATAGTAGGATATATCGAAACTATAAAGAATTCCGTAAATTCATCTTCTGAAAATAAGCTAGATAATTTTGTTGGTAAATTCTTAGATACTATGGAAGATCAGGCTTGGCGTATGACTAGATTAGTAGAAGATCTATTACTTTTAAGTAAATATGAATCAGATGAAATACAAATGAATTTTGAACAAATTAACATCATTAATCTCATTGAAGGTGTATTAGACAATTTACAAAATAAAATTAATGATAAAAATATAGAAGTTAAAATTAATAATTATTTATCAAAAGATGATGTGTTAGGTAATAAAGATGCCCTTATTCAGGTTTTTATAAATTTAACAGATAACGCAATAAAATATAGTAAAGAAAATTCAAAAATTGAAATTGAATTAAAAGAAAGATTGGAGCAAAATATTAATTATTGTGAAATTCATTTTCGAGATTTTGGAGAAGGTATTTCAGAGGAACACCTATCAAGATTGACTGAGCGTTTTTACAGGGTAGATAAAAACCGGTCTAGAAATCAAGGTGGAACCGGCTTAGGCCTTTCAATAGTGAAACATATTACCAATAAGCACAATGGTAAAATGAAAATAGAGAGTCAGATTGATAAAGGCTCAACCTTTTCTGTAGCGTTACCAATTATTAATTAAAATGTAATAAAATTGTAATAAAGTATTTGTATCTATTTTTTTAATTAAAAAATTAGAGGATAATTATGAAAAAAATAATCTGTTTCTTATCAACTTGTCTTTTTTTAAGCTCAACGAGTTTAATTGCAAGAGACTATATTTCTATAGTTGGTTCATCAACTGTATATCCATTTGCTACTTTAGTAGCTGAGAAGTTAGCTTCTGAGGGAATGAAGGCGCCAGTAATTGAATCAACTGGTTCTGGTGGAGGTCATAAATTATTTTGTGCAGGTATAGGAGTAGAACATCCTGACATAACTAATTCATCAAGAGCACAAAAAGATAAAGAATTTCAGTTGTGTAAAGAAAATGGTGTTACAGATATAATTGAAGTAAGAGTAGGAAATGATGGTATAGCGTTTGCATATTCAGCAGATTATGATTACGGAGATATTAATCTGACCAAAGAACAGATTTGGCAAGCAATGGCAAAAGACAATAAGAATGCACCAAAAACTTGGTCGGACATAGATGCTAGTTTACCCAATGTAGAAATTTCAATCATGGCACCACCACCAACTTCAGGAACAAGAGATGCTTTCGATTCACTAGTAATGAAAAAGGGCTGTGTTAAAGAAATGTTAGTCGCAGATGGGGATTGTAAAAAATATCGTGAAGATGGACATGTAATTGAAGGTGGTGAAAAAGACGAACTTTATGTTGAGCATATTTCAAAGGAGAAAGGTGCTTTTGGAATATTTGGTTATAGTTTTTTATCCAATAATACTGACAAAGTTAAAGCCTCTAAAATAGACGGTGTAGAAATTTCGATGGAAGGTATTCAAGACTATTCATATCCAATAGCAAGACCATTATTTTTTTATATTAAAAAAGCACATATAGGCGTAATTCCAGGAATTATGGAATATGTTAATGAGTTTGTTAGCGAAGAAGCAACTGAAGATTATCTTTTGGAAGCAGGTCTTGTAGAGCTTAGTCCTTCTGATAGAGAAACTGTTTTAGATGCAGTTAACAATCAGAAAAATTATAAATAATATTTTTTAAAATACGAAAAAGGGGGATACGAATCTCCCTTTTTTTTAATTACAAATAACCGTGTTTTTTTGGTCAATCGTCCTAATACTAATAGGAATTTATTCTTCTTATATTTTTGGAAAATCACGCATTAAAAAACTTGTATATTCGACAAACCTTAAACCTAAATCACAATATAATTATCATGCACAATATGTCTTAAGTTGGTGCTTATTACCTGCATTAATAGTCTATTTCTCTTGGGCAATTTTTGAAGAACAAATAATTCAAAATCTAATTTTAAATAGTTTTGAATACGTAGAGGGTGCTGCATATGATTATGGGCTTCTCTTAGCGGAAATTAGAAATGTAGCAAATAATATTGATTTCAGTGATGGTAAATCACAAGAAATAATTAATGCTGCAGCGCAATACAAATCATTAAAATTAACTAGCCAGATTTCATTCTACATATCAATTATAATAATTATGGTCCTTGGTTCTTTGTATGCTGTTAGAAAAATAAATATTCAGTTTAATGCACAGGATACAATTGAGAAATATATAAAATATCTACTCATCTTTTGTTCTTCAATCGCTGTCTTAACAACAATTGGAATAATATTTTCATTAATTTTTGAAAGTTTTCGTTTTTTCTCTCAAGTATCTTTATTCGAATTTTTATTTAGTACAGAATGGTATCCCTTTATCCCAATCAGAGAAGGTCAGGCTGCAGCTGAGGGATCTTTTGGTGCAGTTCCTATATTTGCAGGAACTTTTTTAGTAATGATTGTTGCTATGTGTGTTGCAGCACCTATTGGTTTGTTTACCGCAATTTATTTATCAGAATATGCTTCTCAAAAAGTAAGAAAAACAGTCAAACCATTACTTGAAATTTTAGCAGGAATACCAACAATCGTTTATGGTTTTTTTGCTTTTGTGACAGTAGCACCTTTTGTAAAATCTTTTGGTCAATCGATAGGTATAGATGCTTCTCCAACTAGTGCTTTAGCAGCTGGTTTAGTTATGGGTGTAATGATAATTCCTTTTATTTCCTCTTTATCTGACGATGTAATAAATTCAGTTCCACAAAGTTTAAGAGAAGGATCTCTTGGTATTGGTGCTAACAAAGCGGAAACAATTAAAAAAGTAATTTTACCTGCAGCACTCCCTGGAATTGTAGGAGCTTTCTTACTTGCAATTTCAAGAGCTATTGGAGAAACAATGATTGTTGTAGTTGCCGCTGGAACAGCAGCTAATTTAACTGCTAACCCTTTTGAAAATGTAACAACTGTTACTGTTCAAATAGTTGTTGCTTTAATTGGTGATCAAGAATTTGATAATCCAAGGACTTTATCAGCATTTGCTTTAGGATTAGTATTATTTGTAATCACATTAAGTCTTAATGTATTAGCATTACGTATCGTAAAAAAATACAGGGAACGCTATGAATAGTATTGTTGCACAAGAAAGAATAATTGCACTTCGTAAAAAAAGAAGTGCTCAAGATTTACGTTTTAAATATTATGGTTTTATAGCAATGTGCTTAGCATTAGCAGTGCTTGTTTTTTTATTATACTCGATATTTTCAAGAGGTTTTAGTGCCTTTCAAAAAACAACCATACTTTTGGAAATAAATTATGATCAAGAGGTTCTAAAATTAACTCCTGATTCAACAGATCAGGAAATTGAAAAAGGTAAATTTTTTAAAGTTAAAAAGAACGCTTTAAATAATGTTTTTGAAAATTTGAGTAAGTCTGATGCTAAATTAATTAAAAAATTATTTTCAACTAATATCGATAAAGAAATAAAAAATTATTACATAGATAATCCTTCTGTTCTAAACTCGACTCAAAAATTATGGGTAACAGCACACAGTAATGTTGATCAAATGTTAAAAGGTAATTCAAGAAGAGATGTGCCTGAAGATAGAAGAAAGTTAAATGACATCCAATTATCTTTCATAGATCAATTAGTTGAAGAAGATAGAATTCAAAAAGAATTTAATAATTTCTTTTTTACTAGAGCAGACTCAAGACACCCTGAAATTGCAGGAATCGCTGGATCTTTTATGGGATCTTTACTCACACTATTTGTTGTATTTATTTTATCATTTCCCATAGCAATTGGTGCCTCAGTTTATTTAGAAGAGTTTGCTCCAAAAAATAAATTAACAGAATTAATTGAAGTTAATATTTCAAATTTGGCTGCTGTTCCGTCTATCGTATTTGGTCTCCTGGGTTTAGGAGTATTATTAAATGTGTTTGGTTTTCCAAGAAGCACACCTCTTGTTGGAGGGACAGTCCTAGCATTGATGACACTACCTACCATAATAATCGCCTGCAGAGCTTCATTAAAAGCTGTGCCACCTTCAATTAAAGAAGGTGCTTTAGCAATAGGTGCAACGAAGTCTCAAGCAGTTTTTCATCATGTCGTTCCACTTGCTTTACCCGGAACATTAACAGGAACGATTATAGGTTTAGCGCAGGCATTAGGAGAAACAGCTCCGTTAATTATGATTGGTATGGTAGCCTTCATTCCCAATATACCAACAGGAATAACAGAACCGTCAGCCTCTTTACCTGTTCAAATTTTTTTATGGGTAGAAAGTGCTGAACGAGGCTTTCAAGAAAAGTCAGCAGCAGCGATTATGATTATATTATTATTTTTATTTATGATGAATGCTCTTGCTGTATATTTACGAAATAGATTTGAAAAGAAATGGTAGAAAATAACAATACTAAGATTTCAGCGAAAGACGTTGATGTTTTTTATTCTGAAAAGCAGGCATTAAATAAGATCTCAATGGACATTAAAGAAAAAGAAGTAACAGCTTTAATAGGTCCATCTGGTTGTGGTAAATCAACATTTCTTAGATGTATCAATCGAATGAATGATCTCATTGAAATTTGTAAAGTAACTGGATCGATTAAAGTTGATAATGAAGAGATTATAAGTTCCTCTACTGATGTGGTAAGCCTCAGATCAAAAATTGGAATGGTTTTTCAGAAACCAAATCCTTTTCCTAAATCAATATTTGATAATGTAGCTTATGGACCTAGTATTCACGGATTAGCAGATACAAAATCTGACCTAGAAAATATAGTTATAACATCATTAAAAAAAGCTGGTTTATATAATGAAGTTAAAGATAGATTAAACGAACCAGGAACAAGTTTATCAGGGGGTCAACAACAAAGATTATGTATTGCAAGAGCAATTGCTGTTAATCCTGAAATAATCCTAATGGATGAACCTTGCTCTGCTTTAGATCCAATAGCAACTGCTATTATAGAAGAATTAATTGATGAATTAAGATTAAACTATACAATTATTATAGTAACTCATTCTATGCAACAAGCAGCAAGAGTTTCCCAGAAAACATGTTTCTTTCATTTAGGAGAATTAATAGAATCGGGGGAAACAAATAAAATTTTTACAAATCCCGATAATACAAAAACACAGGATTACATTACAGGGAGATTTGGATAATGAAACAAGAAGGACATATTGTAAAATCATATGATGAGGAAATAAAAGATATCAAAAACAGTATTGTTGATATGGGCAGCTTAGTTGAAAAACAACTTAAAGATTCACTACAGTGTTTAAAGAATAAAGATACAGAGTTTGCAGAAAAAATTATAGAAAACGATAATGTGATTGATAAAATGTATAATGACCTGGATCAAAGTTTAATTGAAATCTTAGGAAAGAGACAACCTATGGCTTCAGATTTACGAACAATCTTTTCGGCAATTAAAATTAATAAAGATTTAGAAAGAATAGGAGATCATGCAACAAATATTGCAAAAAGAGTTGCAGTAGCAGAAATAGTTTTACCAGAAAAACCTTCGAGAGATATTATTAATATGGGCGAGAAAGTTAATATTATGATTAGTGAAGTTATAAAAGCTTTTTTAGAATTTTCAGATGAAGACGCAAAAAAAGTATGGTTAATGGATAGAGAAATTGATGAAGAATATCTTGGAATATTAAGACAACTATTAACCTATATGATGGAAGAACCAAAAAGAATTACAGCATGTACAAGTCTTTTATATATGGTCAAGAATTTAGAGCGTATGGGTGATTATGTTCAAAATATTGCCGAAGATATTTATTATGCAGTTTCAGGTGAACCACTATTTGATGGTAGTTCGGATCCAACGTGGGAAGCAATTCTTCCAAAGAAAAAATAAATTGTAATAGAATTGTAACAAAAATTTAATAGTAAAGATTCATGAAATTAAAAATGCTTATCGTCGAAGATGAAGAAGCATTACTAGATCTTCTTAAATTTAATTTTAACAAAGAAGGATATAAAATAGATACTGCAACGGACGGTGAAACTGCTTTAGAAAAAATATTATATAAACCACCTGACATAATTATTCTTGATTGGATGTTACCTAAACTATCCGGAATTGAACTTTGTAGAAGAATTAGAAAAAATAAAGAACATAAGAATATTCCTATCATAATGTTAACAGCAAAAGGTGAAGAAGAAGATAAACTTCGCGGCTTAGAAACTGGAGCTGATGATTACATAACAAAACCTTTTTCGGTTAACGAATTAGTGGCAAGAGTAAAAGCTGTTCTTCGACGAATTAGACCAATGTTTGTAGATGAAGTTTTAACTTATAAAGGAATAGTAATTGATCTTGTATCTCACTCGGCATCACGAGATGGAGAAACTCTTCATCTTGGTCCAACAGAATTTAATTTATTAGCTTTCTTCATGGAAAATATTGGTCGTGTCTTTAGCCGTGAACAATTGCTAAATCATGTTTGGAAAAATGATGCCTATGTAGAACCTCGAACAGTTGATGTTCATATAAGAAGACTGCGAAAGGCCATTAATAATGACGTAAAAGAAGATTTTATAAGAACCGTGAGATCAGCAGGATATTGTTTTGGCTCGTAATTAAGCCATAAATTTCACTTATACAAATCACTTACCAAACTATAAAACCACCATATGAAGAGTCTTTTTAGATCATTCTTTACTGTCAGCTTCTATACATTTTTAAGTCGAGTATTAGGTTTTATTCGAGACATATTAATAGCAAGATATCTTGGATCGACAGTAATTGCTGACGCATTCTTCGTAGCATTTCGTATTCCTAATTTCTTTCGCCGTGTCCTAGCAGAAGGAGCATATAGCGCTGCATTAATCCCTGTTTTCTCAGGTGTTGTTCTTAATCCAAAAGATGAACGTGAGGCTTCTGACTTTGTTGAAAACACGACCTCAATGTTACTAATTGCTACGGTAGTTTTAACAATCATTTTTTTCTTTGGAATGCCTTATATTATTCAAGTTTTGGCACCTGGATTCACTGATAATAAAGAGGCCTATGAACTGGCTGTGCATTTTGGAAAAATAATTTTCCCCTATATTATTTTTATTTCTTTAGCTGCTCACTTTGCTTCAATTAATAACGTTCATGAACGTTTCGCTGCTGGTGCATTTGCTCCTGCGATTTTGAATATAAGTTTTATTCTGTCATTATTCTTTTTAACACCTTTTGTAACTACTGCAGGTCACGCATTATCGTATGGTGTATTAATAGGAGGAGTTTTACAATTTTTATATTTATACAGAGCGGTTTTAAATTTTTATCGACCACGTATTATCCTTCCAGTTTTAAATGAAAAACTAAAAAAGTTTTTCAAATTATTTTTACCAGGTGTTGTTGGCTCAGGTGTTATTCAATTAAATATTGTCATTGGAACTATCATCGCTTCTTTTTTACCCGTTGGTGCTATCAGTCATATTTATTACGCGGATCGTCTAAACCAATTACCACTTGCGATATTTGGAATAGCACTTGGTATTGTCCTTTTACCAAGTTTATCAAAAGCTATTAAACAATCAGATCAAGAAACAACAAATAATATTCAAAATAGATCTATTGAATTTTCGTTATTAATTTCTTTACCATCAACCATTGGATTATTTATTTTAGCTGAACCCATTATCCAAATTTTATTTGAAAGAGGTGCCTTTGTAGCAGAAGATACTTTTTATACTGCTAAAGTATTAAGTTACTTTGCTTTAGGTTTACCTGCTTACATTATAATTAAAGTTTTAGTTTCTTGTTTCTTTGCAAGAGAAGATACTAAAACACCACTATACATATCCATTGTCAGTGTCATTACTAACGTTGTCTTATCGCTACTTTTAATTGGATCAATGAGAGAAATGGGAATTGCTGTTGCAACAGCAATTAGTGCATGGGTAAATGCATTATTACTCTATTTCTTTTTAGCTATTAGAAATCATATGAAATTTGATGATCTATTAGTAAGGAATTCTATCAAAATTTTACTAAGTTCATTTCTATTATTTGTAGGAATCTACGTATTAAATGGACTATTCTTTACGAATATTAGTGGAAATTCAGTGTTATTAAATTCATCACTTTTACTTCTGATGATCTTTTTAGCTATAATTATTTATTTTGGATTAGTAATTGTGTTAAAAGTCCTATCGGTAAATCAGTTAAAAGAATATTTAAAAAAATAATATGGAAAAACCAACAAAAAGAATTTTATCCGGCGTCCAACCATCCGGTGATTTGCATTTAGGAAATTATCTTGGTGCCATCAAAAATTTTGTTACTCTTCAAAAAGAATACGAATGTTTTTTTTGTGTTGTTGATTTACATGCCATTACTGTTTGGCAAGATCCAAAAGTTTTAGCTAATAAAACAAGAGAAGTAACAGCTGCCTTTATTGCATCAGGGATTGATCCAAACCAAAATAATATTTTTGTTCAATCACAAGTACCTCAACATGCACAGCTTGGATGGTTATTCAATTGTGTTGCTCGAATGGGATGGTTAAACCGGATGACCCAATTTAAAGATAAGGCTGGTAAAAATAGTGAAAATGTTTCTGTAGGTTTATTTTCTTATCCAACGTTAATGGCCGCAGATATATTAATTTATTTAGCCACTCATGTACCAGTTGGTGATGATCAAAAACAGCACCTTGAATTAACAAGAGATATCGCACAAAAATTTAATAATGATTTTAAGATAGACTTTTTTCCTATTCCTGAACCATTAATTTTAGGTGAGGCTACAAGAGTGATGAGTCTACGTGATGGGTCAAAAAAAATGAGTAAATCAGATCCATCTGATTATTCGAGAATAATGTTAACCGATACAGCAGAAAATATTACACAAAAAATTAAAAAAGCCAAAACAGATCCTGAACCATTACCACAAGATAAAATTGGTTTAGAAAAAAGACCTGAGGCAGAAAATTTAATATCGATATTTGCTTCTTTGCAAGACACATCTATTGAAAG
Organism: uncultured Alphaproteobacteria bacterium; assembly: GCA_902600225.1. Classification (GTDB taxonomy): domain Bacteria; phylum Pseudomonadota; class Alphaproteobacteria; order HIMB59; genus CACPNW01. Next base: position 40,181 of record CACKIH010000003.1, on the reverse strand, counting down.
TGTTATTAAAGATTATGCTGGAAAAGAATTCTCCATCTTTAAAAAAGATTTGGCAGATTTATCCGTATCTAAATTAGAGCCAATTACGAGTGAGATGAATAAACTTATGAGTGATGTTTCTTATATCGATTCTATTTTAAATCAGGGCAAAAAGAACGCTATAGCAGTAGCAGAACCTGTTTTGCAAAAAACTAAAGAAATTATTGGTTTTTTATCCTAAAAATTCCCCAAATTTTAAATTTTTTTTTAGAAAATTCATACTAAAGACATATTAATAACTATATATAATGCATATGTTTATACAAACTGAACAAACTCCAAATCCACAAACATTAAAATTTCTACCTGGTAAGGTTGTCATGGATGATGGAACGGCCTTTTTCCAAAATATTGGTGAAGCAGCTGACTCACCATTTGCAAAACGTTTATTTGATGTCGAGGGAGTTGAAGGAGTTTTTTTTGGAAGTGATTTTATTACTATTACTAAAAATCAATCTTTAGATTGGCAAGTTATGAAACCATTGATCTTAGGTTCAATAATGGATCATTATAACTCTGGCGATACAACAATTAATAATAGTAAAAAAGGTCATGATAAATCTTTAGAGATTGATGAAAACGATACCGATATTGTAAAACAAATTAAAGAATTACTGGATACACGAGTAAGACCAGCTGTTGCTATGGATGGTGGTGATATTATCTATGATAGTTTTAAAGATGGTGTTGTATATCTTCACATGCAAGGTGCTTGTTCTGGCTGTCCAAGTTCAACTGCTACATTAAAAATGGGTATTGAAAATATGTTAAAACACTATGTTCCAGAGGTACAAGAAGTAAGGCCTATTGATGGATAGACTGTATAATTTTTTTTGCTTTCCTTTATTACTTCTTGGATTAATTTTTATAAGCAATGGTTTTGTTGGTTATGTAGAGTTTAATGCAGTTGATGCTAAGAAAACCATTCAAACTGCAAATCAAATAAATAAATTATATTCTGAAAAAGAAATTACACCATCCGAAAAAGAAATTACACTTAAAGGCCCTCCTATTACAGAAATAGTGAATGAAAAATTAATTGTTAAAGTAAGAATAAAGCCTATTAATCCTATAATCACATCAAAGATTGAAGAGCAAATTAATCCTAGTATGCAGGTAACATTATCAGATAAAGATTTTGATTACCTTGACTCAAATAAAAAAGAATTTGTAAAAACGGTTTTACCGATAATTATTAATGAAAATCAAAATATTTTGATGATTAGAAGCTTCGTTAGCGAACTTAAGGGTAAGTTAGAAACCTTTAGAACTCTAAACAATAAAGAAATAAAAAAACTTAATGAAATTGCTAAAAAATATAACATTAAACATCATAACAAACATAAATTAGACCTGGTTGATGAGATATTGTCAAATGTTGATATAATACCAAATTCAATAGCATTAGCCCAAGCAGCAATCGAAAGTGGTTGGGGTAAGTCTAGATTTGCAAAAGAATATAATGCACTTTTTGGTGAGTATACATATGATAATTCTAAAGGTGTTATCCCACTTGAAAGAGAAAATGGTGAAACACATCTAATTAAAGCATTCAGTTCATATAGTAACAGTGTTGAATCGTATTTCGATAACATTAATTCTCATAATGCCTATGAAGATTTTCGTGATATCCGAAATATAATGAGAGAACGAAATAATTTTTCAAACGTTAACTTACTTGTTAATAAACTAAGTACTTATGCAGAAGATGAAAATTATATTAAAACAATAAGACAAGTTATTAAAACAAATAACTTTAGTGTCTTTGACCAAAAAACTATCACTTATTAGTTAAAAATAAAATTGGTGACCAAACCATCTCCAATTTCCTTCACCATCTTTAACAGTACAATTCATTCTAGATCTTCCAGGGGACAATTCTCTTGAAAGTCTAATTTCAATTCTTTCGTTAAATTTATAAATTTCTCTATCAACCTGACCTTTGCTATCAAATATAAAACAATCTAGAGATTTAACTTTTTTATCATCTAGAAGAGAGAAACCTATGAATGGTGGGTTTTGTTTAATAGTTGGATTTTGAGGTATAAAATCATAAACCCCCAATCCTTTTGATGAAGCAGCAAATTTTACTCTATCTATTTCACCATATCTTTCATTTAATGAAAATCTTGGTAGATAATACATATTAGAAGTTTCATTAATTATTCCGGAATGCTGACCAAACGCAACTTTAAATTTAAATTCTTTGACTAATTCAATTATTTCATCTGTTGTCTCACCATAAGGAAACGCAAATAAAGTTGGTATTTCACCGAGTTCCTCTAGAAAAATTTTATTAGATGTTTCTATTTCATTTCTTACTTCTTCAATACTAATATCTGGCATGTGAGCATGTGTATGCGAGTGTGCACCAATAATTACACCTTCTTCTTTAAGTTTTCTTATTTGATCCCAATTAATATATTTTTCATTATTTGAAATTGTTCCTGTTGTTACAAATAAGGTTACGGGAATATTATTTTTTTTAAATAAAGGCCATCCAACTTCTAGAAAAGACTTATCAGCATCATCCACGCTTATACCAATAGTATTTTCTGGAAGATCTCCGTCATTAAGAATCGTATCAATGATAAAATCTAATGATTTAATTGTATATTTTTCTTTAGTAAGTTCTTCAATGTGACTGTTAAGTTGATCAATTGTAACACTTGTTGAAGGATATTTTGAAACTCCAAATTTATGATACATAAATACAGTAGCTGAATTTTTTACTTCATTTGCAAAAGTTCCAGTTACTAATAAAAAAGATAAAGAAATACTTTTTAAAAATAGTAATAGAATGTAGTTATGTAATTTCATATGTTATTATTTTTAGATGTTATATCACCAATACCAGAGTTTTGTGTAATTGATGACAACAAAGTAATATTAAAAGAGAAAATTATTCAAAATGAATCTGATAGGTTGAGTGATAATATAATACAATCATATATAGAAATAGATAAACGTTTAAATTTAACTCAAAATCTTAAAAAAATTTCTACTACAATTGGCCCTGGATCGTATACAAGTTTAAGAGTTGGTTCAGCATTTATATCAGGCTTAATGATATCTCGTAAAATACCTTACTATCCACTATCAATTGAGGACATTTTAAATTTTAATTCAAAAAATTCATCTAAAAACAATATAGGAGTTTTTATAACATCATCGAACAATCAGGAATTTTTATGTTATAAAAATAAAAATAACGTAATGGAATATAATAAAATAGAAAATAATAAATGTTCAATTCCAAAACATATTGAGTTTATTCTATTTAATAAGACTGAAATTAATAAAAATAATAAATTAGAACAAATTCAATTTTCTTTTTTTGAAGAATTTTACAAAAATTACAATAATTTAACCTTTAAAAAAAATATTTTCATTAATCCAATTTATATATCAAATAATCAACTACTAAATTGAACATTATTAGTGTAATAAATAAAGAGAAGCTATCTTCAATCATTAAGTTCATGGATGATAATAGTGATGAATATAGTTATTTTAAAAAGATAGGATGGAATCTAAAAAATATTGAAAGTCAATTTAACAAAGACAATAATTACTCTATTGGATATTTTAAAGCTAATAACTTAGTAGGACTTTTAATTGGTGATGTAATTAAAAATAATAAAGATTATGACTTAGAATTATACATTTTATTTGTATCAAAAGACCAAAGAAGAAAACAAATTGCAACAAAATTATTAAATTATGTTGAAACAAATATAATTAAATTTTCAAAGATTTTCATTGAAGTTGCTGAAGATAATTTAGATGCCATAAGTTTTTATAAAAAAAACAACTTTGTTTTTTTAAATTTTAGACATAATTATTATAGATATAATGATAAAAATATTCATGCTAAATGCTTTATAAAAAAAATAAATTATGAGTGATAAGTACATTTATATAAAATCCTATGGTTGTCAGATGAATGTATATGATAGTAATCGTATTAAAGATTTATTTTTAAATAAAGGGTATAAAGTAACTGACGATATTTCAAAGTCAGATTTAACTGTTTTGAACACTTGTCATATTAGAGAAAAGGCAGTTGAGAAAGTCTACTCTGATATTGGCAGAGTAAAAAAAATCAAAGACAAAAAACAAAATATGAAATTAGTAGTTGCCGGTTGTGTAGCTCAAGCAGAAGGTCTTGAAATTAAAAAAAGATCTCCAACTGTTGATTATGTTGTAGGACCTCAATCTTATCATAAATTACCTGATATGATTGATAAAGTAGATGAAGTAGAAAATAGTGAATTTTTACAAAATGAAAAATTTAAAAACTTAATTTTCAATTCTTCTAATTTATCATCTGAATTTTTATCTATTCAAGAAGGATGCGATAAATTTTGTTCTTTCTGCGTTGTTCCATACACAAGAGGGCCAGAATTCTCCAGACCAGTTGATGATATTATAGAAGAGACAAAGAAATATGCTTCAAACGGGATTAAAGAAATAATTTTACTAGGACAAAATGTTAATGCTTATCACGGAATAGCTAATGATGGGAAATCAAAAGATCTAGCTTATTTGATAAATAAAATTGGTGAAATCGAAGAAATTAAGAGGATTAGATATATGACATCGCATCCTATTGATATGAAAGATTCTCTAATCAATGCTCATGCCAACAATTCAAAACTAATGCCATTCCTTCATTTACCTATTCAATCTGGTTCAGATAAAATTTTAAAAAAAATGAACAGAAAACATACAGTTGATGATTATTTAAAAATTGTAGAAAAAATAAGAAATGTCCGTCCAGATATTGCTCTTTCATCAGATTTCATTGTTGGCTTTCCAGAAGAAACAGACAAAGATTTTGAAGATACAATGAAATTTATTGAAAAAGTTAATTTTGTTATTGCATATTCATTTATTTATAGTCCTAGACCAGGGACACCTGCCCAAAATAAAGATAATATTAATATATTAGATAAAAAAGCACGTTTAAGTGCATTGCAATCTTTACTTACACAACAACAAATAAGTTTTAATAAGTCATTCGTTAATAAAGGTATGGAAGTATTATTTGAAAAAAATGGAAGACACAAAGATCAATTTATAGGCCGTACAATTTATAATCAAAGTACATTTGTTAATTCCAAAAAAGATTTACTAAATCAAATTATGAATGTTAAGATTATAAACTCAACTAATTTTGCTCTTGAATGTCAGATATAGTAAATAAAAAAGAGAATTTAGAATTGGAATTAGATGATAATACGATTTTAAGTAACTTATTTGGAATTAATGATAGAAATTTATCTCTTATAGAGCAGATTAATCAAGTCAAAATTCAATATCGTGGAAATAAAATTAAAATTTCAGGTAATAAAAAATCAATTTTTGAAACTAAAAAAACTATTCTAAATTTATTTAAAGAAGCACAAAATGGCACTGAAATAGATGAGGATAGAATAAGAGATAATAAAAGCTTAATATCCATGAATATTAAAACAGACAAACAGATGGATCTATTTATTCAAACTAAAAAAAGAAAAATTATACCTAGAACTGAAATACAAAATAAATATCTTCAACTACTTAACACAAAAAATATTACATTTGCTATTGGTCCAGCTGGAACTGGAAAAACTTATCTGGCAGTTGCGAAAGCAGTTTCAGCACTTCAAGATGGAAAGGTAAATAAAATTATTTTATCAAGACCAGCTGTTGAAGCTGGAGAAAAGTTAGGTTTTCTACCAGGGGATTTAAAAGAAAAAGTTGATCCTTTTTTGAGACCTATTTATGATGCATTATATTCCATGCTCCCTTATGAGCAGGTAGAAAAAAAATTACTTAATAACACAATTGAAATAGCACCTATTGCATTCATGAGAGGAAGAACACTTGAAGATTGTTTTATAATTTTAGATGAAGCTCAAAATACAACAAAAACACAAATGAAAATGTTTCTAACAAGACTAGGCAAAAATAGTCAAATGGTAGTTGTGGGAGATATTACACAGATCGATCTTGTAAGTGAAAAAGATTCAGGACTTAAAGATGCATTAAAAAAATTAAACAAAGTTGATGATATAGGTTTTATTGCATTATCAGAAAAAGATGTTGTACGACATGATTTAGTAAAAAAAATTATTAATGCATATGAAAAACATAAAAGTTGATTTTTTCTCAGAATCAAAAAAATGGCCAAGGCGAATACCTAAAATTAAGACTATTACAAAAAAGACTATAAATAAAATGAGCTCTTATTTTAAAAGAGATCTTAGATTTGAACTAAATATTATTTTAACAGATAAATCAAAAATGATAAAACTTAATAAAATCTATAAAAATAGTCAATCAGACACAGATGTGCTTACTTTTATTTCTAAGATTTCAAATAAAAATGTTGGAAAAATTTTATATTGTGATATTTTTTTCTCTATTGATACTATTGAAAAATTTATACAAAGAAATAAAGTTAGCATATATGATCATTTTAATCATTTACTAATCCATAGTTTATTGCACATTAACGGATATGATCATAAAAAAAATTTAGATTTTAAAAAAATGAAACAAGAGGAGATAAAAATTTTAGGATCATTTGGAATTAATAATCCTTATAAAATGCAATGAACACGAATAACGCTGATAAAACATCAAGTTGGAAAAATTGGATAATTAAAAAATTATTATCTAATGATTCAACAAAAGAAGATATCTTAAATTTTATTGCCAATGACGAAGATAATAAAGATATCGAAAATCTAAATGATAATAACGAAAAAAATCTAATTAAAAACATCGTAAATTTGAATGAAAAAAGTGTTGAAGATTTAATGATACCTAGGAGTGAAATAGTAGCCTTAGAACATGATAAATCTTACAATGAAATTTTAGAAGTTATTAAGGAAGAAGGACATTCTAGAATTCCAGTGTTCAAAAAAAATATTGATAATGTAATTGGCTTTTTTCATATAAAAGATTTTATTAAATCATCACAGGATACATTTCAGATGAGTGAAATAATAAGAGATGTATTATATGTTGCTCCAAAATCTCCGATCTTAGATTTACTGAAAACCATGAGATCATCAAGAATTCATATAGGGCTCGTAGTAGATGGTGTTGGAGGTGTAGACGGATTGGTAACTATAGAAGACTTAGTTGAAGAAATTGTTGGTGAGATTGAAGATGAACATGATGCTGAAGATGACAAGGAATTAGTTTATCAAAAATCTGATAACTCAATTACTGTAGATGCTAGTTATAGGGTAGAGGATTTAGAGGAATTTTTCGCCATAAACATTCCCAGAAATGCAGATGATGAAACTTCTTCTGTAGGAGGTTTAGTATACGAAAAAATAAATAGGATACCAAAAAATAATGAAATAATTGATTTTAATGATGAGCTCAAAATTAAGATTGTTAAATCAAACAATAGAAAAATTGAAATTGTTGAAGTAAATAAAAATAATTGAGTATTTTAATTTATTTTATTTTAGGACTTTTAACATCACTTCTATTTCCTCCTTATTTTTTCTTACCTTTAGGTTTTATAATTTTTCCCCTTCTTTGTCTGCTTTTGGATTCAAACAGAAAAAATAAAAATAATTTACATATCTTTAAAAATTTTTCATTTTTTGGCATTGGGTTTTTTATAAGTTATTTATTTTGGATTAAAAATCCTTTTTTTGTTTTTGAAGAAACTAAAAATTTTTTTCCAGTTTTTTTATTATTAATAATTTTATTATCTTTAATTTTAAGTTTTATTTTTACAATAGTTTCAAAGTTAGGAAAAAGGATTCCATTAATTTTTTTAATTCCATTTATGTTTACTATAAGTGAATATACAATTTCAGTAATTTTTTATGGATTTCCTTGGTTTACGTTTTCTTTGATTATTTCCAGTAATGAATATTTACTTTTTTTATTAAAGTCTTTTGGTACATTAATCTCAAGTTACTTGATAATTCAGATATTCTGTTTGCCTTATATTTTTTTAAATACATTAAATCTAAAAAAAGAAATTAAATATTCTATATTTTTTATTGTTTTACCAATAATTTTTTTAATGATTTCGCATTTCTATTTTAAAGATAATAATTTAAAAACCAACACAATAGATTTAGAAATTTTTCAATTAAATTTCAAAAATAATGATCAATCTTTAACACCAGAAGAAAAATTAAATATAATCATTGATAATATTAAGGAAAGTACTGCAAGTATGTTAATATTTGGTGAAAATAATTTTCCCTACCTTTTAGATGATCTTGATCTAAAAATCCTAAAAGATTCTTTAAAAGAAAATCAAGTATTAATTATTGGTGCTACAAGATTTGAGAATAATAAATACTATAATAGTTTAATCAACATTACTCCAACAAAGGTAACTTACTTTGACAAAAAAATACTTGTTCCCTTTGGGGAATTCTTACCCTTTAGAGACTCACTTACTTTTTTAGAAAGTATTACTGGCCCACACAATTTTTCAAATGGCAGGGAAGAAAGAATAATTAATTTATCAAAAAATATAAGTTTCATTCCTGTAATTTGTTATGAGATAGCTTTTTATTGGAAGCTTTTAGATAAGTTAAATTATAAAAGTAATTTTATTATAAATATAACTAATGATTTTTGGTTTGGTAATTATATAGGACCATATCAGCATTTGTATTTAACTAAAATCAGGGCAGCAGAGTTTAATAAACCAATTATACGTGTCTCTAATAATGGAATATCTGCTGTAATAGATAACAAAGGTAGTATAATTAAAAATACTGAGCTAAATAAAAATGTAAAATTTGAACATAAATTATTTCTTCAAGAAAATATTAATTTTTTTAATGAACATTTAATATTAAAAATTTATTTTTTTATTATATTTCTTTTAATTACTTTCTATTATTTAAAAAAAAATGTTTAATAGAAATTATTCAAATCGATTATTTGGAAGGACAAGAGGAAGAAGTAAAAAAAAAATTAATTTAGAAAATTATCACAAAAAAGTTGATAAATTTAAATTTAAAAATTTTAATGAAAAATCAGAATATATTTTAGATATAGGCACTGGTTATGGTGAAACCAGTATATTTCTTGCAAAGCAATTTCCTGATAAAGTTGTTATCTCTTGTGAAAAATATATTGATGGAAACATTATCTTACTTAAAAATATTCAAAAGAATAATATAAATAATATTCAATTACATAATGGTAATGTTTATGATGTTTTAGAAAGAGCTAATAAAAAACATTTTAACCTTGTATGGATATTCTTTCCTGATCCTTGGCCAAAAAATAGACATGCTAAGCGCAGATTGATAACTAGTGATTTTTTGATAAAACTTCATAAAACTTTAAAAAAAAATAGCGAGATACATATAGCTACAGATTCGAAAATTTATTTAAGATTTATTCTAAATTCAATTTATAATTGTAAGGAGTATTTTCTCTGGTTGAACCAATCAGAAATGAATTTACATATAAAAGATTATCACGATATTGAGACGAAATATTATAAAAAAGCAATTAATTCTCAAAGAAAGTCATCTTTATTCATTTTGAGAAAATTATAAGCTTGAAATTCCGTAAAATATTAATATACGCAATAATATTAAGGTGGGTTATCCCACCTTTTTTTTATAACTATGGCTAAGAAAAAATATAATGTAATTAGAGAAGAAATGCTTCAGGTTGCGTCCAACGTAGCACAAGAAAAAAACATTGATCAAGATTCAGTATTTTCAGCGATGGAACAAGCATTAGAGAAAGCAGCAAGAGTTAAATATGGTCAAGAAATTGACATAAGAATTTCTATAGATAGAGCTACTGGTGATATTCAGTTAAATTCATACCTTGAAGTGGTTGAAAGTATTGATGAAGAATTACAATCTAGACAAATTCTTTTAGAGGATGCTAAAAAAACTAATCCAGATATTAATTTAGGTGAATTTGTTATAAAAGCATTGCCACCTATTGAATTAGGTAGAGTTGCTGCACAAAATGCAAAAGGGGTAATAATTCAAAAAGTAAGAGAGGCTGACAAATCTAATCAATATGAAGAATATAAAGATAAAGTTGGTGAAATAGCTGTTGGTATAGTTAAAAGAACTGAATTTGGAAATTTAATTATAGATTTAGGAAAGAGCGAAGCAATAATCAAAAGAGAAGAACTTATTCCAAGAGAAACATTTAAAAATGGAGATAGAGTTAGAGCTTATATTTACGAAGTAAAGAACGATGTAAAAGGCTACCAAGTTTTCTTATCAAGAACGCATCCACAATTTTTATCAAAATTATTTTTTCAAGAAGTTCCAGAAATATACGAAGGAGTTATTACTGTTAAAAGTGTTGCAAGAGATCCTGGTTCAAGAGCTAAGATTAGTGTTTTTACAGAAGACTCGACTATAGATCCAGTAGGGGCTTGTGTTGGAATGAGAGGCTCAAGAGTACAAGCGGTTGTAAATGAATTGCAAGGAGAGAAAATAGATATTGTTACATGGTCTGATAATCAAGCTACTTTTTTAGCAAATGCTCTTGCTCCTGCAGAAGTTAGTAAGATCTTTTTGTATGAAGAAAAAAATAAAGTTGAAGTAGTAATACCTGATGATCAATTAAGTTTAGCAATTGGAAGAAAAGGTCAAAATGTAAAATTAGCTTCTAACTTAACAAGTTTAGAAATAGATATTTTAACTGAAGATGAAGAATCTGAAAGAAGACAACAAGAATTTAAAGAAAAAAGTATTTTATTAGCTGAAACACTCGATGTTGAAGACGTTATTGCTCAACTACTTGTTACTGATGGTTATACAACTGTTGAGTCTATAGCTACTGAAACTTTAGATAATTTAGAAAAAATAGAAGGTTTTGATACAACTTTAGCTCAGGAAATAATCGATAGATCCACAAACTTTGTGAAGGAAAAAGCAGAGTCGGATAAAAAACTTATAGATGAAAATATTAGTGATGAAAAATTAAAGAATTTGAAGGGTATGAATAACAGTATTTTAGCAAAACTAGCAAAATCAAATATTCTCAATGTCAATGATTTTGCTGATTTAGCTACATTCGAACTTATAGACAAAGATGAAGGTATCTTAAAAGAACTAGATCTTGATGAAGAAGTTGCTAACAATATGATAATGGAAGCAAGAAGTTTCTGGTCTGAAGAACAAAATAAGGATTAAAATTGGATAAAGATAAAGGTAATAAAAAAAAACCATTAAAACTATCTTCATCAGGAAGACTACAAATAAGAAAAAATCTTGGTCCAGCAGGTGATAAAGCAAGAACTAGTGGTAGCAAAAAAACAATACAAATTGTTTTTAAAAATAAAAATAATCAACAGAAAAGTTCATCTACAACCCAATCTAATTTCAGAGGATCGTCTAGTCTAAGAACACCTAGGCCAGGAATTAATTCATCACCACAACCAAACTTTTCTTCTCCAAATAAAACTAGAAACTTTGATAATAAAAATAAAAAAACTGTAGATAAAAAAACACAACAAAAAAAATCAACTCTTAGACCACTTGAAGATGATTTTAGTAAATCTGATGCTAAAAAAATACTAGAACAAGAAGAACAAGAATTTGATAAATTTCCCAGTTTAGCTAAAATAAAAAGAGCGAGAGAAAAAGAAAGACTAAAATCGGCAACTGACGAAGATGACGCTAAAATCTCTAGAGAAGTTTCTATTCCTGATTTTATTACTGTTCAAGATTTAGCCAACAGAATGGCTGAGAAAACAGCAGACGTAGTTAAAGTACTAATGAAAATGGGTGTCATGGCAAATGCTACTCAATCATTGGAGTCTGACACAGCTCAACTAGTTGCAGAAGAATTAGGCCACAAGGTAACAGTAGTTAAAGATGATGATGTTTTAAATGACATTAAAGATTTTGAAGATCCAGATGGAAGTCTTATTAAAAGAGCTCCCGTAGTAACGATCATGGGCCATGTTGATCATGGCAAAACCTCTTTACTTGATGCATTCAGAAAAAGTAATGTAGTGTCTGGTGAGGCAGGAGGTATTACACAGCATATTGGTGCTTATCAAACAAACAATAATAACAAAAAAATTACATTTATTGATACTCCCGGTCACGCTGCCTTCTCAAACATGAGAGCTAGAGGTTCTAAAACAACTGATATAATTATACTTGTTGTGGCTGCAGATGATGGAATTAAACCTCAGACAATTGAATCAATTGCCCACGCAAAAACTGCAGAGGTTCCAATAATAGTTGCTATTAATAAAATTGATCTCCCCGGAGCCGATCCCGATAAAGTTAGAAATGAACTACTTAGTCATGAAGTAATTGTTGAAAAACTAAGTGGTGAAGTTTTAGACATTGAAGTATCAGCAACCAAAGGAACAAATTTAGATAAATTAGAAGAAGCTATTCATCTACAAGCTGACCTTCTTAATCTCAAAGCTAATCCTGATAGAAAAGCGAGAGGATCTGTAATTGAATCTAAACTTGAAAAGGGTAGAGGTTCAGTTGCAACAGTTTTAGTACAAAAAGGAACTTTGAAAGTTAGTGATATTTTCGTTTCAGGATCTGAGTGGGGAAAAGTTAAAGCTTTGATTGATGATAAGGGTAAAAATATCAAGCAAGCTGAACCATCAGTACCTGTTGAAGTTCTAGGATTTGACTCTAACCCTTTAGCTGGTGATGATTTTATTGTGGTTGAAAGTGAGGGTATTGCTCGAAAAATTGCAGAATTTAGAGCAAGTAAACTTCAAATTCAAAAAAATACGGTTGCAAAATCTAATGTTGAAGAAATGTTTGCTCAAATTAACAAAGGTGAAGCAACTAGTCTTCCAGTAGTAATTAAAACAGATGTACAAGGCTCAGCAGAAGCTATTGAAAATTCAATAACTAAACTCTCAACCGATGAAGTTAAGGTTAATGTTATTTACAAAGGTGTAGGTGCAATTACCGAGAGTGATGTTACATTAGCTAGCTCTGGAAAAGGTTTTATTGTTGGTTTTAATGTTAGAGCACTACCTCATGCAAGAGATATAGCTAAAAGAGATGGTGTAGATATTAAATATTATTCAATTATCTATGAGCTTATCGATGATGTAAAAAATCTTCTAACTGGTTTATTAAAGCCTGATATTTCTGAAAATATCACAGGTAATGTTGAGATTAGAGAGGTCTTTAATATTTCCAAAGTTGGTAATATTGCAGGGTGTATGGTTAAAGACGGTCTTATTTCAAGAAAATCACAGATTAGAATTCTTAGAGACAATATCGTAATTCATAAAGGACAAATTAGTAGTCTAAAAAGATTCAAAGAAGAAGTATCTGAGGTCAAGTCTGGTTTTGAATGTGGTGTAATGCTAGATAATTATAGTGATATAAAAGTAGGTGATATTATTGAAACATTTGAAGAAGTTTCTACAAGTAGAAAGTTATAATGTTTTTTTACAATGGATACGCAGAGGCAAATTAGATTTGGTGAACTAATAAGGTCATTATTAAGTGATTGTTTATTAAAAGAAGATTTTTTTGATGAAAATATTAATTCTTCATCAATTACAATTTCATTTGTAAGAATGTCTAAAGATTTAAAGATCGCAAATGTATATTTTATGCCTCTAGGTGGTAAAGATAAAATACAAATTTTAGAAGTTTTGAAAGATAGAAAATATATTTTTCAAAAATTCTTATCAAAAGCAAAAATTAATTCAAAATTTACACCAAAGCTCTCTTTTTATTTAGATGATACATTTGATGAGGCTGAAAAAATTGAAAATCTATTATTAAACAAAAATGTCCTTAGAGATATTAAGTAATGATTTCAAAACAAGGTTGGATAAATTTATATAAACCCAAAAATATTACATCTTTTAAAGCCATTAATTCTATCAAAAAAAAATTTTTAATTAAAAAAATTGGTCATGCAGGCACTTTAGATCCTATGGCAGAAGGTGTTTTACCAATTGCTATAGGAAAAGCAACAAAACTAATTCCATATATTAGTACTATGAATAAAGGATATGAGTTTGTAGTAACATGGGGTGTTCAAACCACAACAGATGATGCTGAGGGTAAAATTTTATTTGAATCAAGTCACCTCCCTAAAAGAAAAGAAATAGAAAAAAAAATTATTAAGTATATTGGTTATATAAATCAGATACCTCCAAAAGTTTCGGCAGTTAAAATTAATGGTAAAAGAGCATATAAATTATTTAGAGAAAATAAAAAATTTACAATTCAACCAAAAAAAGTTTTTATCGAAGATCTGTGTATTACTGATCACAGTATTAACAAAACATCATTTAAAATTTTATGCGGGCAGGGCTTTTATGTTAGAAGTCTAGCACGTGATTTAGCTATAGATCTTAAAACATATGGACACATTTCTTCATTGAAAAGGTCAAAAGTAGGGAAATTCAGTGAAAAAAATTCGATTTTACTGGACGATCTTCTAAAAATAGGACAAACGCACGAAGAAATTAATTGTATCTTCACTACAATTTCTATGCTGGACGACATCTTGGCTTATGAAATTGAAGAAAAATTAGATATTGAAAATTTATCTTTTGGAAGATCTATTAAAATTGATGAAAGAAAAATTATAAATCCTTCGTCAATAAACTTAGATAAAAAAAATATTTTTTTATTTAAGAAAGGAGACATTGTCTCAATAGGCAAATTAGATGGTAATTTGTTTAAACCAAATAAAATATTAATATAGGAGAACCGATGTCGATAACAAAAGAAAATAAAAAAAATCTTATTAATGAATTTTCTAAAAATGAAAAAGATACTGGATCAGCAGGTGTTCAGATAGCAGTTTTAACAGAAAGAATAAAAAATTTAACTGAACATTTTAAAACTCACAATAAAGATAATCATTCAAAAAGAGGATTAGTATCATTAGTTAATAAAAGAAAAAAATTATTAAACTACTTATCTAAAAAAAATAAATCTGAATATTCAGATTTAATAAAAAAATTGAATATTAGAGGTTAAAAAAAGAGGATAAATAAAAATTATGTTTGATGTAAAAAATGTAGAAATTGAATGGGCTGGAAGAACACTTAAATTAGAAACTGGAAAAATAGCAAGACAAGCTGACTCAACAGTTATTGCTACTTATGGTGGTACGACAGTTATGTGTAATGTAGTTGCTGCAAAAGAAGCAAATCCTGATATGGATTTTTTCCCCTTAACAGTAAATTATCAAGAAAAATATTATTCTGTAGGAAAAATACCTGGTGGTTTTTTTAAAAGAGAGGCTAGACCAACTGAAAAAGAAACATTAGTTTCTCGATTAATTGATAGACCAGTTAGACCATTATTTCATAAAGATTTTAAAAATGAGACTCAAGTTACTTGTACTGTATTATCACATGATCAAGAAAATGACTCGGATGTTGTTGCAATGGTAGCAGCAAGTGCAGCATTAACTTTATCTGGTTTGCCATTTTTAGGTCCACTAGGAGCAATTAAAATTGGTTTTATAGATGATGAGTTTGTTGTTAATCCAAGTAAGAGTCAGTTATCAAATTCTAAACTAGAATTAGTTTTGGCAGGGACTAAGGAAGGTGTACTAATGATCGAGTCTGAAGCTCACGAGCTTTCAGAAAAACAAATGTTAGATGCAGTAGTTCTCGGTCAAGAAAATTATAAAACAGTGATCGAAGCAATAATCTCTTTAGCTAAAAAAGCTGCAAAAGAACCATGGGATCTTAAAGAAAAAGATGAAGAAATTAAAAATCTACCATCTAAGATCAACGAAGACTTTGGCAAAGAGTTTATAAATGCATACAAAATAATTGAAAAACAAAAAAGATCAGAAAAATTATCTTCGTTACGAAATGAAATTTCAGAAAAATTTGTAAGTGAAACACTCTCACCAGTACTAGTTTCAGATGCGATAAAAAACGTAGAAAAAGATATAGTTAGAGGAGAATTAATTAATACCGGTAATAGAATTGATGGAAGAGATACAAAAACAGTTCGTCCAATTGTATGTGAAACTGGAGTTTTAGAAAGAACACATGGATCTGCATTATTCACAAGAGGAGAAACACAAGCTCTTGTAGTTTCAACTTTAGGAACTGGACAAGATGAGCAAAGAATAGATGCAATTGATGGTGAATATTCAGAGAATTTTATGTTGCATTACAATTTTCCACCCTATTCTGTTGGAGAAGTAGGTAGAATTGGATCAACTAGCAGAAGAGAAATTGGACATGGAAAATTAGCCTGGAGAGCTATTCATCCAATGCTACCTTCTAAAGAAAAGTTTCCTTATACTTATAGAGTTGTGTCAGAAATTACAGAATCTAATGGCTCTAGTTCAATGGCAACTGTTTGTGGTACCTCTATGTCTTTAATGGATGCAGGAGTGCCTCTAGAGAGACCAGTCGCAGGTATTGCAATGGGTTTAATAAAAGAGAATGATAAATATGTAATATTATCAGACATATTAGGTGATGAAGATCACTTAGGTGATATGGACTTCAAAGTCGCGGGAACTTCTGAGGGAATAACTTCATTACAAATGGATATTAAAATAACTAGTATTACAGCTGAAATTATGGAAGAAGCACTTGCACAAGCAAAGGATGGAAGATTCCATATACTAGGTGAAATGGCTAAAGCAATTGAAAAACCTAACAAATCAATTTCCCAATACGCACCAACAATAACTAATCTTCAAATAAACAAAGATAAAATTAGAGAAGTTATTGGTAAAGGAGGAGCAGTTATTAGAGAAATATCTGAAACAACTGGAGCTAAAATTGAAATTAATGATGAAGGTTTAGTAAGTATTGCCGCTGTAGATCAAAAATCTGGAAATGATGCATTAGAATGGATCAAAGGTATTGTTGAAGAGCCAGAGATTGGGAAAATTTATGATGGTAAAGTTATAAAGATAATGGACTTTGGTGCTTTTGTTAATTTCATGGGATCAACAGATGGACTAGTTCATATTAGTCAATTAAAAAATGAAAGAGTAGAGAAAGTTGAAGATGTTATTAGTGAAGGAGATATCGTTAAAGTAAAAGTGTTGGATATCGATTCAAGAGGAAAAATAAAACTTTCTATGAAAGCAGTTGACGCAGAAGAAAACGCTTAAATTACCTAAATTAATTGGGCACAGAGGTGTAAAAGATCTGTGTCCAGAAAACACTTTAGAATCTATCTTAAAGGCATTCGATTTAGGTTTAAGTTTTGTAGAAATAGACGTTAAGATTTCTAAAGATAGAGTGCCAATTTTATTACATGATGACACACTTGATAGAACTACTAATGGAAGTGGGCTTGCAATTGATTATGATTATGAGAACATAAAAAAACTTGATGCTGGAAAATTTTTTTATAAAGAAAATACAAATATTTTTGTTCCAAAGTTAGAAGATATTCTTAGTTTGTGTACTAATTATAATGGTAACTTAAATATCGAATTAAAACCTAATAAAAAGTTTGAAAAAGAAAATGTTTATCAAATATATGAAATTATAAAAAATATTAATCAAATAGATATTTTTTTCTCCTCATTTGATATGATTTCTATTTTAGAAATTTCAAAACTTTACCCTCAATCTATACGTAGTTTTTTATTAGATGATTTTAAAGAATATAATATTGATGATTTGATTAGTATATCAATTAATCATGATTTAAAAATTTGTGGATTAAATATCGATCTCGTTACTGCTGATATTATAAAAAAAATTAAAGAAACCAATATGGCAATAACTGTATATTCAGATAAAAATATAAATTTATCTAGCGCTAATGATATTTTCTCCATAGGTGTTGATAGTATTTTTGTTGATAATCCTTTAGATTTATTAGGAAATTTTTAGAACTTGTTAGGCATTCCAATAATATTGTAACCGCAGTCAACAAAATGTACTTCACCAGTAACTGCAGAAGATAAATCACTAACAAAGTATAAAGCAGATTTACCAATTTCATCTAGTTTTGCATTTCGTTTCAATGCTGAATGTTCTTCTGTAAATTTAAACACCTCTCTAGCATTATTTATTGCTGCACCAGCAATTGTTCTCATAGGTCCTGCTGAGATTGCATTAACACGAATATTTTTTGTGCCTAAATCCACACTTAAGTATTTTACACTTGTTTCTAAAGCAGCTTTTGCAATTCCCATTAAATTGTAATTTGGTATTACTTTATTTGACCCATAAAAAGTAAGGGTGAGAATACTTCCTCCATCATTAATTATAGGCTCAAAATTTTTTGCAAGACTAGTTAACGAAAAACATGATATTTCCAAACAATTAATAAAATTATCCTTCGTAGTATCAACATATCTACCATTTAACTCTGACTTATCTGCAAATGCAACAGCATGAATTATAAAATCAATTGTGCCCCATTCTTTTTTTATAATTTCTACAGATTTGTTTATTGAGTCATCATTATTAAAATCACATTCTATTAATATTTTTGAATTAATTTCTTCAGAAAGCGGTTTCACTCTCTTCAATAATATTTCATTTTGATAGCCAATGGCTATTTCAGCACCATTTTCAGCTAGTTGTTTTGCTATTCCCCATGCAATTGAATGATTATTTGCAATACCAAATACTAAACCTTTTTTATTTTTAAGCATGATATTTTGAAAATACTAATGTTGCATTTGTACCACCAAAACCAAAACTATTTGACATAACATGCTCAATTTCAACGTCATTTTCTGTTTTTAAAAGAATATTACAATCTTTGGCACTATCATCGAGATTTTCAATATTAGCAGAACCACTAATAAAATTATTTTTCATCATCAATAAACTATAAATTGCTTCATGCACACCAGTTGCCCCTAAAGAATGACCAGTCAAAGATTTTGTAGAGCTCATTTTAGGAATATTGGAACCAAAAACATTTTTGATTGCTTCCAATTCTTTTACATCTCCTATTGGAGTGCTTGTTCCATGTGTATTTATATAATCAATTTTACCATCAATATTTTTTAATGCTTGCTTCATGCATCTTTCTGCGCCTTCTCCAGAAGGTTGTACCATATCGTATCCATCTGAGGTTGCTCCATATCCTGTTATTTCACCATATATTTTAGCGCCTCTAGCTTTTGCATGCTCTAATTCTTCAAGTACTAAAGTTCCACCCCCACCAGCAATTACAAATCCATCTCTATCTGCATCATATGCCCTTGAAGATTTGTTTGGAGTAGAATTATATTTTGATGACAAAGCGCCCATTGCATCAAATAAAATTGATAAAGTCCAATGGAGCTCTTCACCTCCTCCAGCAAAAACAATGTTTTGTTTTCCCATCTGAATTAGTTCGTACGCATTACCAATACAATGTGAACTTGTAGAACATGCTGAAGTAATTGAATAATTAACACCTTTAATTTTAAAAGGAGTCGCAAGAGTTGCAGAATTTGTACTAGACATTGCTCTTGGCACCATAAATGGTCCAATTTTTTTTGAACCCGAACTCTTCCCAATTTCAGAAGACTTAAATAAATTTTGTGTAGATGGACCACCTGAACCAACAATTATACCAGTCATTTCATTTGAAATATCACTATCCTCCAGCCCTGAGTCGTCTATAGCATCTTTCATCGCAATATAGTTGTAGGCAGCTCCATCACCCATAAACCTTAGCAATCTTCTATCAATTTCATTACTTATATCTATATTTGGTTTACCGTGAACAAGACTTCTAAAAGAAAACTCCGCATACTCTTCAGCACTTGTTATCCCAGATTTCAAATTTTTAAGACTGTCTATAACATCTGATTGATTATTACCAATACATGATACTATACCTAAACCTGTTACTACTACTCTATTCATTACTTATTTCTCAGGTGAAAATAAACCGACTTTCATATCTTTAGCTTCATAAATTGTTTCACCGTCAGCTTTTAAAATACCATCTCCAACTCCTAAAATCAATTTTCTTAGTATAAGTCTTTTAAGAGATATATGGTAAGTTACTTTTTTTACTTTTTGTAATACCTGACCAGTAAATTTAACTTCACCAACTCCTAAAGCTCTACCCTTTCCTGGTTGGCCAAGCCATCCTAAATAAAAACCAAGTAATTGCCACATAGCATCTAAACCTAAACAACCTGGCATTACCGGATCATCTTTAAAATGACATTCAAAAAACCATAAGTCTTCTTTAATATCTAATTCTGCAATAACTTCACCTTTAGAAAATTCTCCGCCAGTCTCATTTATTGAAGTAATTCTATCAAACATTAACATTGGAGGCATTGGAAGTTGAGCATTACCTTTTCCAAAAAGAACACCTTTTGCACAATCAATTAATTGATCGTAGGTAAATGAATTTTGTTTCATAATTTAAATTAAACTTTTTTTATGTATTTATCAATTAACTTAAACTGATTTTAAATAACAATCATGTTTACTTTTAATAATAATATTATCAATGCTTAATTTTTTTCCATCAGAAATTGTCATTATATTAGTTTCATCCTTTAAATTTAAATAGAAATTAATTATTTTTTGAGCAGCAATCAAACCTGCTAACCCTGCAGAAATACCTGAAATACCTACTACATCACATCTGGGAAGATCAACATCATCTTTGTTAGGAAAGATACAATTTAAACATAGATGATTATTTTTATTTGAATTATTGAAAAGAATTATTTGTAAATCGTGTCTTAATGCAGAGGAGTATAAAAAATTGATTGAGTTTTTAAGACAATATTCATTTAATAATTTAGAACTTACCCAATCATCAGTTGCATCAACAATTATAGAACATTCTTTTAAAGAATTTAAATTAAAAGAATTAATATTTTCATCAATAGTATTAATTTTACATTCAGTATTGATTAATTTTAATTTGCTTTTTGCTGCATTAACTTTTTTCTTTCCAATATCATCTAAATTAAACAAAATTTGTCTATTAAGATTATTTTTTTCAACAATATCTCCATCTACTATTAATAATTCTTTGATTCCAGAGTTAACCAAATATTGACTCAAAGGACACCCTATACCGCCCATGCCAACAATACCAATTTTTATCTTAGATAATTTTTTAAGATTTTTTTCAGAAAATTCTTTTAAAATAAATAATCTGCTAAAAATTTCATATTCTTCATCGGAGTAACCATTCATAATTCTATAGATTATTATAAATATGTTTTATAATTTTTTTTGCACAATTTACTTTTGTCATTTTTTTAAATTTTTTTATCTGGTTTTTTGTAACTATGGATATTTGATTATAATCTGAACCAAAAACTTTATTTTTACTATCAATTTTATTGTAAACCATCATATCACATTGTTTATCTACTAATTTTTTTCTAGCATTATTAATACTCCCAGTTTCAGCTGCAAAACCAACTAAAAATTTAGGCCTTTGTTTTTTACTTTTTCCAATTTTTTCTAAAATATCAATATTCTTATAAAGATTAATAATTAATTTTTTATTTTTTTTTATTTTGGATTTATTGATATTTTTATTTTTAAAATCAGATACTGCAGCAGTAAAAATTCCTATATCAATTTTAGAAATTTTTTTAACTTTTTCATACATTTCGTTTGCTGATTTTATTTGAATAAATTTCAAATTTGGTGGAGGGTCTAAATTTGTTGGTCCAGATATCAAGGTTACATTTGCTCCATATAAAACAAGTTGTGAAGCAATTTCATAGCCTTGTTTCCCAGAAGATTCATTTGAAATAAACCTAACTGGATCAATCATTTCAATCGTTGGCCCTGCAGTTACTAGGCATTTTTTATCTTTTAATAAATTGATATTTTCTAGCCTGCTTAAAATTTTATTTACTATATTTTTTGAATTATCAATTCTGCCTAAACCAAATTCTCCACACTTTAGATTTCCAATTTTAGGTCCAATAAACTCATGACCACTATCTTTTAATAATTTCACATTTTTTTGATTAATTTTATTATGCCACATAAAACTATTCATTGCAGGGACAAACAAAATTTTTTTATTTGAAGCAAGCAACGTATTAGAAGCTAAATTATCTCCATATCCATTAGCAAATTTTGCAATAGAATTAGCTGTTGCTGGACACATAACTATTATATCATTATCTCTTGATAAACTAATATGAAGCATCTTATTTTTTTTCTCATCTTCGTCAGTAAATATTCTATTTTTAAGTAATTTTTTTATATCTGATATTTTTACATACTTCTTTGCTTCTTTAGTTAGTATGCAACTAATATTAACTTCTTTATTATTAAGTAAAGTAATAATTTCTTTACATCTAGACGCTGCTATAGAACCAGATATTATTAACAATATTTTATTCATTATAGTTTATAGCCAGTATGTATGGCTACAATTCCATTAAATAAATTAATAGTCTCAACTTTCGTAAATCCGCAATCACTTAGATTTTTGCTAAGTTCTTCTTGTGATGGAAATAAATCAATACTTTCACTTAAATACTTATAAGCATTCTTATCTTTAGCAACTAATTCTCCTAACAGAGGTAAAATCTTTGATTTGTAAATTTTATATGAACTTGATACCAAAGATGATTTAGGTGTACTAAATTCTAGGCAACAATATTTACCACCAGGTTTAAGAACTCTGTAAGCCTCTTTTATAGATAATAAATACTCCGTCACATTTCTTAAGCAGAAAGAAATAGTATATTTATCAAAAAAATTATTTTCAAAATTTAAGTTTTCAGCATTACCAATAAAATATTTTATATTTTTTTCTTTTCTTAATCTTTTTCTTCCTTCTAATAACATTTCTTCATTTAGATCTAAAAGATATAGACTGGTAGATAAATTTTCCTTTAAGATTTCACTGGCAATATCACCAGAACCAGAGCCAACATCCAAGATAATTTCACTTTCTTTTATGTCCATAATCTCTACAAATCTTTTTTTCCATAATCGATGCATACCTAAACTCATTAAATCATTCATTACATCGTAGTTTGGAGCTACACTTGTAAATACATTCTGAACAAGTTTTGTCTTTTGTTTTGAATTTACTTTTGTATAACCAAAATTATAATCTTTTTTCATTATGCCAGAATTACCCGAAGTTGAAACTACAGTTAAAGGACTTAGTGTAGTACTGGATCAAAAAATATCTAATGTTAAAATTCATACAACAAAACTACGCTTTAAAATTCCTAATAATATAACTAATATACTACGTAACTCCAAGATATCCAACTTAAGACGTATAGCAAAGTTCATTATCATAGATCTAGATATAGATTATTCCTTGATAATACATTTAGGAATGTCAGGAAGATTAAAAACTGTTTCATCAACCTATAAAAGAATAAAACATGATCATTTTGTGCTATATTTTTTAAGCACAATGATACTTATTTATCATGATCCAAGAAAATTTGGTTTTATAGATATAAAAAAAACAGGAGATCTTCAAAAACAAAAATATATTATGAACCTGGGTGTAGATGCTTTGAGTCCAAATCTTACAGCACAAATGATATTTGAAAAAATTTCAAAATCTGAGGTCCCAATAAAGCAGATTTTACTAAATCAAAAATTAATTGCGGGTATAGGTAATATCTATGCATCGGAAATTCTATTTGATTCTAAAATTTCACCACTTACTTTAGGTAAGGATTTAGAAATTAGTCTCATTATGAAACTAATTAAGTCTATAAGAAAGATTTTAAAGAAAGCAATTAAACATGGGGGTTCCAGTATAAGAGATTATAGGTCTACTGACGGTACATTAGGAAACTTTCAGTCAAATTTTAAGGTTTATAATAAAGAAGGAAAAAAAATAGGTGGAGATAAGGTTAAAAAGATCGTTCAATACGGAAGATCTACTTTTTATTGTCCAAAACTTCAAAATAACAAGTAATTCTATATTAAATATTAATTGACTTAATTTATTTTGAATTTATAGCACCCATATGGCTAATCATGCTTCTGCAAAAAAAAGATCTAGACAGAACAAAACTAGAAATACTGTTAATTCTCAATATCTATCTAAATTTAGAAACGCTCTAAATAAATTTAAATCATCAGTAGAGGGAAAAAATGAGGAAGAAATCCAAAAATCTTTCAGCAATGTCAACTCAATAATGGCCAGAGCATCAAAAAAAGGTATTTTTAAAAAAGAATACATATCCAGAAAGTTATCCTCTTTATCAAAACAAATTTCAAAAAAATAATTTTTTTTTATTTTTTTCACTTTTCTTCTTGCTAAAAATACTTAAAGGGTGTTGATTAGGTAAATTAATTTGGTGATAAAATTTTACGACTTTAGATTTTTTGCGTAAAATTTTTTAAAGCTATAAAATCATCTTGTTGGGGGAAAATGGATAATTCATCTACTATATTTGACGACAGTAAATGGTTATCTTTTAAAAAAAATCTTAAAAAAAATGTTGGTGATTCTGCCTTCAACAATTGGCTAAAACATTTAAACTATGTTTCTGTTGAAGAAACTACCATAACATTTTCTGTACCAACAAAGTTTTTAAGAGATTGGATAGTTAATAACTATTCTGACAAGATAAAAAGAGAAGCAATAAATCATCTTGAAAAAGTCGATACTATAAAATTTGTTGTTAAACCCTCTGGAGGAAGAATAGTTCCAGGCACAACAAGGACTATAAAAAGCAATGATAATCATTGGAAATCCTCAATGGATTTAAGATCTAACCAATCCTCAACATATCCTAACGAATTTGGAGCTCCGTTAGATCCCCGATTTACTTTTGAAAATTTTGTTGTTGGGAAACCTAATGAACTGGCTTTTGCAGCTTCTCAAAGAGTATCTGAAGCAAATAAAATTACATTCAATCCATTATTTCTATGCGGTGGTGTTGGTTTAGGAAAAACTCATTTGATGCATGCTATAGGTTGGAAGATAAAAGAACAACAACCAGAGAGAAAAGTTATTTATCTATCAGCAGAAAAATTTATGTATCAATTTGTTAGAGCGCTCAGATATAAAGATACATCTGCATTTAAGGAACAGTTTAGATCCATAGATGTACTTATGATTGATGATGTCCAATTTATAAGTGGAAAAGATAATACCCAAGAAGAATTCTTTCATACTTTCAATGCTTTAATTGAGCAAAATAAACAAATAGTGATATCAGCAGATAAAACGCCTACCGACCTTGATGGAGTTCAAGAAAGATTAAAATCTAGATTGGGTTGTGGTCTCGTAGCGGATATTCACCCAACAACATACGAACTTAGACTTGGTATATTAATAGAAAAAGCTCACAAAAGAGGCGTAGAGATCCCTCCAAAAGTTTTAGAATTCATATCTCATAGAATAATTTCAAATGTTAGAGAGATGGAAGGTGCCCTAAATAGACTAGTTGCTCATGCAACATTGGTAGGAACAGCTATTACTGTTGAAACAGCTCAATTAGTACTTCAAGACTTATTAAAATCTTCTAATAAAAAAATAACAATAGAAGAAATTCAAAAGAAAGTAGCTGAGCATTTCAATATTAGAATTACAGATATGCACTCACCAAGAAGATCAAGATCTGTTGCAAGACCTAGACAAATTGCAATGTATCTTGCCAAATCAATAACATCCAGATCTCTTCCAGAAATTGGCAGGAAATTTGGTGGAAGAGATCATACTACTGTAATGCATGCTGTTAAAAAAATTGAAGAACTTAAGCTTTCTGATGTTAATTTTAATGAAGATTTAGAATTATTAAAAAGACTTATAGATTCTTAAATTTATTTATCATATGCTTAGCTATGAAATTTAAAATAGACTGTGCCGAGTTTTTTAAAACTCTAACACATCTACAGGGTATCGTTGATAAAAAAAACTCATTACCAATATTATCCAATATTTTAATCGAAGCTTCAGGCAATGAATTAACTTTATCGTCAACCGATATGGATATTTCTATCATTGAAAAAATTGATTGTAATGTGTTAGAGGACGGTGCCACAACGATAAATTCACAAATTTTATACGATATTGTAAGAAAAATTGATGATAATAGTGAAATAGAAATTATTTCAAATAATGGAAAATTATTAACTTTACGAGCTAACGGATCAAGATTTTCATTAGCATGTCTTCCTAAAGAAGACTTCCCAATAATTGATCAAAATAATTCAGGTGTAAATATTAAAATTAATTCTAAAATAATGTTTAAATTAATTGATAAAACTAAGTTTGCTATATCAAATGAAGAGACAAGATATTTCTTAAACGGATTATATTTTAATATAAATAAGGAAGAAAATAAAAGTATTGTAACACTTGTAGGAACTGACGGACATCGTCTAGCAAAATTTAGTCATTATATAGAAGATAATATAGATCAAGTATCTGGAGTAATTATTCCAAAAAAAACTATTTATGAGTTATCCAAATTACTGTCAGAAAAAGATCAAAACGTATTAATTTCTATTAGCTCTAACAAAATTGTATTTACAATAGGCAATATAATATTTATTTCAAAACTAATTGATGGAAGTTTTCCAGATTATAAAAGGGTTATTCCAAATGACAATTCAAATATTTTAAAAATTAATAGAGAAATGTTATTGTCAGCAGTAGATAGGGTAAGCACAATTGCTAATGAAAAATCACCTGTGATTAAATTTAAGTTATTACAAAATGTACTTAATTTAAACACAATTAATAATGAAAGTAGTACAGCTTCTGAAGATTTAAAAATAAATTATAATGGTGATAATATCGAAATTGGCTTTAACTCGAAATACATCATGGATATTGTTAACAATTTAGAAGACGACGAAATTTCTATCAATTTGAAAGATAATACCTCTCCAATAATTGCAATTGAAAATTCAAATAGCAATTTAGTTTATGTTTTGATGCCAATGAGAGTTTAAAATTTGGCAATATTAAAAAGCATAAATTTAATTAATTTTAGAAATTTTAAAAACTTAGACCTTTCTTTTGATGAAAAGTTAAATATTTTTTTTGGTCACAACGGAACTGGTAAAACTAATATTTTAGAAGCAATATCTTTGATTGCTAAAGGTAGGGGCATAAGAAATGCAAGCTTTCATGATTTAATAAAAAAAAACGAAAAAAATTTTTTTATAAAAAACAATCTAGAAATAAAAAATAATCATTTTAACATAGAAATATTTACAGAAAATAAGAATGATAAATTTAAAAAAATAATTAAGATCAATGATGACTTATCCAAAGAGTCTGTAGATTTTTTAAACAAATCAATTTCATATATTATTTTTTTACCTGAAATGGAAAGATTGTTTCAAACATCACCTTCTTATAGGAGAAATTTCTTAGACAGATTAGTTTTTGCTCATAGAAATGATTACAATAGACTTATTAATAGATATAAAAAACTCATAATTGAAAGAATTAAAATACTTCAAACAAATGTAGTTGATAATGATTGGTTAAATCGTATTGAAAAAGAAATATGTATATTAGGATTAGAAATATATAATGAAAGAAATTTGCAAGTAAGATCTATTAACAACAATTTTCAACTTCTAAAATATGATCATAATTTTCAATTTAATGTTGAGTTAATAATAAAAGATGACTATTTAAATAATCAAATTACTCTTGAAGAATATCTATCTAAATTAAGAGATTTGCGTATATTTGACAAGAAATTTGGAGGAACTAAAATAGGTCCACATAAATCTGATTTAAAAGCAATAATTGATGATGACTTTGAAGCTTCTTTGTTGTCAACAGGACAACAAAAGACAGTCGTTCTTATGATTTTGCTATCTCAATGCAATTATTTAGTAAATGATAAAGATATAAATCCAGTTTTATTATTTGATGAAATCGGCTCACATTTAGATTCAATTAATCGTCAAATACTATTAGATATGATTAATAGATTCAAAATTCAATTTTTTTTAACTGGAACTGACAAAAATTTATTTTCTTTTATATCAACAAAGGGACAATTTTATAATATAACTGATTTATGAATTCTGAATATTCTTCTGACTCAATCAAAGTGCTAAAAGGTCTTGAAGCTGTAAGAAAAAGACCTGGAATGTATATTGGTGATACCGACGACGGGTCAGGCCTACATCAAATGATATATGAGGTTCTTGATAATTCAATAGATGAGGCGCTAGCAGGTTTTTGTAATAAAATAGAAGTAATTTTGAATGCTGACGGCACAGCAACCATTACTGACAATGGTAGGGGAATACCAGTTGATTTGCATAAAACAGAAAAAATTCCAGCAGCTCAACTAATAATGACTGAATTACACGCTGGCGGAAAATTTGATCAGAATAGTTACAAAGTATCTGGTGGTTTGCATGGTGTTGGAGTTTCGGTAGTTAATGCATTATCTGAAAATTTAGTTTTAGAAATTAATAGAGATGGAAAAATATATAATATTGAGTTTGAAAATGGAATTGTAAGTAATGAATTAAATGTAATCGGGAATTCACAAAAAATTAATAACAAATTTTTTACTGGAACTAAAATTACATTTTTACCTACTAACAAAATTTTCAAAGATATTAATTTTAATTTTAAAGTAATAGAGAAAAGACTTAGAGAATTAGCATTTCTAAATACAGGTATAAGTATTTTTTTAACAGACAGGAGACAGGCTAAGGAAAAAAACGTAAATTTTAAATATGATGGAGGAATTAAGGAGTATGTAAAATATTTAAATGAGGGAAAAAATCTTATCAATCCTAGTCCAATATTTTTCCATGGTGAAAAAAACAATATTTCTATTGAATGTGCATTACAATGGACTGATAGTTATCATGAGAATACTATTTGCTTCACAAATAATATTATTCAAAGAGATGGAGGAACTCACCTTGCAGGTTTCAGAGGCGCACTTACTAGATCAATTGTTAACTATATAAATAAAAACACAAAAAGTTCTAATAATATAACTGGTGAGGATGCAAGAGAGGGCTTAACTTGCATTATATCGGTAAAGTTACCTGATCCAAAATTTTCTAGTCAAACTAAAGATAAATTAGTATCTTCTGAAGTAAGGCCAGTTATAGAGTCCACTAGTTTAAATAAATTAGAGCAATGGATTGAAGAAAATCCATCAGAAATTAAAAAAGTAATTGATAAAATTATTGAAGCGTCAAATGCTAGAGAAGCGGCAAGAAAAGCAAGAGAGCTTACCAGAAGAAAAACAGGTTTAGAAAATACCTCTCTCCCAGGTAAACTAGCAGATTGCCAGGAAAAAAACCCAGAATTATCAGAATTGTTTATAGTTGAAGGTGACTCAGCAGGGGGATCAGCTAAACAAGGTAGAGATAGAAAGAACCAAGCAATTCTTCCATTGAGAGGTAAAATTTTAAATGTTGAAAGAGCTAATGATAAACAAGTTTTAACAAGTAATGAAATTGGGGCATTAATTACAGCAATAGGCGCAGGTGTGGGAAATCCAACTGATGATTTAGATCTAAATAAATTAGAAGGTAAATTTGATATAGCAAAAATGAGATATCATAAAATAATTATAATGACCGATGCAGATGTTGATGGAAGTCATATTAGAACCCTTTTGCTAACTTTTTTTTATAGACACATGAAACCAATTATTGACTCAGGAAGGTTATATATCGCACAACCTCCTTTATATAGACTCAAAAAAGGTAATTCTACAGTTTACAAAAAAGATGACAATGATTTAGAAGATTATTTAATTGAAGAGGGATTAAAGAATACTAAATATGAAAATACTCAACAATCTCAAGTTGCTGGAGAACAATTAAAAGAAATAATATATCTGTCTAAAAAAACTAAAAATTTAGTTATGCCATTATTAAGAAGAGTAGATAATGCTGATATAATTGAGCATACTGCTATTGTAAGAGGACTAGATTTAAGGAATTTAAAAGATAACTCAATTGGTCAGGAAATAGCCAAATACCTTCAACAAAGATTAAACTTAATTTCTAATATTTCACAAAAAAATTGGAAAGTATCGCATAAAAAAGACCATATTCTATTCGAAAGAACAATTAGAGGCTTTACAGAAAAATATATTATAGATGAAAATTTTGTAATTACACCTGAAGCAAAGGCTTTAAATAATCTTAAAGACGATCTAATGGAAAATTTTTACCGTGTTAAAGAAAGTGGTTGTGGATTATTAAGTTACAAAGGTGAAGAGTTCAATATTTATGGACCATTGAATTTAATTGATAAAATATTAGATATTGGCAAATCTGGTCTTCAAATAAACAGATATAAAGGCCTAGGTGAAATGAATCCAGACCAATTATGGGAAACAACTTTAGATCAAAATGAAAGAATATTATTATCTGTAAAAATTAATGAGATTGATGCTGCAAATAAAGCATTTGAGGATCTCATGGGAGGTGAAACAGATGCAAGGAAAAAATTTATAGCAGAAAATTCATTAAAAGTAGCTAATCTTGATATTTAGACTTTAATGAATACAATTTTACTTGGGAATCTTATCAAAATAAGATGGATAGCAATTTTTGGTCAGGTCTTAGCAGTTTTATTTGTATCATTTGTCATCAAAATTCAAATTCCCTTTTTTGAAACTCTTACAATCATCTTATTATCAGTTGCAGTAAATTTTTATTCTTATTATGAAGAGAGAAAAAATAAATCTATTAGCAACACAAAAGCTTTTTCATATTTACTTTTTGATACCTTGCAATTAGGTTTTTTATTATTTTTGACAGGAGGAATAATTAATCCTTTTTCAATATTAATTTTAGCACCAGTTATTACTTCTGCATCATATCTACCTGCTTTAATGACAGTTATACTTTCAACTATCTCAATAATTATTATAATAATATTAAATTTTAATTATATCCCTCTTGACCTAGGGCCTAAGTTTTTTTTACCAAATCTTTATAGTTTTGGTTTAGTTGCAGCATTAATTATTACAGTAATTTTCATTGCTATCTATGCTTATTTATTTGCAAGTTCGTCGAGAAAAATTTCAAATGCACTATCAGTTTCAAAACTACAAATTTTAAATCAAAAGAAAATGACAGAGGTAGGCTCTCTTAGTGCTGCGGCAGCTCATGAATTGGGTACCCCACTTAATACAATATTTTTGATTTTAAATGATTTATTAAAAGAAAAAAAATTAATTGAGGATAAGAATATAGCTAAAGATATTGTGTTGCTAAAATCACAAGCAGAAAGATGTAAAGAAATATTACAAAGGTTTTCTAAAAATCCACTTAAATTAAAAGACAATTTTTTAGAAAAAGTAAAAATATCTGATTTAATTAAAATTAATTTTGATAAATTTAATAAAAATAAAAATCTAAGTTTAAAAATAAATTCTCCAGATTCTGAACCTGAGATCCTTTATAGAGATGAAATAATGTATGCTTTGGGCAACATAATCCAAAATGCAATATTCTATTCTAAACATACAACTAAAGTTGAATTAAACTATGAAAAAACAAACATTAAAATAAATATATCGGATGATGGAAATGGTTTTTCTAAAGATATAATTGATAAATTAGGAGAGCCATATGTTTCGAAAAATAATCAGGGAATGGGCCTAGGTATATTTATAGCAAAAAACCTAATTGAAAATATGGGCGGTAGCCTTAATTTCTATAACTCTAAAGATGATAATGCTGTTGTTGAAATTAATTTTGATAACTCTATCTTAAATATATGAGTATGAAATTACTGATTGTAGATGATGATCTTCCTTTTAGAGAAAGACTTACGAGATCTATGGAAAAAAAAGGGTTTGAAGTAATATCTTCTCCAGGTTTTAAAGACTCATTAGCAAAGGTTAATGAGAACAATTTTGATTATGCAGTTGTTGATATGAGATTGGAAGATGGGTCAGGATTAGAATTAGTAAAAGAACTTCAAAAAATTAGTCCTCAAACCAAATCACTTTTATTAACTGGTTATGGAAACATTGCAACAGCTGTAGCTGCAATTAAATCTGGAGCAATTGATTATCTACCGAAACCAGCAGAAATTGATCAAATTTACGATGCTCTTACTAATTCTAAAGAAATATTACCTCCGCCACCAGAAAATCCAATGACAGCAGATCGAATTAGGTGGGAACATATCCAAAGAGTGTTTATACAGTGTAATAGAAATGTATCTGAAACAGCTAGAAGACTTAGAATGCACAGACGCACATTACAGAGAATACTGAATAAACATGCCCCAAGAGAATAGTAAAACTTTATCCATAGTAATACCTGTTTTTAATGAAGTTAACTTTCTTAACGATCTCTTCGAACAAATTAAAAGATATTTTAATAACAAATATACCGAAATTGTTATTGTTGATGATGGTTCAAACGACGGATCTTCGAACTTATTAGAAGAGTTAAAAAAAAAAAATAATTATAAATTTTCTTTTAAAATTATCAGACTTGATATTAATTCAGGAAAAGGAAAAGCAATTCAGACAGGTATAAAAAATTCAAATGGACAGTATATTTTGCTTCAAGACGCAGATTTAGAATTAGACTGCAAAGATGCTAAAGAAATGTTTGAAATGATTTCTACCAATACAGATATAAAATGTATTTTTGGTAGTAGATACTTATCAGGTAAATTAAAAAAAAATAATTATTTTTTTAATAACCTTGTAGGAAAAATAAATTCCTTAATATTCAACATGTTTTTTTCTCAATCATTAAGTGATGTTCATTGTGGATTAAAAATTTTACACAGAAGTGTAATCGAAAAAATTAAACTTAGTGTAAATGATTTTGGTATTGAAATTGATATAGCTTCACAAATAGTAAGAAATAACTTTTTCATTTATGAATTTGGTGTTTCATATTTCTTTAGATCCAAAGCCCAAGGAAAAAAAATTTCATGGGTTGATGGTTTAAAATCATTTTATTATCTTATTAAAGTTAGATTTTTTGATAATTCTGCTTCAACAAACTTATCAATTATTTATTCTTCAATTTATATGGCATTTGTAGGATCACACTTTGGTATGGGATTAGGAAACACTTTATTTATTATTATTTTTTTTATTTTAGGCTCTATATTAGGAATTCATTTTAAAATTTTATCCTCTACAATTATATTTCTTTTTATTTTTGTTGGTTCATTATTTGGTAAAGGGAATGGAACAACATTAGCTGTAATAATTTTCTTTATATTAGGTTTGTTTTTTGCTCGAAAATCAAAAAGTTTTTTTTTAAATTCAAGGGTTAGTAATTATTTTTAAATTTACTAAGACACATACATAATCCAATAATAAAAAACGTAGTCACACCAAACCAATTTTTAATTAAACTTCCAGTCGACATAATAGGCCAAAACATCATTAAAATTATTACTATAGAAATTATTTTATATTTTTTATCACCAGTATTATTTATTACAAACTTTACTAAAAAAAATAAGTATAAAATAAATGAAATAAATACAATTAAACCACCTTCTGCTAACCATTGTATATAAATGTTATGTGGATGAGATGCACACTCATAATTTACCATCATATTTTTGTATAATTCATTGTAGTTACATAAGTACTTAAAATTATTAATTCCAATGCCTGTAATTGGGTTATCTAAAAACATTTTAAATGATAATAAATAAATTTCACCATAAGCAGAAGTGCCAAAATTTTTGATTACCTCAAAAAAATTGGGTTGAATATTTATAATTTTTGAACAAATTTTTTCAGTATTATTTTCACATTGAAAAAATTTTTCTATTTTTTGACCCTGATGATATTGAGTAGACTCAATTACATTAAAGTCATTATAAAATGGGTGTAAATATGATACTAAAAATATAAATAATGCACCAATTAAAATTGATAATATAATAGATCTTCTAAAACCATCTAAAAAAATAAATAAAAGTAGTAAGCTTAAAGAGAATGTTGCAAATGCCATTCTTTCACCAGATATATAACAAACTAAAATTATTAAAGACAGATAAAGTGATTGAATAATTACATTATCTTCTAATTTTTTTTGAGATATAAGAAATACAAATCCAAATAAACCAAACTTCGAGAGATATGAACCAGGTATTAATTCATCTCCAAATGGACCAGTTAATCTTCCATACCAATTTGATTTAAATCCTAATAAATCCTCCCCAAAACCATCTTTAGACGTATAATTAATGAATTGATAAAGTGTATCTATGCTAACTAACACAATAATAATAAATATAACTAATAATAATCTTTCAAAAATTTTCCTATCTATAAAAAATACAAAAAAACAAAAAAATGGTAATAATAAAAATCTAATAAAAATTAAAGAATCTTGGAAAGAATAAGTTTTATTATATGAAAAAAAACTTATTAATATTAAACTTAACCAAAATATAATTGAAATTCTAAATAAATTTAACTTTATAAAGTTTTCATATTCTTTTTGATAAACAATATAAAATATTGCAAATAATCCACCTAATGTAATTATAATATCAGGTATCGCAGGACCAGTAATTAAAAATAAAGGGAGGAGTAAATATAGGTAACTTAATATATTTTTAGACTGTAGTATCATTTTTACTTACTACTTTAATAAAGACATCTTCTAAATCACCTTCAGAAGTATTAATTTCTTTAAATTCAATTCCATTATTATTCAGAATATTAATAATTTTTTTTATATTGGTTTTATTTTTATCATAATTTAGTTTTAATATATCATTAGTAATTATTGGTTTAAATTCATCTAATTCTTTAGGAATGTTTACACTTTTCTCTAAAACAAAGGAAACGGACTTATTAGAAATAATATTTAGAAGATCGTTTTTTGATCCTTCAATAACAATTTTACCAGAATTTATAATAGTTATATTATCACAAAGATTTTCAGCTTCTTCCAAATAATGAGTTGTTAAGCAAATAGTTTTTCCTTCCTTGCTTATTTTTTTGATATAATTCCATACCGAAGTTCTTATATCAATATCAACACCTGCTGTAGGTTCATCTAAAATTATCATTTCAGGATCATGTACTAAGGCTTTCCCAATAAGTAACCTTCTTCGCATTCCACCAGATAGGGTTCTGGCATAAGCATTTCTTTGGTCAGTCAATTTCAAATTTTCTAGAATTTCATCTGTTTTTCTTTTTCTTTTTGGGACACCATACAAACCTGCTTGAAGCTCCAGTAATTCAGCTGGAGAAAAAAAAGGATCTATATTTAGTTCTTGAGGAACTATTCCTATTTTGAATTTACTTAATTTAATATTCTCATCAATATTTAATCCACAAATTTTAACATCACCAGAGTCTTTATTTACTAAACCACCAAGAATATTTATGAAAGTTGATTTACCAGCTCCATTAGGTCCCAGTAAACCATGAATTGTACCTTTTTCTATTTTAATACTAAAATCAATTAATGCTCTAACTTGTTGAGATTTTTTATAGAAAACTTTATTTACATTTTTAGCTTCAATTGAATATTTATAATCTGACATTTATTTAAAATCTTATATATTTAACTTTACAATGAATAAAAAGAGTAGATTGATATTAGTTGACGGTTCAGCATACATTTTTAGAGCTTACTATGGTCTTCCTCCAATGAATCGTGCTGACGGCACACCAATCAATGCAGTTTTTGGATTTACTAACATGCTTGTGAAACTGATTGAAGATTATAGTGATGATAAGATGATTGTTATTTTTGATGCTGCAAGAGAAAACTTTAGAAATAAAATTTATCCAGAATATAAAGCTAATAGAGGAGAGGCTCCTGACGATTTAGTTCCACAGTTTCCATTAATTAGAGAATGCGTAAAAAGCTTTAATATTCCCCAATTAGAAATAGAAGGATTTGAAGCTGATGATTTAATTGCTACTTATGTAAAGTTGGCTGAAAAAGATGAAATTGAGACAATCATAGTTTCCTCAGATAAAGATTTAATGCAACTTGTTAGCAGTAAAGTAACAATGCTTGATCCAATGAAAAATAAAAAAATTGAGATAAAAGATGTAGAGGAAAAATTTGGAGTTAAACCTAATAAAGTAATTTTTATACAAGCTTTAACAGGTGATAAAGTAGATAATATTCCAGGCGCTCCTGGAATTGGTCCAAAAACAGCTTCTCAGTTAATAAATGAATTTAATGATATTGATGGTTTAATTAAAAATCTTGATAAAATTAAACAAGAAAAAAGAAGAAATATTTTAGCAGAATCAGAAAATGACATTAGATTAAGTTTAAAACTTGTAACACTTAAAAACGATGTCCAAATACCTGAGAGCATTAATAGAATTAGAACTTATAATGAATTAAAAAATGAAAATAATAATATTTTTAATTTTCTTAAAGAGCAGGGCTTTAGATCAACATCTGAAAGATTAAAATCTAATTCTTTTATATCTAGTGATAATGATAATATAGTTCCAAAAAAAGAAATAGAACCAAAATATCAATTAATTAATTCAAAGAATGATTTTGAAAAAGTTTTAAGTGAAATTAAAAAAAATGGTATTTGCGCTATAGATACTGAAACTAATTCACTCGATATAGAAAAAGCTAAATTAGTTGGTATATCAATTTGTTGCAGTGAAAATATTTCTTATTATATTCCTATAAACCATACCAGTTTAGATGGTTCTAAAAAAATTGATAACCAGTTAGAGGAAAAATATGTAATTAATCATATTAACAAAATATGTGAAAATGAATCTATCTTAAAAATTGGGCAAAATATAAAATATGATATTAGAATTTTAAATAAGTATGGAGTAATTTTTAATTCAATTGCAGATACAATGTTAATTTCCTATTCAATTGATAATGGAATTTTTAAACATAATTTAGATGATCTATCATTTAATCACTTAAATCATACTACAATAAAGTATAAGGAAGTTGTTGGAATAGGGAAAAATGAAATTACTTTCGATAAAGTAACTATTGATAAAGCAATTAATTATGCTGCAGAAGATTCTCTATTAACATTCAGGCTTTTTCATCATCTTTATCCTCGCTTAATAAAAGAAAAGGCTAATTTTGTTTATCAAAATATTGATTTACCTCTTGTAGAGGTATTATCTTCAATAGAGGCAAATGGTATTGAGGTAAATAAAGATTTTTTAACAAATCTTAGTAATGAATTTGAGAATGAAAGTAAAAAACTTGAAAAGAATATTTATAAACTTTCAAAAGAAGAGTTTAATATCGGCTCGCCTAAACAATTAGGAGAGATATTATTCGTTAATCTTAAAATACCTGGTGGTAAAAAAACAAAATCAGGAACATATTCTACTGATTCATCAACTTTAAATAATTTAGCCTTAGATGGATTTGAAATTGCACAACTCGTTCTTGATTGGAGAGAATTAACAAAACTTAAATCAACTTATACAGATGCTTTATTTAGATTAACAGATGATAAAAGTAGAGTTCATACATCATTTGGTTTAGCTAATACTTTAACAGGTCGATTAAGTTCTACAGATCCAAATCTTCAAAATATCCCAATTAGAACAGAAAATGGAAAAAAAATAAGAACAGCTTTTGTTAGTGGAAAAGGAAAAAAATTAGTCAGTTTTGATTATTCTCAAATAGAGCTTAGATTAGCCGCAGAAATTTCTAGTGATAAAAATTTTATTAAAGCTTTTAAAAACAATGAAGATATTCATGCATCAACTGCTAAAGAAATATTTAATTTAAACGATAGTCAAATAAATAACGATTACAGAAGAAAAGCAAAAGCAATTAATTTTGGTATTTTATATGGAATCAGTCCATATGGTTTAGCTAAACAACTTGATATTTCCAATACCGAAGCAAAAGATTACATAAATGAGTATTTTATTAAATACCCAAAAATTAAAAAATATATGGAGCATCAAATTGATTTCGCAAAAACAAATCAATACGTTGAAACAATTTTTAAAAGGAAAATTAATATTAAGGGAATTGCAGATAAGAATTTTGCTGTTAGAGGTTTTGCAGAAAGACAAGCTATTAATGCACCAATCCAAGGTAGTGCAGCAGACATTATTAAGTTAGCAATGATAGAAATTCATAAGGAAATAAAACTTAAAAATATTGAGGCTGAAATGCTTTTACAAGTACATGATGAACTAATCTTTGAAGTCGAAACTAAAAAATATGACAATTTAGTAAGTCATGTAAAAAAGATTATGGAGTCTGTACATTTAAAATACAAAGATTTTTCAGTTCCACTCACTGTTGATTTTGGTGCTGGTGATCATTGGGGACAGGCACATTAGAATACATTTTATGGAAATAAAAAAAAAAATTAAGAAAAGAAATCCCTTTGCTCAAGATTTAAAACTACCTAAGTACAAACAAAGAATTGTTAGAAATAAAAAAACTTACTCAAGAAAAGGAAAAAAAAAGGTTATTTAGAATTCTTCATCAAAGGTATTCATTTCAAACCATTTTTCAAGTTCATGATACCCTCCAATTTTTTCACCATTTAAAATTATTTGAGGAAAGGTTTTAGCGTTCGGAAACTTTTCAAAAAAATCTTCTCTCGTATAATCTGTATCAAGCATATAAATCTTTGGATTAAATTTAGCTAACCGTAGTTTAGCTCTATCACAGTATCCACAATTTGTTTTAGAGTATATCTCTGCTTCCATCAAAATGCTTCATCAAAACTTAAAGCTCTATCTGTAGGTCGTTGATATTCAGATACCCTTTTTTCAAAAAAGTTAGTAACATTTTGTACATCTAAAGCTCTCATAAAATCAAAAGGATTTTCTGTTTTAAAGACTCTGTCAAATTCAAATAGGTCAGCAATTCTGTCTGCAACAGCTTCAATATATTGACACATTAAGTCTTGATTCATACCAATTAAATCTACTGGTAAAGCATCTCTTACAAATTCTTTTTCAAATGCTACTGCTTCTCTAACAATTTCTTCAAATTGTGATTGAGGCACATCTGAAGGAATTAAAGATAAATCACTTATATCTGCGTCAGTTAATGATTTATTATTAAATTTATCTCTTAAAGTTCTAAACATAAGAGATGAGAAACTAAAATGCATTCCTTCGTCTCTTGCAATCCAGTCGTTAGATAAGGCTAAACCGGGTAATAAACCTCTTTTTCTGAAATAATATATTGCACAGAAAGAGCCTGCAAAAAATAAACCTTCAACTAATCCAAATCCTATTAGTCTTGTTAATAAATTTTGACTACCATTGAGCCATTTTGATACCCATTGTGCTTTATGGTTAATACATGGTACGTTTTGTATTGCATCAAAAAGCATGTCTTTTTCTTTTGCATCTTTTACATAAGCTTCAATTTGTAGACCATACATCTCTGCATGAATTGATTCATTCAACATTTGTATAGATATAAAACATCTTGCTTCAGGAATTAAAATTTCTTTGTAGAACCTACTTGCTAAGTTTTCATTGATCATTGCTTCGGAGTTAGCAAAATATGCAAGTACGTGCTTAATAAAATGCTTTTCACCATCATTTAAAGTTTCAAGATCTCTTAAATCATCTTGCAAAGATACTTCTTCAGTTGTCCAAAAGGCTTGAATATGTTGTTTGTACCTATCCCAAATTTCTTGGTTTTTTATTGGAAATATTGATTTAACGCCTTTTGATATCATTCTTTACTCCTTCTTTATGCACTGCAAGTTTCGCAATCTTCTGGTTCATTGTTTTGTTTAATAGCAGTATTTATATAAGCATCTTTTGCTGCTTTTTCTGATGAAACCGTAACTTTTACAGCATCAACTGCTGATCTACTTCTTAGATAATACATTCCTGTTTTAAGACCTTTTTTCCAAGCATACATATGCATTGAATTAACTTTCCCAAATGTAGGCGTTGAAAGCCAAAGATTCATTGATTGGGTTTGATCAATAAATGGCGCTCTATCTGCTGACATATCTATAACAGTTTTTTGTGATACTTCCCAAACTGTTTTATAGATTTCTTTTAGCTCAGTTGGAATTTCATTTATGTTTTCAACCGATCCATTTTCTAAAATTATTTTGTCTCTCATATCTTTATTCCACAATCCTCTTTGAGACAGTTCATTCACCAAATATCTATTTACAAGAAGGAACTCACCTGAGAGTGTTTGTCTTTTATATATATTAGAGGTTTGTATTTGGAATGTTTCAGTGTTACCTAATATAATACCTGTTGACGCAGTTGGCATACAAGCTGTGGTTAAAGAGTTTCTTACACCGTGCTCTTTAATTTTAGCTCTTAGCGAATCCCAATCCCATTTTGAAGACGGGTTA
>CACKIH010000002.1 GCA_902600225.1 uncultured Alphaproteobacteria bacterium | reverse complement strand
TTCAATATAAGTGTTAATAATGTTTATTCTGCTTATTTCAGGAACACCAGGAAATATGGCTCCTTGTAAAGAGGGCTCAAAGAAAAAAGTTTTATCATCTATTACTCCAGTTCCCATAAACTGTACAATATTAGGATCTATATCGTAGTAAGGGAGAAGAGGTGCAACCTGTAATAAATTTAATCCGTAATCAGAAATCAAGATATGTGTAAAATCATAGTCACTTGTAGTTTTAAATCTTTCTAATTTTTTTAATCTTTTTTTTGATTTTTCATCTTGTTTTGAAGATAGAATTTGTTTTTGCCTATTTAATTCATATTTTCTCAATTCATATTTTCCTAATTCTTTTATTGATTCTCTTACATTTGATAAATCGTCTTTATATGAAGATCTATTAACTAATATTGCTGGGCTTTCAAAAATTATATCATCAATTA
Source organism: uncultured Alphaproteobacteria bacterium (assembly GCA_902600225.1). Taxonomy (GTDB): domain Bacteria; phylum Pseudomonadota; class Alphaproteobacteria; order HIMB59; genus CACPNW01. Next base: position 115,797 of record CACKIH010000002.1, on the reverse strand, counting down.
AACTATTTATTAAATATCCATAATCATTTTCAGGATAAAGTAGTGCTAATTTTGCATCATCATTTAAATATAGCATTAGTTGTGAAAGTTCGTTTTGTGGAAAAAAATTTATTAAATAAACACAATCTTTTGCAAGTGAAGACTTAGAAGAGTAGGAAAAGAAAATTACTTCGTTAGTACAATAATTTTTTAAAATATTTGAATACTTTGATTGTATTGGGCCTAGAAAAATCTTACCGGGCAATAGATTATTTTCTATAATTTCCTTTAAATCAATTTCATTTTCAAAAAACTCTACTTGTATAATAACATTACTTATACCAAGGTTATAAATTCCTAATTCATAAGTATTCAAAAATTGTTTCGTTGTTTTTTTATCATCATCTTTTGCAAATAAAGCAATAATCGTTTTATCTAAGACAACATCGTCTAAACTCTTATTTTGCTTATCTTGTTTACTTTCTTTTTTTTCAATCAATTTTTTTTCACTTTTAGTATCAATTGATTTTTCAGAAATAGTTGTTTCTTGGGTGCTTTTTGTATCTTCTTTTGATAAATTTACTGGAGTACATGAAATTATAAATATAAATATATAAATAATGGATAATGTTATTAATGGTCTCTCAATTGTAGCAACACCTATTGGTAATTTAGATGACATAACCTACAGGGCTGTAAAAACACTTGGGGAGTGTGATATCATCATTTGTGAAAATCCTAAACATTCTCTTAAACTACTAAATAAATTAGGCATTAAAAAGAAATTAATAGCTTTACACGATTATAATGAACATAAAATTATAGATCAGATTAAAATTTTATTAAGAAATAAAAATTGTGTCCTAATTTCTGATGCAGGCTCACCACTTATTTCAGATCCTGGATATAATTTAGTGCAATATTGTATCGTAAATAATATTAGAGTTACATCTGTGCCTGGCCCTTCATCAATTGTATCGAGTTTACAGTTATCCGGATTACCAATATCAGAATTTGCTTTTTTTGGCTTTGTTCCAAAGTCTAAAAAAAAGATAGAGGATCTTGTTAAGAATATTTCTCAAGAAAAAAAAACTTGTCTATTTTTTGTCTCTAGTCATAAATTAATTATTTTTCTAGATTGCTTAGAAAATATTGCTGGTGAAAGATCAATTTCAATATGTAAAGAACTTACAAAGGTAAATGAATTTGTTTTTAGAGGAACTCCAAGCAATGTGAAAAATAAAATACTAGAAGATAAAGAAAATATTAAAGGAGAGTTTGTTGCTGTTATTGATAGACAAACATCAAAAAATCAAGATTTTGACAACATTGATATGTATAGCAAAGAATTTAAAAAATTGGCTACAAAATTTTCTTTGACCGACATCGTCGAAATAGTACATAAATTTACAAAAATTAATAAAAACAAAATTTACAAATGGTTATTAAAATTAAAAAAATAGTTAAAGTTTTATTAATTCCAATATTTTTAATCTTTGCATCTATTAATTATGGATGTTCGCCAGCAACCGTACTTGCTACAGGTGGGGGTAGTGCTTTAGTAGTTGCTGAAGGAGAAAGGTCTTTTGGTACAGTGGTTGATGACGCAACCATTAAAGTTAATATTGCAGCAAAATTCCTTAACACAGATAACAACCTTTTTGTAAATATAAATACAAGTGTTTTAGAGGGTAGAGTTTTATTAACTGGTCTTGTTGATAATCAAGAAATTAGAATTGATGCAGTAAGATTAGTTTGGGAAGTTGAAGGTGTTAAAGAAATTATAAATGAAATAGAAATTGGGAATAGAACAACGTTGAAAGACTATGCTAGTGATTTATGGATTAATACACAAGCAAGAGCTGTAGCTGCTAAAACTGTTGGTATCAAAGCAATTACATTTAATTTTGAAACTATCCAAGGTAAAATCTATGTAGCGGGTATTACAGCGCGCCCAGATCTATTGGATGACATGACTGTTGCGCTTAAAAACATAAAGGGTGTTAATGAGATTGTTAACTATGTAATTATAAAAGAGAAACTATAATTTATCTTAAGCTGCCAATTTTTTCTCCAGCTAAAATATGAATATGAAAATGTGGAACCTCTTGTCCACCATCCATTCCTGAGTTCGTTATCAACCTATAGCCTGTGCTTTCAATATTAATATCATTAATTACAAACTGAACACTCTTAAAAAAAGATGTGATATTTTCATTATCTGCATTTTTTAAAAAATCAGAAAAAGTTGTGCAGGGGAATTTTGGTATACCTAATATATGTATTTTGGCTTGGGGATTAATATCATTAAAAAATAAGCTAAACTCATCTTCATAAACTTTGTCGCAAGGTATTTCCTTTCTTAATATTTTTGCAAAGATATTATTTTCATCATACATGATTTTTTATTTTCTTTTTTCTAGTTCTTTATGTATTTCGTTCATTGAAATTTTTTTTGACTTTAACAAAACTAATAGATGATAGATTACATCTACAGCTTCTTCTATAGTTCTTTTTTTTGATCCTTTTAGAAAATCTATAATCAACTCTGATGCTTCTTCTCCAAATTTTTGAGCTATTTTTTTTGGTCCTAATTTTAATAATTTATTTGTATAAGAGTTTTTTTTTCTACTTTTTACTCTGTTATTTATAATTTCATTTAAATCTTCAATTTTCATAAAATTTAATCTCTGATATTTATATTTTTATCTTTTAAGTATTTCTTTACTTCTTTAATGCTAATTTCATTAAAATGAAAGACTGACGCTGCTAATAAAGCATCAGCTTTACCTTTAACTATACCGTCGTAAAAATGATCTAGAGCACCAACTCCTCCACTAGCTATAACGGGTATTTTTAAAAATTCTGAAACCTTACCTAAAAGTTCATTGTCAAAACCAGATTTTGTTCCATCCTTGTCCATTGATGTTAAAAGAATTTCGCCAGCTCCTAGTTCTTGAGCTTTTTCTATCCAACTTAAAGCATATAAATCAGTTTTCTTAGTCCCGCCATGAGAATATACAAACCAATCATTATTGTGTTTTTTTGCATCAACAGCCACAACAATGCATTGGTTTCCAAAATATTCAGAAGCTTCTTTAATAATATTGGGATTTTTAATTGCTGCAGAATTTATAGAAACTTTGTCGGCGCCAGCTTTAAGTAATGCTTGTATATTTTCTATTGATGAAATTCCGCCACCAACTGTAAGAGGGATAAAAACCTCGTTTGCAGTTTTTTTAACTACATTGATCATAGTATCTCTATTTTCTAATGATGCACTAATATCTAAAAAACATATTTCGTCAGCTCCATTATCAGAATAGTGTTTTGCTTGTTCAACAGGATCTCCCGCATCAATTAAATTTAAAAAATTGATACCCTTTACAACCCTTCCATCTTTAACGTCCAAGCATGGGATGATTCTTATTTTTACCATTTTAATTTAGAATTTTTTGTGCTTCTACTAGATCAATCTTTCCTTCATAGAATGATTTACCTGAAATTATTCCTTCAATATTTTTTGTGTTTAGCTTTTTTAAATTTATTAGATCAGAGTAATCTGTTAAGCCGCCTGCAATTATAATTTTTTTATTAAATTTTTTAATTAAGTTTATTTTTTTTATAAATTTACTAACAAAATCTAAATTTAAACCTTTTAGCATTCCGTCATTTTGAATATCTGTAATTACATATCCTTTAATTTTTGAGTTAGTATAAATATCAAGAATATCTTGTATTTTTTTTCCAGAATTTTTATCCCACCCTTTTATCATTATGTTATCTTCAAGAATATCTAATGATACATATACTTTATCCGCATAAATATTTGATAAAGTTATAACTTCATTTGGTTTTTCAACAGACATTGACCCAATAATCAAATTATTTATTCCAACTTCAAAATATTTTTTGACTAAATCTAAACTTCGAACTCCGCCACCTAATTGTATTGGTATTGAGATTGATTTTCTAATTTTCTTTATTGTTTCAAAATTAACATTTGATCTACCAAAAGCAGCATCTAAGTCAACCAAGTGAAGTTTTTTACAACCAATTTTTTCAAAGTAGATAGCTTGTTTTTCTGGTTCTTCATTGTAAACAACACTGGTGTTATCTTTACCTTTAGAAAGTCTAACACATTTGTTATCTTTTAAATCAATGGCTGGTATAATTTGCACTACAGATTTTTATAGTAATAGTAACCCTTAATAAAACTTCCGTTAATGTAAGCATAGTATGGGTTTTCACCCCACTTGATATAATTTTTACCTGTAAATAGTTTTATTGCTGCATCTTGTGTTTCTCTTACAGCTAACTGTAGTGATTTAATATTATCTTCTTTGGCAGTTTGTTCAGTGTGATCAATCATTGTTTTAGCCAAACCATAACCCCTTGCCCATGGAGCAACAAACTGTCTTCTTATACGTGCAATATTTTTCCTAGACTCAATATTAGGTGCCTCATATGCAAGTTGAAGGGTTCCAGCTATAACACCGTTTAATCTACCAACAATAAGTTTAATATATTTATCATTAGTTCTTTTAGTCCAGTAATCTATTAAAACATCTCTTGTGGGAACTCTTAACCAACCAAACCCGCCTCCAGCTTTTATTGCTTGTTCTGTAATATTACAAAGATCTGCTAAATCTACGTCCGTAAGTGTTTCAATGGTGTCGACTGAAATATTAATTTTTTCTTTTAGTTGTGTAGACATGTTCATACTTTAATAAATTCTTTTAATAAGTTTAATCCTTGGGAGGAGCTTTTTTCAGGATGAAACTGCACGCCATATATATTTTCTTTTCCAATAATTGAAGCAAAATTTATTCCGTACTTAGTTTCCGCCAAAATATTATCTTTATTAACACAATCAAAATAATAGGAATGAACAAAGTAATAATCATTTTTATTAGAGATTAAGTTATTATATTTTGAATTTGTTGGTATTGCCAAGTTCCATCCCATATGAGGAAGTTTTAAATTATTTCCAGGTAATAGTTTAATTTGCCCGTCTATCCAACCCAGTCCTTCATGAACTCCATTTTCTACGCTCATGTTAGCTAACATTTGCATACCAACACAAATACCTAAAAATGGTTTCTTTTTTATTAATGCAAATTCACAAAGCTCATCTATCAAGCCATCAGTTTTTTTTAAACCGTTCATACATGTATAAAAGGCTCCTTGGCCAGGCAACACAATATGAGTTGAGTTTTTTATATCATTCAGTTTTTTTGAAATTAAAACATCAGCCTCAATGTTGTTGTCTTTTGCTATTTTAACAAAAGATTTTTGTGCAGACAAAACATTGCCTGAGCCGTAATCGACAATAGTGATTTTTTTCATTAAAAATTAAAGAGTGCCTTTTGATGATGGTATGTTATCTTTTCTTCTAATATCTATTTCAACTGCAAACCTTAAGCTTTTAGCAAAGGCTTTAAAGCATGATTCTATGATATGGTGATTGTTTTTTCCATACAGATTTTCAATATGTAAATTACATTTTGATTCATTTGAAAAGGCTTTAAAAAATTCATTGAATAGCTCAGTATCCATTTCACCAATTTTTTTTAAACCAAGATTAACATTCCACACAAGCTCTGGTCTTCCGCTTAAATCAATAACACACCTTGATAAGCATTCATCCATAGGGACATATGAAAAACCATATCTGTTTATTCCCTTCTTATCATCCAGTGCTTTGTTTATAGCTAATGCAATTGCGTAAGCTGTATCTTCAACTGAATGATGAAGATCAACATTAGTATCTCCCTCACATTTTAAATCTATATCTATCAAGCTGTGGTGAGATAATAATTCAAGCATGTGATCAAAAAACCCAATTTGTGTTGAAATATTAGATTGGCCAGCGCCATCTAAGTTAACTTCGCAGCTTATCTTAGTTTCCTTAGTGTTTCTCTCTACTTTACCTTTTCGCATTTTTGCCTAATATCAGTGAAATATGATTTATTCTAGGTAAATTACTTGATAAAAATAATTAAATAGCCATCTTAACAATTAATGGAAAAAAATATTATTAAATCAACAACTATTGTAGGAATTAGAAAAGACAATCTTGTCGTAATTGCGGGTGATGGTCAGGCTAGTCTTGGTAATACCGTAATGAAATCAAATGTTAAAAAAATTAGGAGACTTGGTGTTGATGAAACTGTTATATCTGGTTTTGCAGGATCTACTGCAGATGCGTTCGCTTTATTTGAAAGATTAGAGGGAAAGTTAGATCAATATAAGAACCAACTTAAAAGAGCGTGTGTAGAATTAGCTAAAGATTGGAGAACAGATAGATATTTAAGAAGATTGGAAGCAATGATGATTGTAGCTGATAAAGATGTAAGTTTGTTGTTATCAGGTACTGGCGATGTAATTGAATCTGACGACGGAATACTTGCAATAGGATCTGGAGGTCCATACGCAAATAGTGCTGCTAAAGCATTAATGAAAAATACAAAAATGAATGCAAAAGAAATTGCTTTAGAGTCACTTAATATAGCTGCAGACATTTGTATTTATACAAATCATAATATTATTTCAGAAACTATTGAGTTATAGAATGGAATCTAGTTTTAGCCCAAGAGAAATTGTTTCTGAATTAGATAAGTTTATCATTGGTCAAAACAAAGCAAAAAAAGCTGTTGCAGTTGCTTTAAGAAATAGATGGAGAAGAAAACAACTTGATGATTCTTTAAAAGAAGAAATAGTACCAAAAAATATTTTAATGGTTGGTCCAACAGGGTGTGGAAAAACAGAAATATCAAGGAGACTCGCTAAACTAGCAAATGCACCTTTTGTTAAAGTTGAAGCAACTAAATTTACAGAAGTTGGATATGTTGGAAGAGATGTTGAACAAATAATAAGAGACCTCGTTGAAATAAGTATTACAAAAACAAAAATACAAATGGGTCAAGAGGTGAAGGCAAAAGCAGAAAAAAATGCAGAAGAAAGAATATTAGATGTTTTGGTTTCTAAAAGTTCGACTCCAGCTACTCGAGACAATTTTAGAAAGAAACTAAGATCAGGTGAATTAAATGATAATGAGGTTGAAATTCCAGTATCAGCTAATGCAAATTTAAGTTTACCAACCATGGATATACCCGGCATGCCTGGTTCTCAAATGGGTATGATTAATTTGGGAGACGTGTTTGGAAAAGGTTTTGGCAATCAAAAAAAAATGAAAAAAATGAGTGTTAAAGATTCTCATGCTTATTTATTAAGCGAAGAAACTGATAAACTTCTAGACAAAGATAAAATTAACTCAAGAGCATTGGATGATGTTGAACAAAATGGAATCGTTTTTATAGATGAAATAGATAAAATTACCTCTAGAGCAGATAGAAGTGGTGCAGACGTTTCGAGAGAAGGTGTTCAAAGAGATTTATTACCACTTATTGAGGGAACTGCTGTCACCACTAAATATGGAGTTGTAAAAACAGATTATATTTTGTTCATTGCATCAGGAGCATTTCATTTATCAAAACCATCAGATATGCTTCCTGAGCTTCAAGGCAGATTACCAATTAGAGTCGAGCTTGACAGTCTTAGTAAAAAAGATTTTAAACTTATTCTTACTGAAACACAAAACAGCTTGATTAAGCAGTATCAAGGACTTCTTGGAACAGAGAAGGTTGATTTGAAATTTGAAGAAGATGGTATTGATACCATCGCTTCTCTATCTACAGAGATAAATCAGAACGTAGAAAATATAGGCGCCAGAAGACTCCATACTGTAATGGAAAAACTACTTGAAGAAGTTAGTTATACAGCCTCAGATATAGGTCCTACAGAAATCATAATTAATAAAGAATATGTTGAAAATAGCCTAGGAGAACTTATTAAAAGTCAGGACTTATCTAAGTTTATATTGTAAAGCTCATTTAATTTTTTAAAAGTTGTAAAATGAGTATTTTTAAAAGCATCAAATTTGATTTACTTATTTTAGTATTAATTACATTAAGTATTTTTGCTTCTTTTAATTTAGATCTTTTTTTTTATAGTTATTTTATAAACTTAAGTGAGTGGGTAAATGGAGTTTTTCTAAAAGAATTTTTCTCAGAAATAACAAAACTTGGTAGTTCGTCTTGGTATTTTTCTATTACAATAATAGGGTTTGTTGTTTTTTATATAAACAACAAACTACAAATCATAAAAACTAAATCATCAAAAAACCTTTCCTATTTTTTTATTTCTTCTTTTGTTTATATTTTGACAGTTGGGATAATTACTCAAATTATAAAACATGTGGTGGGAAGGCCCAGACCAAATCATACTGATTTCGAAGACGTTTTTAGTTTTAAACATTTTACCATGGAGTCAAATTTTCATTCTTTTCCTTCTGGACACTCTTCTACAATATTTATCATTTGCTTTATTTTGGTTTCTGTTCTTCCAAAATTAAAATATTTTTTTTATTTTTTAACATCAATTGTTGCTTTTAGTCGAGTTATTGTGAGCGCACATTTTTTTACAGATATTGTTGCTGGGGCAATTTTAGCTTTGATATTATTTAAGGTTTTAAATAAATTAATAGAAAATAAATATAATAAATACAAATTTTCAAATTTAATTCCTGAAAAAAATTCTGAGATTTTTTATTACATTCTAATTTTGTTTTTTAGTTGTGTGTTTGTGACTGCCGGCCCATCCTTAGATTTATATGTATCATCTTTGTTTTATAAGGGGGGGTCACAATTTGAATTACAAAGTTTTGATTTAACTTCAATATTGTTTAGAGACATTTTATTACCACTAATACTTATTTATATTTTAATTTTGCCAATAGTTGGGCGTTTCTTTAAAATTGATAAAATTTTTTTTAATTATAAATTTTCTATTAAAGAAATAGTTTTGTTATGGATTTCTCAAATTATTATTGTTTTAATATTTGTAAATCTTACACTAAAAAATTTTTGGGGTAGAGCAAGACCAAACGATGTAATGGAGTTGGGTGGAAAAGAGTCTTTTACCCCGTGGTTTGAAATAACCAATGCTTGTGAAACAAACTGCTCCTTTGTTTCAGGCGATGCATCTGTTGGGTTTTCAATTATAATTTTATATTTAATTACAAAAAAAATAATTTTTCTTTATGGTAGCTTTGTTGCTGGTTTAGTACTTGGTTTAATTAGAATAATGGCTGGTGGTCATTTTTTAAGTGACATTTTTTTTGCTGGCTTTTTTATTGTAATTTTAAATATAATTTTATTTGAATTGTATAAAAAATATTATGTTAAATAAAATTTTATTGCCATCATTTATTTTTTTACTTTTATTAAAAATTGGTGCCTTAAATTTTACTACCTTTAATTTGTTTGGCGATGAAGCACAGTATTGGTTATGGTCAAAAGATATTGACTTTGGTTATTTTTCGAAACCCCCTTTTTTGTCCTGGATAATAAGAGTTTATACAGAAATATTAGGCAGTAGTTTTGTTTCATTAAAGCTTCTGCCATCGTTTGTTTATTTATTGATTTCCTGGAGTATTTATAATCTTTTACTCAACTCTGGACTAAATAAAAAAGATTCATTTGCAGGTTGTTTAATTTTTTTATTTATACCCGCTGTTTCTTTTTTCATCTTTTATAATTAGTACTGATCTTTTTTTATTATTATTTTGGACACTTTCACTTAATGAATTAATTAAGATCAATAGTGAACAAGGTTTAAAAAATTTTATATTATTAGGTATTTTTCTAGGGTTAGGTTTTTTATCAAAATACGCAGCTATATATTTTGTTATTTGTTTATTTGTTTTAATTTTATTTGATAAAAAATTTAGAAAAATTTTTTTGGATAATTTATTTGGTTTTTGCCTTACCTTTTTATGTGTATTTGTAATTATCGTACCAAATATTATTTGGAACTTTAATAATGACTGGATAACACTTCAGCATACTTCGGATAATGCAAATTTTGGAAATATTGAAATAGATCTCATTAGGGGTTTAGAATTTTTGTTAATTCAAGTTTTAATGTTAGGCCCGTTTATGGTTTTGGGTGGGATATTTGGATTTAATAAATGGAACTATATTCAAAAAATTTTTCTAATATTTTCTATGCCTATAATTTTAATTGTTTTAGTAGAAGCTATTATTGTCAGAGCTAATGCAAATTGGGCTGCTCCAGCTTTAATTTCTTTATTTGCTCTTTTATATATTAGAATTAATAATTCTTTTTTAAAGATAGCTAATTACATGTTTAATTTTATTGTCTGCTTAATTCTTTTTGTAATGATTGGAATGAGCTATCCGTCTAAAATTTTTGATCGAATAAGTGGTATAAATGATTATGCTCTAAAAATTTACAGTGATTCTTCAGATGGTGTGGTAAAAAATATAGTAGTTTCAGATCGGCTTTTATTTTCAAGCCTTAATTTTGAATTAAGAGATAAGGATATTAATTTCTATATGCCACATAAAGAAGGAGGCGAAATAACAAACCACTTTAAAATAGTGTCTCCTCTTAATAAAAATATAAATGAAAAATTTACTTTAATTGGGAGTCCCTCAGATATAAATTATTTAGAGAATGAATATAAGGTGTTAAAAATAAATTCACCTGATCAGAAATTTACAAAAAGAAAACTTGATGTTTACGAGGTTGTGTTTGAATAAATTTCTAGTATTTTTTATTATATTTGTAATTAACACATCCTATGCAAATAATTTTAGTGCAGAATATAAAGTCAGCACGACAGGAATAAAAATTGGTAATTTTAGTTGGTCATTAAGTATTAATGATAATATTTATCAAACAGAAATAAATTTGAAAAATTCTGGCATTTTTTCACCTTTATATAAATTTGAAGGAAGCTATCTTTCAACTGGGGTTATTGAAAACAACATATTTAAGACCCAGAGTTATAAACAGTTTTGGAAAACTAATAAGAAAACAAAAATAGTTAAAATGTATTTTGATGATTATTTAATTGAATTAAAACAAGAGCCTTTAGAAGAAGAAATAGCTAGAGTAGACCTAGAAGACTTATATTTATATTTTGACCCAATTACCTCTTTTATAAATATTTTAAATGGAGAAAATGAGGCAAAAACAATTGATGGGAGAAGAATTTACACACTTAAACAAAACGAAAGTGAGGATGGAAATATAATTTTAGAAATTGAAGACTATGTAAATATTTGGGCCGATCATAAAAGAAATGATTTAAAAAAAATAGAATTTTTTGTTGAAAATGATTTTCTTCCATATGAAATTCATATTCATTTTAAAAAAAGGGTTTTTAGGTTAGAAAGAATTTAAAACTTTTTTTTTCTTAGATAGACAAAAAGAGCCCCGTCGCCCCCGTGTTCAAAACCTGCGTCTTGATGTGTTAAGATATATTTCTTAAGATCTTCTTCGTTTATCCAGTCTATTATTGAGTTTTTAATCTTTCCATAGAAAAGTTTAAGATTTGTGTCTTGCTCATTTTCAATCTTTTTATGAACACCCTTTCCGGTAATTATAAGCAAACATCTTTTGTTCTTGTTATAATTTTTTTTCACCTCACTTATAAATTTTTCACGAGCTTCGACTAAACCGTACCCATGAAGATCAATTCTTCTATCTATATTAATTTTTCCCCGCTTAAGCTCCTTATTAACCTCACCAAATGATAATTTAAACTCTGAGCTACTAACTTTGTGTTCAGCTATTGTTTGTTTGCTGGTATTTTTAGTATTAGTTTTTTTATCTAATTTTACATTTTTTTTATTAGTTGTTTTCGTTTTAACTACAGAGATATCTTTTTTAAAAGGTTTTACACCTTTCATGTTTTTTAGAAAAAAATCTTCTTCCATTATTTTTTTGTATATTTTTTAATTAAATTCTTTACTCTTTCAGGTGTTTGCAAATACCACAAACTGTCTAACATCTCTAGTGATGCCATGAATTTTTGTTTTTTGTTTAGAAAATAAAGCATTTTCTTAAATTTAGAGACACCTTTTGCTCCAAGTTGAAAAATCATTTCTATTAATAATTCCTTCTCTGAAGTTGTGTGGTTTTTTTTTAAAAATTTTTTTTTATATTGTTCGTGTGCTTTTTTAAAATCTATCTCAAACAATTCTTCAAAATATTTTTTTTTAAATTTTTTAATGTAATATTTATTTTCTTTTTCTGTAATAAGATGACCATAACCAATAGTATAAAACCCTAATTGATCTTGATAAGGCTTGTCAGAATAACCCTCGTTTTTTTTAATTCGGTCTTTGAGTTCTTTAAAGGACAAATATTAAGTTTGAGTTAATATCCATATTGGACTATTAGAATTTACTGGTTTTTCGAAAGTCCAAGTGTCTTTATTTTTAACAATAGAACCCTCATCATTATTTAACATCTGTTCACTAATAAAATTGACCGATATTGATATTGTGTCATTTTCTACTTTTGCATCTGCGATGCCCTCTACAATAAGCGAATAAAATTGTGATTCAGGATTGTTTGTTTTTTCATCAATCGCTTTTTCAAAAGCAGAATAAACATCTTTAGACACAAGGTTTTTCAGTGTTTTTTTATCACCATTGTTGAAAGATGAAATTATAATTTCAAAAGCTTTCTTGGCACCATCAAGAAACTCTCTGTGATTAAAATTATTTACTTTTTTATATACAACCTCAAGCTTTGTCTCGTTATCCATAAGTGATGGTATTTTTTGAACATCTTCTTGTTTTTTGGTTTCTTGAGGTTTTGGCTCTGAAATATTTTTTTGAAATCCTGTTCTTTTCCCTAGAACACTCCTAAGTCTATAAATAATAAATCCAGCAATAGCTGCAAAAATTAGAATATCAAAAAATTGAAGGTCGCCGTAAATCATTTGATTTTAATATAATAACTTTTTTAAATATTAATAGTTAAATTTTTTCCAAAGGGGGTTTTTTAGTTTTTTTAACATTTCTTTATGGGCAAGATAATCTTCTTTATTAACTTCTATTATTTTGGTTTTTGTTTCGTTTTTGTTGTTAATTTGTGTGTTTTTTTCGTTGATGTTTGAATTCAGCTCCATAGAAAATTGCTTACCCCCTCTTAACTCTAAATAAACTGCGGCTAGAAGTTGGGAGTCAAGTAAGGCTCCGTGAAATGATCTATCTGATAAATCAATGTTAAATCTTCTACACAAATAGTCGAGGTTAGCTATTCTTGTATTTAGAACTTCTCTTGCAAGAGAAACTGTATCAACTACAGGATTGTCTAAATGAGGTAATCCTAAGATTGACAACTCATTATTTATAAAACCTAAATCAAATGACGCATTGTGAATTATCAATGTGTCGTTTTTCAAAAAATTTAAAAGCTCCTTGTGGTTTTCTTCAAATGGTTTTTGTTGATTAAGAAAATCGTCTGAAAGACCCACAATGTTTTTTGCTCCTTCGCTTATACTTCTGTCTGGTTTGCAATAAAATTGGAGCGTGTTTCCTGTAGGAACATAGTTTTTGAGTTCCACACAACCAACTTCTATTATTCTGTCACCGGTCTTATAATCAAGGCCCGTGGTTTCTGTATCAATTACTATTTCTCTCATTGTTTTAACTAAAGTTTACTTATTAGCTTATTAATCTTAATTTTATAATCCTTTATTGTCGAGTTGTTATAAATAACATAATCAGATTTCTTTTTTCTTATAACATCTGATGTTTGAGATCGAGTTATATTCTTAAATTGGTTTTCAGTCATTTTTCTCGTTTTTTTTAATCTTTTTAATCTTACGCGTTTGGAAGCTATTATCGATATTACTGTGTTGAACTGTTTTTCTAAATTGTTTTCAAACAATAGCGGTATATCAATAAAAATTAATTTTGTTTTTTTTTGTTTTTCTTTTTTTATAAAATCAGACCTCTTTTTTCTAACTATTTTAAATATATATAACTCGAGCTTTTTTCTTATCTTTTTATTTTCAAAAATAATCTTTGATATAATTTTTTTATCTATGTTTTTTTTTGAAATGGACTTAGACAAACCTATGGTGTGTAAATAAGTAACAAATTTTTTTTTAGGGTTTTTATATATTTTGGCCACCTGCTCGTCTGAGCTGTGAATTTTAAAACCTTTTTCTTTTAATTTGCTACAAAAAGTGGATTTACCCGATCCTATGCCGCCCGTTATTGCTATAGTTTTTGTCATTAAATTTTTTTATAAATAGCGTTAAGCATTTTTTCATCTACAGATGGGTTTTTACCAAACCACATTTTAAAACACGGTTTGGCCTGTTCTATCAACATTGATATTCCATAAATCCTTTTATTCTTTGGAAACTGTTTGAGAAATGGGGTGTTTTTTGGACTGTAAACAATGTCGCTTACAATTGTGGATTTGGTGATAAGTTTTAAGTGTTTTTTCAACATAGGGTTTATTGGTGTGGTATTAATTATTAAAAAAACCCCTTCAAGGTGTGTTTCAAGATCACTATATTTTTTTGTATACTCTGTTTTTTTTGAATACTTAATTTTTTTCTTAGATCTATTGAAAATTAAAATATCCTTAAAACCCCTCTTCTTTAAAACATAGTGAATGGCGTGTGATGCGCCTCCATAACCCAGAATAATAACTTTTCTGTTTTTGGTTTTTTTTATATTTGGTAGAGTTTTGTAATATCCTGTCCAATCAGTATTGGTTCCATTTATAGTTTTTTTATTTGTTACACAGTTCACAGCACTAATTTTTTTTGCATGAGCGTCTATTTTGCCAAGGTGTTTGATAATTTTGTTTTTAAATGGGATGGTTATATTTAGACCAAGCGTATCTTTTTTTTCCAAAACCTCTTTTATTTTTCTATGAAAGTTTTTTTCTGTAAGCTCTAAATATCCATAACTTGCTTTAATGTTATATTTTTTAAACCAATAGTTAAATATTGTTGGAGAAAGACTTTTAGATACCTTGTTCCCCACTACGTAAAGTTTTTTCATTTTTTTGAATATAAATAATCTAGCAAATTAAATAAAGGCAATCCCATAACATTAAAATAATCTCCTTTTATGCTCTCAATAATATTTGGTCCCAAGCTCTCTATTTGATAACATCCAACGGAGCTTAGTATTTGTTTACCTGTTTTTTTTAAGTATGTTTTTATTTCACTGTTATTAAGCTTCCTTATTTTAACATAGGTTTTTTCGTAATTTTCCCAAACTTTAGAACCATTCAAACAAATAGTTAAGCCAGATACTATTAAGTGTGTCTTTCCTGATAGAGATTTGATTTTTTTTTGGGCTTTCTCAATAGTGTTTACTTTATCTAAAATTTTTCCATTGTGATAAATGACTGTGTCACAGCCCAAAACAATTTTATTGGCATACAATTTTTTTATACTTACACTTCTTGCTTTTTCATAAGAAAGTTTTTTTGCAAAAATCTCAGGCTTAGTATTTCTATTAATAGTTTTTTTAATATTCTCTTCGTTGCAATTTGGTTTTTTTTGTGTGAAATTTAATCCGGCATTTTTTAATATTTTGTATCTAGATTTGCTTGAACTAGCTAATATAAATTTTTGCTGCATAAGTGTGTTAATAAAAATTATAGTTATAAACACTATTAAATATAATTTGAATTTAAGAAATAGTTCTTTTTTTTTAAAAATATGTTGTCAACAACTTAATAACTTGTCTAAATATTATGGGGTGGGTGTTAATATATTTATTATACAAAATTAATAACAAGTTATTAGAAATTTACTGCACAGCAAATTATTTAAAAATAATAATTTTTTTCATTATTCTTTAAATTAACATATTTGTTAGGGTTGTTATTCATATGTTGGTAAATAAAGAATGATGCGATAATAAAGCAGTAATTAAGCTTTTTAACCTTACAACTAATACTACAATTAAATATATAAATTATATATTTATTATTATTTTGACATTAACTTCAATTTTGATTATTTAAACATTTCATTTCTAAACTACCCCAACAACATTATGAATTTACAGGAATTAAAAGGAAAAGAACCCCAAGAGCTTTTAAAACAGGCAGATAAGCTTGGTATAGAAAACCCTTCGTCACTTAGAAAGCAAGATTTGATGTTTGCAATTCTAAAAACAATTGCTGAAGAAGGTGAAATTATTACTGGTTTAGGGGTTATTGAAATTATGCAAGATGGTTTTGGTTTTTTAAGGTCTTCAGAGTCAAATTATCTTCCAGGACCAGACGATATCTATATTTCTCCATCTCAAATTAAAAAATTTAGCTTAAGAACGGGTGATAGTGTTGAAGGTGAAATTAGATCTCCAAAGCAAGGAGAAAGATATTTTGCCATAACTAAAATTAACAAAATAAATGGCCAAGAAACTGATTTAGTTAAGAACAGGGTTAACTTTGAAGATTTAACACCATTGTATCCCGAAGCAAGGTTCAAGCTTGAACAAGAAAAACCTATGCCGGATAATACAGAGAGAATAATTGATATTATTGCTCCTCTTGGAAAAGGACAAAGACAATTAATTGTTGCACAACCTTTCACAGGCAAAACAATAATTATGCAAAAAATTGCTAATGCTATAACTGCTAATAGTCCAGACGCTAAACTGATTGTTCTGCTAATTGATGAAAGGCCAGAAGAAGTTACAGACATGCAAAGATCAGTTAAGGGCGAGGTAATTAGTTCAACCTTTGATGAACCTGCTTCACGCCACGTTCAGGTCGCTGAAATGGTAATTGAAAAAGCTAAAAGACTTGTTGAATATAAACATGATGTTGTAATACTTCTTGATTCAATCACTAGACTTGGAAGAGCATATAATACTGTTGTGCCTTCTAGTGGAAAGGTATTAACAGGTGGTGTTGATGCCAACGCTCTACAAAGACCAAAAAGATTTTTTGGAGCTGCAAGGAACGTAGAAAAAGGTGGATCACTAACAATTATTGCTACCGCTTTAATAGATACAGGAAGTAGAATGGATGAAGTTATATTTGAAGAATTTAAAGGTACTGGTAATAGTGAAATGGTTCTAGATAGAAAACTAAGTCAAAAAAGGACCTATCCAGCCTTTGATATTGGTAAGTCGGGAACAAGAAAAGAAGAATTATTGCTTGATAAAGACGAGCTTGGAAAAATCTTTATTTTAAGAAAAATATTAGCCCCAATGGGAAGCACAGAAGCCATGGAGTTCTTATTAGATAAAATGAAAAATACAAAAACTAACAACGAATTCTTCCAAAGCATGGGAACTAAATAAATATAATTTTTTCTTTTTTTTTAATTTTTTTTTAATAATAGAAAGATGTGTTTTCAAAAAAAAATTTTGTTTTTTTATTAATTCTCCTATTTCCAATAAACTTATTTGCCAATCAGTTTGAAAAAAACATAGAAAAACTCGGACTTACACTTTCTGGCCATTATATCAACGACACAATGAAAAATGAGAATGGTAAATATGTTTTGCCAAGCAACTCATGGTTTAGAAAACATATTAGTAATGATCTTCGGGTTTTTTATAAAACAGGATCTGGATATGGAGACTGGGATGGTAATGGAAAGCTTGACTACGTTGGTTTTGGGGCTGGTGTAGCTTGCCAAAATGGAGGCAAAATAAAAGAAGGAAGAGTTGGTTGTGAAAACATTAACTCAATATACAATCCAATACTTCCCTTTTCAGTAAACGAAACTTTTAATTTTTCAAAAATGAGAACTGTTTTTGATTATAATAACACTGAAAAAAATGGGTTTGCATCAAATGTTCAAAGAATAATCATTGAAGATTTTAATGGTGACGGAATAGACGATATCTTTGTTCCTAATGCATCAGTTGCTTTAAACAATGGTAAATTTACTTACAAAGCAATTAACCATGTATTCATATCAACAGGTCCAAATAAATGGAAACAATCTAAGCACACAGGACATTTAGTTGATAAAAAAACAGCAACCTACCTAGGCTTTTCTCACGGTTCTGATGCAGGCGATATTGATAATGACGGAGATGTTGATGTAGTAACAACCGACTTTTCAGGCGCTATATGTCATTTTAATGATGGAAAAGGAAACTTCAAAGCGAAGAAATGTACAGGTAACACAACTTTCACTGTAACTTTGGGAGATTTTAATAATGATGGAAATTTAGATATGGTTACTGGAAACGCACACTACAATCAAGTATATAGAAAATATTCTCAACAAGGAAATGTTGTAAAAGAAACCCCTAAATCACATAACATATCTCTTTATCATGGAAATGGGAAAGGAAAGTTTAAGAAAATACAAACATTAGAACCAGCCAAGGTAAAAAAATTTATTTTTTCAGAGGTACCAGAAATGACATCTTTTGATTTTGATAATGATGGAGACCTTGATGTAATTAGTTCGGTTGTAGGAATGTATTACTCTGGCTCAGCTTGGGTTGTATATGAAAACAAAAATGGCAAGCTAGAGTTGGTCGATGTAAATATTATACTGCCCCCACTTGATGAATGGCAAGACCCTAAAATATGGGGCCAAATGGTCCAAACAGAGACAACTCAATGGAACACATATTGTAATAAAAGCATATTAATCGATGTTAATAGTGACGGCTTAATGGATGCATTATGCTCTAATGTTGCCCATGATTTTAAAAGTGCTAATTTGTTTCTTCTCAATAAAGGCAATATGCAGTTCGATGTTTTAAAACCTGATCAAGTTAATAGATGGGTAGACTGGTTGGAATAAAAATTAAATTATAAAAGACGCAACTTTAATATTTTTTATTTACATAATTCTGTCTTGGGTTTAATTCCCAAAAAATGAAAGCTTCAAAGGATACAATTTTTGCCCTTGCTACGCAAAAAGGCAAGTCTGGTATAGCTGTTTTTAGGGTTTCTGGAAAAGGCTCTCATACAATAATTAAATCAATATCTTCTAAAAAAAAATTTAAAACTAACTTTGCTACATTAAACGATTTATTAGATGGAAAGAGTGTTGTAGATCAAACAATTACAACTTTTTTTAAATCACCAAAAAGTTATACAGGGGAGGATATGGTGGAAATATCATGTCATGGAAGTATTTCTGTAATTAACAAAATAACTAAAACCCTATTAAAAAAACACATCAGACTTGCTGAGCCTGGAGAATTTACCAAAAGAGCTTTAATGAATGATAAGCTTGGTGTTTTAGAAGCTGAAACAATTAATGATTTAGTTAATGCAGAAACTGAAAATCAAAGAAAAATAGCTATTGGTAATTTAAGTGGAAATTTAGATAAGTTTATTAATGAAATATCAAATAAACAAAAAAAACTTCTGGCGGACATAGAAGCCATTATTGATTTTGCAGACGAAGATCTTCCTAAAGAAATATATAATAATATAAGAGAACAAAATAAGAACATATATAAACAAATTGAAAAAATTATTGAAAGATCAACTTTATCTAGACAAATTCATGATGGTTTTACAATAACTATTATTGGAAAGCCAAACACAGGAAAATCATCATTTATTAATTATATTAATAACAAGGAGGTTTCTATAGTTACCAATATACCAGGAACCACAACAGATTTAGTAAGCTCCACGCTAGATATACAGGGAGATAAATACACATTTATTGATACAGCGGGAATAAGAAAATATAAGAACTTAATTGAAAAAATAGGTATCGAAAGATCCTTAGAGAGTGCTGAAAAGTCTGATTTAAATATAGTTTTTCTCAAAAATAATGAAAAGAAAAACTACAGTAAAATCAAATCAAAAATATTTGTTAAATCAAAATATGATACTAATAAAAAGAAAATTAGCGGGGTATATAGTATTTCATCAGTATCTGGTTATGGAATTGAGCCTCTTATTAAAACCATATCTTCAAAATTAAAGAAAAAACCAATTTCTGGACCAGTCTTTTCACGTGAAAGACATATGGAAAGCCTTAAGAAATCCCTTGTACTACTTAAAGGCTTAGATTTAAAAGAAATAGATATTGCTGCTGAAAATGTTAGAAGATCAATTATGTACATTGATGGAATTAATCAAAAATTTGATATTGAGAAAATTTTAGATATAATATTTAGTGATTTTTGTATAGGTAAGTAATTTCACGTGAAAAGAGACATGGACAATAAATTTGACGTAATTGTAATTGGCGGGGGTCATGCAGGCGTAGAAGCAGCATGTTCATCTGCAAGAACTGGATCAAAAACAACTTTAATTACCCATAAAGTTGATAAAATAGGAGAAATGTCTTGTAATCCTGCAATTGGAGGTCTTGGAAAAGGCCATCTTGTAAAGGAAATAGATGCCTTAGATGGAATAATGGCCAAAGCTACAGACAGATCCTGTATACAATTTAGAATGTTAAACTCCAGTAGAGGTGCTGCTGTAAGAGGTCCAAGGGCTCAAACAGACCGAATTTTATATAAAAATGCTATAAATGAACTCGTATCCGGGCAAAAAAACCTTCAAATTATCGAAGGGTCAGTAGAAGATTTAATTGTTTCAAAAAATCAAGTATTAGGAGTTGTTTTAGGTGATAACAAAAAGATATTTTCCAAATCTGTAGTTTTAACCACAGGTACTTTCTTACAAGGGTTAATAAGAATAGGTTCTGAGAAGCAAGAAGCAGGAAGAGTTGGAGATAAGCCCTCAATAAAGCTTGCAAAAAGGCTTAAAGAGCTAAAGTTTTCAATAGGCAGATTGAAGACAGGAACACCCCCAAGATTACTTAAAAAAACTATAAATTTCAATAACTTAGATAAACAACACCCAGATAAAAAACCCATTCCATTTTCTTTTATCAACAGAGATATCCACATTCCTCAAATATCTTGTTTTATTACTCATACTAATAAAAATACTCATGAAATTATCGCCCAGAACCTGAACTTATCACCAATGTATTCGGGAGAAATACAATCAATGGGAGCTAGGTATTGCCCATCTATTGAAGATAAAATTCATAAATTCAAAAATAAATCATCACATCAGATATTTCTTGAACCAGAAGGATTAGATAGTGATTTAATATATCCAAACGGAATATCCTCTTCACTTCCAACTGAAATTCAAGAGCAATTTGTTAAAACGATTAAAGGTTTAGAGAATGTTACAATTACACAACCGGCTTATGCAATTGAATATGATTTTATTGACCCACAAGAACTAACACACACACTTGAAACAAAAAAAATTAAAAATTTATTTTTTGCAGGGCAGATAAATGGAACAACCGGATACGAGGAAGCAGCTGCACAAGGTGTAATGGCCGGGATAAATGCATCACTTAAAACAACATCTAATAAAGAATTTATAATACCTAGGTCCTCCGGATATATAGGTGTTTTGATAGACGATTTGGTTACAAAAGGAACTAAAGAGCCATATAGAATGTTCACTTCAAGGTCCGAATATAGACTTTTACTTAGGGCTGATAATGCAGATTTAAGACTTACACCACTTGGAATTGATATTGGTTGTGTTGATACAGATAGGCAGGGAGAATTTGAAAAAAAATCCAAAAGAATAAAAGAAGGGTTTAGGTTTGTAAAAAATCACAAATACTCACCAGACGCACTTCTAAAAAAAGGGATAAAAATAAACAAAGATGGAAAGAAAAGAAATATCATAGACCTTTTGTCGTTTTCTAATATTACAACTACTAAGCTCAAAAAAATACTTCCTGAGTTAAGTGATTTAGAAGACGATGTAATAGAACAAATAGAAATTGAAGCTAAGTACGCAGGTTATCTTGATAGGCAAAGAATGGATATTCAAGATTTTGAAAAAGAAGAAAGTTTAACAATTCCAAAATCAACTAACTACAAACTAGTTGGCAGCTTATCTAATGAGATAGTGGAAAAATTATCGAAAATTAAACCACCAACCCTTGGAGCAGCCTCAAGAATATCAGGCGTAACACCAGCAGCTACCATAGCACTGCTTAGATATATTAAAAAAAATAAAAATAAAAAAGCAGCATAATTTGGATAAAAGCGCTGTAATAAAAAAATATAATCTTAACAGAAATCAAATTGATTTAATCAATAGCTACATACTAAAGTTAACAAAAAGTAACCAAATACACAATTTAGTAGGGCCCTCCACACTTGATGTTGCTTGGGATAGACATATTAACGATTCATTACAATTGTCTGAATTTATTTTCAAAAAGAATGCATCAATAATAGACCTTGGTACCGGTGCTGGATTACCAGGAGTGATCTTATATATTTTTGGGTATTCAAATATATTATTGATCGACTCTAAGATGAAAAAAATAAACTTTATTAAAGAATTTGCATACGAGCAGAATTTAGTAATAAAAACAATTTGCACAAGGGTTGAAAAAATCAAAAATCAAAAATTTGACTTTATTATCTGTCGAGCTTTTGCCCCATTAGCAAAATTATTAGATTATTCACGCTTTTTTACTAAAAAAAATACATCACTACTTTTTCTAAAAGGAAGAAGTGTTAAGAAAGAAATACATGATGCAAAAAAATCCTTTAGCTTTGAATACGATCTTTATCCAAGTCAAAGTGAGGGTGATGGGTATGTATTAAAAATCAACAAATATAACAAACTGTGAAAAAAATTATTTCTATATCTAACCAAAAAGGCGGTGTTGGAAAAACCACAACTACTATAAACTTAGCCACTTCATTAGCTGCAGTGAAAAAAAATGTTTTAATTGTCGATGCTGACCCGCAAGGTAATGCGAGCACAGGATTAGGAATTTCTTATGATGAAAGAAAGCCATCAATTTATGAAATGATTCATGAAAAGAAACTTTTAATAGAAGGTGTAAAAGAAACATTAATTCCTGGTCTTAAAATAATTGGAGCAAACACAGATTTAGCTGCAGCTGAGGTAGAGCTTACAAATTTTAAAAACAGAGAGTATATATTTAAATCAATATTAGCTGAGATTAATGATTTTGATTTTATTTTTGTAGATTGTCCACCAGCACTTGGTTTACTCACTATCAATTCACTAGTAGCGTCAGATACCACACTAATCCCTCTTCAGTCTGAGTTTTTTGCTCTTGAAGGCCTTTCAGCTTTAATGCAAACGATAAAATTAATTCAACAAAACTTTAACAAAGATTTGAAGATTGAAGGAATTTTACTAACAATGTTAGACAAAAGAAACTCCCTAAGTTCTTTAGTTGAGAAAGATGTAAGAAAGCATTTTGGTGATCAAGTATACAAAACGACTATTCCTAGAAATGTTAAAATATCTGAAGCTCCAAGCCATGGTAAGCCAGCATTAGTATACGATACACAAGCCGCAGGCTCTTTGGCCTATATAGAGCTTGCAAAAGAAGTAATTTTAAATCAAAATAAAAACTATGAATAAAGAAAACAAACTAGGAATGGGCCTAGGAGCTCTTTTATCAAACACAAATAATAACACTGAAAACAGCAACGGGATTCAAAAAATTAATATATCTCAAATAATACCCAACCCTTCCCAACCAAGAAAAAACTTTAAAGACGAAGATCTCAAAGAGCTCTCATCCTCAATTAAAAACCAAGGATTAATTCAACCTATAATTATTAAACCAATTAAAGACGATCAATACCAGATTATTGCAGGTGAAAGAAGATGGAGGGCTTGTCAACTAAATGGAATGCATGAAGTAGAATGTGTCATTAAAAATCTTGATGATACTAACGTTTTAGAAGCAGCTTTAATTGAAAACATTCAAAGAGAAGACTTAAATGTTATTGAAGAGGCTAATGCCTACAAAGGATTAATTGATATTAAAGGTATCAATAACGAAAACCTTGCTAAACTAATTGGTAAAAGTGCAAGCCATGTTTCAAATATTTTACGTCTTTTAGAGCTTGATACAAAAATACAACAAATGGTAATAAATGGTGATTTATCAATGGGCCACGCGAGAGCTCTTATTGGTGTACCTGATGCTATTAATAAGGCTAAAGAAATAATTGAAAAGAAGCTTAGTGTAAGACAGATAGAAAAAATAACATCTGAATTTAAAAAAAATAAAACAAAAAAAATATTAAAAGACCCAAATATAGTTGATCTTGAAAAGGAACTCTCAGACAAAATAGGCCTAAAAACATCCATCCAATTTAACGAGAATGGCTCATCTGGCTCACTAACCCTTTATTACTCTGATTTAAATCAATTAGATGATTTAATGAAAAGGCTTAAGAAATAGTAATTCTCTTAATATTCAAAAGAAAACGAAGACCAACAACCAAAGATAAACCACTCTCTTTTCGTAAAACGCTCTCAGTTGATGAAAGCAAATTTAAAAGCATTTTTCTCTTTTTAAAATTATATTTTCTATAAATATCAATTAAATAGTTTTTTTCTTTGAATAAGTATATTGGAATTTTCTTTTTATATTCCTCTTCACTATTACAATCTATGATCATTTGACAGTAAAATTTACTATAGTAATATAGCTCGTTAACATCTGAATTATTTACAATTTTATCTCTGTAAAGAGCGATGATTTCTTTATTTTTCTGCAGCAAGTTAAAGAAAATTTTTTCTTTACCAGATTCATCAATGGTTAATATTTTTTTGATTTTGTCTACTGTTAGGTCTTTTTCATCCAAATCTAAAATCTTTATTAAATTTTTTTCAAAGAAGGCATATTTATTATCCAATTTATCAATCAAGAACCAGTAAACATCTTGTGATATTTCTAACTTATTGAATCTTAAAAATTCATTTAAAATTTTTATTTTTGAATCTTTATCTAGTTCATAGCAGTCAATGAGGTAGGAATCTTTATCAGCACTAAATAAACTTTTTATTTTTTTAATTTTCTGTGAATTTTCTTGAAAAAAAATAAAATTACTCTCTGATAATTTTAAATTATCAAGGGATTCTTTATCTATTCCTTTATTTCCACTTACAATGTATATATTTTTTCCACCAAAAAGACCAATCTCATCAACAAAATCATTAACGGTATCTATATTTTTTATTTGTGCATTTTCTTTTTTTTTAAAACCCTCAACAATTATCATTTTTATTTTTTCCATAAGTGTTTTTTCATTACCACTAATAAAATAAAATTTTTTATTTAGAAAAGGCGCTTGGTTTATAAGTATGTTTAGTGAATTGATTTTCATAAACAGCTATTTAAATCTTTGTCCAATATTATAGAAACAAATCTATTTAAGTTCTCGGTAATAGCCAATTCATACTTTTTTTCTAAAGACGAGTCAGTACCATAATTATAACCTGAAGATTTAGGAATTATCGAAAAATAAGATACTAATTCTTTATTAAAGGTAACACAATTTTTTTCATTTAATACTAACGTATAAATAAATATAAGTTCATATCTTAATTTTGATACAGCCTGATTAGTTTCTACAGAACTTTTTGTTTTATTTTGCTCAATTTTTATTGATAGATTAAAATGATCATCTTTGTTGTTTCCAAAAAACATTGGTAAGTATGAATTCATAAAATTTATATTAATACCTAAAGAACTAACTTCTGTTTTTTCATATAAAGGATTTATAAGATTTTTGTCTTCTTTATAAACGAAGTCAATATCACTACATGATATAATAAATATAAATATAGTGACAAAAAATAACCTTTTCATTTTATAACCAAGTTTACAATCTTACCAGGAACATAGATTTCTCGCACAACATTTTTACCTACTAAATTTTTTTTAATTTTATTGTTAAGCTTAACGGTTTCTAAAACTTTTTCTTTAGAAAACTTATCATCAACCTCAATTATTTCTTTAGTTTTACCATTTATTTGTACGGCAATTTTTATTTCTGATTTTCTTATGACATCTTCTAAAGCCCAGATTTCATTGATACACAATGTTTGATTTCCAAGGCTTGACCACATTTCTTCACTTATATGAGGTACAAATGGTTGTAGTATAATTGATAATTTTTCCAGAGACCATTTAAAGTTTTTTTGTGACAATTTATTTTTTAATAATGCATCATTAAGGATATTTACAAATTCATAAATTTTTGCAACTGATTTATTAAATTGAAACGCTTCTATGTTTTCTGCTACTTCATTAATAATAATTTTTAATTCATTTATATCTTTAGAATTTTCATCATTATTTGATTGATGATTTTTATACTTCTCAACCAATTCATATAATTTATTAATAAACTTAAAAGATGCCGCTATACCAGTATCAGTCCACTGCAAATCTCTTTCCGGCGGACTATCAGATAACATAAACCATCTAGCTGTATCTGCCCCATATGAATTAATAATATCATTTGGATCAACAACATTTTTTTTAGATTTGCTCATTTTTTCAATTTTTCCAGTTATAACTTCTTGACCACTGTTATCTTTAAGAGCCCCATTTACCATTTCAACATCCTTTGGTTCTATCCAATCACCACTTTTATTCTTGTAAGTAATGTGAGTTACCATTCCTTGAGTAAACAACCCCTTAAACGGCTCATCTAAATTAAAATAATTCAGATCTCTTAGCGCTTTTGTAAAAAATCTTGAATAAAGAAGATGTAATATAGCATGTTCTATACCACCGATATACTGATCAACTGGTAACCAATAATCTATATCCTTTTTGTCAAAGGGCTTTTCTAATCTTGCATTACAATAGCGAAAATAATACCAAGAGGATTCAAAAAAAGTATCAAATGTATCTGTCTCTCTTATTGCTTTTAATCCTGTTTTAGGACAAACAGTTTCTTTCCAATCAGAGATATTGTTTAGCGCGCTGGACGATTCAGTAAAATTTTTTATTTCTGGAAGTTTTACAGGCAACTCTGTTTCTTCTACAGGTAATATTTCTCCATCCTCTCTATAAATTATTGGAATTGGACAACCCCAAAATCTTTGTCGTGAGATCCCCCAATCTCTTAACTTAAAATTTACTTTTTTTCTTCCAATCTTTTTCTTCTCAATTTGTTCAATAATTTTATCTTTTGCATCATCTATATTTAATCCATTTAAAGAAGGTGAGTTAATCATTATACCATCATCGGTGAAAGCTTCAGTTGTAATTTTGAAAGTACTTTCACCAGTATCAGCTGGCTTCACAACCGGTATTACATCAAGATTATATTCTCTTGCAAAATCAAGATCTCTTTGATCATGTGCAGGGCAACCAAAAATTGCCCCTAACCCATATTCTTTTAGAACAAAATTAGCCACGAAAATTGGAAGTTTTTTACCCTCTATAAATGGATGGTCTGCAAATAAACCAGTATCAAAACCTCTTTTAACTTTATCAGGGTTTATGTTTTCACAATCCTTAATAAATTTTTCTAAACCACTATTATTTTTTGAAATTTCAGTTACTAACTCATGCTCACTTGATACAGCTAAAAAAGTTGCTCCGTAAATAGTGTCTGGTCTTGTTGTAAATATTTTGATTTTTATCTTACTTTCTGAAACATGAAAGTCTATTTCTGCTCCTATTGATTTACCAATCCAATTGGACTGCATTATTTTAACTTTGTTTGGCCAGTTTTCTAAATTATCCAGCTCATTCAATAACTCATCAGAATATTTGCTTATTTTTAAAAACCATTGGGACAACTTTTTCTTTTCAACAACAGCTCCTGATCTCCATCCTTTACCATCAATTACTTGTTCATTAGCCAATACTGTTTTATCTACAGGATCCCAATTAACCTCAGCCTCTTTTTTATAAGCAAGTCCTGCTTTCAACATATCAATAAAAAACTTTTGTTCGTGTTTATAATATTCTGGATGACATGTTGCAATTTCTCTTTCCCAATCAAGAGACAGCCCCATTTTTAGAAGTTGATTTTTCATTGTCTCAATATTTTGATATGTCCAGCTTTCAGGGTGTTTTTTTTCTGTTAAAGCTGCATTTTCTGCAGGAAGACCAAACGCATCCCAGCCCATTGGGTGTAATACATTATATCCTTTCATTTTTTTATATCTTGCTACTACATCTCCTAATGTATAGTTTCTTACATGCCCCATATGTATTTTACCTGAGGGATATGGAAACATTTCTAAAACATAAAATTTTTCTTTATTCTCATCTCTTGAAGTCTGAAAAATTTTATTTTGTGACCAAATATCCTGCCACTTTTTTTCAACTACTTTATGATTGTATCGCGATGACACTTTTTAACTTGATTGTAGTTTTAATTTTTTTGCTTTATTTAAAATCGCGTTTTCTATCTTAATATTATTTTCTTTTTCTGTTTCTTTATTTACCCAAGTAGGATTTTTAAATTCTTGACAAAAAGACTCCACTCTGAGATTCTCAGTTTTAAGATTTATGCCTGTAATAAAAATATTAAGTTTACAACGCTCTTTTTCATTATTTGATGTAGAATACCAATCAGTAATAATTGTGCCTCCAATTTGATCAGCTGAGCTGAGAGGCATAAAATTAATAGTTTCTAATGCAGCCCTCCAAAGAAATGGATTTACTGACATTGCAACAACACCAGCTGACATGTTTTGTCCTTGATTATCTCCACCGATAACACCACCCAAAGATATACCACCTTTTCCAAACAAACCACCACCTGATTGAAGTCTTGTTTCAGCATCTCTTATTGCTAAATCTTTATTTGTAGCTGTATTAAATTTTGATCCCGATCTATTAATTATCTCCCCAGTTGTTTGTGCTTTGGACCACAACTCCTCCATTTCCTCTTCACTCTTATTGCTGTTACAAGAAAAAATAAAGATCAATAAAAAGGATAAAATTAATCGAGTTAAAATCATTTAGTATAATTATTGTATTGACGACTAAATGTAAAACATAAAAAAAACGGCACTCTTTAAAGTGCCGTTTTTAAAGATATAAAATCTTTAATTAAAATGCCATGTTAGCACCGATGTACCATGAAGATCCATCAGTTGAATCAGCACCTTCATCACTTGCGTCTACAGAAGTGTAACCAAGAATTGCAGTCACACCTGAAGCTACAGCATAAGATACACTAGCTGAAGTAACATCTTTTGCATCTGAAGATCCAGAGACCGAACCAATAGTTAGATCTGTTGAATCACCTGAAGCAATACCTACATTAAATGTTAGGTCTCCAGTTACATATTTCACACCAGCTTTTACAACTTCACCAGTCATTTCTTTTGCACCTTTAACACCAGTACCAACTTTGTTACCATCTGCAAAACCAACAGCAACAGTTAAGTCACCAGTTACAGCACTTAAACCAACATGGAATCCGCCTGTATCATTTGCTGGAGCAGTAGCAGTTTTTGATCCGTCAACTTCAGACCAACCAGCACCGATTGTTACAGAGCTATCACCAAGATCAGTTACATAAGTAGCACCAATCGCAACGTGACCGTCAATTCTGTATGTTGCTCCTGCAGTTTCACCACCATCTGTTGACGCTGAGAAAGACATTTTTAGTCCATCAGCTAAGAAGTCAGCAGCTGTGTGGTACTCAACACCTTGTTTAGTAGCACCAGTTGCAAAATCTAAACCAGTTTCTGCAGAGTTAGAAGTAGCAGTTGTTACAGTTTCTGCACCAGCTGAACCTGGGATAGAAATGTCATGTGTACCAGATGCGTTACCAGCATTGATTACATCAAGTTTAGATCCATCAGTAAATGCTAAAGTGAAACCAGCATCTACATCACCAGCAGCAGCATTTTCATTCATAAGCATAAAGCTTGAAGAAATAGTCATACCGCCATCAGTAGTTTCTGATAGTGACACAGTAAAGTTGTTGTCTGAACGCTGAGCGTTAGTATCTGTACTTGCACTTGGCGAGTCAAACTCAATACCAGTTTGGTGGTTACCACTCATAGTAGCTGTTACAGCTTCAGCAACTGAAGCAGCACCAAGCGTAGAAACTAGAGCAGTTCCCATTAATAGTTCTTTTTTCATAATTACTCCTTTTGAGTTAATGAATATTCATTAAATACAAGAAACAAACTTGTATTAAAAAGAAGTAATATTTAAAAATTGAATAAAGTTCAAAAAAAGCATAATGATTTATTACATTTTTTTAAATTATGTTGTTTTTTTACAACATCTACAATTATGTTTAATATACAAAAATTTAGTGAAATCAGGGAAATATTGGAAAAACACAACAAAACTGGGAAAATTGTTGCAATTTCTAAAAACCACCCATTAGAAAGTGTTGTTGAGGCTATAAAACAAGGTGTACACATTTTTGGAGAAAACAGGGTTCAAGAAGCAAAAAATAAATTTGTAAACATAAAAAAAGATAATCCAAAAATTGAATTACATCTTACAGGCCCCTTACAATCAAACAAAGTAAAAGATGCCCTTTTATTGTTTGATGTATTTCACACCATAGACAGAGAAAAAATTGCAAAGGAATTTTCTAAACACCAGAATTTGATAAAAGATAAAAAGTTTTTTGTACAAATAAATACCGGAAGAGAAAAATCCAAGAGTGGAATTTTTCCTGAAGACACTAAAGACTTTCTTTTCTTCTTAAAAAATGAAATTAACTTACATATACAAGGTCTTATGTGTATACCTCCCATAGCAGATGATCCAAAATATCATTTTAACCAACTTCAAAATTTAGCAAAAGAAAATAGTATTAATAAACTTAGTATGGGTATGAGTGGAGATTATAAAGAAGCACTCCCTTTTAAACCAGCATATATAAGACTTGGAACAATTCTGTTTGGTAAAAGAAATTGAAAAATAAAATAAACATATTTTCAGATAAAAAAATTAAATTTTTCTTGAGTGAGTTATTTTCTGATTATGATCTATCTTTTATGGATCTTAGTGAAACTCAAAATTATATCGTAAACAATAGTATAAATATTATAGTTTTAAATGATGATAAAAACACAAAACCATTCGATTTTAAAAAATTAAAAGGGAACTTTCTAATATTATCAAGTATAAAAAACCAAAGTATTCAAATTAATAATCAATTAATAAAAACACCAACATCAATTGATCAGATTAAAACTATAACTGAAAATTTTATAGAAAATATTAAAATTATTTTTCACGACATCACTATCATTAATGAGAAAATGACAAATATAAATAATAATTCTTTCTGCTACTTAACTAAATTAGAGTCAGAAATTTTAAGTTATTTAATTTATGAAAAAGAAGGCACCAAAAATTATATTCAAGAAAATATTTTAAATATCAAGAGTACTATTAAAACAAACTCACTTGATAGTCACCTTACAAGAATAAGAAAAAAAATGAATCAAATAAACACAGCTATCAAAATACAATCAAAAAGTGATAAATTGTTAATAACAATTTAACCAAGAAGCCTTGGGTTTATTAGTTTAAAAAAATCTTTATCGAAATCTTCATTATAACTATGATTGAATATTGATATTTGAAGAAATTCATCATTTATGAAAACCTCTATTTTTCTTAATATCACTGGATTATTTTCAAAGTAAACATTTATTAAATATTTTGTTTGTTCATTATTAAAACCACTTTTCTCAAGTATTATTTCTTTATTTTTAAGTTTAATTTTACTATCTTCAAAAAAATTTGGATTTCTAAAAATATCATAAAAAAACCAAGCATTGGTGTTTTTGGGATTAAAAAACTCATCTTCTTCTAACTCATAATTATAATACATAGCTTTATCTTCATCTAAAACTATCAAAATTTTTGAAGGCGATAAATATTCAGCCCTTACTCTTTTTTCCCCGATATATACCATTCCCTCACTTAAAGTTTCATTATCATTTTGAATAAATGATGCTGAAAAATACTTAAGAGAATTTAAATAATCTAAAATCTTAATTTTTGTATTTGCCTCAACACTATAAGAGAAATTTAAAAAAATTATAAAACACAAATAATTTACATATCTATTATTTTTTAAGAACATATCTTTTACCTGCGTTATTTGCTTCACTTATAATCCCATCTTCTTCCATTTTTTCTATAATTCTTGCTGCTCTATTGTAGCCAATCTGAAGATACCGCTGAACATAACTAGTAGAAACCTTTTGTTGTTTGATAACTATATCAACTGCTTTACCGTATAGCTCATCATTATTACTTGAAATCAAATCATCTCTTGTTTTAGAATCTGTATCATCTTCAGAGAGAGAAATTTCATTTTTATGATCAAATGTAGCCTGTTTTTTTATATGAGCTACAACCCTACCGACTTCATTTTCTGAAACAAAGCCGCCATGAAGTCTTTTAATAATACCCCCATTTTCCAAAAATAACATATCACCACTTCCTAGTAATTGTTCAGCTCCCATTTCATTCAATATTGTTCTACTGTCAAATTTACTTGATACTTTATAACTTATGCGACTCGGAAAATTTGCTTTTATTGTTCCAGTAATTACATCAACGCTTGGTCTCTGAGTTGCTGTAATAAGATGTATTCCAGAGGCTCTTGCCATTTGTGCCAACCTTTGTACTAATGACTCTACCTCTTTTCCTGCAACCATCATTAAGTCAGCCATCTCATCAATTACAACAACTATGTATGGCATTTTTTCTAGAAGAATTTCTTGTTTTTCAATTATCGGCATTCTAGAATCATCATCAATTCCAGTCTGAACCTCTCTATAAAGTTTTCTTCCAGATGAAACAGTTCTAACAACTTTATCATTATAAGAATCTATATTTTTAACATTTAAAGAACTCATTAACTTGTATCTATTTTCCATTTCTCTCACGACCCATTTAAGAGCAAAAACAGCTTTTTTTGGATCTGTTACAACAGGTGTTAGTAAATGAGGAATATCTTCATAAATACTTAACTCTAACATTTTAGGATCAATCAAAATTAATTTGCACTCATTAGGTTTAAATTTATATAAAACACTTAAGATCATTGTGTTAATTCCTACTGATTTACCAGATCCTGTTGTTCCAGCTATTAAGAGATGTGGCATTCGTTCTAAATTTGTAAAAACACTTTTTCCAGATATATCCTTTCCTAAGGCAAGTGTTAAAGAGTCATTTTCTATCTCAAATTCTCCCTCTTTAATTAAATCTCCAAACAAAACACTTTCTCTTTTACTGTTTGGTATTTCGATACCTAAACTAGTTTTTCCTGGTTGAGCAGAGATTCTAGCAGAGATAGATGACATTGCTCGAGCAATATCATCTGATAAACCTATAACTTTACTCGATTTAATACCTGCATTTGGAACAAATTCAAACAATGTAACAATAGGACCACTACTAAAACCAATTATCTTTCCCTCAACTCCATATTCAGATAGTGTTTTTTCTAATTTTATAGCCGCATCAGTATTTATTTTATCTAGTTCTTTATTTTTATTATTTTTAAAGTTTGATATTGAAAGAAGATCTTTTGAAGGAAGACTAAAACTAAAGTTATCCAATTCTAGTTGTTTTTCGGGTTTAGTTTTCAAATTGCTTTTTCTATTTAAATTTACATAATTTCTTTTTTTAATTGTTGGTTCGCTTCTTAAAGTTTTCTTGTAAGTTCGTTTTTTAAATTTTAAATATTTTAATAGGCTAAATACTGAAAACAAAAATCTTAAATATCTAAACACCTTTAATGAATGAATAATCTTATTTATCCAAGATAGTTTTACTCTAAAGGATACAAGTATTAAAAATATACCAAATATAAAAAGTAAAAAATTACTGAAATAATAAATATAAATATTATCTAAAAAATTTATATTAATAATTGAAAATAGATCAACAATAACCTGAGACAATACACCCTTTTCTAAATAATATTCGCCAAATGATTTTAAGGATATATTTATACTTATAATACCGACTAGATTTGACATTAAATTCAAAATTACAAATCGATTAGCCATACCTAGAAAAAATCTACCACCTTCTATTGTTAAAAATAGAGCAATTAAGTAGCTTAGTGTCCCAATAAATACTAAGGAATAACTTGATAAATATGCACCAAAGTATCCTAGAATATTTTGAATATCGCCTTCGTTAAAATTTTGATAACCTGGATCATTAGGTGAGTATGTATATAGACTGATTAAATAAATTGATCCAAAACCAAATAAAATTATTCCTAAAAAAAATTTACTTACAAAATTTCGAAAAGAACCATACTTGAACATATAGTTAGATTGTAATACATTTAGATTATGGTAATTCGAAGAAAATTATGAAAGAAATTCAATCAAATATCAATATAATAGGAGGAGGTCTGATAGGGGCTGTCACAGCATATTCACTTTCTAAACTTGGCAATAAAGTAGTAGTTTTAGAGCAAAATGCTAAATTTAATCATAAAAATATTTTAGACAAAAGGACAACAGCAATTTCAGAAGGTACGAAAAAATTTCTTGAAGAAATAAATATTTGGAATGAAATTGGTAATTACGCAGAACCAATAAAGAATATTCAGATAGTAGACAGAAATCAATCAAACAAAATTTATTTTGATAACCAAAGAAGAAAATCCAATCTTGGATACATAGTTAAAAACGAGTTTATACTTGATTGCTTGTATAAAAAATTACAAAAACAAAAAAATGTAGAAATTTTTAACGATGTTTCTGTTAAAGATATTTTTTATCAAGGCGAAAGGATCATAACAAAGCAAAATAATTTTCTTGTTAATACAAATATTCTATTTGCTTGTGACGGGAAAAACAGCTCTATAAGAAAAATTTTTAAAACACCAGTTTATAGAAAAGATTATAAAAAAAAAGCAATAGTAATAAATTTTTATCACTCAAAGAATCACAATAGCACTGCTTACGAGTTCTTCTTTAAAAACGGACCTCTTGCAATCCTACCAATGCAAAAAAATAAAAATGAGTTTCAAAGTTCCATCGTTTGGACAAACACCAATGAATTTGTAAACTCTTTACTTTCTTTAAATGATAATAAGATTATTTCGATTC
This sequence comes from uncultured Alphaproteobacteria bacterium, assembly GCA_902600225.1. Lineage (GTDB taxonomy): Bacteria > Pseudomonadota > Alphaproteobacteria > HIMB59 > CACPNW01. The sequence goes on along the minus strand of CACKIH010000002.1, from coordinate 81,078 downwards.
TAAATGAAAAGACACAGGGAAGTGTGGGTGAGATAAAAAAAATAATCACCAAACAAACCTTTCCTTTAAAAGCTCATTTAAACTCTAAATTTTTTGAGAATAGAATTATTTATTTAGGTGACTCAGCCCACTCATTTCATCCAATTGCAGGACAAGGATGGAATCTAGGCATGCAAGATGTAGAATGTGTATATAATCTTGTTAAAAAATATAACTCTCTAGGCTTGGAATTGGGAGATGAAATATTTTGTAAAGAATTTCAGAAAGATAATTTTTTCAAAGCTTATAGGCTGTATCAAATCACTGATAAAGTTGACAGTGTGTTTAAATTAAACAATACAATTTTTAATAATGCAAGATTTTCAGCTATTAATTTTATTGAGAAAAGTAAAAAACTAAAAAATCGAATCAGTGATTTTGCAATGGGAATTAATTAATAGTTTTATTATAATTGTCTTCAACGATTTCAAGCTCTAAAATTGAATGAAGTTTTTTATAAAAATCATTTAAGTTTTTTGTTTCCAAAAGGGCCTGTTTTTCAATGTCACTAAAAGGAGAAATCATCGCTATAAATTTAATTATTTGATTAAAATCTATATTTTGAATTTCCTCTAGGTTTAAATTAATTTTCTTGACCTTTATATATTGGCTATACTTTTCTAGTAGGCTATTTTTTTGGTTTTCATTTATAAAGTCTTTATCTTCATTAAAATCTAACATTTCAGCTTCTATCAATCTAAATTTATGTTTTTTTTCTAACTCTTTCTTAACTTTAAAACAATTTGTTCCCTGTAAACTTATCAGATATCTTCCATCAGTCGTTTCACTAAAACTATGGATTTTTCCAATACACCCAATGTTATACAAGTTATTTTTTTCATCAGACTGTATCATTCCTATACATCTTTGTTTTGAAAGTGCGTAATCAACCATATCAATATATCTTTTTTCGAATATGTTGAGAGGTAAACTTGTTCCGGGAAAAAGAACAGCACCGTTTAAAGGAAAAATAGGAACTTCCATTTTAAGAAAACATTATTTGAGAAAGTTTCTTTCTATATTGAATAGTAACTTGATCAGTATTTCCAAGTACAGCAAAAAATTCTACCATCTTATTTTTTATACTATCCTTGTTTTTTGGATAATTTTTAAGAAGCAAATCCATTCCATTTTCATATTCTTTCATCGAAAAATATTTATCAGATATCTCTAAAATTAAATCGATATTATTTGGTTCATTCTCAAGTTTACCAAGTAACTCATTAATATTTGGTCCGGATGAATTATTTTTTACAATTTCCATTTTTTTTAAAACCTGTTTAATCTCATCCTTTTGTTGTGCATCTTTTTCTAATGAGCTAATGAAAACCTCAACCTCTTCAAATTGTTTTAGCTCGATCAAACACTCTAAATAAAAACAAATACCTTTAATTTCATCTGAGTTTTTAGAAATAAATTCTAGAAGTGTGTCTTTAGTTTCTTCAAATTTATTTTCAGCCATGGCGCTTTCTATTTCATTATAAAATTCAGTGAAGTCTTCATTAATTTTAGATCCTAAACATTTTTCAATAAATTCAATAATCTGACCTTCAGGAATAACCCCCTGAAATGCATTCACAATTTGTTTATTTTTGAATGCATATACAGTAGGTATTGATTGAATTCTTAATTGCGCAGCAATTTGTTGATTTTCATCAATATTAATTTTTACTAAAGTGATTTTATCCTCTGATTTTGATACTATTTTTTCTAAAATTGGTGTTAATTGTTTACAGGGACCACACCAAGGAGCCCAAAAATCAACAACAATTAATTTATTCTCACTTGCTTCAATAACCTGTTCATTAAACTCTGTTTCAGTAACATCGACTATATTTGTATTTTCGCTCATAAAGATTTGATTATACTATAACTATCCAGAGAAAAAATATGAATTTTTTTATTATTTTCAAGGAGGAAGTTAATAAACTCTGAAGTTTTAATACTTATGGTTGTAGTATTAATTAGGGGGTGAAAGTTAATTATTTCACTGTTGAAAAGTTTTTCATCTAAGTAAAATTTAACAACATTATCTTTGTCGTTAAGGAGAGCAAATGGTGAGACTGATCCAGGTTTTATACCCAAAAATTGTTCTAAATATTCAGCATTTGCAAATGATAAATTCTTAGCATCGATAGATTTAGAAAATAGCTTTAAATCAACCTTTGCGTTTTCATCACAACTAAAAAGAAAAAAATTATTTTTTTTATTTTTTAAAAATAAATTTTTTGAATGTGCACCTTTAATCTCACCTCTTAGATTTTCAGAATCTTCAACTGTAAATAAAGGATCATGATCATGAATTTGAAAATCTGTATTTTTTACACTAAGTAATTCAAATAAATCTGTCTTTGTAAGCATAAATAATATTATATTTATTAAGAAATAAGGTATTTAAATACAAATACAAAATTAACAATGGGAAAAAAAGCAGTAGTTATAGGAAGTGGTTTTGGAGGCATTGCGATTAGTTTAAGACTAAAAAAATTAGGCTATGATACAACAATTATTGAAAAACTAGACGAGCTTGGAGGAAGAGCAAGAGTTTTTGAAGTGAATGGTTTTAAACATGATGCTGGACCAACGGTTATTACAGCACCATTTCTTTTTGATGAATTATTTAGTTTATTTGGAAAAAAAAGAGAAGATCATTTGAATTTTGTTCCTCTTGAGCCTTGGTATCGATATTATTTTCATGATGGCAAAACTTTTGATTACTGTTCTACAGTTGAAAAAACTAATAGTGAAATAAGTAAGTTTGATGACAGAGATATAAAAGGATACTCTGAACTTTTAAATCAATCAAAAAAAATATTTGATGTAGGCTTTACAAAACTAGCTGACAAACCATTTATTTCTTTTTTTAAAATGTTGAGTGTTATTCCTAATTTAATAGTTTTAAAAAGTTATTTCACAGTTTCCCAACTTGTAAACAAATATCTAAAAAACCCATATCTTAGAAAAGCCTTTTCAATTCACCCACTTTTAGTTGGGGGTGATCCACACACAACTACATCAATTTATGCTTTAATTCATTATTTAGAAAGAAAATGGGGAGTGTTCTTTTGTATGGGTGGAACCGGCAAAATTGTATCTGAATTAAAAAAATTAATGATTGATTGTGGTATCAACATTAAAACAAATACGGAAGCAAAAGAGTTTATTGTAGAAAATAATAAGATAATAAAAATATTAACAAACAATAACGAAATTACCGATGTAGATTTGGTTGTTTGCAATGCTGACCCGCCAATGGTTTATTCCAAACTTTTAAAAAAACACAAATTAAAAAGGCCTGTACTGAGAGAGCAAAACCTATTGTATTCGATGGGACTTTTTGTGCTTTTTTTTGGAACAAAAAAACAATATCATAAAGTTGCTCATCATACTATTTGGATGACAGAAAGATTTAAATCTTTACTTCATGATATATTTAAAAATAAAATCTTATCTGATGACTTTTCTTTATACATTCATAGACCTACCGCAACAGATAAATCATTTGCTCCAGACGGCTGCGATAGTTTTTATGTACTGTGTCCAGTACCTAATTTACAAGGCAATATTGATTGGGATATTGAATCAGAAAATCTAAAAAATAAAATAGTAAAAGAATTATCACAAACCATTATGCCAGATTTAGAAAAGACCATTACTGATGTTTTTTGGATGAATCCTAAAGATTTTAAAAATGATTATAATTCTATGCACGGAGCGGGTTTTTCTATAGCTCCTATTTTTACACAATCAGCTTGGTTTAGATACCACAACAAAGATAAAAAAATTAAAAATTTATATTTTTCTGCTGCAGGCTCCCATCCTGGTGCAGGTATTCCGGGCGTGCTTTCTTCAGCTAAAGTTGTTGAAAATATAATTAAAGCTGAATTAAAATAAAAATGATTGAATTAGAAACCAATTCACTAGCTGACCTTAAAAAAGAAGGTAAAAGTTTTTATTGGGCAAGTTTTTTTTTACCAAGAAACCTAAAAATAAAGGCAGGTATTCTTTATTCAATTTGTAGACATTTTGACGATGTAGCAGATAAACATAGAAAAGATCAAACAAGCTATCTTAAAAATACAATTGAGGAAATTAAGAAAAATAAAAACAATAAGGTAAGTATTTTTTTACAAAAAAATAAAATTAATCATTATATTTTTATCGATTTAATTGAAGGGTTAATTTTAGATCAGAAGAAAGTTAAAATTAAGAATAAAGATGAACTTATACAATATTCTTATCATGTCGCAGGTACTGTTGGATTAATGATGTCTAAAATTATTGGAGTAAAAGACAGAAAGGCTGCACGATCTGCGATTGATTTGGGTATTGGTATGCAATTAACAAATATAGCACGTGACGTTTATGAAGATTCAAAAATGGAAAGAATATATTTACCTGCTGATTGGCTTCCTGAAATATCTCTAAACAATTTAACTGATCTTAGTGAATCAAATGCACACAAAGATGAAAAAATATCAAATGCAATTCTTAGAGTAATAAGTTTATCAGAAAAATTTTATAAAAATGGTTTTGCTGGTTTAAAATATATCCCTATTTCTACTAGACTAGGCATATTCATTGCGGCTAATGTCTATAGAGGTATTGGTATTAAGATAAAATATAATAAAAAAAAATATTTGAGAGAAAGAGTATATTTAAATTTATTTGAAAAATCTTTTATAACAATTAAATCAATTTTAATTTTTATTTTTTTCCCATTGATGAATTTTCAGTATCAAAAAATAAGAGATAGTCTCCCAAATGAAAATTTATAAAGCTGCTATAATTGGTTTAGGTCCTAGCGGCTTAGCTGTTAATAAAATTCTTTATGGAAATAGTGTTGATGAGATTATCGCATTTGATAATGGAGATATAAACAATAGAGATAATTTTTTTGGTTTCTGGTTAGTCGACTGGATGAAACCGTTTGAACACATTATTGAAAAGAAATGGTTTAAATGGTCTATTGGTAATAAAAAAACTAAAATTACACATACAAGTATAGATAAACCATATTGTGTAATTAGTTTTAAAAAATGGAAAAAATTTTGCTTAGAAACAAAAAACAAATTAGAAATAAAAAATAAGAAAGTCCTAAAATACAGTCCTTTACAAAATCATTTTAAGATTGTTACAGCGGATAACAATGAATATTATGCAGAAAAAATATACGATTCACGATCTAAAAAAGAAAAAAAAGGTGAGTTACTGCAACACTTCTTCGGAATTAATATTACCGTACCGGACAACACTTTTAACGAAAATGAATTAACTTTAATGCATTTTACTAAAGAAAAAAACCTTTTGCATTTTATGTATATTTTACCCTTTAGTCATAATAAGGCTCTTATTGAATCTACAGTTTTTTCAAAAGAGGTTTTAAAAAGTTCTTGGTACAGAGAGAAAATAAATCACTACCTACAATTAAAAAATATCAATGAATTTAGAGAAATTAGCTCTGAAAAAGGTGTGATACCGATGTTTTTTGCAGAAGAAAAAAATTCTCCTAGTCCTAATATTTTCAACATTGGAATAAGGGGAGGGGCTTGCAAACCTTCAACAGGATATGCTTTTGCATTTCTTATTAAACACATTCAATTATTAAAAAACTCGAAAAAAAATAATGTAAATATTCATAGATTTTTAGAAAGAAAAATGGACAAAATTTTCATAAGTTTTTTAAAAAATAATAATGAAGATGGCCAATCTTTTATTAAGCTTGCTTCTAATTTAAATGGAAACGAGTTCCAAAGTTTTATGATGGGAGAGTCTAGTATATTAACTAAGTTAAAGATCATTAAAAGTATGCCCAAGCTACCATTTATAAAAGAACTATTTAGATAAAATGATCACTGATCTTACAATATTAAATATAATTTCCTTTTTATTAATTTTTTTTATTGGATTGCCTCACGGTTCATTCGATGGTGCAGTTGCTTCATTAGTAGGTTTTAGAAATAGAATTCAATTCCTACAATTTCTCTTTTACTACCTCGTTTTATTCTTTCTAGTTATTTTATTTTGGTTATATTTTCCTATTGCTGGATTAACTATTTTTATTATGATGACTGTTGTCCATTTTGGATTATGTGATTGGACAAACTTTAAAATAAATAAATACAAGTATTCTGTAAGCTTTACCTACGGTATGACAATTATTTTTGGTATTATTTTCTTTAATGAAAATCAATCTTTTTTAATATTTGAATATTTAACTAATAGTAAAATTTATTTGATTCAGAAATATCTATTCATTCCATATTCTTTAACCTTTTTATCAATAATATATTTCATTTATTTATCTTTTTTTGAAAAAAAATTAAGACAAGGGGTCATTGAAATTTTATTTCTTTTGTTAATTTTTCATTACTTTGATCCATTACTAAGTTTTGCAATATATTTTTGTTTTTTTCATACTTATAAACATCTAAAGCATTTGATCAAAAATATTTATTTAAATTTAAAAAATAAAAAATTTGTCATCTATTCAACATTAGTTTTCACAGTAATTTCTTGGGTTGGTGGTTTAGGAATAATTTACTATTTGTTTCAAAATTTGTCTCTATATGAATCGATATTAAAAGTAATGTTTATTGGCCTAGCTGCATTAACTCTTCCACATATGTTGCTTGTTGATATTGTTTACAGAAAAAGATTTAAATAAATCATTTCCTCAAATATTGACTTATAAATACAAAGTGGTAATTGTCTATTTTAAGCGGGCGTAGCTCAGGGGTAGAGCGCAACCTTGCCAAGGTTGAAGTCGAGGGTTCGAATCCCTTCGCCCGCTCCAAATTCTAACTCCATTTTTATTTCTGTAATAAACTCCTCAATATAATTCAATATATTTAAGGTATTTGTTTCATAATTTAAAACAATTAAATTGAATAATGTATCTATTCAATTGTCCAACTCAAAAGGAAGTTTCAGTTTAAATAATTCAGTCTCTTTATCCATTTTCTTAAAGGTTTTTCAATTTTGACTAAAGATTCATAATTTTTCCATCTATCAATAGAGCTTGAATAAATAGGATTAGTTACTTGTGAGTAACTGGGTGTTGATATCATTTTTCTACTTTTAGCAGTTTCATAAAATTTATTTATACTACTCTCATAGTCAAGATTTAAAAATTTAAATAATTTTTTTGTTTCATTTTCAAAATCAAAGACAATATCTTCATATTTTATTTTTATAATTTCGAGATTTAACTTGTTCTCATAAAATTCAAATAGATCTAATACTTTATTATAAAAATCTACTGTGTTTTTAATACTCAAAAAATTAATCATTGCCCTATTCATTTTGAAAGAGCTAAAAAAACAGCTTATGACCACATCACATGGATGTCTTAATGCCAGAATTATTTTAGCATCTGGAAAAATTTTTTTTACAAATCCCAATTCTGTAATTGTAAGAGGTAGTTTATCAATTACTGTTGTTATATTTTTATCATCAATGTTTATTTGATCAAAATAATATTTGCGCAAATTTATTATTTCTTTTAATGAAATGTTTTTAATCGCATCAAGTTTATTATTTTTAGAAGTAAAGTAATAATTTCTTGTGTTTTCAAGATAAAGTTTTTCCTCTAAAACAAGTGTTTTTGAATGAGTGCGTAATATAGTATCTAGTAAAGTAGTACCTGATCTAGGAAATCCAATTAAAAAAGTCAGGTCAATTTCTTTACCTATTTTTAATTTATTTATATCAACATGTTTATTTTCTTTTGAGTAAACTTCTTTATAATTTTGTATTGTTTGATCAATATCACCCCTATCAATTTTTTGATTTTCTTCTAAACTAGATAAAAATAAGTTTCTTTTCACAATAGAATTATAAGCTATTGAAAAATTTTTTAACCTTTCATTATTTTTTGATTTAAGATTTAATAGTTTAATGAAATAGTATTTATCTTTTTCGAAATATTTTTCTAATTTATATTTATTTAGAATATTTTCAGATGCTTTAAATTTTTTTCCTCTTGACAATAATAATGCTTCAAAAAACTTTATTTTATAATCAGTTTTTTTTACTATATTATTAAACTTATTTAAATATAAGTTTGCTTGCGAAATTTCATTTATTCTTTCTAACCAGTCTAAAAGATTGATGTAACTATCAGTGAATAGTTCATCAAAAAATATAGATTTTTTAAAATATTTAATTGACAATTCAATGTCATTTAATTTAGCATAATATCTTCCATGTATATAATATATGTAAGCTAATTCTTTTTTATTTAGATTTTTTGAATCCTCATAAGAATTAATTATTTCAAAGAACTTTTCTTCTCTATTAAAATTTTGGCTAATTTTCCAAATATGATCAATGATATTTTGATTAAAAGATATATTAATTAAATAGGTCTTTAATAAATTAATGGCCTCTTCAATTTTCCTCTGCATTATATATACATTTGCCAAATTAATATATGAATCAGTAAGACCTGAATCTTTTTCAATAGCTATCTTAAAATTATTCTCAGCCTCTATAAGCTTTCCATTTTGTGCTAAATTAATTCCATATTTAATTAGATCTTTATAATTCATTAGAACTTTCTTTTATTCATTATTAACATGCTATCAATAAAAAATAATTCAATATTTTTGGTCTAATAAAAGATATATTATCCTAAAACTTTGCTTATCCTTTAATGTTTGTAAGCATTACATAGTTGAAGTCGATGGCCCGAACTTCTTAGCCTGCTCCATCTTTTCTCTAAAAAATATTGCGTGACATTAAAGCAACATCTCAATATGCTATATTAAACTTAGATTTGTTATTAGTCATACTGACATCATGAAAATAGAACTTAAATTTGTTCCCAGCAAAATTAATACTAAAAATAATTTAGATAAATCCATATACTTTATGCATATACCAAAATGTGGAGGCACAACTATTGACCATATTTTTGTAAAAGTTTTTTCAATTTTAAAAAATTATAATTTCAAAAGATTTAAAAATAGTAAGGAAATAAAAAAAAATAAATTAAGCCAAAACGAAATTGATTATTCAAAAAAGTATTTTATCTCAGGCCATTTAAATTATGATTTTTGTAATAATTTAAAAAATATATACAAATGTTCTGTTGTTAGAGAACCAATAAGCAGAGTAATTTCACATTATAAATTTATGGTTTTTAGATTAAACACAACACCAGAAAAATATCCTTTTCAGATATTTATAAATGAAGAAGTTAGAAAGAATAGGGATAATTTGATAACAAGACACTTTTCTGGTTTTTTAAATGAAAAAAAAGAAATTGTAGATAATGTCTGTTTAGAAGCTATTAACAACACTAAGTCATTTGATTCAATCTATACACTTGAAAATTGGGATCAGTTTTTGTCAGAAATACTTAGTTTATTTGGATTTCCATCAATTTTATATTCTAAGTTTCAAGAACATAAATATAATTTTTTTTATTCACCCAAAAAAGAAGATATAAATTTAATTAATCAATATTATTATTATGATTTTATAATTTACAGAAAAATTACTGAATTTAAAAACAATTTTAAAATTAACAAGGATGATAAGTATAATAAAAACATATGCATAGTATCTCCATATTACAAAACAGATGACAAATTATATAAAGAACAGGATATAAAAAAATTGTTCGTAAAATTATAAAATTTATTTCCTAACTAAATTAATATTAAAACTTATTACAATTCTCTCTTGATTACTGAGATTTGGGTTCACTGAATGATCTAAATAACTAGGAAAGATAACTAGACCACCTTCCACAGGATTTACTGAATTCTGCATAGCATTTAAACTGTTTGGTTTTGTTGATAATGGATGAAAGTATACTGGGGCGGGTCTTGGATCATAAAAAACAATCTCACCACAATTTTTAGGTGCTCTTACATAATATGCTCCACTTATGTCGCAATTTCCATGATGATGTCTAGAATTGGAAGCTCCGCCAATATTAATGATTGCCCACATAGCTGACATCCTTGCTCTTTGTTTAGTTATATCCCAATTCATATCATTTAAAACATTGTTAATATTTGGAGAAATCAAATTAATAAATTCAACTACATTTTCATCTTCTAAATTAAAATTGTTGGAGTGCCAGCCTTTAACATTGCTTCGAATGATTCCTTTGTTATCTTCACTATATAAATCTTTAATGTAATGATATATTTTTTCATTAGTTTCTTTATAATTATTTATATTAGAAACCCAAACAGGTGTAGAGAAGAAAAGATTAGGATTAGACATGATTTATTTATTAAGAAGAAAATATATCTTAAATTTTTTTAGTAAATAGAAAATGTCAAAATATGCTGTATTTACTAATAAGATTACAAATAAAAAACTAATCTACTACCCATGTCCTAAAAACGCTAACACTTCTGCTAAAATGTTTTTTGCTAAACATTTAAACATTGATAAACACTATCTTTTTTTAGGAGATGAAATACCCCAGATAGAACAAACTCCGGAGCAATATGGGAGCAAACAAAATATTATAGGAATAATTCCATCCAAACAGCCTTTTGAAAGAATTAATGTAGATATTAAATGTTGTATTGTAAGAGACCCTATTAAAAGGTTTATTTCTGCATATAAAAACAGAATACTTTATCATCGCGATATTCAATTTAAAGATCATTCAGTTGATATGATACTTGAAAAGCTTGAAAATAATAATTTTGAGAATAGACATTTTTTACCGCAGGTGTATTTTTTGGGTGAAGATTTAAGTTATTATACTTTTTGGTCTACAGTAGAAGAGATTAGTTTTTTTGCTGAACAGGTTAACGATTTTTTTTCAAGAAAAGTTATCTTTCCCAAAATCCAAACTGGTGGAAGTGATATTAAAGTAAAACTGACTGGCTTGCAGATTGATAAAATTGAAAAAATATATGCAAAAGACTTTAAATTAATACAAAAATGAAAATTTTATTTGAATCAGCATTAACAATAAATCAAGAAATCAAAAAACTTATTAATAAAGAAGCGTTAGACAGTTTTTCTAATTCAATTTATCAAGGTGATAATGCAAATTATTGTATATCTCTTTTCCATGATTATTTAATAGATCCAAATGAATCTAATAAAAATTTTTTATTTTATATGGGAAAAAAATTGATCAACTGGGCAGAAAAAAATCTCCACAAAGGATATTTTAAAATGGAGGATGTTCATCATGGATCAGAACTTTTTTTAGGTTTTTTACCTAGATACATAGATCTCTTTCCTGAAGATGTAAAAGCAAAAGAATTAATTATAAATGTTTCTAAATTAATTGGAAATTGGGATAAAGAAACTGAAGACTGGTATAATTATTCACTTAAAAACTTTAACAGCTGGTATTTTGGTAGCGATGGTATAAGCGAAAGAGACAATTACAAATTTAATACTGCTGATCATTTAAGATTTGTTCATATATCTTTACTGGCATGGAATATAACTTCAGATCAAAAATATTTAGACTGGTCAATTAATTATAGTAAAAAATTTGCTGAGAAAATCATTATTGCAAAAGAAACCATACCCGTTGCTTGGAATTGTGAATGGGATGAGTTTTTTTCAAAAGATATGATAAACCCAGAAGAAAAATTTTTAGCATCAAACCACCATCATTTCAAAGATGATCCCTTTTCAGGAATTGAAAATTTAATTACATCAGGTTTTATATATATATTTGGCGAGCTTTATCATATAACAAATGATAATATTTTTTTGGAAGCCTCAAAAAAAATAATCAAAAAATTAATCCCTATCATTAAGCATCCATATTCTGATAATGTGGGAGCAATTATTTCTTATTATAGAAATGCTTTTTCTGATTATTATTTTGATAAGTTAGTTTTAGATTCTATATCTAATTTAAAACCTTATGACGATTCAGAAATCATGTTAACATTTCCACAGAACCAAACAATTAGAAGACCTGGTTTAGGAAATAGAAAAGACATGATTTATTGGTATTTCTTTAACGCTTTTGAGCCTAAAGAATTAACAGAACCCTCAACTTCATATTTCTCATTGCTGTATAATATTACTGGTAAAATTGAATACGCAGAAAGGGCTTTTAGAACTGCTGCTAAAAAAATTAAAATTGCTTCATCCATACTCCGTCTTGGCTGTGAACACTCAGACTCTGGAAAGCATTTTAGCTCTATAATATCTGGACATGGTAGAAATTGGGGAATTGGACCGGTTACAGGATGTTATACAAAGTTAATTATTGGTAGTAATGAAAACCTTGGAAAATCTGATTATTTAATAAAATTTAAATCAGCTACTATAACAGCAGGGTGTTTGCCGTTGATTCGTGAATTGTCAGATGAAAAAACAGAATTGAGAATATTTAATTTTAGTAATAAAAAAAATTCTATTAAGTTTTCATATAAAAAAAAAGAAGACACACTTAGTGAAATTCAACCTAATTCAGAAGTAAAAATAATTTTTAAAAAGAAATAGATACCGTTATTAAGCGTTTCGCTTTATTATAAAAAACTTATTAGTTTATACACTCAATATAATGGAAAAACCCATAGTAATTTATACAGACCATATAATGAATAGAACTCTATGTTATAATTTTGCCAAAGGTTCTGATTCTCCTTTGTGTCATGTAGATAATTTTAAGGAATTTAATAAAACTATTGCAACTTATGGAGTGTTAAGAGGAACTCTTGAAGTAATCAATAAAGTTAAAAATTTTTATTATATGGACCATGGTTATTTTAATCAATCAGAAAGAATATTTGAAAGTAAATCGACTAAAGTTAAAAATATGGATGGTTATTTTAGAATTGTTTATAATAACTTTATACACGATGGTAGGGGTAATTTTCCAAGTGATAGATTAAGTAAACTAAATTTAAAGATACATGATCAAAAAAAAACAGGCAGCTATATAATCCTTTCTGAACCATCTGAAACTATGAAAAAAATGTATAACGTGCCTAAGTGGACAGAAGAGACAACACAATTAGTAAAAAAATACTCTGATAGAAGAATTGTAGTACATAATAAATTAGCAAAAAAACCATTGAGTTTATTATTAAAAGATGCGTGGGCATTTGTTAGTTTGCAATCAACAGCTGGTTTTATGGCAATGTGTAACGGAATCCCTTCATACTTTACTGATCAAACCTTATGTAATATAGGTAAAATACAGAACATAGAAAATCCTATCATAGATTATAAAATTTTTAATAATTTAGCATATGGTCAGTGGACTCTCAAAGAGATAGAAACTGGAGAAGCTTGGGAAAATATTTTTAATAATATCTCTTCTTAATTTTGATCTATTCTTTCAATTTAAAATATTTCCTAATTATTTCTATTGTTTTTATAATTCTATAATTATGTTGATCAAAGTTTTTTCTACCTGATAAAATTTTAGGATGATCTTTTATTAAAACTTTTAAATACTTTGAAATTTTATTTTTTTTATTCAATGTTTAAAGAGTCTGTTTTTTATGAAATACAATGGTAATTTATTTTTTATTGAAAAAGAAATTATTAGTTTATCATTTATTGAGCCACCAGGTTGAGCTACAGCATTGCATCCATTCCTATTGAGTAGGTTTATACTGTCTACAAAAGGAAAAAAACCGTCTGAAGCACAAACAAAAGTACCTTTTTTAAAATATTTATTCATATTTTTAATTGCATAATGTAATGCATCTACTCTATTTGTATGACCATGACCTAAACCTAGAGTTTGTTTGTTTCTTGATAAAACAATAGCATTTGATTTTAAGTGTTTTGCAACTTTCAGTGAAAAAATTAAATCATTAATTGATTTAGTTGAACCATTCTTTTCTGAAACTAAAGTTAAAAATTTTCTATTAATTGTATCTAAATCTGTTGTTTGATAAAGATCACCAAATAAAGTAGATCTATATTCAAGAGTTGTTTTCTTTATATTGGGTATTTTTAATAAAATTAAATTCTTCTTCTTTTTTAAAATTTTTAGTGCATCTTGATTGAAATCTAATGCAACTATCATCTCGTAAAAATTTTTGTATATTTTCATTGCAAGTTTATAAGTCACTCTTCTATTTAGAAAAATTATTCCTCCAAAAGCACTTTTAGGGTCACTTTCATAAGATCTATTAAAGGCCATCTCTATGTTTTTCGCTGAAGCTATACCACAAGGATTAGTATGTTTAAGAATTATGGAAGTAGGCTCAGGAAATTCTTTTAAACATTTTAGTCCGCTATCAATATCAATTAAATTGTTATAACTTATTTGTTTCCCACTAATTTGATAGGTAAAAATTGAATTTTTTTTATTACTCATCAAATAGCTTCTTTGATTTGGATTTTCTCCATATCTTAATTTTATTTTACTATCTTTGCTTTTCATTTAGCCAATTATAAATAATTTTGTCATATTGTGCTGTTTGTTTAAAAACTTTAAGAGCCATTTGTTTTCTAAAAATAATGTCAGTTTTTCCTTTATTTTTACTTAAATTTGTTACTAATTTTTTATAGTCCATTATATCAGCTATTGGAGTTATGTATTTAAAGTTTTTTCCGGCAGCTCTTAATAAACTTGGTCCACCAATATCAATCATTTCAATAAGTTGATCATTATTATTTTTTTTTAAATAACTTTTAAATGGATATAAGTTAACAACAACAATATCTATTTCAGGTATGTTTAATAATTGAAACTGTTTTTTATGAATTTTATCATCTCTTATGTAAAGTAATGAACTGTATATTAATGGATTTAATGTTTTAACTCTACCGCCAAACATCTCTTTAGAATTTGTTATTTTTGAAATATCTTTACATTTAAATCCTAATTCGCGAATTTTATTTCCAGTAGATCCACTAGACATAAGACTATAATTAAATTTATTTAAGTTTGAACAGAGATACTTTAAATTTTTTTTTTCAAATACAGATATTAAAGCAAATTTTTTTTTTAGATTTTTTCTAAGGACCATTTCTCTATAATTTTTTTATTTAACAATACACCTTTAATCACAATTTGTTTAGTAGGCTTTGTAATATTATTATCAACTGATATACTATCTTCTATTATAAGTTCCGTATTACTTTTAAATAACCATATATTGTTCTTTTTTGTTTTTAAAATTATATTTTTTTTATTATTTGTAAAATTTAAGACCATTTCATTTGCTAAGTGAAATCTAATATGGTAAATCATTCGAGCATTCTGATTTTTGTATGAAATAAAGCTATCTTCGCCCTCTAATTTATTTTTATTTTTATAAATAACTAATCTTCTTTTTATTATTTTATTAAACTTTTTTAAATATCCATTATGTGATCCTTCAAATATTTCTTCTTGATCATTTGCTTCTTTTCTAAAGACCACTGATTGTGGAAATTTTACATGTGGATTGTCTTCCTTTATTTCACTTATATTAGTATTTTGTAAAATAATAGTTGAATGGGCTGCACTGTATCTCAAATATTCAGGATTCTTCCCAAAGTTTTCTGATGCACCACAATTTGTAAGAATTTTCTCTCCAAAACCGCTTAATTCAACCGATAGAGTTCCAGCACTCAAGCTAGAACTTATCATATCAGAATTTGGCTGTACTACATCAAAAAAAATTTTTTTATTCGTATCTGAGTAAAATGCAATTCCATTATTAATATTTGAAAAATCTCGTTTTTTTAAGTAACTCTCTTTGTTTAATGATTTGTAGATATTCATTGTATAAACATTATTAGTACCGTTAAATAAAGCTAGTGAACCATCTAAGTGAAAATATTCATTTAATATCGATGACATTTTAAGAATTACTTCATCAAACACATTTGATTTCTTTGATTTAAAAAAAAGTAATATATTTTTTATTTCATTGAGATTATTTATAAACTTAGAATGTTCTAAGAAATTATAACTTTTATGCACACCGATTTTATCAATCTGGTTATCAACAATAAACTTAATATAATTAATTTCTGTTTCATTAATTTTTTTTAGGAGCAAGCAAGACAACAAGTATGCTATTAAATCAAATGAAGTAAATTCAGTTATTTTTTTTGAGTTGAAGTCAAATAAAATTCTTTGAATGTGAAAATAAATTATAAAATCTAATTTTTTCTTGTCATCTTCTTTAGATGCAGAATTTATATATTCATAGTTATACAAAAGATTTATCAGTCTTTTTGAAGACAAATCTTCTACCCAAGGAAAGCCAAGCTTATTTTTGTTTAATTTATACCAACCAAAGATAGCTTTTTTAGATAAATTTATTCCTATTTTACCACCAAGTTTATTTGAGAAATTTAAAAAATCAAAACTATGAATATTCTTATTTTTGAAAGTATAAAAATTTTTTTTAAAAATAAATGTCTTTACTTTATCATGATTTGTAAAATCTATTTTTCTAAAGTTTAAGTCTAAATAAGATAAATTTTTTTTTGAATTAAATTTAGAAGTTATAAATATAAATACTATTTTTTTTATTATCAAAATCATTTTATTTTTTTTAAAAAAGCTGCAAAGTATCCATCAACCTTATAGTCAAAAAGTATATTAGGAATAGTTATCATAAAATTATTTTTAATAAACTTTGAGTAATTTTTTTTATTTTCTTTTAATTCAAAATTTGAAAGCATAAAATTTTTATTTAGTTTAAGGAACTTTTCAACTTGATTAACGGTTTCAATTTTTAAAAAAGAGCAAGTCATGTAAATTATATATCCGTCAGTATTCAATAAAAGTGAAGCTTTTTCTAACATATTTTCTTGTAAAGAAAGAAGTTTGTCAAAATCTGGACCTTTGTTTTTAAAAAATATTTCAGGATTTCTCCTTATTGTTCCTACAGCCGAACAAGGAGCATCAATTATAATTACGTCAAACTTTCTTTTATTTTCAAATTGAATAAAATCTTTATTAAAAATTTTGGTAGTAAATTTGAGTCGTTCTAAATTAGTTTTAAGAGTTTTAATTCTATTCTTGTTTTTATCGTTCAAGATAATATTAAATTTTTTTGATAAAATTTGAAAAGATTTTCCACCAGGTGCAGCACAGGCATCAAGAAATACCATACTTTTATTTATTTCTTTAAAATTATACAATGGAAGAAAGGAGCTAAAATCTTGTACCCACCAATCACCCTTAATAAAAGAATTTCTATTCTGAAAATTTTTTTCATCTAATAAAAAACCAGATATTAAAGATGTTTTAAATAACTTAGCCTCGAATTTTTTTAACCTTTCTTCATCCTTAAAAACAATGTGAATGTTTGGCTCCATATGAAAATTTTCTAAAAATTGTTTTTTCTCATAGTCAGACAAAAAACTAGCTTTTTTTTGAAACCATAAAGGTAAATCACAAAAATTAATTTTGATTTTTTTCAAATCATTTTTATCTTTGGTTATTTTTTTTAATGTTGCATTAATTAGTCCAGGATATAAATTTAGTTTTTTTGTTATTTCAACTGAACAATTTATGACAGCGTATTCCTTAAAGTTTAAAAATACAATTTGAGTTATTGCACTTATCAATATAATCTTTTCTTGATCTCTTAATTTTTTTTTTATAAATTTATTTATTATTTTTAAACAATGTAAATGTAATCTCATTGAATTTAACGTTACATTATATAAGAAGGCAATATCTTCTTTTTTTTGTTTATTTATTTGCTTTATAATTGAAGAATAATTTAATGTTTTATTCAATTTATAAATTGAAAATAATATATTATGGATTTCAAATCTAATTTTTACACCCTTGATCATTACTTCAAAAAATAAATATTTATTTAAAATAATTATATAATAAATTATGAAAATAAAATATATTGAGTTATGCGAGGAAATCTTGAGACGATTGTTGGAGCGATGTTTGCTGGTAAAACAAGTGAATTACTTAAGAGAATTCTTTGGGCTAAACATCAGAATAAAAAAATTATCGTAATTAAACCAAGTATTGATGATAGATATTCTAATGAGAAAATTATTACACATAATGATTTGAGTCATGAGTGTTATGCAATGAGTGATTGGTCAACAACATTAACTAAATTTATTTTTGAAAAAAGTGAAGTTGATATTGTATTTTTAGATGAAATTCAGTTTATGAATACGAAAGATACATTAAGCAATGTAGAATTAATCTTGAATAAGGGCATAGATGTTGTTTGTGCCGGTCTTGATCAAGATTCAAGAGGAAAGCCTTGGGAAACTTCTGCAATGTTACTGGGTTTATCAGATAAAATAGTAAAAATTTATGGTTTTTGCAATGTTTGTGGTTTGGAAGCTACTAAAACTTTCAGAAAAACATCAGGTGGTAAAAGAACGCAAGTTGGAGCAGCAAATATTTACGAGCCAAGATGTTTAAAGCATTGGGAGCCTAGATAATTTTTATTTATTTCTTCTATTTTCAATCAAATCATCTACAACTGACGGGTCTGCTAGTGTTGATGTGTCTCCTAAATTATCAAAATCATTAGAAGCAATCTTTCTTAGAATTCTTCTCATAATCTTTCCTGACCTAGTTTTTGGTAAACCAGCAGTAATGTGTATAAAATCAGGAGTTGCAATTGGACCAATTTTTTCTCTAATAGTTTTTTTTAAATCTAATTCTAAATCGTCAGATGATTTGATACCCGCCTTTAAGGAAACATAACAATATAAACCATTACCTTTAACATCATGAGGGTAGCCTACTACCGCTGCTTCAGATACATCTTTATGAGAAACAAAAGCACTTTCTATTTCTGCTGTACCTAAATTATGACCAGAAACAATAATAACGTCGTCTACTCTTCCTGTGATCCAATAATAACCATCTTTATCTCTCTTACATCCATCGCCAGTAAAATATTTTCCATCAAATTGTGAAAAATATGTATCAATGAATCTTTTATGATCACCATAAACCGTTCTCATTTGACCAGGCCATGATCTTTTCATACATAACATTCCTTCACATTCTCCTTTTAGTTCTTTACCGTCTTTATCTACAATACATGGTTCAATACCAAAGAATGGCTTTGAAGCTGAACCAGGTTTCAATTTTATAGCACCCGTCTGAGGAGATATTAAAATTCCACCTGTTTCAGTTTGCCACCAAGTATCAACAATTGGACAATTTGAATTACCTGGTACTTCAAAGTACCACTTCCATGCCTCTGGGTTTATTGGTTCGCCAACTGTTCCTAAAAGTTTTAATGATGATCTGCTAGTTTTAGTTACGTAATCATCACCTTCTCTCATTAAAGCTCTAATTGCAGTAGGAGCTGTATAAAAGATATTTACTTTATGCTTATCGACTATTTGCCAGAACCTAGAGAAGTCAGGATAATTAGGAACTCCTTCAAACATTAAAGTTGTTGCTCCATTAGAAAGGGGTCCATAAATTATATAACTATGACCAGTGATCCATCCTATGTCTGCCGTACACCAATATATGTCTTCATCATTATAGTTAAAGATATATTCATGAGTCATTGAAGTATATACAATATAACCACCAGATGTATGCATTACACCTTTTGGCTTACCAGTTGATCCTGATGTATATAAAATAAATAATGGATCTTCAGCATTTAAAATTTCTGGTTCACAAAAATCATCAACTTCTTTAAGAACATCATCATAGTATACGTCTCTATCTTTTATTAATTCTATTTCTTTATTTGTTCTTTTAACAATTAAACACTTCTTAACATCGGGACATGTTTCTAATGCTTTATCTGTTGTTAATTTTAAAGGAATAGTTTTACCACCCCTTACCCCTTCATCAGCGGTTACAATATATTCAGATCTACAATCTTTAATTCTACCAGCAATAGACTCTGCGGAGAAACCTCCAAAAATAATAGAGTGGACAGCTCCAATTCTTGCACAAGCAAGCATTATGTAAGCTAATTCAGGTATCATGGTTAAATATATTGTTACTCTGTCACCTTTTTTTATTCCAATTTTTTTTAAAACATTGGCCGCTTTGGATACATTAGTTAAAAGTTCCTTATATGTAATTTTTTTTACATCATCAGGATTATCGCCTTCCCATATTATTGCAATTTTATCAGGATTTTTTTTTGCATGTCTATCAATACAATTATATGAAACATTAAGTTTTCCATCTTCATACCATTTTATACTTACATCCTTACTCGAATACTTTACATTATTAATTTTTGTATATTTTGAATACCAATCTATCCTGTCTCCTTGTTTGTTCCAAAAATCATCACCATTTTCAATAGAACTTTTGTAAAGTGATATATAATCTTCATTATTAATCTTTGCTTCTGCAATCCATTTGTCTTTAATATTCATCATCTTTTTAAGAGTAATTCTAAAAATGTAAAAATTCAAGAATTAAATTAGTTATAGAGTTTGTATTTTAATTTTTTCATCATTAATCCAAATTCATCTTCTAAAATTTTTATTTGATTTTGTTCTAATTCATTTTTCCATTGATTTTTTTGTCCTACAGCAAAAAATTTATTTTCATTAATACTTTCATTAAAACCTTGTTTAATTTCTAGTTTTTGTAAATTATTGAAAGAAGTAGAATCTAGAATATTATTAATTTTTATTTCTTTGTTGCTTATTTTAATTTTGAAGTTATCTTCAAAAAAATCTATTATTTTTTTTATTGTATCTTTTTTTTGATATACTAAGTCTTCGTAATTAAGTAACAAGAATGGACAATTATGTTTTAAATCAATCCAAGATCTAACATGTTTTTCCCAACTAGATAAAAAAACAGGTACATCATTTTTGTAATTTTTAAATTTTTCTTTACCTAACCATCTAATCCATGCTGATTCATTGAGCATAAAGTCTACACTTTGATTTTTTGATAAATTTGAATGCCTTGCCCATGACACACAAACATCTCTAGGATCTCTATAAATATAAATTATTCCTCTTAAATAATCGTTAATTAAAAACCTCTGACCATCAAAATTTTTTCCATTAAAATGTGTTTTAAAAAAAGCAAAATCTTCTCTAAAACCTAAATTATTTTTTTTTTGGATATCTCTAAAATTTTGGAAAATTAAAATATTTTTTTCTTTCCAATTTTTTGTATTAATATTTTCTGCTCTAGTATTATAGCATTTAGTTAATCTACTAAGTTCTTCAAAACTCACTATTTTTTTTAATAAATCAAAACTGAAAATACCACTTTCCGAAAAAAATAATGATGAAAGAATTGATCTAATTAACGTATTACCACTTTTGGGATATGAGGCTATCCAAAAAATATGTTTACTCATATTACTCAATTAAATTGATGACATTTTAATTATTTCATTCCATTCAGCTTCTTTAATTGGCATTACTGATAGTCTACTTTGTTTTACAAGAGCAATATTTTTTAACTTTTTGTTGTTTTTAATTTGTTCAAGAGAAACAGGTCTTTTGAGTTTTTTTGTTGCTTTAACATCAACTACTACAAAACGTTCTGTCTTATCAGTAGGATCTGGATAGTGTTCTTTAACTACTTTGACAATTCCAACAACACTTTTTTCAGTAACTGAATGATAAAAAAAACATAAATCATCTCTTTTCATATTTTTTAAATTATTTCTTGCTTGATAATTTCTAACACCATCCCACATTGATGCTTTTTCTTTAACCTGATCATTCCAAGACCAAGCATCAGGTTCAGATTTTAACAGCCAGTATTTCATTATTTTTTTCTTCACTTAAAACTTACTAATAAAATTAGTTTTATAGTACACTTCTTACACTTAATCTAGGTTTTGGTTTAAAAAATAAATCATCTTTTTTTTTGTTATAATGTTTTATACTTGCCCACGCAATCATAGCTGCATTATCAATCATCATTTCTTTTAATGGATAATATATTTCAATATTTTTATTAACAAAAAAATTTTCCATTTTATTTTTTATATATTTATTATTTGATACTCCGCCTACAACAGAAATAGATCTTATAATTTTTCTATCTGACATAAGCCTCTCCAATCCTCGTTGCAGTTTTTTTATTAATATTTCTGCAATATTTTTTTGAAAGGATGCTGATAAATCTTTTATAAATTTTTTATCAATTTTATTTTTTTTTGTTAAAAGATTGACATGAGTTTTAATGCCAGAAAATGAAAAATTAAAATTTTTTTCGTTAACTAATGGTTTTGGCAAAATAAACCTATTTTCATCTCCATCCAATGCCTCTCTTTCAATTTCAGCACCACCTGGATATGACAATCCAATTAACTTTGCTGTTTTATCGAAGGCTTCTCCAATTGCATCATCAACAGTTTGTCCTAACAGTTCAACATTATTCTCGTCTTTCATAAGATATACCTGAGTATGACCTCCTGTTAAAAGCAAAATCAGACTTGGAAATTTAATATCATTATTAAAACTTGTTGACAGGATATGACCCTCAAGATGATTAACCGGAATGAAAGGTTTTTGAAAAGAAATTGCTAAAGATTTTGTAAAAGTTGATCCAACCAACAAACTTCCAATAAGTCCAGGCCCACACGTGGCGGCAAATATATCTATTTTATTTGGCTCTATTTTTTTTTTATTAAACAGATAATCTGTCATAATTTGAATTTTCTCTAAATGTGATCTAGCTGCCAATTCTGGAACAACACCCCCATGTATGCTATGAATTTCTTGGGAAAAAGTAATATGCTCAATAATTCTCTTATTATCCATTAGACATATTGATGTTTCGTCGCATGAGGTTTCTGTAGCAAATACAAGCATATTTTATTTTGGTACAATATTTTACACTGTTAAACAACAATCTAATAATGCTAAAAAAAGATAATGAAAAAAATATTTGAAAGTTTTTATATTTTCTCAAAATTTTCTTTAAGTTTTATTCTATTATTGTGTATTTTTTTCTTAATTTATATACTTTACATTAATTATCAAAATGAAGATGAGGTTACCAAAAACCAAATTGAATTAGAAAAAGAGCTTAGAAAAAATATCAATGAAAATACTGAATTTATAAAAAATATTTCTAAAGAAATAATTGAAACAAAAGCATCTTTGTTAAACATAGAGAATTCCATTAAGGAAAATTTAAATAAAGATCGTAATATTGATTTGTCAGCAATTAATGAAAGTATTGATATATTAAATAAAAATTTTAATACTTTAAATACAGAAATTTCTTCAATTAAAAATCAAAATTTTGAAAATCAATCAAAAAATAATCCAGAATTAATCAATCAGTCAATAAATGAAATAGTTGAACTAATCAAAATTAAGTATGAAAACAGTTTGACTTTTGATAAAGAATTAATTTATCTCCAAAAAATATCAGGTAATAGTAATCATACTGTCTTAGAAAAATTATCAATTTTAAAAAATAACAAATATAAAGGCCATACTTTTTTAGAAAACCAATTTAAAGCTGAATTAGATTTTTATTTAAAAAACATGATGAATCAAAATAGTAATTTTATTAATAAAGTTTTATTACCATATATAAAACTCTCACCTAGCTCAGAGAACACAATTATTGATGAAAAAATTAAATTATTAGAAGAAATCAATTTATATATACTAAATAGACAAATAGAAAATGCATACGATAGTATAAGTAATATTGAAAGATATGAAGATTTCTTTCAAATATCTTCTAATGAAATGAAAAATTATAATAGTTTTATGAAAGAAATTTCAAGAATTAAATAATGTATAAGTTTTCAATATTCATATTACAATTATTACTTTTAATAGTAGTTCTTACATTTATTTTTACTAATCCATTTACAATATCTTTGGACATTGGAAATTTAAAATATTCTTTTTCTTCTAATTTATTTTCTGTAATTTTCATTTCATTTGTTTTTTTATTATATTTAATATTTTATTTATTTTTTCGCTCAAGATTATCATTAGGCAAATATTTACTAAAAAACAAATACAAAAAAATTGAAAAAGGATATCTATATTTTGTTGATGCAATGATTGCTGTAGCAAATAAAGATAATAAAAATGCAATAAAATCTCATAATAAAATGGCTTCTTATTTAAAAGATGATCCCTCTTTGTCACTCTTACTAAAATCTGAGGTTTTAAAAATTGAGAAAAAATTTCCAGAACTAAGCAACGTCTATGAAAATATGATTAAATCAAAAAAAACAGAAACACTAGGGTACAGGGGGTTAATGGAACAAAATTTACAAAACCATGATTATCACCATGCTTTTTTGTATGGAGAAAAATTATTTTCGTTGAACCCAAATATTGAAAAGCTTTATGAAACGCTAATATTTATTGCAGCTAAAACAAAGAATTGGAACCAACTAATTTCATTATCAGAAAGAGCCTTCTCAAATAAAATTATAAATAAAAATGATCTTAGTGAAAATAAATCAATTGGATATTATGAGATAGCAAAAATAAAATCTGACAGTGATATAAAAGATGCTTTAAAAAATATTCTTAAAGCAATTGAGTTGAAGAAAAGCTTTGCTCCATATATAAAATTACATTTAGAAATTCTCACAAACTCAAATGATAAAAGAAATTTAAGTAAACAAATTAAAAAGTATTGGAATTTAAACCAAAGTTCTTTACTTAGATCAATTATAACAAAAATAATAATTCAGAATGATTTAGGTCAAATAAAATTTATAACTGAATTAATTAAAAATAATTTAAATTCGGAAGAATCTAAAAAACTTTTAGTGTATTTTGCAATAAAAAATTTAAATTGGGATTTAGCTAGAGAAAATATTTCAGGTATGATCGGATCTAATCCATCAAAAGAAATCTGTTACTTTATGTCAGATATAGAACTTGGAGAAAATAATGATAAACAGAAAAGTGATGCATGGATTATGAGAGCTGAAAATGCTAGTATGGAAGATACATGGATTTGTAGAATTACAAATCAAACCCAAGATGAGTGGAGTAGTATATCTAATTCTGGAAATTATAATTCGCTTGTTTGGGCATCGTATAAAATGTTAAGAAATACTAATTATTAATATGAATTTAAATTTCTTTATAGGTTATGATTCTAAAGAAGATATTGCTTATAGAGTATGCAAACATTCACTTTTAAAGCGATCAAGTATTAAAGTGAACGTTGTGTCTTTAAAACTTGAAGAGCTTATAGCTAAAAACCTATATACTAGAAATGTCGATCCATTAGCTTCTACAGAATTTACTTATTCCAGATTTTTAGTTCCTAAACTAATGAATTATGAAGGATGGGCAGTTTTTTGTGATTGTGATTTTATTTTTTTAGGAGATGTGGCAAATTTGTTAAACAATCTTGATGAAACAAAAGCTGCTTATTGTGTTCAACATGACTATACCCCTAAAGAAAAACATAAGATGGATGGACAAAAACAAACAAATTATCCAAGAAAAAATTGGTCTAGTTTTATTCTATATAATTGCTCTCATCCAAGTACAAAGAACCTTACAATTGAGAAAGTAAATAATGAAACTGGCGCATATTTGCATCAATTTAAATGGTGTCAAGATAGTGAAATTGGAATACTAGATGAAAGATGGAATTGGTTAGAAGGTTGGACTTCAGGTCACAATAATAAAAAACCATATGCAGTTCATTATACACGAGGCGGACCTTGGTTTTCTGAATGGCAAGATGTTGAATTTGCAAAAGAATGGATATTGGAAAGAGATGAGTATCTTTCTAATAAATTTAACTCAAATTCCTAAAATTTTTTTTAAAAATTTAGTATCATTTAAAAACTTTTTTTTATCAATTAGTTTAACTGAAGGATACCATGGAGTATTATCTGTTTTTTGATTCCAGTAATGAAAAATAGCAAAATTTTCTGGTTTAATCAAAATTGTTCTCACACCCAATGCTCCTGCAAGATGGGCAGTACTGTTACTAACAGTAATAAAAACATCAAGTGACTTTAATAATGCAGCAATACCTTCAAAATCATTATACAAATCCAAACCTTCTATATTAAGTAGTTTATTTTTAGTTGTATTATTGAAACTATTTATTTCATCCTCAGCAATACCATATTGTAAATTAAAGATATCACAATTAGTAAGATTAAAAATATTATTAAAATCTTTAAGGTTTAGAGATTTATCTATTGCAAATTTATCACTAAAACTTTTCCACGATAATCCAATCTTGTATTTTTGTTTATAAATTGACAATTTTCTTTTTATTTTTTCTAATTTTTTTTCGTCTACTTTTAAAAAAGAATTATTTTTAAAATCTTTAATATTCTTACGATAATATCTTCCTAGGCTTCCAGCATAAATTATATTGTCAATTTTTTTAAACTTTTCTTCATCATCTGTAATAGTTCCAAGGCTAACAAATTTTGCTCTATATTTTGGGAATGATCTTTTGTAAAAATTTAATAGACGAGGATCACACTCTATAATTGTATTATCAAAATCACTTAAAAGATCTTCATACATAGAACTATAAAGTATTTCATCTCCAACTCCCTGTTCACGTACAATTAGAAATTTACCTTTTTTATTATTAAGACTACTTGATCTGTATAATTTTTTGTTTAACTTCTCTATGAAATAATTCTTTTCTTTAAAATCATCAATATCTAATCTTCCATCATAGTAGTTCCAACCATTTTCAAAATCATGATCTTTGAGATATATGAAGGCAATTGTTTTTTGAATATCACCATCATTTTTTTTCATTTTTAAAGCTTTAAAACTATTTTCTATAGCTTTTTCATGTTTGTTTAAATCAAAATAGATTTTAGCTAAATTGTTATAGATATATGCATTATTTGGATTTACTAAAAGAGCTTGTTTGTAGTAATCAATAGCTTTATCATAAGATGCATTCTCTCTATAAAAACCCGCAATATTATTTAATAAATAAAAAGATGAACCGTCAATTTTTAAGGCTTTAAGATAGTATTCTTCTGCTTTTACTTTTTCGTTTTTTTCATTATGTGTTCTTGCTAAAGAGTTTAATGCTGATAGATTCTGTGAGTCTATTTGTAGAATATTTTCAAATATTTTAATTGCATCATCATATTTTCTTTCATGAAATAAGCACTGACCTATTACAGTAAGAAAACCTAAATCTTTATTATTTTTATTTAGGTAAAATATGCAAATTTTTTTTGCTTCTTCAATTCTATTCAATTTATAAAGAACAAAAGCTTTGTCTTTAATTACGTTTTCAATTGTTTTTATTTTTAAAATACTTTCTATTGTATTAAATGCCTCATAATAATTTGCTTCTGAAATATCCATATTATAAAGATTAATCATTGCTTTCAGATTCTTCTCATTTTTTATTAAATAATTATAATTTATTCTAGCCTCTTTATTCATGTTTAAACTTTGTTGAATAACTGCTAGGTTATATCTTAATAAATTATTACCTTTGTTTTTTTTAAAAATTTTTTGAAGTTCTTTATAACTTTTTAATTTATCACCAGTTTCAAATTTTTTAAGAATAACATTAATTTGAGAAATTAAATTCATTATTCTTTTCTACAATGTTGTTTATTTGCTCTACAGTTTTATTTATTGAACTTTCTATTCCTAAAACTTTTATATTTTTATACCATACTGATGATCCACTATTTGTATCCCAATAGTAATACGTAGATGATTTTTTAGGACATATTAATATCGTGGGTATACCTAGAGCTCCAGCAAAATGAGCTGTTGAGTTACTTACTGTTATAAATAAATCTAAGTTTTTTAGTAAACCCATACAAGCTTCAATATCATTGTATAAGTCTAATTCATTAAAAATTTTTAAATTCTTATTCTGACTTGATAAATATTCTTTTTCTTTTTCAACATTTCCATATTGTAAGTTTATAATAAGCCTGTCACTAGTAAATAATGGCTCAAAATCCCTGATAGATAATGATTTTAAACTTCCATAAATATTTATTAAACTTTTCCATGAAATACCCACTTTGAGTTTTTCTTTGTAATTAGATAATTTTTCTTTGTATTTATTAATAATATCATTTCTAGCTATTAAATAATTACTATTAATAAAATCTCTTTTTCTTTTTCTAAAAAATTTGATTATACTTCCAGCGAATACTACATTATCGAATTCAGATATTTTTGAATTTTTTGAATAATATCCATCTTCAACGAATATATCCTTTTGAAACGATCGATTAAATACAGATACCAGTCTTTTATCAGCTTCAATTTTAATATCTTTAAATTTATCAATGATCTCTTGATATACAGAGCTAAATAAAATTTCTTCACCAATTCCTTGCTCTCTTAAAATTAGTATTTTATTATCTGGATTAATTTTTAAATTCTCAAACAGATTATTCTTAATTAAATCAAAATTTTTTAATTTAATTTTATTTTTTTCAATCAATAATCTTGAGTCAAACAAGTCCCATGCACCAGCAAAATTATTTATTTTTAACTGTAAAGTACAATAGGCATATTTTAATTTATAATCATATGGATTAATTTTTATCGCTTTATCATAATAAATTTTAGCTTCTTTTTCTTTATTTTCTCTGCAATAACATATTGCTATATTAGATAAAATTTCTTGATTATTAGGAGACAAATTTAAAGCTTTACTGTAAATTTTTATAGCTTCTAAAATATTATCTTGAAGACTTAAAACATTACCTAAATTTATAAGAGTTTTAGTATTATTAGAGTCTATTTCATAAGCATCTTTAAAAATTTTGTATGCTTCATTTAATTTTTCTAATTCGAGCAAACAAACACCTAAATTATTGTAACTATCAACATGTTTATTATTAATTTCAATTGCTTGCTGAAAATAATCTTTTGCTTCATGCAAAATATTATTTTTTAAATATATTAAACCTTTAATATTATAGGCAAAGAAATCTTCATCTTTTAATTTTAGAATTTCATCTATGTATTTTTTTGCATTAACAAAATCATTTTTTAAAAAATAAATATAAGCTTTATCACGCATTGATTCATAATGTTCCTTATCTATTCTTAAAATAGTATCGATATATTTTAAAGCTTCGTTCAATGAAGATTTGATTAATAATAATTTATAAATTTTAGAAAGAATAGTGACATTATTATTTTCTATTAATAAAATTTTTTTTAAAGAATTTAATGCTGTATCTATATCACCCATCTTTTGGGATATCTGTGACAATACATTAAGAACTTTCATATTCTTCTTATATTTTTCAGATAATTTTATTATATCTCTATAGCCTTCTTCCTTATTTATATTGTTAAATGTGTTAACTATTTTCTTAAGTTTATTTTCTAAGTTAGACATAAAAAAACCCAGCCTTTAAAAGACTGGGTATAATAAAAAGATATTCGGGTTTTAAAAGAATTATCTTCTTTGACCAAATAATTGAAGTAATAAAATGAATAGGTTAATGAAATCCAAGTATAATTTTAAGGCACCCATTAGTGCTTTCTTAGAACCTATCTCCTCACTATCACCGGCATAATATACATTTTTAATGTTTTGAGTATCATAAGCTGTTAGACCTACAAAAACCAATACACCAATTACTGAAATAGCAAATGACAGCGGACCACTTTGAAACCAAAAATTTGCAATACTTGCAATAATAATTCCAATTAAACCCATAAATAAGAAACCACCAAGTTTTGTAAGATCTCTTTTTGTTGTATATCCATACAAACTCATTGCTCCAAAAGTACCTGCTGTTATAAAAAATACCCTTGCTATTGAAGTTCCTGTAAATTGAATAAAAATCGAAGCCATTGATAAACCCATTATTGATGCAAATAACCAAAATGTGATTTGGGCTGCGCTTGTTGAAATTTTATTTATTCTCGCGCTAAGGTAAAACACAAATCCTAAGGGTGCTAACATGATTACCCATGCAAGTGGAGATCCAAAAAGTAATACGCCAAGATCTGTATATCCTAGAAGTTGACCATTTTCCCCAGTCACAATTGATGCTTTTCCAAAAAAATATGCAATAAATCCTGTTAATACCAAACCTGTAGTCATATAATTGTAGACTTTAAGCATATACGCTCTCAAGCCTTCATCAATTGCCGCCTGATCTACTGATTTAGTATAAGATCGTTGATTAAAGTCTAAAGCCATAATTTCTCCTTTTAATTATTACTAATATCGCTATAAATCCGACAATTTCAAGGCATTTTATAAAAATAGTATGAAATATAGAAAACTAGGAAATACAGAAATTGATGTAAGCGTCATTTGTTTAGGTACCATGACATTTGGTGAACAAAATAGCCAACAAGATGGTTTTGATCAAATGAATTATGCTGTCGAAAGAGGAGTAAATTTTTTTGACACCGCAGAATTGTATGCTGTAATGCCTCGAAAAGAAACTTATGGAAAAACTGAAGAAATAGTTGGCAACTGGTTTCATGAAAAAAAAAATAGAGATAAAATAATTTTAGCATCAAAAATAGCATCAAAATCTGACGGTCTAGAGTGGATTAGAGAAGGATCTAAAAGTCTTGGTTTTGATAAAAGGAATATGAATGCAGCAATAGATGAAAGTCTTAAAAGATTAAAAACTGATTATATAGATTTATACCAACTTCATTGGCCTGAAAGAAAAGTACCAAAGTTTGGAGTTTTAGACTTTGAGTATGATGCAAGTGATAATGATTGGACTACAGTAGAAGAGGTTTTATATAATCTAGATCAGCTTGTTAAGGTAGGTAAGATTAGATACGCTGGCTTGTCAAATGAAACGCCTTGGGGTGTTATGAAATATCTCCAAATTTCTAAGGAAAAAAATCTTCCTCGCATGATGTCAATACAGAATGTTTATAGTCTAGTTAACCGTGTATTTGATATTCATAATTCTGAAGTTTCTATCCGAGAAAGCTGTGGTTTGCTTGCTTACTCACCTTTAGCAGGCGGTAGATTAAGCGGTAAATATATTGGAGGAAAAAATCCTCAAAAAGCTAGATACACCCTTTGGCCACGAAGATTTTCTAGACATCATACCGAAAGAGGAGAAAGAGCAATTGAAAAATATTTTAAACTTGCTCAAAAACACAATATCGCTCCTTCCACTTTCGCAAATGCTTTTGTCAATGATCGTCCATTTGTTACGAGTAATATAATTGGAGCTACAACAATGGATCAACTTAAAGAGAATATAGATAGCATCGATATTTCACTGTCAAAAGAATTATTAAAAGAAATTGAAGACATACACTTATCTGATCCCAACCCCTGTGTTTAATTTTATATTTTAATTTTATCTAACAATCCTCGAACATTTTCAATATAGCTTCTATCCCATAAATAGACGTTTAATAATGAATAGTACAATTGATAAATTGGTTCATAATTTACGTAATACTTATCAATAATAATATGATCATTATATTTAACTAAAAAATTCCTATCAATAAATTTAGGATTAAACCATCTCAAATAGGATACTTCTAATTCATTATGACCATAAAAAGATCCTGGATCAATAAAACCTGAAAACTTTTTATTTTTGAAAAGTATATTTCCTTCCCATAAATCACCATGTAGCAGTGATGGTTTTGGTTTTTTGGGAATGAAATTGTCTATTTTTTTTAATAATAGTTCAATTTTAGCATTTATAGTCTTATCCATTGGATTATTTTTATTAATTAAATCAAATATGTAATGCAATCTTTTGTCTCTGTAAAATTCTACCCAGTTTTTTGAGTTAGAATTTGACTGCTTTAATCCACCAATTTGAGTATCAAAATTAAATCCATAATTATCACTCCTTTTAGAATGAAGTGAAATTATAGCACCTAATAAATCATCATTAGTCTTAATGGGTAGATCATTATTGTTGTCTATAAATGACATTATAAGAAATTTATTATTATTATTAATGATTTTTGGAAAAAAGTTGTACTTATGACTATTTAAAAAAAGAATATTATCAGCTTCAGATTTTATTGCATTGAACCCACCCTCTTTTTTGTAATAATACTTTACAATATATCGCTCCTTATCTTCTGTCTCAATTTTCAAACAATTTATTCCAAAAGAGTCAGATAAAATGTTGTATTCTAAAATTTTTTTATTATCTAAAAGTTTTTCTATTTCTAAAATGATATTATTTTTAATCATAATAAATGTTCAAAAAAATTAATATACAATTCCTAATTTCATATTTTGGATTAATACCATACGCTATAGTATTTTTAGATAAATATTATTTTTTTAAAATTAAAGAAGAGATTTTATTTAATTTTATTACTTATTACAGTTTAATAATTATAGTTTTTATTGGGTCAATTAACTGGAATTTAAAAAATAATCCACCTATACATATCGTAGTTTATGGTTTTCTACCAAGCCTATTCTCAGTTATTATTATAATATTAAATCTTTATAATATTAATATTTTAATAATATTTATCTTAATAATTCTGCTTTTGTTAACACAATTATTTTTTGACTACATTATTATATTTTCTAACGAATTAAATAAAAGCGCCTTTTATTTTCTAAGATTGCCATTAACAATACTGATTGCTATATTTTTGTTACTTATATTATCTTAAAGTTAATATACCCAATCTTTTTTTCTGCATGGTTCCTAAGATAAAACTCTTCCTTTCTTTGTAAGTTTCTTAATTCACTTTTATTCATAATTTTTAGTTTTTTAAAAATATTCATTATAGTAATTGGTATTGCTCTTTCATTGCCATCTGTTACTTTAACCACTCCACTTACTCCTTTTGTCAAATGAGCAAACAAAAAAACACCTTCAGCCCCATGTTTACAAAATATTTTACTTTTTGAAGAATCAATTACTTTTGTATCAAAGCTTTTTGTTCCTCCAATATAATTTGGATATTTTAAAGTTGAATCAATCAGTATTCTTGCTGCTATTGAATATTTAAGATTACTATTATAGCATTTAATTAAATTATTTAAGGCTTTACATATTGATTTTATTCGGAATGAATATTGTGGAGCACTACAACCATCTAAAGAGAAATTTTTTTTTGATAATTTTGTTTCTGTGAAGTTATTAAAAACTGTTCTAATATTTTTTTGATGTGGATGATTGAAATCTAAATAATTTGTAATGCTATGATTATTATGTAGACAGCTTGTTAACATAGCCAAGTGTTTACCAGCACAATTGTTATGTAACTCATTAAATTTCTTACGAGAATATATTATTTTTTCTGAAGCTGTTTTATCTAATGGCCCATGAATACCACATTGTAAATTTTTTGTTTTTAACTTTATTTTGGAAATCCATTTTTTTAGTTCACTTATATGAAATCCCTCTCCTTTGTGAGAAGCACAAGCTAAAGCTATTTGTTTACCGTTTAATTTATATTTTTTGGCAGCACCTGACATTGCGAAAGGAATAGCTTGAAATATTTTAATTGAAGATCGAGGAAAAAAAAAATCATTATCATTATTTGTAGATAACAAAATTCTACCATCAATACTTGTTACTAATGCTTTAACTTGATGAGTACTTTCAACTCCTTTACCTCTAATAAAATTGACGTGAATTTTGGTCACGCTTAGAGTTATACAATAATGATTTTATTTTGGCTTAAAAAAAGATTTAATAAATGTAAATAAATTTAAGAAAGATCCATATTTACCAAAGAAAATAACATCTTTTTCAGTAATACTTAAACATACACAGCCAGTATCTCTTGAGGCGATAGGAGTATGTTTTATTTTTTGATCGTTTATCTGAATATCACCCTTAGAGTATTCACCATATTCATCACAGAAACTGCCTTCCAAAACTAATATGTACTCTTTTCCACCATGGGAGTGAAGTGGTACAGAAATTCCAGGGTCCATTTTTATTAATTTTAATTCATCTTTATCGTCAATCGATGCTGTATGCTCCTTAAAACCTTTATAAACTTGTTTCCACTTTATATTGTTGAGGTCTCCAAAGAAGCTAGTTACTGGATTTTTAATATTTAAAGCAGTTCTGTTATTTGGGCTATCAATGCAATCAGTATACTTTAAATTTCTAGGATGAATGTTTTCGTTATCCATTAAATTTTCACCCAACATATCTTCAAATGCACTTCCAATTTTAGAAGCATTTGAATTTAGTTGTAAATATGTTGAAGCAAATAGAGACTTTGCTGGACCTAATATTCCTGATGCAAAATCAAATATAAGCTGGTTTTTTACTAGTGTTCCGTTCATCTTAAAAATCTCTGCATTTTTGTTAATATATACCTTATTCTTGATTTAACTGTCCCCAAAGGAATTTCAAGTTCATCCGCGATTTTTTTATGACTTTTATTTTCAAAAAAATTCATTTTTATCATTATTTTTTGCTGTTCATCGAGCTCATTATTTATTCTTTCTATTTGTTTTTTCGCTTCATTTTCTTCAATGAGGTCAACTTCTCTATCTTGGTATAAAAATTCTCGTATATCCTCCTCTTTAAAATTTATTTTGGAATTTTTCCTGAAAAAGTCTATTTTTTTGTTTCTGGCAATAGTAAATATCCACGTTGAAAGAGCTGATTTTTTTGAGTTATACAGGTTTGATTTTATCCAAACAGTACTTAAAACCTCTTGAGTTAATTCCTCAGAACTCTCAATTTTGATTCTATTTTGAATAAAATAAGCATTTATTTTTGGGGCAAAAAAATCAAAGATTTGAGAAAAAGCCATTTCGTCGCGGTCTTTTTGAATCTTTCTCATCAAGTTATCTAAGTTTGGTTTTTCCATAATTCAAAAAGACTCTAACATTGATTAAACGCTCTTAACTAATTGCATAAGATATACTAAAAGAAGCAATTGATGAAAATTATTCTTAAGTTTTTACTTGTGCTATATGTAGCACTTCCTATTACCCTAAATGCTTTAGAAGTAGGTAAATGGTCTTTTGAGAAGGCTGATGAGTATTGTTATATTGGCAGTTTAGCAACAGAAACAGATTTACCAAGTGATAAAAAAAGAGGAGACTTCTACGTTTTAGTCTATAAAAATATAGGCAATCCAGACACTGTAGTTCAAATAGAGGCTGGTTATAGTTACAAAATTCCTTCTGATATTATTATAAGTATAGATAAAGGAGAATACAAATTTTACACAACCGAAGATTTGCCAACTGCTGCTTGGACAGAAGAAGATGCTAAAGTAATTTTTGCTATGAAAAAAGGGCTTGAACTCAAAGTTACAGGCGAGTCTTCTAGAGGTACAGTTACTGTTGATACATATACACTTAATGGATTTACTGCAGCTTATAATAAATTAACTGAAGAGTGTTAAATGCCTAAAAAAATTGTTTTAGCTTACTCTGGTGGACTAGATACTAGTGTTATACTTAAGTGGCTCCAAAATAAATATGAATGTCCAGTTGTTACATTCACAGCTGATCTTGGTCAAGGTGAAGAGTTATCTCCAGTTAGAAAAAAAGCAGAGTCACTAGGGGTGAAAGAGATTTTTGTAGAAGACTTAAAAGAAGAATTTGTTAAAAATTATGTATTTCCTATGTTTAGAGCAAACACTATTTATGAGGGATCTTATTATTTAGGAACTGCTATAGCACGACCTTTAATAGCTAAAAGACAAATTGAAATTGCTGAAGAAGTAGGTGCAGATACTGTAGCCCATGGAGCAACAGGTAAAGGGAATGATCAAGTTAGATTTGAATTAGGCTACTATGCAAATAATTCAAAAATAAACGTAATATCTCCATGGAGAGAGTGGGACTTGAATTCAAGAAAAGATTTAATTAATTTTGCAGAAAAAAACCAAATTTCTATTCCAAAAGATAAAAGAGGAGAGGCGCCATTCAGCACTGATGCTAACTTACTTCATACATCTTCTGAGGGTAAAATTTTAGAGGATCCATGGTTAGAAGCGCCCGAGTATGTTTATTCAAGAACTAAATCAATAGACAATTCTAAAAATTCACCTGATGAAATTATCCTAAGTTTTAAAAGTGGAGATGTGGTGGCTATCAATCAAAAAGAATTAAGACCACATGAAATACTTACTGAATTAAATAATTATGGCTTTGAACACGGAATAGGAAGAGAGGATATTGTAGAAAATCGTTTTGTAGGGATGAAGTCTAGAGGTATTTATGAAACTCCTGGTGGATCAATATTACTAAAAGCTCATAGAGCAATTGAAAGTATAACTCTTGATACAGGAGAAGCCCATTTAAAAGATGAAATTATGCCAAAGTATGCTGAAACTATATATAACGGTTTTTGGTTTTCTTCTGAAAGAATTGCTATGCAAAATTTAATAGATTCTACCCAAAAAAATGTAACTGGTGACGTCAGATTAAAACTTTATAAAGGAAACATAATAATTAGTGGGCGTAAATCCCCTTTAAGCAAATATAAATTATCTTTGGTGTCATTTGATGAAGTAGGAGATTATAATCAAAAAGATGCAGAAGGTTTTATAAAGATTTCTTCATTAAGATTAAAAAATTAGACTTAATAATAAATGATTAAAAAAATTTTTGTTACAACTTTTAATTTTTCATTATTTGAAAAATATGCAAACAAACTTATTGATAGTTTTATAAAAACAGATCAAAATCTTAAACTTTATTGTTATGTAGAAGATAATGTAGACTTATATCCTAAAAATAAAAATATAGTTTATCTAAACTTATTTACAGAACAGCCTTTATGTTATAAATTTATTGAGAGAAATAAAGAAAAGTCTAAAATTAATTCAAAAGTATCTTATTTACTAGACCCTGTAAGATTTTCTTATAAGGTTTTTGCTCAGAGTGATGCAAGAAAATACTCCGATCAATTTTTCTATATTGATGCTGATACTGAATTTCTTAGTAAGATTCCTAATACATGGTTTAATAAATGTTTACCTGAAAATACTTTGTTATCAATTTATGATAGGATTGGCTATTATACAGAATCGGGGTTTATTGGTTTTAATAATCTTCCTTTAAATAAAAAAAAACAAAAATTATTAGATGTTTTTTTTACTCAATATACTAGCTATTATACTTACGACTTAATATATAGCTTACCTGCATTTACTGATTGTCATGCTCTTGATGCAACTAGATCACGGTTCATCTTTTTAAAAAATTATACTCAAGAGCATTCCAATTATGAAGAAAAAATACTTGGTAATTGGTCAATAAAACAAGATTTAGACGTAATGGGTCACGATAACTTTATTAACAAATATATAAAGCATAAAAAAGGGAACAAATAAAAATTTAATTATTTAACAACCTTAAATCTTTAATTTCCATTATTTTCTATTTTTATTTTTTAACTCTATTTTGCTTTACAGCTAATTTTCATAAGTTATTTGAATTTTTAAAGGCTATAGTTGTGTTTCTTAGAAGACAAGCAATAGTCATTGGGCCTACTCCTCCGGGAACCGGAGTTATTGCACTTACAATATTTTCTACTTCACTAAATAGAACATCACCAACTAATTTAGATTTTTCTTCATTTATTTTGATTCTATTTATACCCACATCAATAACAATTGCTCCTTCTTTTACCCAATTTTTTCTTACAAATTCAGGCCTACCTATAGCAGCTACTAAAATATCAGCATTTCTGCAAATACTTTCAATATTTACAGTTTTTGAATGAACTGTTGTTATAGTACAAGATTCCTTGAGCAATAATTGAGACATAGGTTTTCCAACTATATTTGATCTTCCAATCACCACAGCATTTTTACCAGCTAAATTAATATTAAGTTCTCGTAAAAGTAACAGACAACCATAAGGAGTGCATGGAATCAATAATTTTTCATCATTTTTTTGGCTGATAGAAAGTTTGCCAACATTTAATGGATGAAAACCATCTGCATCTTTTTCCGGAATTATACTATTTAGAACAATCTCTTCATTTATAGTTTTTGGGAGTGGTAATTGTACAAGTATGCCATTTATATTTTTATCAATATTTAAATGATTAATTAAATTGATTAACTTATCTTGGTTAGTTGTCTCCTCTAGATGATGATCAAAGACATTAATTCCAACTTCTTTAGCAGCTTTTGTTTTAGCTTTAACATAGACACTACTTGCAGAGACATTTCCTACTTGAACTACAGCTAATCCTGGAACACAATTAAATTTTGACTTTAAATTATCAATTTCTATTTTTAGCTCATCTTTCAATTTTTGCGCTACTTTTTTTCCATCTAAGATTTGTGGCATAATTATCTAGGCCAATACTCAATTAATAAACTTTTAATAAACCACAAACCTAAATAAACAACTATAGGAGACAAATCTATAGATCCAAAATTTGGTAAGTATCTTCTAACAAAATTTAAGCTTGGTTCACATAATCGATATAAAGCATCGAGGATGCTATAAACAAATCTATTGCCTGTATTAATTATATTAAAGTTTACTAACCATGTTAGAATTATGTAAATTATAAGAACAAATTGAAATAGGTTTATTATTTGGATAATTAAATACAAAAGAGAATTCATTATAAATTTTTATTTAATTTTATTTAATCATTATTACTATAATTTTATTAAAAAAAAGCGGTCTATAAGACCGCTTTTTTATTTAAATATGATGTATTTACATAGAAATATCTCTACCAAACCACTCTTTAGTTATTTCAGCAGTAGTTCCATCTTTAGACATTTCTGCAATAGCAGTATTCCACATCTCTAAGATATCTGTATCTTCTTTTCTAACTGCTCCACCAACACCATCGCCGAAAACTCCACCAGAAAAAGTTGGACCAGTAAATGCAACATCAACACCGCCATCAGATTCCATAAAGTCAATAATTGATCCTACATCAGCAAGAACTGCATCACATCTTCCAGCAGCTAAATCTAAATTGTGATCGTCAACTGCTTGGTAAAGTTTTACATCTACCGCACCAGACATGTGTTTTTCTAAGAAATTTTGGTGAATTGTTGAAGATTGAACACAGACAGTTTTACCGTCCATTGCAGCAATTAGTTGACCTATTGCAGCTTGTTCTTTTCCACCTGCATTATTAAGATTAACTTTAGCCATACCTGCAATATTTAAATTTGCTAAACCACTATTTTTTAAAACAGCAAATCTTGCACCATCAGTCATATAACCAGTTGTAAAATTAACTTTTTCTTTTCTTTCTTCAGTAATAGACATTCCAGCAATAATAATGTCATATTTACCTTGAAGAAGGGCAGGTATTATACCATCCCAATCTTGAGTTACCCACTCACAAGTAACACCCATTCTTTTGCAAGCTTCGTTACCAAAGTCTATTTCTGCGCCCTCAAGTTCACCAGCTGAGTTTAGATTATTCCATGGTGGATAAGCACCTTCTGTACCAATTCTTATTGTTTGTGAATTTGCAATTGATGCAACTCCAAAAATACCAATTGATAATAAGTATATAATAAGTTTTTTCACGTTTCCTCCTTGAAGAAGTATTTCTAAATTATAGGGAAACCATATAAGCTAAATAAAAAAAAACAAAATAAATTGTTCAAGCCTTTTTTGTTTTGGTCTTAATTAATACAAAAAATACGCCAATTATTAGTAATATAAAAGGAAAACTCCAAAGAAAAATATTATTATAATTCATAAGTGGTCTAAAAAGAATGTATTCACCATATCTTTCAACTAAAAATTTCTTTATATCTCTTTCACTTTCACCTGCTTGTAATTTTTGTTTAACTATTTTTTTGATATCATTTGAGAATTCAGCATCCGAGTCATAAATACTTTGGTTTTGACAAGTCATACAACGTAACTCTAAGGTTAAATTTTTTACTCTTTCATCGATATTTTCTAGTGCATATATTTTGAAAGTAAAAAACATAAAACTTAAGATTGTTATATGTAAAATTCTAAAGAAGTGGCTCGATTTCATTTTTTAAAATATCCTTCGTTATTGGACCCATAAACTTAAATATAATCTTACCATCTTCATCAATTAAGTATGTTTCTGGTAGACCAAAAACTCCAAACTCTAACGCAATTAATCCATCAGAGTCTACACCAACAAAATGATATGGATTTCCATCATCTTCTAAATACTTTATTGCATCTGATGTAGGGTCCTTGTGGTTAAACCCCAACAAATATAGCTGAGGATATTTTTTACGAATTTCAAAAAAAAGTGGATGTTCTATCTTGCAAGGACTACACCAAGAAGCAAAAAAATTAATTAAGGTCTTCTTATTTTTTATATCTTTTGTTTTGATTACTTTCTTTGAATTGTACAAAGAACTACTTTCAAAGCTAGGAACATCTTTGTTTAAAAGTGCACTTGGTGGTTTGTTAGGATCTTTGCCACTTAATAAATAAGTTAGCGAAAAAATACATATTATCAAAAGTATTATTAAGGGTGTTAAAACAACTATTCTGTTCATCTTTTTGTTACTGCAATAAAGCCTGAGTAAATCATTATTACCACTCCTAGCCAAATAAAGCTAACAAATGGGTTAATTAATACTTTTACAAACCATTCATTATTTTTTTGATCTCCTAGTATGAAATATATATCTCTATTCCA
Organism: uncultured Alphaproteobacteria bacterium; assembly: GCA_902600225.1. GTDB lineage: Bacteria > Pseudomonadota > Alphaproteobacteria > HIMB59 > CACPNW01. The sequence continues at coordinate 40,663 of CACKIH010000002.1, read as the reverse complement.
TTGATGTAAGATACCAGCTTCAGATGTAATCATCTTAGACACAGGATAATAATTTTTTCCAGCTTCTATTTTTTTTGATTGTTTTTTTTCAATATCAAATAAAAAATTTCCTCTTAAAGATTGAAAATTAATTTCATTAGTAGTTTCTATTTTCTCAAATATTACTTTTTTTCCATTTACATTAAATTCATCTCCCTCATTAAGATTAAAATCTAACTCATTTTGAAAAACACTAGAACAAGTGATACCAACTATAGCAATACCAACTCCAATATGTGCTATATGAGGATTAATTATTTGGAAAAACTTGATATTAAATTTAACATTGTAAGAAGAAAAAATTGCTATAATTGAGGCCAATATTATCCAAAAACCTAAAAGTAGTCCAACAAAGCCCCATGTATTGAAATTTAAAAAATATGATTGAATTAAAACTAAAACACTTAAGATAATAAAACCTAGCACATATTTTTTTGAATTTTGTATTTTATTTGTTTGCCAGGATAAAATTGGCGCAATGCTCATTAACAAAAAACCAGGGATCATTATAGGAATTACTGTTGCATTAAAATAAGGACCTCCAACTGATATTCTCTTATTATACAAAACTTCAATTATAATTGGGTATATAGTTCCTAAAAGAATAGTTAAGGTTGCTATAATCATTAAAATATTATTTATTACAAGTGCTGAAACTTTATTGATAAATAACAAGTTTAAAGTTTTTGATTTTTTTGGTTCTTTTAACAAGAAAACTAAAAAACCAAATCCAGTTACAATAAAAAAAATTAGTAATATAAATATACCTCTGGATGCATCTGCTGCAAATGAATGTACACTTGTTAAGATTCCAGATCTTACCAAAAATGTTCCAAAAACACTTAATGAAAAGCATAGAATTGATAAAAAGATTATCCACTTTTTAATAGCTTGCTCACCTCTTACCATCATGAGAGAATGAACTAATGCAAGTCCAGCAATCCAAGGCATCAGTGAAACATTTTCGACCGGATCCCAAAACCACCAACCACCCCATCCTAATTCATAATATGCCCAATACGAACCTAGAGCTATTCCACCAGTTAAAAAAGTCCAACTAATCAATGACCATTTCTTTGCAACATAAAGCCATTCATCATCTGTGTTTTGAAATAAACCTGCAATAGCAATACTGAAAACTATGGAATAGCCAACATAACCTCCATATAAAATTGGAGGGTGAACAGCTAAACCTGGATCTTGTAAAATTGGATTTAAACCCAAACCTTCATTTACTAAAATTGAATTAACTAGAAACGGATTAGATGTAAAGATAATAAAGAGTCCAAATAAAATATGAAGTAAAGATTGGATAATTAATGTTAATCTTTTAAAGCTTTCATCAATATTCTTTGTAAAAGAAAAAAAGAAACTAAAAATAGATAATATACTTAACCACAAAAGCATCGAACCCTCATGATTCCCCCAAGTACCTGAAATTTTATATATTAATGGTTTATTTGAGTGAGAGTTTTGGAAGACATTATAATTTGAGAAATCAGATACCACATAGGCATACATTAATGAAAAAAAAGATAACAAAGTTAATAAGGATGAAAAGCGGGTGAATAAATTAAATTTCTGTTTTTGAAATTTAAATATGTATCTAGATAAAAATAAGTAAAAATTAATACCTATCGCAAAAACTAAGCTTAAAAAACCAACTAATGAACTCATTTATATTTTTTATTCCAATAACCCGTATCTTTCAGATCTTCTTTTATTGATGCTGGCATATAATTTTCATCATGTTTAGCAAAAACATTGGTTGCATTAAAAATATTTTTATCAACAAAAGCACCCTCTATTACTGCACCCTGCCCTTCTCTAAATAAATCAGGAAGAATACCTTTGAAAGTAACGAGTATAGATGTTTTTTCATCAGTAATTTTAAATTTAAATGAACTTGAAGAAATTTTATTAAAACTATTATTTTCAACAAAACCGCCTATTCTTATTATTTTATTTATTATGATTTCTGATTTATCAATTTCAGATGGTGTATAAAAATACGACACATTTTCTCTTGTATTATATAAAATAAGTAGGACTGCACTCAGTATAATTACCAAAGTAAGCAATATAAATAGCAATCTTTGAAATCGTAGACTCATTTATTTTTTATTCTTCTAAGTTTTAAGTAACTAAAAAATAATAACAAAAAAATTAAAAGAAAGGCAAAGATATAAGATCCTAAAATATACCAAAAATACATATTGTCTAATAACAAAATAATTCAGGAATGATACTTAATCCAATGGACTAAAAGTCACAAATTAACTTAAATAAGATTTTCTTGAAATTATCTCTGTTTTTATTCTCAAAATGGCTATTGCTATTCCAATCATTATAAATGCAAATGTCATGATAATTAAAGGTGTCATCATTGAAGGATCAATACTGGGTTTTGATAATTTACTTATTGTTGCTGGTTGATGTAGTGTATTCCACCAATCCACAGAAAATTTAACTATTGGTAGGTTTACTGATCCAACAAGAACAAATATAGCAACAACCTTTTCTCTTACAATCCTATTTTCAAAAGATAAATTCATAAAAATAATAATTAGATAAATAATAAAAAGTATTGCAACAGAAGTTAACCGTGCATCCCACACCCACCAGGTGCCCCACATTGGCTTTCCCCATAAAGATCCACTTATTATACATATTAACGTAAAAACTGCTCCTATTGGTGCTACTGCTGTATTAAAAATAAAACCAAAGGGTATTCTAAAAGCAAGTGCCATAATACTATAAAGAGTCATTATTGCATAAGTTAGCAAAGCTAACCACGCACTCGGAACATGTACATACATTATTCTTACACTTGATCCTTGTTGATAATCATCTGGTGATAGATAAAAAGAAAACAATAATCCTATTGCAAACAATATGATAGATAAGATTAGTACTGGTTTAAATATATAATCAGCCATCTCATTAAATTTACTAGGATTAACTAAGAATTTCATATTAATTATTTTCTAATGAAAGTTTAAGACACAACCCACTTGCCCAGGGATTTATCGCAAAAACTATTAATAATATTCCAAATAATATGTTTATAAGAGAATTAAAGCTTTCTTCCATATTAATAATACCTACTGAAAAAATAATTATTGGAACACTAAATATCATAATTATGACACTTCCCAGTAGAAAGTTTCGTTGATTCATTAAGTTCATTGAAGATGAAATTGAACCTAAACAGGACAGAATAAGTGATCCAATGCCAAAACTAGCAAATAAGTAGAAGAGTTTATCGTTCGCAATATTTAGTAAGATACATGCAATCGGTATCGATAATAAAAAGGGTATCTGTACAAAAATAAAATGTGAAAAAGTTTTTAAAATAGCGATAAAACCAAAACTTAAACCATTTAAATGCATTATAATTAAATTGCCATTCTCAAAGTCATCTTGATAAAATTTCCTTAAAGATAAAGTTGAGCTTAGTAATAATAATGTCCACAATATACCAACCCCTATTATAGAAATTGTTTGTTTATCTGGTCCAATAGAGAAAATAAAAATAAATATTGATACGAAAAAGAAAATGATATTTGTTAAAATATCTTGAGCACCACTCATATTTAATTTGTATTCTCTGTAATAAAAGAAAATTATTTTATTTAAAAAATTCATTATTTTATAGCTCAATTTCTTCTGTCACATAAATACCTGGATTTTGATGTGAGCTAAAAATTATAGATCCTTCTTTTGAGGAATGATCTTCAAAAGTTTGTTTCATTAGTTCAATAGAATCTTCATCTAAATTAGAAAGAGGTTCATCTAAAATCCAAACTTTTTTGTTTTCTATTATTAATCTTAAAAATTCTAATTTTTTAGTTTCACCAAAAGATAATGTTGCAACTTTTTTATTCAAATAATTATCTAATTTTAAGGTTTTTAACGCCATTTCAATTTGAGCATCATTAATATTGGATATAAAAAATTTTCTCCAAATATTAACATTATCTTTTACAGTTAACTTTTTTAAGCTTGATGTTGTATCAGCTATGTATGTAGTATGATTATAGAAATCATAAAAATTTCTTTTCAATAATTTCCCTTTCCAAAATATTGATCCAGCAGATGGCTCTATTATATTTAACATTGTTTTTAGCAAAGTGGTTTTGCCAGAACCATTTTTACCTTTTAAGATAGTAATATTACCTGGCGTAAGTGATAAATTAATATTTTCAAATATTTTTTTATTTATTCTTTCTACTGATAAATCCTTAACAATTAGCATTATTTTGATCTAATCACTTTTTGATTTAAAACAATAAAAAAAACGGGGCAGAACCCCGTTTTATCTTTTTGAAAAAGATAAGAAAAAGAAAACTTTAAATTAAAGTTTTCCTGAAAAATTGAAGTATTACTATCTTCTTTTCTTCTTCTTTTTAGCAGCTTTTTTCTTTTTCTTTTTAGGAGCTGCTTTTTTCTTTTTCTTAGGAGCAGCTTTTTTCTTTTTCTTTTTAGGAGCTGCTTTTTTCTTTTTCTTAGGAGCTGCTTTTTTCTTTTTCTTTGGAGCAGCTTTCTTTTTCTTCTTAGCCATAAAATACTCCTTGTATTTTGTTACCCCGGAGGAACCTCCCTCCATTATCACCTAAGTGATAATTATAAAAGGCTAAGAGTTTATTCCCAAAACTTACGATTAAAGTCAACAATATAGCAATATTATTAGATTAATCTTATTATAGATTTAAATTATTATTTTAAAAAACTTAATATAAAAAAAATTAACTTACTTTTTTATTTTTTCGCAGAAAACTGATAATAAATAAACATTTTGCTATACAAAAATTTATCTTCATACTATTTAATTATTATAATTATTTATCAACTTTAGCATGAAAAATACAAATTCTTTCAATTCAGAAGATACAATTGAAATAAATGATCAAAAGTTCAAATATTTTAATTTAAATAAAGCAGCTGAATATTTTGATACCGAATTAAGTAAAATACCAATTTCTATAAAAATAATAATTGAAAATCTACTTAGAAACGAAGATGGCGAGAATATCAATAAAGATATGATCTCAAAAGTTTTCAATTCTTTAAAAGAAATTAATAAAAAGGGAGAAAAAATTGAAATAGCTTTTTTTCCGACTAGAGTTTTAATGCAGGATTTTACTGGAGTTCCAGCAGTTGCCGACCTTGCTGCAATGCGAAATGCATTAAAATCAAGAGGAATTGAACCAAAAAAAATAAATCCATTATCTAGAGTTGATCTGGTTATTGATCACTCTGTTATGGTAGATAACTATAAGGATAAAAATTCACTTAAAGAAAATGTTAGAAAAGAATTTGATAGAAATAAAGAAAGATATGAATTTCTTAAATGGGGACAAAGTTCGTTCGATAATTTTTATCTTGTGCCGCCAGGGGCAGGAATTTGTCATCAAGTAAATTTAGAAAACATAGCAAAGACCATCTGGATGAAAGAAATTAATAATCAAAATTATTTATTTCCAGATTCAGTTGTGGGAACAGATAGCCATACAACAATGGTAAACTCGCTTTCTGTTTTAGGCTGGGGAGTTGGGGGAATAGAGGCTGAAGCTGCTATGTTAGGCCAAGCAATTTCCATGAATATTCCTGAAGTTATTGGTTTTGAACTAAAAGGAAACTTGAAGGAAGGTATAACAGCAACTGATTTAGTTTTATCTATTACTAAAATACTTAGAGACAAGGGTGTTGTTGGAAAGTTTGTAGAATTTTATGGAAAAGGGTTAAACAATTTATCATTAGCTGACAGAGCAACAATTTCCAACATGGCTCCAGAGTACGGTGCAACTTGTGGATTTTTTCCAACAGATGAAGAAACAATTAATTATCTTAAATTAACTGGCAAAAGAAGTGAGCACTTAAATATTGTTGAAGAATATTCAAAAAAACAAACACTTTGGGCAGATGATAATTATTCACCAGATTTTTCTGACAAAATATTATTAGATTTAGAAACAGTCGAACCTACTCTCGCAGGCCCCAAAAGACCTCAAGACAAAATTCTTTTAAAAGAAGTACCAAATGAATTTAGTAAGATGGATAATAAAAAAATTTCAAATATAAACAAATTAAATACTGGTGATGTTGTAATAGCAGCTATTACTAGTTGTACAAATACATCTAATCCCAATGTTATGATCGCAGCAGGATTAGTTGCTAAAAAGGCAATCGATTTAGATTTAGAAGTAAAACCTTGGGTTAAGACAAGTTTAGCACCAGGTAGTAAAGTTGTTAGTGACTATCTTGATAAGGCTGGATTAACAGAATATCTTGATTTTTTAGGTTTCAATACCGTTGGCTATGGATGTACAACCTGTATTGGCAATTCTGGTCCCTTAGATGAATGGGTGTCTAATGAAATCAAAAAAAATAATTTAACTGTTTGTTCAGTTTTATCTGGAAATAGAAACTTCGAGGGTAGAGTTCATCAAGAAGTGAAAGCGAATTTTCTTGCCTCACCCCCTCTTGTTGTCGCTTATGCTATTGCGGGAAATATTAATGTTAACCTCACAACTGACTCTATAGGTAAATCTAAATCTGGAAAAAAAATATATCTAAAAGACTTATGGCCATCAAATAAAGAAATTAACGAGACACTTAGTTTGTGTTTAACTCCAGAGATGTTTAAAGAAAGATACAAAGAAATTTACAAAGGAGATGACAACTGGAAATCTATTAACAATTCTAAAAATACTACGTATGATTGGAACGATACTAGTACTTACATAAAGCACCCACCTTTTTTTGATATAAAAAATAAATTTGAACTAAGAGATATAAAAAATGCAAGAATATTAGCATTACTTGGTGATAGCGTTACAACTGACCATATTTCACCTGCAGGAAATATTAAAGTAGATAGTCCCGCAGGCCTCTATTTAACAGACAGACAGATTAATTCTAGAAACTTTAATTCTTATGGATCTAGAAGAGGTAATCATGAAATTATGATGAGGGGTACCTTTGCAAATATAAGAATCAAGAATCAGATCTTAGACAATGTAGAAGGAGGGTACACGAAATCTTTTCTCTCTAACAAACAAATGTCAATTTATGATGCTGCTCAAGAATATATAAAAAGCAATATTGATACTGTAATAATTGCTGGAAAAGAATATGGTACAGGCTCATCAAGAGATTGGGCTGCAAAAGGAACAAGACTTTTAGGAGTTAGAGCAGTTATTGCTGAAAGCTTTGAGAGGATTCACAGATCTAATTTAATTGGAATGGGTGTTTTGCCTTTGGAATTTATGAATAATGAAAACAGAATAAATCTCAATATTGAAGGTGAAGAACTTATATCCATATCTGGTTTGTCTGATTTAAAACCAGCAATCTTACTTAGTTGTGAAATAAATTCAAAAGAAATTAAAAATATAAAATTAAAGTGCAGAATAGATACAAATAAAGAACTTGAATATTACAAAGCAGGAGGAATTTTAAATTACGTATTAAATGAAATAATTTCAGAAGCCGCATAAATCAATGTCTAATACAAATGAAAACCTATTAGCCATACTTGGGCCTACTAATACAGGTAAAACCTATGCAGCATTTGAAAAATTACTCTCTTTCTCTTCTGGAATATTTGGCTTTCCTTTAAGACTACTTGCGAGGGAAAATTATGACAAAGCAGTAAAAAGAATTGGACTAAGTAAAGTAGCTTTAGTTACTGGTGAGGAAAAAATATTACCCAAAGAAGCCAAATATTTTTTCTGCACTGTTGAGTCAATGCCAAATGATATTCCCGTAGATTGTGTTATTATTGATGAGATTCAATTAGCTGCTGATTATGAACGTGGGCATATTTTTACAGATAGAATTCTAAATTTAAAAGGTAACTTTCAAACCATTTTTTTAGGATCAATGAATGTTGAAAATATACTAAAAAAAATTTACCCAAATATTATTATTGAAAAAAAAAATCGATTTTCTCAACTTACTTTTTTAAGAAAACAAAATTTTTCTAAACTTGAACCTAGATCCGCAATAATAGCATTTAATATTAATAAGGTTTATGAAATTGCCGAAAATATTAGGACCTATAAGGGCGGTACTGCGGTTGTATTAGGCTCACTCAGTCCAAGAACTAGAAATGCACAAGTTGAGATATACGAAAACAAAAATGTTGATTATCTTGTAGCTACAGATGCTATTGGGATGGGTTTAAATTTAAATATTAATCATGTAAGCTTCTCATCGCTAGAGAAATTTGATGGTAGATATAATCGAAATCTTACTCCTAATGAATTAGGTCAAATTGCTGGAAGAGCAGGTAGATATAAACAGGATGGCACATTTAGTCATACAAAAGAAGCAGGTAATTTAGATCCCTTAATCATTCAACAGATAGAGAACCATAACTTTGATAAAATTCAAAAATTTTATTGGAGAAATAGTGATTTAGATTTCAATTCTACACAAACATTATTATCTTCATTAAAAAAATATCCTATTAATAGTTATTTCATTCATAAAAAAAATGCTCTGGATGAGATTAATTTTCGTAATTTAATTAACGACATTGATGTTCAAAAATTTCTTAAATCAAAAAAAAATTTAAAGTTACTATGGAATATATGTCAAATACCAGATTTTGAAAAACTGTTTAATGATAATTATTTACTACTCTTAAAAGATATATATTTAATCTTAATCGATAATAATTATCGTATACCTGAAGAATGGATCAATAGTAAGATAAGTAAGCTTAACAACTTTGGAGGTGGCATACCTGAACTTTCAATTAAAATTTCTCAAATCAGAACCTGGACATATATTTCAAATAATCACAACTGGCTTAAAAATACATACTATTGGCAAGAAAAAACACAAAAAATAGAAAATGAATTATCTGATCAATTACATAATAGTCTTACAAATAAATTTATAGATTATTCTTCAAAATTTTTTATTGGAGAAAAAGAATTTCTAAATATTGAAGATAATCTTATAAAAAATAAAAATGAAATATTTCTAGACAAGAATAAATATGGAATTATTAAAGGTTTTGATCTAATTGAACAAAAGAATATATATTCACAATCTTTTTTTTCGATTAGTAATATAAAAAAATCGGTAAGAAACATGATTAATGAAAAAGTAGAAAATTTTTTGAATTCACCCTTTGACTCAATAAATTTTGGTGAAATTAGTAATTCCAAGATAAAAGACGACACCTTTATTTATTGGGGTGATGAGCCAATAGGAAAATTAAAAAAAGGAAATTCAATATATAAGCCAATTGCTGATGCTTTAAATTCTGAATATTTATCGTCAGAAAATAAATTATTGGTTTCTGCAAAACTTCAGAAATGGCTGGATAAAGAAATAAATGATACCCTTCATCCTCTTAACAAAAAATTAGATGAAAATATAAATTCAGAAGTTAGGGCAATTGTTTTTAATTGTCTCGAAAATTTTGGAAATTACCCAATTGAAAAATTTAAAGATACTTTAAAGACAATTTCTCAGGAAAGTAAAACACAACTTTCAAAGCTAGGAATAAGAATTGGTGCAAAGTATTTTTTTATACCTAATTTATTAAAGAAAAAACCTTTAGAGCTTAGTGCCATATTATGGAAAACATATTATCAAAATAGTAATGATGAATTTTTGCCATTACCATCAAATGGCAGGGTATCTTTCACATCTGAAACTAAAATGCCTGACAATTATTGGAAATCAATAGGTTATATAAATATAAAAAATTTTATTTTCAGAATAGATGTTTTTGAAAAAGTTTTTTTTATTGCAAGACAAAAATTAAAGAAAGGTCCATTTCTAGAATCATCTGATCTTATGAATCCAATAGGTTGTAATAGCAATCAATTAAAAGATATTATGACCTTTTGTGGATATGAATATGTAATTATTTCTGATGAGAAGAAACTATTTTTTCTTCCCAATAAAGAAAGGGAGTTAAAAAAGACAGTAAATGTTAAATCTAATAAAAAAATAAGTAAAACAATTAAGAAAGATAAAATTAAAAAAGACCCTAATTCTCCTTTTGCAGTTTTAGAAAAACTTCTTTAAATGTATATTGTAGGTATAAATTGCTAAATTTATTAAAAAATATTTTAAACAGTCAAAATTCTAAAGAAGATAATAATAACAAAGATTTAGAATTACTTTGTGGATTAATGATCGAAGCTGCATATACAGATGGTCAAATTGATGAAATTGAATTAAATAAAATAAAACTAAGTTTAATCAACATTTTTTCTGAGGATCCAAAAGAAGTTAATTTAGTTCTTGAAAAGGCAGAAGAAAATAAAAATAATTCTAAATCTCTTCATCATTACACTTCTTTTATTAATAAAAATTTTGATGATAAAAAGAAAATTCTTCTTATTGAAACTCTATGGGAAATTGTCTTATCTGATGGAGAGGTTCATGATTTTGAATCAAATCTTATAAGAAGACTAGCTGGATTACTTTATATTTCTGATGTAGACTCTGGAAATGCAAAGAAAAGAGCTCTAGATAAAAACCAAAAGTAATATGACATACGTTGTTGATGAAAAATGTATAAAATGTAAGCACATGGATTGTGTGGAAGTTTGTCCTGTAGATTGTTTCTATGAAGGGGAAAATATGCTAGTTATACATCCTGATGAATGTATAGATTGTGGCGTTTGTGAGCCGGAATGTCCTGTTGAGGCAATTTTATCAGATACAGAAGATGGTATAGAAAAATGGGCTGAAATAAATAGAAAATACTCAGAAATTTGGCCCAATATTTCTGAAAAAAAAGAACCTCCAGCTGATGCAGAAGAGTGGCAGAATATTCAAGATAAGTTTAATAAGCACTTTAGTGAAAAACCAGGAAGATAAATGAAAGCAAAAAAAAGTTCTGAATTTAAAATTGGTGAGATGGTAGTTTACCCTAAACATGGAGTAGGAGAGATAACAAAAATTGAAAATATGGAAGTGGCCAATATCAAAACGAGTTTTTATGTTGTCAAGATGGAACAATCTAAACTCATAATAAGAGTACCTCTTGATAAAAAAGATGAGGTTGGTCTCAGAAAAATTTCTTCAAAAAAAACTATAGACGAAGTATATTCAACATTAAAACTCAAACCAAGAATTAGAAGAATTATGTGGAGCAGAAGGGCTCAAGAATATGAAACAAAGATTTTTTCAGGTGATCCTGTAAAAATCTCTGAAGTAGTTAGAGACTTATTTAGAAAAAGTAGTCAAGCTGAACAATCATATAGTGAAAGACAAATGTTTCAGGTGGCAATAGAGCGTTTAGCAAGAGAAGTTGCAGCTGTTGAAAAAACTGATTATTTTCAATCGACAGAAAAAATAGAACAAATTTTGAGTAACAAATAATATTTTGGATAAAAAAAGTAATTTTGTAGAATTAAAAAAATCTAATAAAATATGGGCAATTGGCTCTATTCATTCAAATCTAAAATCTTTTAATTCTATAAAAAAATTCCTTCTAAATAATTTTGAAGAATATGATAAATTAATTTTTCTTGGTAACGTTATTGGACTTGGGAATAATTCGAAAGAAACTCTCAGTAGCGTTATAGATTTAAGATTTAGATTGATGGCAAAATATAAATTAAAACCCGAGTCGATAGTATTTCTAAGAGGAGCACAAGAAGAAATGTTTAGTAAATTATTACAACTTCAACTTGCCCCCAACCCGACTGAGATAATTGAATGGATGTTCGATCATGGTGTAAATGAAACAATAAAATCATATGGTTTTTCTGAGAGTGAAGTCAAACGCATAGCCTCATCTGGAACCATGAATATATCAAAATGGACAACAACTCTAAATAAAACTCTTCAAAACAATTTAGGTCATACACAATACTTTTTAAATTTGAAACACGCTGCATATTCAAATACAAAAAAAATATTATTTGTTAACAGAGGTGTAGATATAACTAGACCGTTATCTGCTCAAAACGATTGTTTTTGGTGGGGTTTTCAAAACTTTTCTACAATAGACAGACCTTATAAAACGTTTTTGAGAATTGTTAGAGGGTATGAATCTGAACACTTAAATCAGCAAGAAATTTCAAAAAAAAATATTGTTTGTACTTTGTTTAAACAGCCTTTATTCAACAAAAGTGTTTTATGCGGTATATTTACTGAAAATGGGGAAATATTAGATTTATTTGAAAATAATTGATCTAAACTAAATACGCTACGTATAATAATATATGGATTTAAAAAATCGTTATTTTTCTAACAATCTTATTGAGCTTTCAAAAAAAGCTGCAATTCTTGAAAAAGAAGAAGAATTCTATTTAATTAATGATTGGAGAGATAATAAAACCCCAAAATCGTTGCAAAAGATTCTTAACTCTTATCTGCGATTAGCCATTTCATATGCAAGAAAATATTCTAGCTATGGTTTACCTATAGACGATCTAATTCATGAGGGTGTTTTGGGAATTATGCATGCTTTAGAAAAATTCGATACTTCTAAAGATTTCAGACTTTCAACTTATGCTTCATGGTGGATTAGAGCTTCTATTCAGGATTATATTTTAAAAAACTGGTCAGTGGTAAGAACTGGTTCTACTGCCTCTCAGAAAGCTCTATTTTTTAATCTTAAAAAAATTAAACAACAAATTAATGATGTATCAAGAGAATTTATGGGTCAAGAAGAGCTTAACAAAGTATCAAATATGCTTAATGTTAAATCTATAGAAGTTCAAAACATGGAATCAAGACTTACTGGAGGTGACTTACATCTTAATCAAAAAGTTGATAACGAAACTGAAAATGATCTAATGAGTCTTTTAGCAGATGAGCGTCAAAATCCTGAAGAGTCATATGAAGATTTTAATGATAAGAATATAAAAAAAGATTTTATTAATCAAGCAATTGATACTTTAAATGAGAGAGAGAAAACGATTATTCGTCTCAGAAAATTTAGAGAGAGAAGTATAACTTTGGATGAACTAGGACAAAAATTAAAAATAAGCAAAGAAAGAGTAAGGCAAATAGAAACAAAAGCACTAGATAAACTAAAAAAAGCTCTATTAGATATATCTCAACAAAATAAAGAATTTTTTATTTGATAGCTTAATCAAATAATTATAAGATAATATTGTGATCAGAATACTTATCCCATTAGTGATTATTTTTTTTTCAAATTCTTTAGCTAGCAAAGGAACAAATGTATTCGGATTAGGTATTTATGATATTAAATTTGATGGCTCTGAAAAAAATCAAGCTACAGACTTTAGATATGAATATAGAAGTGATAAATCATTACTTGATATTGGTCCAGAAGAAGACAATTTTTTTTTCTTGAAACCTTTCTTTGGTGTTGAGTATACAAACGACTCAGCTACTTATTTTTTAACTGGTATTTATTTTGAAGATAATATAGGTGAATTATTGGAGGGAGATAAAAGTAAATTTTTTTTTACACCAAGTTTTGGGGCAGGTATTTATGATGATGGTTCTGGAAAAAAATTAGGACACAATCTACAGTTTAGAACTTCATTTGAATTAAGTTATGAATTAAAAAATCAAAATAGAATTGGTATTTCATTTAGTCACATTTCAAACGCAAATTTAGGTGACAAAAATCCAGGAGTTGAAATTCTAAGCTTTTCTTATCATATACCTTACTAAAAACTTAACTTAGATTTTTCTCACTTACAAATTTTATTAATAGATCTTCAATTAAATTTATCTTTTGATCTTTCATGTAATCATTGATTTTAGATCTATAGGTTTTGCTATGAGGAACTGAAAAAAAGATACTAAGTAGAGGACTTAATAATCTAAATATTGATTCTAAACCTAATTTTGGTTTTATATACTCGAAATAATTATTGATTATTGATTCATCAATTAATTTATTTTTTTCTTTAAAAATTTTTTTATCTACTTCTTTTAATATAAAAGGATTATTCTTAATTAGTCTTCCAAGCATTACTCCATCGAATTCCTTTAATAGACTCTCTGCTTCATCAAGATTTTTTATACCTCCGTTGAGTATAAATGTTATATTAGGAAACTTATTTTTGATTTTTTTTACAAAGTCATAACTAAGAGGAGGTATTGTCCTATTACCTTGTGGACTAATTCCACTTAAAATTGCATTTCTTGCATGCACATAAATAAATTTGATTCCAGTTTTTGATATCTCATCAATAAACTCTTCAAAGAATTCATAATTTAATTCTTTACCTAACCCCAATCTACATTTTAATGAAGCTTCAATCTTATCATTTTGTAAAGCCTCCATGCAATTTCTAACAAGAATTTTATCTCGCATTAGACATGCACCAAAACTTCCTTTTTGTACTGCTTTGCTTGGACAACCGACATTTAAATTAATTTCATCATAATTGTAATCTATTGCTATTTTTGAAGCTTTTCTTAAATCTTCTATTTCAGAACCCCCTACTTGAAGAGCAACAGGGTTATTAAAGTCATTATCAATAATATTTTCTCTACTCTTTGAATAAATCAGTGATTTTGTTGCTATCATTTCACTAAATAAAAAACTGTTGTTTGATAAAATTCTATAAAGTTTTCTGGCATATGGCGTTGTATATCCCATCATTGGAGCTACACAGAATTTCCTACTAATTTCCTTTTTCACTTAATTTTGCTATATAAATAGTTTTTAAAAAATAATATTATGGAAATACCAAAATTTTTAATTGAAAGATATCAATTCTGGAAAGAGAATACCTTTAAAGATTATAAAGATATATATCAGCAAGCTTCTAAAACTCGCCAAAAACCAATTGCTATGATTATTACTTGTTGTGATTCTAGAATTCTTGAAAATACGATATTTGGCGGAAGTGTTGGAGATTATTTTATACATAGAAATATCGCTAATATAGTACCTTCCATAAATGATAAGAGCCAAAATATTCAAACATTATCTGCAATAGAATACGCATTAAAAGTTCTAAAAATTCGAAACTTAATCATTTTAGGACACTCAAATTGTGGTGGAGTTGAGTATTCTTACAAAACATTAGATAAAAAAAATGTTAATGATTTTGAATATATAAATCAATGGGTAAGTTGTTTACAAAAATCTTACAAAAATATTCCTAATGACTTTTCAGAAAGTGAAAAAATAACTTTTTTTGAGCAGGAAAACATAAAACAATCAATTAAAAATTTAAGTGAATATGATTTTGTAAATAAACTAATTAATGAAAATAAACTGAATGTAATTGGTTTGTGGTATCAAATAAATTCTGGTTTAATCAAGTTTTTAGATAAAAATAATAGCTTTATAGATCTAGACTAATTGTAAGTAAATTTAGTACTAGGAAATTTTTTAAGTTTAACTTCTCTATTGTACTTTTTAACTACATTAGTAGCAACTTTATTAAAATTAAAATAATTTTTTACAAATTTTGGTTTTTTATCATTTATATTTAGATTTATTAAATCATCAAACACTAAAACTTGACCATCACAGTATTTTGAAGCACCTATACCTATTGTAGGTATCGAAACATTTTCCGTAATTAGCTTAGCTGTATTGGCTGTTACACATTCTAACAATACGGCTTTAGCTCCAAGTGTTTCAGATTCTTTTGCTAACTTTAATAAATTTTTTTTCTCTTTATTAGTTCTTCCTAAAACTTTAATTTTATTAAAATTCTTATAACTTTGTGGAGTTACTCCTATATGAGAAATGACGTTTATCTTCTTATCTACTAAGTGTTTCAAAACAACTAATTTTTTTTCACTAATTTCTATCTTTAATAAATCAGGCTTACAGTGATTTAAAAGTATTTTAGCATTTCTATATGCATCGATTTTATTATCATATGTTTTATAAGGCATATCTAAAACCTTTAAACTTTTCTTAATTTCTTTATTAACAGCTGCCCCATGATGTTTCATCATATCCATAGTAACTCCTTGAGTATTTTTCATCCCATAAAGTGTTGAGCCAAGAGAGTCTCCAACCAGTATTAAATCAATTTTTCCATCTAAAATATTTGCAATTGATGGAGAGTATGCAGTTAAACAGCTTATCGGTTTAGAAAAACTTTTGTGTAAAATTTTTATTTTCTTCATTTTTTAATTTAAATTAAATTTTTACAAGAATTAAACTTTAAGTTTAAAATTCTTTATATCAATAATTTTATTCTCATAAAAATTATTAATTTCTCTGATTATTGATTCTGTATCCATTTTAATATCTTGATATTGTTCATCCGGTGTCATATGTTCAACAAACCGATCTGGAAAAATTAAATTTTTTATAACTACATTATCTTTTTTTGATCTCATATTATGAATATAATGTAAAACATGTGATGAAAATCCACCTATAGAGCCTTCTTCTATTGTTAAAATATACTTATGATTGTTTAATAAGTTATCTATTAATTGTGTGTCTAATGGTTTTGCAAACCTTGCATCTGCGATAGTAGGATAAATATTGTTTTGATTAAGAAATTTACTAGCTTCAATACATTTTTCAAGCCTTGTTCCTAAATTTAAAATAGCAACATCATTACCTTCAATTAAAATATATCCCTTACCTATATTGATATCTGTTGGCTGATTATTAAATAGTTCTTCCGATCCTGTTCCTCTTGGAAATCTAAAAGCAGATGGCGTGTCATTAATCTCACAGGATAACTCTATCATACTAGATAACTCTCTTTGGTTGCTAGGCGCCATAACTATAAAATTTGGTAATGTGGCTAAATAAGTAATATCAAATGAGCCAGCATGAGTAGGGCCATCTGATCCTACTAAACCTGCTCTATCAATTGCAAATCTAACAGGTAATTTTTGAATAGCCACGTCATGTACGATTTGATCGTAAGCTCTTTGTAAAAAAGTTGAATAAATTGCAACAAAAGGTTTGAAACCCTCTGTCGCCAATCCAGCTGCCATTGTAACAGCATGTTGTTCAGCAATACCAACATCAAAAAATCTTTTTTCAAAATTTTGTTGGAATAATTTTAAGCCTGTTCCAGACATCATAGCGGCTGTTATTGCTACAATTTTTTCATCATTTTCGGCAAGTTTTGATAATGTTTCACCAAAAACATTTGAATAGGATTTTAAATTTGTTTTTTTAACTGAGTTCCCAGTGTTAATATCAAACTTTTCAACTCCGTGAAATTTATCTTCTGATTTTTCTGCAGGACTATATCCTTTACCTTTTTTGGTTATACAATGAAGAAAAACTGGTTTATCAAATTTGTTGTCTCTTATATTTTCTAGAACTGAAACCATATCATCTATATTATGCCCATCTATAGGACCAAGATAATAAAAACCCAATTCCTCAAATAGAGTTCCTCCAGTGATAAGTCCTTTAGAATACTCTTCTGTTCTATAAAGAGTCTTTGATAGGTTTGATGGTAACGTTTTAGATATTTTTTTAATAATATTTCTTAAACTTGAGTAAGATTTAGATGATAGTAACCTAGTTAGATAAGTACTCATAGCACCAACTGGTTTGTCTATTGACATTTTGTTATCGTTTAAAATGACAATTAAACCTTTTTTTTGTGCGCCAGCATTGTTTAATCCTTCAAAAGCTAAACCTGCACTTAATGCACCATCTCCAACAACACATATAACTTTAGAGTTATCTTTATTTATATCTTTTGCAGCTTTAATTCCCAATCCTGCTGAAACTGCTGTTGAACTATGGGCTGTACCAAATGGATCATATTCACTTTCTGATCTTCTAACAAAACCATAAACACCATCTTTTTTTCTCAGTGTCTCGATATTTTTTTTTCTACCTGTTATAATTTTGTGAGGATACGCTTGGTGTCCAACATCCCAAATTAATTTATCATGAGGGGTATTAAATACATAATGAATTGCAACAGTTAATTCAACAACACCAAGTCCTGCACCAAGATGACCGCCAGTTTTTGAAACAGTCTCAATTGTTTTAGCTCTTAATTCTTCTGAGATTTGCTTTAGATCTTTCTTTTTAAATTCCCTTAAATCTGATGGAAAATTAATTTTATCTAAAAGATCATAATCCATAATTTATTTTACTATTTTTGATTAGATTTGATATTTTTATATCTGAAAAAAAACAAGTGTTTGTGGAAAGATTTAAGAGATAAATTTTAAAGATAAAATTTCTAGACTTTTTAGAATTTAAAAACTAATTATAATACTAATGTTTTATGACGTAGATAAAAAAAAGATAGATAAACTTGCTCATCTATCTATTAAAAGAGGAGTTGCACTTCAAAAAGGTCAAAATCTTTTAATAACAGCACCGTTAGAATCTCTACCTTTAGTTAGAAAAATAGCTGAATACGCTTACAAAGAAGGAGCTGGACTTGTGACCCCACTTTTTAATGATTCTGATATTACATTATCTCGATTTAAGTTTGGCAATGATGAATCTTTCAATGTTGCAGCAAATTGGCTTTATAATGGGATGGGCGAAGCTTTTGATAACAATACAGCTAGAATGGCTATTGCCGGTGATGATCCCATGCTACTATCTGAAATTGATCCTAATAAAGTTTCACGTGCAAACAAAGCTAATGCTATTGCATACAAACCAGCTAGAGAAAGAATTACTGAATTTAAAATTAACTGGAATATAATTTCGTGGCCAGGAAAAGCATGGGCAAAAAGAGTCTTCCCAGATCTTGATGAAAGTGAAGCAATTAAAAAATTAGGAGATGCAATATTTCATGCATCAAGAGTTAGCAATGATGATCCTGTAGCTGAATGGGACCAACATAATAAAAATTTAAGAGATAAAACAGATTGGTTAAATGCTAAAAATTTTCATTCTTTAAAATATTCTGGTCCTGGAACTTCTTTAACTGTAGGTCTTGCTGATGACCATGAATGGATGGGCGGCGCTTCAGAAGCCCAAAATGGTATTATTTGTAATCCAAATATTCCATCTGAAGAAGTATTCACAACTCCTCACGCTAGTCGTGTAAGTGGTCAAGTCTGCTCAACAAAACCTCTATCTTATCAAGGAACACTAATTGAAGATATTAATGTTCGCTTTGAAGAAGGTAAAATTGTTGATGCAAAATCTTCTACAGGACAAGATGTTTTATTAAAAGTTCTTGATTCAGATGAAGGCTCAAGAAGACTTGGTGAAGTAGCCTTAGTTCCAAATAGTTCACCGATTTCACAATTAGGAATAACTTTCTATAACACTCTATTTGATGAAAATGCTGCTTCTCATATTGCTTTAGGACAGTGTTACTCAAAATGTTTCAAATCCAAAAAAGACTTATCGAAAGATGAAATTACTCAAAGAGGTGGTAATTCAAGTATGATACACATTGATTGGATGATTGGCTCAGGCAAAATTGATGTCGACGGTGTTGATAAGGATGGTGTTGTAACGCCTATATTTAAACAAGGAGAATGGTGTAATTAATTCTACTATTGTTTTAAATAAGGTCCAAAGCTAAGATCTAGACCTACACCAACTCTTGCTAATGAATAAATAATAACTAAGAAAAAAATTACTATAATTAAGTTTCGTATAATCTTTTTTTCATCCATAAAATTACGCAGTTTGTATATTTGTATTAGATAATGGTTTTTCTCTAATTGGTAAATGGATTATTGCAGAAAAAGCACCTACTCCTATACCAACCCACCATATAATATCATAACTTCCATAGATATCATAAAATAGACCACCTAACCAAACACCTACAAAAGATCCTAGCTGATGAGAAAAAAATACAATGCCATATAATGTACCCATAAATTTTAATCCATAAATATGACCTATAATTCCTGAAGTTAAAGGAACTGTTGCTAACCATAAAGCACCCATAACTATTGAAAATATTGCAATAGATGTTGGTGTAATAGGTAGTAAGATAAATAAAATTGCCGCAATAGTCCTTCCGGTATAAATTAAAGATAAAAGATATTTCTTATAATGTCCCTTTCCTAAAGCGCCTGCAATCAAACAACCAATTATATTAAATAATCCTATAAGAGCCATAGATAATGCTCCTAAACCTTCTACAGAACTACAAACCAAACTTATTAAACTTCCTTCTATAATTGGACTACTAGATTCAACAATAAATGCAGGAAAATGTGCAGTGATAAATGCTAACTGAAAGCCGCAAGAAAAAAAACCAAAGAACAACATTGAATATGTTGGGTCTTTTAATGCAATGAATACGGCATCAGTAATTTTTTCATTTTCGTTATTAATATTTGAACTTGAAAATTCTGTTTTTAAAATTGGAACAAGGATCAGTGTTATTAATAATATAATTGAAAAGATTTCAAATACTGAAGACCAAGGCAAAAATGATAATAGTATAGAAGCAAGTGGTGGACCAACCACTTGTCCAGCTGATCCTGCTGCAGTTGTAATACCTAGTGCCAATGATCTTTTTTCTGGAGATGTAGCTCTTCCAACTACTGCCAAAATTGGACCAAAACCACTACCAGCTATTCCAAATCCAATTAATAAATTTAAAGTCTGATGCGCCTCTGGAGTTGTGGCAGTGCTACTTATAAAAATTCCAATTGCATAAAGAATTAAGCCTAGTGCAATTGCTTTTCTATCACCATACTTTTCAGCAAAAGCACTAAATAAAGGAGTGCCTATACCCCAAGCTAAATTTTGAATAGCAATGGCAAGAGAGAACTCTGATCGGTTCCATAAAAAATCAGAAGCAATAGGAATTTGAAATAGGCCAAATGTTGAACGAATTGCAAAACTTATTAGAAGAATTAAGCTTCCACCAATCAGAATAGGAGTAAATACAGAATTAACTCTCTCTTCTTTCATATTTTAATAGATAACAGGTAGAATTTTTATTTCTAGAATTTTTATTATTTTTAAATCGTATTATTTAATTCTGTCTTTTCGTTTTCTTCTTTTTCAGGAACAACATATGCAACAGCACAATGATCTAAACAATAAGGCTTATCTTCAAATCTATCTTTACCACAAAAACGAAAGTCAGTTTCATCAGGATGACCTTCAGGCCATTCACAACCTCTCTTTGGAGCTGTATTGAATAAATTTTTAACCACCGGTTGGAAAACAGCGGGCTCATTAGAGACACTCTCTGGTTCTTTATTGCTCTCAAAATTTAATTTTGGCATTACTGGAGATCTGGCTTTTTTTCGATCAGGCTTAACAGCCGTTCTTCTTATAGGAGATGGACGTCTCTCTAGTCCAATTCTATGGGCTTTTCCCACTACTGCGTTTTTAGTGAAACCTAATAATTTTCCAATTTGTGCAGTTGGTAGGCCTTGGTCCCACAAATCTCTAAGTTTTGCTACATTATTATCATCCCAAGGCATTATCTATCTCCATTACTACATTTAGTAGTTTAAATAAGGTTTAATATACTAAATGTATGTATTAAAAAAGATAAAACTGCAAATTTTTAAAAAAAATCAATGATTTCCAGTATTTTTTTTATATACATGTGAATAGAAATGAAAGAATTAAGAGATCTAGACTGTAAAAATAAAAAAATAATTGTTCGAGTTGATTTAAACGTACCAGTTTTGGAAGGGACAATTACAGATCATTCAAGAATTCATGCTATTTTACCAACATTAGAAAAACTAATTAAAAATAAAAATAAGGTATTCTTAATTGCCCATTTTGGCCGACCTAAAGGTCAAGTTAATAAAACATATTCCATAGAGTTTTTATGTTCCGAATTAAATAAATTTTTAAATTTAAACACAATTCATTTTTTAGCTAACTGTGAAAAAAAAATAATTGAGACAAAAATTGCTGAAATGGACATGGGGGAAATTTGTCTATTAGAAAATATTCGTTTTAATGCTGAAGAAGAAAAAAATGATCTTAATTTTTCAAAATTATTAGCTTCTAGTTTTGACATATATATTAATGACGCGTTTTCTGCATCTCATCGTAATCATGCATCTATAGTAGGTATTACAAAATACTTACCTTCATACGCTGGATTAAGTTTCTCAAAAGAAATTGAAAATTTAGATAAATTTTTAGAAAATTCAGACAAACCAAATCTAGCTATTATAGGTGGTTCAAAGGTTTCAACAAAAATAAAAGTTTTAGAAAATTTAGTTGAAATTTTTGATTCTCTAGTAATTGGAGGTGCAATGGCTAATACTTTTTTATTATCAAATAATTATAACGTCGGTTCTTCTCTAGTAGAAAATGATTTTATTGAACTATCAAAAAAGATACAAAAAAAAGCAGAATCAAAAAATTGCAAAATACTTTTACCAATTGATGCTGTTTGCTCAAAAAAAATAGAAGAAAGAGTAAATGTTGAGACTTATTCAATCAATAATATTCCAAATGACCAAATGATATTAGATGTTGGTGAGCAAACTACAAAATTAATTTCAGATGAAATATTAAAATCTAAATCACTATTGTGGAATGGGCCTTTAGGTGCATTCGAATATAGTCCATTTGATAAAAGTACAATTTCAGTTGCAAATATTATACAAAATTATTCAAGTAATTCTCAATTAGATGCTTTAGCAGGAGGAGGAGATACACTTGCAGCAATAAAAAAAGCTAAAGCCAATGATGCATTTAAATATTTATCTACAGCTGGGGGTGCTTTTCTAGAGTGGCTTGAGGGAAATAAATCACCAGGATTTATAGCATTAAGAGAAAATAATTTTTAATTTAATCTTCAATTTGATATTTTTTAATTAAAGGGAATTGTGTCATCGTAAAAATAAACGTAATTGGCAATATACCAAAAACTTTAAAATTAACCCAAACATCAGTACTTTGTGTTCTCCAAACAATTTCATTTAAAACAGCAAGTGCAACAAAAAAAGCAATCCACCTTTGAGTTAATATTCTCCATCCATCTTCTTCTAGTTTAAGTGCAGCACCTAAAAGATACTTTAAAAGAGGTTTTTTAACAATCACTCCTCCATATAAAATTAATGCGAAGACCATATTTATTATTGTTGGTTTCATTTTAATAAAAATTTCATTGTCAAAATAAATAGTTAGACCTCCAAATATTAATACAATCGCAGCCCCAAGAGTTGGCATAATTGGTATTTTTTTCTCAAGTATATATGAAATGATTACTGAAATTACGGTTGCAATCATAAGTGGAAGTATTGCTTCTTGAAGACCACTTCTTGTATAAAAAATAAAGAATACTGCAAGCGGTCCTATATCAATTAATAATTTGTAAACTGACTTCATTTTTGTTCTTCTAGGTTTAAAATAGATCTAGCAAAGTTTTGAGAATTAAAGGTTACTAGGTCCTCAATACTTTCTCCAAGTCCAACATAACTTATAGGGATTTCAAATTTATTTGCAATTGAAATTAATGCTCCACCTTTTGCTGTTCCATCCAATTTAGTTATTATAAGACTTGATACATTAAGTTCATTTCCAAAGATTTCCACTTGCTTAATCATGTTCGAACCATTCGTGCCATCTAAAACTAACACAGTTTCAATATTAAAAGAGGAATTAACTTTTGAGATAACATTCTTCAATTTAATTAGTTGATTAATGAGGTTAGTATTATTTGATAGTCTTCCAGCAGTATCTATAAGTAAAAAATCATAATTTTCTTTTCCAAATTCTTCAGTTGCCTGATACGCTACGCTTGCTGGATCTTGATTATTTTTTCCAGCGATAAAACCATTATTATTTTTTTTCGCCCAATTTTCCAACTGCTCAACAGCTGCTGCCCTAAATGTATCACAAGCTGCAATCAGAATTTTTTTATTTGATAAAATTTTATTTGCAATTTTACCAATAGTGGTTGTCTTTCCACTTCCGTTTACTCCGACGAATATTAATATTTTTTTTTCATCATTTTTTTCATTTATCAGAACATGTTCTCTTGGAATTAATATACTTTCTATATTTTGAGCTAAGATTTCTAGTACATTTTTTATTCCATCATCATTTGAAATTTTTATTTTTTTTATAGAATCTATTAGCTGATTTACAACATCCAAACTAATATCAGATGAAATAAGAACATTTTCTAATTCTTCTAAAGTTAAATGATCTATTTTTTTATTTTTTAAAATCTCTAAAATATTAAAAGAAAGTATATTTGAAGTTTTACTTAACTTATCTTTAAATATTGAGAACAAACTCATGTTATTCTTGCTAACAACGTATCATTTTCTATGCCTGTATATATACAGGAAACTATATTTCCCTCTTTAAACTCTTCTTCAAGTTTTACTTTTAAAAAATGCTGATCTTTTCCAAGTGAAAAATTTTCTTTTCTACTTTCAATTAAAATTTGTTCCTTCTTTCCAATATTTTTTTTTAAATGTTGTTTTAATTTTTCCATACCTTTTTCTCTAAGTCTTCTAGCTCTATCTTTGATAATATTTTTTTGAACTTGAGGCATTCTAGATGCAGGAGTGTTTTCTCTTGGTGAATAAGGAAAAATATGAAGATGGGTTAAATTGCACTCATCAACTAGTTTAATTGAATCTTGAAACATCGTTTCTGTTTCTGTTGGAAAACCGGCAATTATATCAGCACCAAATGTTGCATCTTTCCTAATAGATAAAACTTTCTTACAAAAATTAATTGCCATTTCCCTTGAATGTCTTCTTTTCATTCTTTTCAAAATTAAATTGTTTCCAGCTTGTAAACTTATATGAAAATGAGGCATCAATCTTTCGTCCTTTAAAACATCCCAAAAATCTTCGTCTATTTCAGCGCAGTCAATTGAGGACAAACGCAGTTGTTTTAATTCAGGTACTAATTTTAGAATTCTTTTAATTAAATTAGAAAAAGTAGGTTTTGCTGGAAGATCTTTTCCATAATCAGTTATATCTACTCCTGTTAAGACTACTTCATTATATCCATTGCTAACAATTTTTTTTATTTTATTTACTATCTCTCCAGCAGGTACACTTCTATTATTGCCCCTCCCAAATGGAATAATACAAAAAGTACAGCGGTGGTTACAACCTTGTTGTATTTCAATATAAGCTCTCGATTTTCCTTCAAATTTTTCAATTGAATTAGGTACTGTTTTACTTTCTTCTAATATATTTCCTACTTTAAGATTTTTAGAATGATCGATATTTTTCCATGTTAAAGTTTCTAATTTTTCTGTGTTTCCAATTACTGAGTCTACTTCTTTTAAATCTTTATATTTTAATGGATTGATTTGAGCCGCACATCCTGTAACTACTATTTTATTATTAGGAAAATTTTTTTTTGCCTTTCTAATTTCATAAGAAACTTTCTTCTCAGCTTCTTCAGTTACTGCACATGAGTTTATGACTGTAACATTATTTAAATTATTTTTTCTAAGATGGTTTTTAATAATTTCACCTTCATAAATATTCAGTCTACAACCTAGATTGACTACGTAGTTTTTATTTTTCATAAATTATATTTCTAAACTACCCCGATAACTTATTTCTGCAGGTCCTGTCATAATAGATTCATTATTAATTATATTTATGTGCAGTGAACCTTTTTCAAGTTTCACTTCAGCGTTATTTTCAATCAATCCTTTTTTCCACGCAGCATATACAGCCGCACAGGCACCACTACCACAAGCTAATGTGATTCCAACTCCTCGTTCCCAAACCCTCATTTCAATTAAATTTGTATTAATAACTTTAACTATTTCAACATTAGTTTTTTTTGGAAAGAGCTCATGATTTTCTATTCTAGGACCTATACTTTCAAGATCTGTATCTTTGATCGATTTCCCAAAAAAAACTATATGTGGATTACCTACATTAACAGCAACTCCATTACTATATCCATCAATCGAAATTGGAATATTCATTGTATCGACTTCTTTACTTAAAGGAATTTTATCCCAAGTATTTTTTATTGAACCCATGTTGACACTTATATTATTATCTATTCTTTTTGATTCTAATATGCCTGCATCAGATTGAATTTTTAAAATTTCTTTATTTGAATCTTCTTCAAATAGTATTTTTGCCACGCAGCGTGTTCCATTACCACAAGCTTCGGCTCTATCACCACCAGGATTAAAAATTTCAATTTCAGCATCAGCACTTTGATTATTTGTATTATTAATTGTGATTAATTGATCACACCCTGCCCCAGTTCTTCTGTCACTGAGTCTTTTAATAATATCTTCAGTAATTGTGATATTGTTAGACCTTTTATCTATGATAACAAAATCATTACCAAGTCCATGCATCTTTATAAAGTCTACTTTTTGCATATTTGTTTTATAACCTAATTTATCGATAAATCTCAGTAAATATGGGAAATTTAAGAATACTTGACTTTCAATTATTCAGCTAATAGAGGGTCACCAACAAATCCTATATTTGTAAACGAATTGAGCTTGTTACAATTGTGATAGGTACTCTAGCCCACGAGTTTCGTGCCCTGGAGTTAAAAGGCTATTGGAGATTTATGTTTGATACACTGAACACAAAATTTGAAAAAATTGTTCAAAGTATTCGGGGTAAAGCTGTTATATCAGAAACAGATCTTGAAGTTACATTACGTGAAATTAGAATTGCTCTGTTAGAGGCAGACGTTTCATTAGTTGTAGTAAAAGAATTTATAAATTCCATCAAGTCAAACATTTTAGGAAAAGAAATTCTCAAATCTGTTAAGCCTGATCAAATGATCATAAAGCTTGTGCAAGATGAGCTTGTAAAAATTCTTGGATCAGAAAATAAATCTCTAAATTTATCTTCGTCTCAATTAACTAAAATATTGTTTTGTGGATTACAGGGATCTGGGAAAACAACATCAATTGCCAAACTTTCCTATTTGCTAAAGAAGTCTTCAAAGAAAAAAATTTTACTAGCATCGGCAGACATTTATCGACCAGCAGCACAAGAACAATTAAAAGTATTAGCTGAAGAAACTGGCTCAGATTTCTTTAATCACAATCTATCATCAGTCAGTAAGATTGTTGATGATTCCATAGACTATGCTCAAAAAAATTTATTTGATATTCTTATTTTAGATACTGCTGGACGACAAGTTATAGATAAAAAGTTAATGAGTGAATTAATAGAAATTGAAAATAAGTTTAAACCTGACGAAACATTATTAGTAGCAGATGCTCTAACAGGACAAGATGCTGCAAATGTAGCTAAAAGTTTTAGTGATGCAATAAATA
Source organism: uncultured Alphaproteobacteria bacterium (assembly GCA_902600225.1). GTDB lineage: Bacteria > Pseudomonadota > Alphaproteobacteria > HIMB59 > CACPNW01. The sequence continues at coordinate 13,535 of CACKIH010000002.1, read as the reverse complement.
TTACTGGATCAATTTTAACTCGAATAGATGGTGATAGCAGAGGTGGTGCAGCACTATCAATTAAATCGATAACAAACTCTCCTATAAAATTTATAGGACTAGGTGAAAAAGTAGAAAATTTTGAATCTTTCCATCCTGAAAGAATTGCACAAAGAATTTTAGGTATGGGAGATATTGTATCTCTCGTCGAAAAGGCTGCTGAAAATATTGATAAAGAAGAAATGGAAGATATGGCAAAAAAGATCGCTAAAGGAAAATTTGATCTTGAAGATTTTGCCAATCAATTAAAGCAAATGGGTAAAATGGGTGGAGTCTCCGGTTTACTTTCTATGATGCCAGGTGTTTCAAAGGCACAGAAGTTAATGGCAGAAAATAAAATTTCTAATTCAATGATTGATAAACAAATAGCTATAATCAGTTCAATGACAAAAAAAGAAAGGGCTGATCCAGATATTATAAAGGCTTCACGTAAAATTAGAATTTCAAAAGGATCTGGAACAAAAGTTCAAGACGTTAACAGGCTATTAAAACAGTTTCTCCAATCACAAAAAATGATGAAGAGAATGAAATCAATGGGCAAAGGAGGGATTCCCAGTGATTTAATGCAAAAATTACAAGGAAATCTTCCTCCAAACATAAATTAGAAAGGAAATAAAATGCCAGTAAGAATAAGATTATCAAGAGGTGGTGCAAAGAAAAGACCATTTTATAGAATAGTAGTTGCTGATTCTAGAAGAGCTAGAGATGGAAAATTTATAGATCAAATCGGAACTTATAACCCAATGCTTCCAAAGGATAGCGCTGATAGAGTTAAAATGGATTTAGACAAAGCTAAGGAATGGATTGCAAAAGGAGCAAAACCATCAGATAGAATTTCTATTTTTCTTAGCAATCTTGGTGTGATGGAAAAACCAGTTATTACTGAAAAAACAAAAAAACATCTACCTAAGAAAAAAGCACAGGAACGTTTGGCTGCTGCTAAAGAAAAAGAAGAAGCTGCGAAAGCTGCAGCAGAAGAACCAAAAGCAGAAGAAGCAGAAGCTAAACCAGCTGAAGATGCACAACCTGCTGAAGAACCAAAAGCAGAAGAAGCAGAAGCTAAACCAGCTGAAGATGCACAACCTGCTGAAGAACCAAAAGCAGAAGAAGCAGAAGCTAAACCAGCTGAAGATGCACAACCTGCTGAAGAACCAAAAGCAGAAGAAGCAGAAGCTAAACAAGCTGAAGATGCACAACCTGCTGAAGAACCAAAAGCAGAAGAAGCAGAAGCTAAACCAGCTGAAGATGCACAACCTGCTGAAGAACCAAAAGCAGAAGAAGCAGAAGCTAAACCAGCTGAAGATGCACAACCTGCTGAAGAACCAAAAGCAGAAAAAGCAGAAGCTAAAAAAGAATAAAATCAATTTTTGCTTTGAGTAATAAAGATATTATTCTTGTTGGTCAGTTTGGATCTCCTGTAGGATTAAAAGGTGAAATAAAAGTTAATATGATGACTACCTCGTTTGAAGTTTTTAAAAATTTAAAAAACTATTATAATTTTGATGGTTCAGTTGCTTGGAATTTTAAAAATATTTTATTCAAAAATAATAAGTGTGTCGTTCAAGTTGAAAAATACTTTTCTAGAGAAGATGTTTTAGAGCTTAAAGGCCAAAAAATTTTTTCAAATAAGAAATTTTTTCCAAAAACAAAAGATAATGAGTTTTACATAAGCGATCTAATCGAATGCATGATTTTCTTGAAAGACAATACTAGTATTGGAAAAGTTTTAAGTGTTCAAAATTTTGGGGCAGGTGATTTATTAGAAGTCAAATATAATACCAAACTTATTCTTATACCTTTTGATAAAACAAATATTTTATCAGTTGATATTAATAAAAAAGAAATTATAGCTGATCCAATACCTGGTATTCTTGATTAAAATGAGAGTAGTAATTTTAACTTGTTATCCTGAGATGTTCCCTGGTTCACTAGGATATTCTGTAATCGGAAATGCATTAAACAATAAAAAATTTTCTCTCGAGATAGTAAATCTACATAATTTTGGAATTGACAAAAGAGGAAGTATTGATGATGAACCTTTTGGGGGAGGCCCTGGAATGGTTATTCGTCCAGATGTGATTGAAAAAGCATTAAATTCAATCACTTTCAAAACCGATAATTACTGCAAAATTTTTCTAACACCGTCAGGTCAGAAATTATCTCAAGCCAAACTTAATAATCTATCAAAATATGATGAAATGCTTATTTTATGCGGTAGATTTGAAGGGGTTGACCAAAGAGCTATAGAAATTCTTGATTTTCAGGAAATAAGTATCGGTGATTACGTCCTATCTGGTGGTGAGATTGCTGCCCAGGTGTTAGTTGAAGGTTGTATTCGTCTCATTCCTGGAGTATTAGGGCAGCCACAAAGTTTATTAGAAGAATCTTTTTCTAATAATCTTCTTGAATATCCTCATTATACCAGACCACAAACCTGGGAAGATATTCAGGGAAATACACATGAAGTTCCAGATGTTTTAACATCAGGTCATCATGAAAAAATTGATAAATGGAGAAAAGAAAAATCGGTTGAAAAAACTAAAGAATTAAGACCAGATCTTTATAAAAAGGAAATATAAAATGAGTAATTTATTAGAGACATTTGAAAAACAACAGATTGAAAAGTTAACTTCAAAAAAAAGAGTTCCTGCTTTTCGTCCAGGTGATACTTTAAAAGTTACTGTAAGAATTACAGAGGGAAGTAAGTCGAGACTTCAAGCATTTGAAGGTATTTGTATTGCAAGAAAAAATAATTCAGTAAACTCTAACTTTACTGTGAGAAAAATATCTCATGGAGAGGGTGTTGAAAGAGTATTCCCTTTATTCAGTCCATTAGTAGAAAAAATTGAAGTTGTTAGAAAAGGCGATGTAAGAAGAGCTAAGCTATATTATCTAAGAGAATTATCTGGAAAGAAAGCAAGGATCGCAGATAAAGATAGGGGTGATGAAGCTGATCAATATGAATATATAGAGGAAGCTCTTCCGGTAGAAGAAACAAAAACTGCAGATACAGATATAAATGCTGCAGAGGAACCAAAAGCTGAAGAGGTAGAAGCAAAACAAGCAGAGACAAAAGTAGAAGAAGCAGAAGCCAAACCAGCAGAAGAATCTAAAGCAGAAGCTGCAGAGGAATCTAGTAAAGAAGAGGAAAAAGCAGCCGAAAATAAATCGGATGACAATAAATAATCCTAAAACTCTTTTTGATAAAATTTGGGAGCATCATCTTGTTGATAGACAAGAAGATGGAACTTGTCTTATATATATTGATAGACACCTTGTTCATGAAGTTACAAGCCCTCAAGCATTTGAAGGTTTAAGAAATAATAATCGTAAAGTTAGAAGACCCGAAAGTACTTTTGCTGTAGCTGATCACAATGTTCCAACCTCGGATAGATCTAAAGGTATAGAGAATAAAGAAAGTAGAATTCAGGTTGAAACACTAGAAAAAAATTGCAAAGATTTTGATGTTACACTTTTTCCATTATTAGATAGCAGACAAGGTATAGTTCATATAGTTGGGCCAGAACAAGGCATTACTCAGCCAGGTATGACAATAGTTTGTGGTGATAGTCATACAGCAACACACGGAGCATTTGGTGCATTAGCTTTTGGTATCGGCACAAGTGAAGTTGAGCATGTATTAGCTACTCAGACCTTAATTCAAAAACCTGCAAAGAATATGCGAATTTCTGTTGAAGGTAAGTTAAACTTAGGTGTTACAGCAAAAGATATTATTCTTCATATAATAGGAAAAATAGGAACGGCTGGTGGAACTGGTTATGTTATTGAATATGCTGGTAATGCAATTTCCTCTCTTTCTATGGAAGGAAGAATGACAATCTGTAATATGAGTATTGAAGCAGGTGCTAGAGCTGGTTTAATCGCTCCTGATGAAAAAACTTTTGAATATATTAAAGGTAGACCGTATGCTCCATCAGGAGATAATTGGGACAAAGCGGTAGAATTTTGGAAAGCTCTTCCATCTGATGAGGGCGCAAAATATGATGAAGAAATTTTAATTAATGCTGAAGATATTTCACCACAAATTACTTGGGGTACAAGCCCACAAGACGTTGTTGCTATAAATGGTATAGTACCAAATCCTCAAGAAGAGAGTAATCCAAATAGAAAGAAGGCTATGGAGCGTTCTCTTGAATATATGGGTTTAGAACCCAAACAAGAAATACAAAAAATTAAAATTGATAAAGTATTTATTGGCTCTTGCACTAATGGAAGAATTGAGGATTTAAGAGAAGTTGCCAAAGTTGTAGAGGGCAAAAAAGTTTCTGTAGACTCAATGATCGTTCCTGGTTCAGGTCTAGTTAAAAAACAAGCTGAAGAAGAAGGTTTAGATAAAATTTTTATTGAAGCAGGATTCGATTGGAGAGAGCCAGGTTGCTCCATGTGTTTAGCTATGAATCCAGATCAATTAAAACCGCAAGAAAGATGTGCATCAACATCAAATAGAAATTTTGAAGGTAGACAAGGTAGAGAAGGTAGAACACATCTTGTCAGTCCTGCAATAGCTGCTGCCTCTGCAATCAAAGGTTCTTTTGCAACAGCAGAGGATTTATAAATGGAATCATTTAAAACAATAATTGGTATCCCTGCGCCACTACCAATGATTAATGTCGATACCGATATGATTATTCCAAAACAATTTTTGAAAACAATAAAGAGATCTGGTTTAGGAAAAAACTTATTTCATGAATTAAGATACGATATTCAAGGTAACATAAAGAATGATTTTGTTCTTAACTGGGACCCTTATAAAACTTCAAAAATTTTAATTGCTGGGGCAAATTTTGGTTGTGGATCAAGTAGAGAGCATGCACCATGGTCACTTTTAGATTTTGGTTTTAAGTCAATAATTGCGCCAAGCTTCGCAGATATTTTCTATAATAATTGTTTTAAAAATGGAATACTGCCAATTAAGTTAGATCAACAAAAGGTAGATATATTAATGAACGAAGCAGAAAATAAAAATGATATTTCAGTTGATTTAGAAAATCAAAAAATCACTTATCAAAATGATAAAGCAATAGAATTTGAAATTGATGCATTTCGAAAAAAATGTTTGCTAGAAGGTTTGGATGATATTGGTTTGACGCTCCAAAAAAATAAAAAAATTGATGTTCACGAAGAAAAAATACACAGTATCCAACCCTGGATAGTGTAGTCAAAAATGAGTAATAAAAAAATTTTAATTTTACCTGGTGATGGAATTGGCAATGAAGTTATGGCTGAGGTATTAAAAATCATTGATTGGATGGAAAAAACTAAATCTTTATCTTTTGATATTTCTGAAAGATTAGTTGGTGGTACGGCATACGATAAAGAAGGTAATTCTATAAGTGATGAAACAATGCAAGTAGCTATGGATTGTGATGCAGTATTATTTGGTGCGGTAGGAGGCGCTAAATGGGATAACGTAGAAAGAGATAAAAGACCTGAAGCAGCCTTATTAAGATTAAGAAAAGACCTTGATCTCTTTGCTAATCTAAGACCAGCAGTTGTTTTAGATGCTCTTTCAGATTCATCATCTTTAAAATCTGATCTTGTTAAAGGATTAGATATTTTGATAATAAGAGAATTAACAAGCGGTGTATATTTTGGACAACCAAGAGGTATATCAAAAATTAGTGAGACTGAAAGTAAGGCAGTTGATACTCAACTGTATACCACATCAGAAGTTAATAGAGTTTCACGAGTAGCATTTGATTTAGCAAAGTTGCGTAATAACAAAGTTACATCAGTAGAAAAATCAAATGTAATGGAAACAGGTTTATTTTGGAAACAAACCGTAACAGATTTACATAAAAAGGAATATTCTGATGTTAATTTAGAACACATGCTTGCAGATAATTGTGCAATGCAGTTAGTTCGTTATCCAAAACAATTTGATGTCATACTTACAGATAATTTATTTGGTGATCTTTTAAGTGATACTGCTGCTATGTTAACCGGATCTTTAGGAATGCTTCCTTCAGCAGCTCTTGGACCAGTTAAAGAAAATGGAACTAGAGCGGCAATGTATGAGCCCGTTCATGGTAGCGCACCAGATATAGCTGGTCAATCTAAAGCAAATCCTTTAGCAATGATCATGAGCTTTGCTATGATGTTGAAATATAGTTTTGATATGCAAGAAGACAGTCAAATGGTAGAGAAAGCTGTACAGAATGTTTTACTAAAAGGTTTAAGAACAGCTGATATTAAAGATGGAGCACAAAAAATTATTTCTACTCAAGAAATGGGAAATGCTGTTATTGAAGAATTAAAAATTCTATCTGGCAATTAAATGACTCAAAAATACAATATAGCGGTAGCAGGAGCAACAGGTGCGGTAGGAACTGAAATAGTTCAAATATTAGAGCAAAGGGATTTTCCAATAGACAATTTATATTTACTCGCATCATCAAAATCAAAAGGTAAAAAAGTAGAATTTAAAGATAAAGAAATTGTTGTAGAAGACTTATCAGAATTTGATTTTTCAAAAGCTCACATTGGTTTATTTTCACCCGGAGGTAAAATTTCTGCAGAATATGCACCAAAAGCAGCTAAATCAGGATGTATCGTTATAGACAATACCTCTCATTTTCGAATGCAACAAAATATTCCTTTAATCGTTCCTGAAGTGAACGCTAATGCGCTTGATGAATTTTTTGATGATGAAAATAGAACTAATATTATTTCAAATCCTAACTGTTCAACTATACAAATGGTTGTTGCATTAAAACCACTTCATGAAAAAGCAATTATAAACAGAGTTGTTGTATCAACATACCAAGCTGTTTCTGGAGCAGGGAAAACAGGCATGGATGAATTATTTAATCAGACTCAAAATGTTTATGCAAACCAAGAATTAAAAAAAGACAAGTTTACAAAACAAATTGCTTTTAATGCCATCCCTCACATTGGAGCCTTTTTAGAAAATGGTAATACAGAAGAAGAGCAAAAAATGATTGATGAAACTAAAAAAATTCTAGACGAGGGAATCAATGTTTCAGCAACGTGTGTTAGAACAGCTGTATTTATTGGTCATTCAGAAGCTGTAAATATAGAGTTTGATTCAGCATTAGATGAAAAAGAAGCTAACGAAATATTATCTAACTCTGCAGGTATTTCAGTAATTGATCATCGAAAAGATGAAGGTTATGTGACTCCTGTTGAAATTGCAGGAGAGGATAAAGTTTATATTAGTAGAATTAGAAATGATCAATCAATAGATAATGGTTTGAATTTATGGGTAGTCTCAGACAATTTACGTAAAGGGGCAGCACTTAATGCTGTCCAAATCGCTGAGTTAGTAATTTCAAAGTATTCAGAAAAAATAATTATTTGATTGGCAGTCTCGTAGGGACTCGAACCCCAAATTCATGTTCCGAAGACATGTGTGATATCCATTTCACCACGAGACCTTTTATTAATTAAACATTATATAGTATAAGTTGAGGCTTTAAAATATTATGTCATTTTATCTATCTAAAATTCTTTGGTTTATCATAAATCCTTTTAATATTTTTATTTTCACTACTATATTTACAATATTTTTACACTTTATTAGTTTTAGAAAATTAAGCTTAATTATTTTTTTAATTAATTTTATATTTATCACTTTTATTTCTTTTTTTCCTATTGGAAGTTATCTTACATATAATATTGAAAAAGAATTTCACTCAAATATAAAGATCCCAGAACGAGTGGATGGAATTCTTATTTTAGGTGGAGCAACAAATCCATTACTATTTAAAGAATATGATCAAATAAGTTTAAATGACTCTGCAGAAAGACTAGTTGAATCGGTATTGATAATTAGAAAATTTGAAAAAGCCAAAGTGATTTTTAGTGGTGGATCAGGAAGCATAAATAGATCTGATCTTGATCATTCACAAGTTGCTAAATTATTTTATAAAAATATGGGAGTCGATATAAATAAAATTTTTTTTGAAGATAAATCAAGAAATACTTATGAAAATATTATTTATTCAAAAAATATTGCAAAACCAAAAAAAAATGAAACTTGGTTATTAATCACATCTGCCTTCCATATGAAAAGAGCTTTATTTATAGCAGAAAAAAATAATTGGAAATTAGTTCCCTATGCAGTAGATTTTAAAAATACCAAAGAATTTAAACTAACTCCTAACATTAATTTATTATCAAATCTTAATTCATTTCAAAGTGGTTTACATGAATGGCTAGGTTTAGTTGCTTATTATTTAATGGGTAGAACTGACAAATTTTTATAAATTTTACTGAAATCTATAATTAAAAAAATTCATATATTCTATTAAGATATAGAACTATTAATTTTCTATCTATTCAACTTTAACTATTTTGTTGATATAAATCACTATGGTATCTAAATTCAAACCAAATAAATATAAGCCTTTAAAATTAAATGATTTAAAAAAATTTATTAATTCAAAAAAAAACTTAAAAAAGCTTTTTAAGAGCACTTCAAACTTAAGAGTTAAAGAAGTAGGCGATGGAAATTTGAATTTAGTTTTTTTCATTGAAAATAACTATAATGCTATTTGCTTAAAACAACCTCTACCTTATTTGAGAGTATTAAAAGATTGGCCCCTTACTCTAAAACGCTCATATTATGAGTATGAATATTTTAATACTCACAAAAAATATGTAAAAAATCATTTTCCAAAAATTTACGATTATGACGGAGTTTTACGTTCTATAACTATGGAAAAACTATCTCCACATATAATTATGAGACATGGATTAATAAAAGGAATTAAATACAATAGTTTTGCAGAATCAATTTCAACGTATTTAGCAAAAACGCTATTTTATACATCTGATCTTTATTTAAATGCAGAATCAAAAAAAAATTTTATTTCAAAATTTATTTCAAATACCGAACTTTGTAAAATTACAGAGGACTTGATATTCACTGATCCATATGCAGTAAATAAAAATAACAGATGGACTAAGCCTTACTTAAATAAAATGAAGAAAAAGATAGAACAAGATGAAAAACTAAAGATTGTTATAAGTCGTTTAAAATTGAAATTTATGAAAAACACCGATGCTCTTTTACATGGAGATCTTCATACAGGCTCAATAATGGTTACAAAAAAAGACACAAAAGTTATTGATCCAGAATTTGCTTTTTATGGCCCAATGGGGTTTGATGTCGGTGCACTAATAGCAAATCTATTAATGAGTTATTTTTCTCAAACTGGTCATGAAAGAAAAGTTGGAGAAAGAAAAAAATATAAGAAATGGTTACTTGAAATAATTAAAACTATTTGGATTAAGTTCGAAAAGAAATTTTTAAAATTATGGGAAACTGAAAATCTTGGAGACGCATACCCAAAAGTACTTTTTAAAAAAAATAGTAAAAAAATGATCACAGAAAAAAAAGAGTATATGAAAAACCTATTTGAAGAAACCATTTCATATGCGGGTGCAAAAATAATTCGTAGAATTTATGGTTTTGCTCATAACATAGATTTTGAATGGATAGAAAACACAAAAGTTAGGGCAAATTGTGAATATAAAGCATCTAATCTTGCAATTGAAATGTTAAAAAATACAAATTCTTTCAAATCTATTAATGATTTAATTAAAGTAGCAAAGAGAAATGAAAATATGAACGTAAAATTATAATTAGCTAGCTATTAAATTTTTCTAACTTCTCTACAAAATCTTTCAAAATTGCGTCTCGGTTTAACATAGATACAATTTTAATTGGATGTCTTCTTTGATCAACACTCCAGGTCATGTTATCAGATAGTACAGGTGAGGGGATTAAATTTGTTGGAGTCCATTTTTCATCTAAAACCCAAGCTACTGCGGCCATATCCCATAATTCTTTTGACCAACATTTATGATCATCACTATACTCTTTAAATCTCATTGCTAAAAATTTTCCTATTTCGCCATGAGGTTCTATATACTTTTCTACTTCAGGTACAGTTGAGGTCAGATGTGTTGTAACTCCTGCACATGGAACCATTACTAAAGGTACACCACAATCAAATAAAACTTGAGTGCCACCTACATCTTGTTTTAAATTATAGTCATAGGAATGAGGCCAATACAAAGCATTACCCCCAAGCCAAACAACAACAATTTTATCTTTTATCTGTGGAGCTTTTAGTAAAGCTGAAGATACGTTACTAATTGCTCCTATAGCAATTACATAGAGCGGATCTTCTTTACTTCCTGCATTAGCTTTATTAATTAAGTCATCAACCGCAGGTGCATCAATGGATTCTTTTTTTGAACCAATGTATTCTGTTACACCTTTATGGACTAATCCTTCCGGTGATATGTTAATTCTTTCAAGACATCTTAGTATTTCATCATAGCTTAACTCCATACCTTTACCTGGATGATCTGATCTATCATTCATTGAGAAGGGAGCTGGATATATAGCTTCGACTTTAATTCTATCCGTAGAAAGCATCATTTGCACAAGTGCAAACTGATCGTCTATTTCATTATAAGTGTCAGTATCTAAAACAGCCCTTACTTTACCTTTTCTTGGTTTAAGTAAATTCAAGATATCAGTGTCGTCTCTTTCGTGGTAAAATGATTTTTCAAAGTGTCCCATTTGTAATTTGTATCAGTAATTATTAATTATTTATATTAGTATTTTCCCTAGAATTATAAAATATTCTTAATATGTCCCTTTTTTCCTTCTAAAATTTACACTTTTATGATGTTATCTCTTAAGAAATTATCTGGGAGGATAAAATGAAAAAAATATTAGCAAGCCTATGCACTATATTTTTATTTAGTAACATAGTTACTAGTGCAAAAGCTGAAATTAACTTTCTTATTGGAACGTGGGCTGAGGAACCTCTTACACCTTTTGTCGAAGCGTTTGAAAAAGAAACAGGTATTGAGGTAAATATCCAAACATTTCCATTTAGAGATTTACTGGCAACTATTGAAGTCAGGGGAAATGCGCAAGCTGATGATGTTGATGTAATATTTGTTGATGCACCATTAGTTCCATCTTATGCAGTAAGAGGTATGATCGGTCCAATGGATCAATATTTTGCAGACACTAGTCTTAATGCAATATTCGCTCCTGCTGGCATTGCTGCTGCTTCATGGAATGGAGAAATGTATGCTCCTCCTCTAAACAACTCTGGTCAGCTAACTTATTATAATAAAGATTTACTTGCTAAAGCAGGTTGTGCTGAACCTTCAATGATTGAAGCAGAAAGAGTAACTTGGGAGGAAATAGTTGATTGTGCAAAAAAAATAACTGATGAAGCTAATGGCGTTCATGGTTTTATCTTTGACCAAATTAGTAGATACTATCAGCTACAAGCACTACCTGAATCTGCTGGTGGTGGATCTGGAGTTTGTGAGGGCGGATTATCTGTTAAGGGCTGTCTAACTAATGATGGATGGATGAAAGCTGGTCAGTTTTATTATGACATCCACAACACTTCTAACATTTCTCCAAAAGGAGTAGGGCCTGATCAAACTCATGAGTTATTTGGTTTAGGTAAAATTGGAATATTTGTTGGTGGATCTTGGAATAATGGAAGATGGGCTGATACAGATCTTAATTATGGTGTAGCTCTACATCCTTATTTTGAAGGTGGAAAAGTTGTTACTGGCTGTAACAGTTGGCACATAGGTGTTTGGAATTATTCAAAACAAAAAGATGATGCTGCTAAGCTTGTTAGATATTTAACTGCAAGCCCAGAAGTAGCAATTCATTATGTTGAAGAACACAATTCTTTACCAGCACATAACTCCGCAATACTTCATGTTGCTGAGGATCCAAAATTCAACAACTTCCCTGGAATTGTTATGAACTTAGCTACATATGAGTCAGCAAATCATTGCGCTACTAGAGGAAGAACACCTGGTTTCTTAGAGTTTGAAGAAATAGTTAACACTAGTTTTGAAGATATAAGAAATGGTGGTGATCCAGCTTCTGTTTTAGCAGATGCTGAATCTAGAATTGAATCTTCGATGAGACGTTATAAGTAATGTATATTTTTATCACGCGGTTTTTACCGCGTGATATCTTTTATCTTAAAGTATGAATTTTTTTAAAAGACAATGGATGGTTCCATACCTGTTTTTAGCACCAGCTCTTATTGGAACTATTGCTTTTAAACTTTACCCTATTTTTATTGGCTTCTGGGAAAGCCTTATCTACACAAGCTTTAGTGGTGGTGCTGAAAAAAGAATTTTTGTTTGGTTTGAAAATTATCAATATTTATTTGATGATAAAATATTTTGGAAATCTCTAGAAATAACTGCTTTTTTAACAATTATTATTAACCCTCTTCAAATAGCTATGTCATTGGGATTAGCATTATTATTGATGAGGAAATCAAAATTTATTAGAATTATTAGATCACTCTATCTATTACCAATTGGGATAGCACTTCCTATTGCTACAATTATCTGGGGTCTAATGTTAGATCCAAACCAAGGATTAATTAATGGCCTAATTGGAGTTTTTGGAATTCCTCCACAACCTTTCTTGGTTAGTGAAAATCAAGCCTTATGGTGCATAATTGCAATTGCTACTTGGAAAGGTGTAGCTTTCTGGATGTTGTTTTTACTGGCAGGACTTGAGGATATTCCTAAACAATACTACGAGGCAGCAGAGATTGATGGCGCAACACCTTTTCAAAAATTTAGATATGTTACGATCCCACAATTAAAAAGAACAATACTTTTTGTATTCGTTGCAGATACGGCAGCAAATTTTGTCTTAATGGTGCCCATGATTATTTTAACTAAAGGTGGTCCATTACAATCAACTAATGTTTTAATTTATGAAGGTTACAGAAGTGGATTTTATTATCAAGATTGGGGAAGATCTCTTTCAATCGTAACTATTCTAACTGTTATAACTCTTATAGTTATAGGTCTTCAGCTATTATTTTTAAGTGAAAAAAATGAAGGAATAAAAGTCAAATGATAATGCATTTTAAAAGACAATGGTCTGTTTATTTATGGTACTTAATTATCTTTATTGGATTAATTATAACCATTCTTCCTTTTTGGTGGGGAGTAGCAGCTTCATTTAAAAGCAACTCTGAAATTTTTAGAGATCTTGCTCCTATAAGCCATAAAGCATTCCTTCCAGGATTTTCATTAGATTCATATTTTGCAATTTTTGAAAATGATTTTGGTCGATCGATGTTAAACACTTTTTTTGTTTCTATAACCTCTGTTGCTGGTGGTTTATTAATTAATTCAATGGCTGGTTTTGCATTCGCACAATTTAGATTTAAAGGTGATAATATAATCTTTGGCTTTGTTCTTCTATCTTTTGCAGTACCAGCGGATGCAATTGCAATTCCTTTGTTTAAAATGATGAGGCAAATAGGATGGTTTGATACTTTTTATGCATTAATAATTCCTATGCTAGCAAATGGACTAATTATTTTTTTATATCGACAATTTTTTTTAGGTATTCCAAAGGAGCTTATTGAGGCAGCAAGAGTTGATGGATTAAGTTGGTTTGGTGTATTTTGGAGAATTTG
>CACKIH010000001.1 GCA_902600225.1 uncultured Alphaproteobacteria bacterium | reverse complement strand
ACTTTAATTGTACCATAATTTTTAGTCTTTAAATCTACGTCTATTTTATCTGCAAAGCAGGCAAGATTAGTTAAAGTGACACTTTTAACTTTCTTATTTTCACAATCAGCAACAACTTTTATTAAACCACCGGGAGCTTCAAGTGTAAGCATGGTTTTAGGATATTTCATTTGAACAATATTTTTTTCTAATAAGACTGTCGTTACACAAATTGCATTTGATCCGCTCATTGGAGGATTATCTTCTGGTTCCATGATTACAAATCCAGCATCTGCATTTTTATTTGAAGGTTCTAAAATAATATTACAATGTTTAAAGACCCCTCCCCGAGGTTCATTTAAAAAAAAATTTCTCCATTTTTTATCTAAAAAAAGTTTCTTAGAAGCTTCCTCAGGTGAATTAAACTTCAAGCCTTTAATTCCAGTTACGACATCCCCAATTTCACCACAGCAATGTGTGTTAAATACTGTGATTTCATCCATGTGGAATTATTAGGTCATCAATATTTTTAGAGTGATGTGTAATTTGTTCGTATCCATCTTTTGTTATAATAAAACTATCACCAACTTGTGATCTAAAATTATTTGCACTTGCCCCACCATCAACGGCAAATACCATTCCAGGCTCCAGTACTGTTTTATTACCAACTACTAATTGTGGTTCCTCTAAAAAGCTAAAGCCTGTACCTCTTCCACATCGAAATGTAGGATAAGGGTATCCCTCAGACTGTATAGTATCTGCGTAAGCAGCATGAACTTCTTCAGCTGTTACTCCAGGGCCAAGAATTTCAAGAGCAGCTTTTTGAGATTTAACTGCAGTCTCAAAAGCTTTTATTTGTTCATCGGATTGAATTTCTTCTACCCAAAATATTCTGTCAAAACCTAATTTAAACCTATGGAAATTTGTAGAACCACAATAACATACGAATACAGGATCACCTTTTTTTATAATTTTGGTTGAAGCACGATGGTGAGTTTTAGGTAAATCATGACCCGATGTCATAACAGGTAAAAAGTGAATATTTGGAGACATATTAATATTATCAGGATAAAATTCTTTTAAAAGATCTGCAGCTTTTCTTGTTCCAGCTTGTGATTGTGCAAGTGCAACCTCATACTCAGGAACATTATGGCCAATTGTTTTTTTTGCTGCCTCCATCATAGCCATACCAACTTCGCCGGCATGACGAGCTATATTCAATTCATGATTAGATTTAATCATTCTTATATTATCTATTAATTTGGTTAAATCACCAGGATGGTCTTGAAGTAATTCGTCTAAATAACTCTTAACCATTGGGTTAATTTTAAATTTTTCAATAAAAATATTTTTATGCTGATTGATGATTTGAGGTAATAATTCTCTCCATTCATTTCCAATACCATCATTCCATGTTTCAACCATATCTACAGGACAAGATTCTGGTACTAATAAAACATCAAGAAGAGGTGTAATTAAATAAGTTTTATGATCATTTGAAACAACTAATAATGTTGGTCGATAAAAATCCATATGAAGGAAGTCATGGTATCCCGTGAAATAATATATCGAGTCATCATCAGTTATAATTGAGAGATCAATATTGTTCTCAGACATTTTTTTCTTTAGTTTATTTAAGTTTTCAGAAAACATTTATTTTAATTGTTGTTCAACCAATTCAGTCCAATATGAAGAACCTATGACTAATAATTCGTCATTAAAATCATAATTATTAGCATGTAAAGGTCTGGAATGCTGCTCTGATGTTCCGTTACCCATTAAAACAAAGCAGCCAGGTTTTTCATTTGCCATAACAGAAAAATCTTCTGAGAATAAACGTGGTTCTATATTACCATTACATTTATCACTACCAAGTAAAGAAACTGCAGCTTTTGTTGCAGACTCAGTTTGAATTTTTGAATTAAAAGTTACAGGACAGGCTGTTTCATATTTAACACTACCATTAACACCATGTGCATTGCAAATCCCTTCGACAATTTGTAACATTTTTGAAGCAATTTTTTCATTTGTTTCTTTTGATAAAGCTCTCGCGTCACCAGTCATTTTTACCATACCTGGCAGAACATTTTTTTTACCATCGGTTATAAATTCGGTAATAGACACTATACCATTGTCTGCTGGATTTAATTTCCTAGACACTATCGATTGAAGTGCTACAGCTATTTGAGAACCAACAGTTATTGCATCTACCCCCATATGAGGTAATGCAGCGTGCCCACCTTTAGTTTTTATTTCAATTTCGAATAAATTTTCGCTGGCTGTAATAGCTCCATTTCTTGTACCAAATGTTCCAATTTCCATGTTAGGAATATTGTGCATAGCGTAAACTTCATCAATGTTAAATTTATCAAACAATCCTTCATCTATCATTGTTCTTGCACCGAATGTATTCTCTTCATCAGGTTGAAAAATAAAATATACCGTACCGTTAAAGTTACCTTTTTCTGATAAATATTTTGCTGCACCTAATAACATTGTTGTGTGACCGTCATGTCCACATGCATGCATTCTGTTATCAAACTTGGACTTATAACTAAACTTATTAGTTTCATGTATAGGAAGAGCATCCATGTCAGCTCTTATACCTATTGATTTTGAACTATTTCCTTTTTTTAAAATTCCAACTACTCCAGTTCTGGCAATACCAGAATGAACTTCTATTCCAAACTCTTTTAGAAGTGTTGACACTTTTGCTGCAGCATACTCTTCTTCAAAACTTAATTGTGGGTGCATATGAAGGTCATGACGCCATTCTACTAATTGGTTATGTAATGACTGAGTTTTCATAACCTACATATTATTAAATTCTTTAATCTTATTGTCTAGAGAAAGCATATATTCATAATGTGAATTCCAAAATTTTTGATCTTTTCTTTTTTCAAATTCTTCAAGACTTACACCTTGTTGCTCTACCCAAGTAAAGTACCCTAAATTAAATATTCTTTTCTTGTCCATATAAGAAAGTTCTAGCATATTATCAGTAGATATTCCTGATAAGTGTTTTCCAAATAGTTCAGCACAAACTATTTCATCATAATTATTTTTAAAATCAGCAATGGTCTTATTTAATTCTGATATATATAAATCTGCACCATCTGTAGCAACCGTTATAATTGCATCATCACTATTTAAATCCATATATTTAGCTAATTTTATTGATGCCAATATATTTGCTATTGCTGAAAAGCCAAATTCGGGAAGTCGAGAAACAAAATCAGGCTCAAAATTTTTTTTCTCAATTAAAAACTTTTTTCCTATTTCAGTATTAAAAATCATATTTAGATTATTGGTAGCTTGATCAGAAACATCTACGACAAAATCTGTATTCATTACATTATGTATAAGGGGAACATGTTTGTCACCAATACCTTGTATATTATGTTCTCCATAACCTCCATGAAGCAATGTTGGACACTCCAAAGCTTCAACAACTGCAATCTTCGTCTGTAATTTGTCTTTAAGATAATCTCCTGCTGCTAGAGTACCGCTTGATCCTGAAGCACTTACGTAAAACCTAGGAGTTAAATTACTGTTACCTTTAACTTTAAGAAATGATTTTTCAAACGATGGACCGGTTACAGAACGATGAATACTGTAATTATAATACTCATCAAATTGATTTATGATATCATTTTGATTATCTTTTTTTAATTCATTGCAAGCATCATAAATTTCTTTAACATTACTTTCTGTGCCTTTTGTCTTTATAATATTTTTTTTATCTTCAACCCAATTATTCAACCATTCAAACCTCTCATTACTCATTCCTTCAGGAAGTATTGCAATACTATTAAGACCCATTATCCGAGATATTGCCACTCCACCCCTGCAATAATTTCCTGTTGAAGGCCAAACTGCTTTATGTTTTTCATAATCAAAAGTGCCATTTAATATTCTTGGAAGCAAACAACCATAAGCTGCCAAAACTTTATGAGCTGTTATTAAGGGAAAATATCGTCCCATATTTACAATTATCTTTGCCTTAACACCTGTGAATTCTGTTGGAAGCACAATATATTCAGGCTCATTTCCAAAACCTGATTGATCTCTTTTATTAAACCAATGAACTCTAAAAAGGTTAAGAGGATTGATATCATTATTATTAATTTTTTTTAGAGAATTTTTAATATCATCATTAATAATTTGAGGGTCTTGAAGTTCACTAATACTTGGCAAGACAACTCCTTTTGATTTGAAGTAATCAGACGTTTTTTTTATTATTGCTTGACTCATTAATTAAATATTGATGCCTAAATTATTTGTTTTACAAAGATTATAAGCAAATCTTGCTATTGCAGTATCTTGTACGCCAGTTCCTGTCAAATCACATATTGTTATATCCTCTTTATTTTTTCTTCCTAAGCTTGGATCGTTAATAATATCGCCAAGTTCATTAAATTTTTCTTTGGAAGAAATTATATTTTGTTTTAAAGCATGATGTAATTCACCCAAAACACTTGTTTGTAATTGATTGTCAGGTACATATTGATCGCAATGTTTTAACATATGAGGATCTAATTCATTTTTTTGTTCTGCATCTGATCCCATTGCTGTTATGTGAGTTCCTTTAATTATCCAATCAAATTCCAAAAGTGGTTTTTTACTAGGAGTCGATGTAACGATTATTTCTGATAAGCTTGCCAACTCCTTGCAAGAAGAAGCTACATGCAAATCTAAATCTAAATCTTTAAAACCTTCGATAAATTGGTTTGCTTTTGTCTCATCTCTTGTCCAGACTATTATTTTTTTTATTTTTCTAACTAACATTATTGCTTGAAGTTGTAATTTGGCTTGAATTCCAGCTCCAATAATACCAACAGAATTAGCATTTTGATTTGATAAATATTTTGTAGCTATTGCTCCTGCTATAGCTGTTCTAGTATCTGTAAGATAACCTTCATCTAATAAAACAGATTTTACAACTCCAGTCTTTGAATCTAATAAAACCATCAATCCATTACTAGATGGCAGACCAAGTTTTGGATTATCGAAAAAACCTGAAGCGATTTTTATTGCAAAACTATCAAGACCCTCAACGTATGCAGCTTTAACATCAGATTCACCATGATATTTTTCAATATCAATTCTCATTATAGGTGGCATCATTACCAATCCTTTTGATAAACTTATAAAAGCCTCCTCTATTATTGGTATGAGATTTTTATTCAAATCTACATGTTGAATAATATCATTTTTATTAAGGATGAGCATGACTTAAAACTTTGTTAAACAATTCCGAGTCAATATTTCCACCACAAATTAAACAGATTATATTTTTTCCTAAGTGCGATGTTAATTTTTCTTTAACAACCATAACACTTGTTGCTGCAGCACCTTCAGATACAATTTTATGTTCTAAAAAATTTATTCTAATTCCCTCAGCTATTTTTTCTTCACTTACTAAAACAAAGTCATCAACGTATTGTTGTACGATATTAAATGTAAATTTATTATCTAAACCAATACTACCCCCTAAACAATCAGCTAAAGTTTCAGTTTCCTCTACATCAACAGGTCTGCCTTCTTTTAGACTTTCATACATTGAAGGGCCTCTTTCCATAGATACGGCGATAATTTTTGTGTCAGGTTTTTGCAGTTTAATAGCTTGTGCTATTCCAGATATAAGACCGCCACCAGATGTTGGGATAATTACTGTATCAACTTCGGGAAATTCATTAAGCATTTCAAGTCCAACTGTACCTTGGCCTATTATAATATCTTCATCATCAAAAGGATGAATTAATGGGATATTTTTTTCTTTCGCAATTTGTTTAGCATGCAAATCAGCTTCATCACTATTCTTTCCAATAATTTCTACTTTAGATCCTAATTTTTCAATAGCCTCTTTTCTATATTCTGGAACCATTGAAGACATGTATATTGTTGATTGAATACCCAATACTTTTGAAGCATAAGCAACGCCTTTGCCATGATTGCCTGTAGAGACTGCGATGACTCCTTTGCTTTTGTCATCTTCACTTAAAGAAAGAAGTTTATTAACAGCACCTCTTAACTTAAATGAACCAGTGATTTGAAAATTTTCTAACTTTAGTTTTACTGTAGTATTTTTTGATAAGAAATTAGAATTAATTAATGGTGTATAATTAACATAAGGTAAAATTTTCCTATGTGCATCTTGTATTTGTTGAAGTGTAATCAATTTAAACCCTATTTAATGTAATTTAAATAGGTTACCAAAACCATCAATTTTTTGATTAATATTAGATAACCTTAATGAATCCCAAATAATAGCTTGATTACTTGAAATGATATCTGTGCTTAATTTTGACTCTAATGTTTCGATAATATCAATTACTTTTAATGCAGTACAAGAAACAAAAATACTATCAACATCTGTTAAATCAATTGAGGAAATTGTTTGTATTAAACTATCATGAGTAACTTTGGCAATTTCCGAATCATAATTTAAATTAAACGAACTAAATGATTTAATTTCAAATCCACTATCAATTAAATATTCGTAAACTTTAACATTAACGTCTTTTGGATAAGGGGTAAGAACAGCAATTTTTTTATGGTTGAGCAATTTAAGTGCTTTGACAGCTGCTGTAATAGGTGTAGTAATTAAAGCATCAGGTTTAGCCTTGAAAATTTCAGATCTTATTCTTTTTTCACCAATTTCAATAGTACCTGAAGTACATCCATAGGCTACAACTTGTATTTTTTCATTGGGTAGTATTTGGTTTGTTGTTTCTGTAAGATGATCAGCCATCCTCATATAATTTTCATGAGTTAGAGGATTTAAAAAAGGTATCCTATTAAAAAATAGATCAACTGGCAAATTATGGCAAATTTTTCTAAAATCCTGCTCTATGGTAAAATCTGTTGATAGTGTAATTATACCAATTCTAGAAAAGTTTGTATCATGTAAATTGGCTTTAAAATTATTTTGATTAAAACTATCCATTATTGATTTGGAAAATAATCCTCACACTCACCCTCTCTATGAACATCAGTAGTGGCACAATGTAAACTACCCCCAAATGCATAAACGTCTCTAAAAGGAACAGGAATAACTTCCAATCCAAAACTTTCCATTTGTTTAATCATTTTTTCTTCAGTTGCCTCGACGCATATAGTTTTAGGATCAATTATCAAGACATTCATAGATAGCCAGATTGATGAATAACACATAGGTGGTGGACTATTATGAATAGAAGGTGCTGCCTCATGAATTTCCCATTTATTATCATCAAAAATTTTTCTTTGCTCTGATGATATTTTTCTATTCGGATTAATAATTATAACTCCTGGTTTAACAGGAGTAAAACATGCATCAATGTGAGTTGGAATTAAATCACCTGGTAAATTAATTTGATGAACGCGATGATTTGGATAGTGTCTTCTTAACCAATCTAAACCACTTAAATTTGATGTAAAATTGTTATGATAAAAAAGATCTTTTCCAAAGCGTAAAATTTCTGCTGCATCAAAAAGTGGTTCTTTTTCTGTCAATATCATGTCTCTATTTTCGATTTTTTTATAACGTTCTTCTTCCGTTATACCTTTAGGAAGATAATTAGACTTATAAGATTGACTTGTTAATCTTGGTTTAGGTGCGGACTCCCATCTCATATTTTTATCTTCTGAATAATATTTTTCAAGTAAAGGTCTATAGGCGAGGTACTCAAACCATCTGCATCTATAAGACATTGGTGCTTCCAGCATTTCATTTCCTACAGTGAGAATAACATCTCTTGGAGGCATGCAACCAAACATACCATCATTAGACCAATCGGGTGTCTCAATACTCTGAGAAAAGTCAATAGGTGTTGGTCTATCAACTTTTATATTTAGGGAATTTAAAATTTTAACAAAGTTTTCTAATTGTATATTTGCTTTATCAATTGATTCCTTTGAACGTGGTCCATGAGATCCTGCCATACCACTATCTTTACTAATTTTTGGTTCAAGCGCTGGTTCCATTGGAGGTATGTTGGCATTTTCAACTGCTCCAACTATAACATGTTTTAATGGATCCCATTCATTCCAAGAATTAACTATTGTCATTATATTTTCCTTAATTTAAAACTATGCATTATAATTAAAACATATGGAATTAAATAACAAATCACTCTTTAAACAAAAATGTTTCATAAATGGGGAATGGGTTGACAGTTCTTCAGGTGAAACCCTTGAGGTAAATAATCCAGCCTCTCTTGAAATTATTGGCAACGTCCCAAAATGCTCAATTTCAGAAACTAAAAAAGCTGTAGATGATGCCAATACTGCTTTCCAAACTTGGAAAGAAACTACTGCGAAAGAAAGATCAGTTATTCTTAAAAAATGGGGGGAGTTAATTACAGAAAATGCAGATGATTTAGCTAAAATCATGACTATTGAGCAAGGTAAACCTCTAGCTGAAGCAAAGGGTGAAATACTAATGGGTGCTTCATATATTGAATTCTATGCTGAAGAAGCAAAAAGAGTTTATGGTGACATAGTTCCTGATCCAAGACCTGGAAAAAGAATTGTAATAATTAAACAACCTGTTGGTGTTGTTGGAGCAATAACTCCATGGAATTTTCCAAATTCAATGATAACAAGAAAATGTGCAGCCGCTCTAGCAGTTGGTTGTACTACTGTTGTTAAACCAGCAAGCCAAACACCCTATTCAGCATTAGCTGTAGCAGTACTTGCTAAGGAAGCTGGTTTTCCAAATGGTGTATTTAATGTGATAACTGGATCGGCAAGTGAAATTGGTAAAGAACTAACAAGCAACCCTAATGTTAGAAAAATTTCTTTTACTGGATCTACAGAGGTTGGAAAAATACTTTTAGAGCAAAGTGCCTCAACAGTAAAAAAAGTTTCTATGGAACTTGGTGGTCATGCACCTTTTATTGTTTTCGATGATGCAGATATGGATGAAGCTGTTGCAGGCGCACTTCAAAGTAAATTTAGAAATAGTGGTCAAACATGTATTTGTTCAAATAGAATTTTTGTCCATGAAAATATTTATGATGATTTCCTAGAAAAATTTACAAATGAAGTCAGTAAAATAACAGTGGGCAATGGACTTGAAGATGGAATTACATCTGGTCCTTTAATTGATCAATCCTCTTTAGAAAAAGTGGTTGATCATGTACAAGACGCAGTTAATACAGGAGCTAAAATAGCAATTGGTGGAGATGTGCATTCACTAGGTGGGAATTTCTATCAGCCAACTGTTCTCTCTAATGTATCTACAAAGGCAAAAATAACTTTTGAAGAAACATTCGGACCCGTTGCTCCTCTTTATAAATTTTCCAGTGATGATGAAGTGATTAAAATGGCTAATGATACTCCTTATGGATTAGCTTCATATTTCTATTCAAGAGACATAGGAAGAATTTGGAGAGTTGCCGAAGCACTTGAATATGGCATTGTATCTATTAATAATGGACTACCAACAATTGCAGAAGTTCCTTTTGGGGGTGTAAAAGAATCAGGAATGGGAAGAGAAGGTTCTCGATATGGCCTTGATGATTATTTAACTATAAAATATATTTCAATGGGCGGTATTTAAGAGAGCCAAGCAGCTCCCCTTACACCACTTGAATCACCATGAATATTTTTTACAACTTTAGTATGAAGCGTATCAGTAAAAACATATTTTTTTAGAGCATCATTTATATTTTCATAAATAAAATCGATATTTGACATACCTCCACCCAAAACTATCACATCTGGATCAAGAATATTACAAACTAAAGATAAGCCTCTTGCTAAATGATCGACATATTGATTAAGTGCAAAGATACTATCTTTTTCTTTAATTTTAAAACCATCTAATATTTGATGTGAATTATAATTTTTATTGAAACGTAAATTATAGACAGATGAAAAGCCTGGTCCAGATATATAGGTTTCTAAGCAACCATCTTTTCCACAATAACATTTTTTTACATATTTTTTTTCATCTTCTGTTCTGCTTGGCAAAACTATGTGCCCCCACTCTCCACTTATACTATTACGACCTCTTATTACTTTTTGATTTATACTGATACCACCGCCTACACCAGTTCCTATAATGACTCCAAAAACAACGTCAAACCCTTTACCAGCCCCATCTACAGCTTCAGAAAGAGTGAAACAATTAGCATCATTTTCCAAATTCACATTTCTATTTAAAATTTTATCTAAATCTTGCTTAAAAGGTTTGCCATTTAACCATATAGAATTAGCATTTTTAATTAAAGCTGTATCATTTGATATGGCTCCTGGCATTCCCATACCAACAGATACTGCTTTGCCATGCTTATCTTCAAAATGATTTATAATAGATAGTATTCCCTTGATTGTTCCATCATAACTTTTTTCAGTATTAATTCTTTTTCTATCTATTTCAGTTCCATGTGTATCTAGAAGAATACCTTCAGTTTTGGTACCACCTACATCAATACCAATTTTCATTAACTTTATTTATTTTTTATAAACTGCCAAATTAAAGGTGTTATTGTTGCAGCTAAAGCAATTTTTACTGGTTCTGTGAACTTATATAAGAGCAAACCATTATTAATTGCTTTTGAATAACTTTGGTAAACATCTACTGAAGCTGCATCAGTCCACAAAATGTTATACCAAAAACCAAGCCAAATTAAACCGGGTACAAAAATAATAATACTACCTAAGAATAATATTATAAGTGTTTTAAAATAATTCTTGTCGTAATTTTTTTCGGCCATCAAACCAACAAAGTAACATGAAAGGAGCATACCTATTAAATAACCAGCACTTGGTCCAATAAAATAAGCTGGCCCTCCAAATGGTGAAGAAGCAAATACAGGAATACCAACAAAACCCTGAAACAAGTAAAATGAGAATGTAGCTACTGATAATTTCCAACCAACCGTAAGAGCAAAAACCAAGACTACTAATGTCTGCATTGTTATTGGAACAGGAGGTATATCAATTTTAACTCTGGCAGATATTGTTAATAGTAAGCTGCCAATTATAATTATAAATATATTTCTAACTAATTTCTGAGTTTTTGAATTAGCAAATAATGCATCAATTAGTAATGTGTTATTCATAATTTGTCTTTAGACTATTTTATATTTAGCTTCAAGCTTATCCCAAAAATCTTTCTCTAATTTTACATTGTTTAATGTATTAATTTGCTTCAATCCTGTAGGTGAAGTTACGTTTATTTCTGTTAGATAATTTCCAATTATATCAATTCCAACAAAAAACAGATTGTGCTCTTTTAGCTTCGGTCCCAAATTTTCGATGATTTCTTTGTCTCTATAAACTAAGTCAGTTTTATTTGCCTTTCCGCCAGCATGAAAATTTGCCTTTAAATTACCTTCTTGGGGTATTCTAGCAACTGAACCAAAATATTCACCATCAAAAAAAACGATCCTCCTGTCACCATGCTCTATCTCATTGATAAATTTTTGGACCATTATAGGCAAGTGTAAATATTCCTCTAATATTTTAGCATTGAAATTACTTTTATCAAATCTATGTATCCCCTCCCCTCCATTACCATAGAGTGGTTTAGTTATAATATCTTTTTCTTTGTATAAAAATTCTTCAATAATTTTTAAATCATTTGTAACCAAAGTAGGTGGCATGAATTCTTTAAAATTAAATGTAAATAATTTTTCAGTAGAATTTCTAACTGCAGTTGGATCATTCACAACAATTGTGGAAGATGGAAGTAAGTCCAAAATATAAGTCGATGTAATATAATTCATATCAAAAGGAGGATCTTGTCTTAAAAAGACAAATTTAAAATCTTCTAATTTGGCAATTATTTTATTAGATTTAAAATTGAAATAATTTTTTTCATCTAGCAATAACTCTAAATAATATCCAGATGCTTGAATAGTATTCTCTTTTATGAATAAATCTTTTGGATTGTAATAAAAAATATCATAATCTCTTTCTTGTGCCTCATAACCTATTAAAAAAGATGTATCGAATTCATAATCAATTTTTTCAATATTATCCATTTGAATTGCTATACTTTTTTTCATTAGAAAATTTCTTCCTCATATATTTTTTTAATATTTTTTTTCCATTTACCATTATATTTATTGATTAATAAATCAGCTGGTGAATGACCATTTGATAGATTTTGTTCTAGATCTTTTAGATAAAATGTTTCGTTATATTTTTCATTTTTTACTAGAATATTTCTTTTATCTAAACCTGATTTTGAAATTTCAAACAATTTTTGAGCAATATCTAAAAGATCACTATTTTTGAATTTTGTTTGTAAACATTCTATTGGGGCTAAATTATTTATTAAATTTCTATCATTTTGAGTCCAACCTTCAACAATTTCATTTGTTTTATCAATAGCTTCATCATTGTATAAAATACCAATCCAAAAAGCAGGCTGAGAACATATTAAATCCCATGAACATGCGTCCATAGAACGAATTTCTAGGAATTGCTTTAATCTAACTTGAGGAAATAGAGTTGATAAATGGTTTACCCAATCTTCTATAGTAGGCTCAATGTTTAAATCTTTAGAAATATTATTTTTCATAAAATCTCTAAAAGTATAATTAGTCATATTTATATATTTATGATTTTTAATTACAAAATACATTGGTACATCTAGAGCATACTCCACATATTTTTCAAAATTAAAATCTTTATCAAAAACAAATGGCAATAAACCTGTTCTATCTTTGTCTGTGTGATGCCAAAAATGAGATCTTAAACTCTTATATTTAGAAACTTGTTTTTGATCAAAAGGTGAGTTAGCAAATATTGCAGTTGCTATACCTTCAAGATTTAACATTAATCGATACTTAGTAATCATATCTTCTTCGGAATGATAATCCAAATTTACTTGGTTTGTACATGTGCGTTTCATCATGTGATGTCCCAGAGTACCAACTTTGGGCATATATTTTTTCATTATTGAATATCTTTGTTTTGGCATCCAAGGAAATTCATCAAGAGATAAACTTGGCTCAACACCTAATCCTAATAATATAAAGCCAAATTCTTCCCCAATATCTTTTAATTCTTTTAAATGTCTATTAGTTTCAGTACAGGTTTGATGGATATTTTTTAATTGTGCTCCAGATAATTCGATCTGACCACCTGGTTCTAAAGTTATACTTTCACCAAATCTTTCTAGCGCAATTATTGTAGTATTTTTATCATCATACTTTGGTTTCCATCCCTTATTTACAAATTTTAAAAGAATATCTTTTATGCCATTGGGCTCTTCATAAGATAATTGATGCAAACTGTCTTTTTTTAGAACAAATTTCTCGTGCTCTACTCCTATGCGTAAATCATTCTTATTTTTGATTCCTTTATAAAAGTAATCTATTAGATCATTTTTTTTTAGCATTGGTTTAACTTAAATAGGTCAGATCATATCAAAAATAAAGTTGCTAATCCAAGAAAAGAAAGGAAGCCAAATACATCTGTTATTGTAGTCAAAATTACTGCAGATGCTAAAGCAGGATCAATTTTAAGCTTATCTAAAACTAGCGGTATTACAATTCCTGAAAACCCAGCAATTAGTAAGTTTAATATCATAGCAAGACCTATTATTAAACCCAAGAGCAAATTATCAAACCAATAAATTGAAATTAAAGATATTATGATAGCAAATATGATACCATTTATACCACCAATGAGAGTTTCTTTGATTATTATTTTTATCGCATTACTAGTTGTTAATTCTTTCACAGCAATGGCTCTTACTGCAACTGTTAAAGTTTGAGTACCAGCATTAGCGCCCATAGAGGATACTATTGGCATTAAAATTGCTAAAGCTACTACTTTTTCTATAGCAGCTTCAAAAAAACCAATAACTATTGAAGCTACCACCGCTGTCATTAGATTTACAATTAACCAGGAAATTCTTGATTTTGTTGTAGAAATAACTGACTCATATAAATCTGTATGATCAACACCTCCAAGCTTTAAAATGTCTTCCTCTCTTTCTTCTTCTATAACCTCAACAACATCATCAACTGTAATAGATCCAATAATTTTTTTTCGATTATTGATAACAGGTGCACTGACCAATCCGTATTTATTAAATAATAAGGCTACATCTTCCTGATCTGTATTTAGATCAATTAATCTTAATTCTTTATTTGTTATCGAATTTAATTCTACTTCTCTTTTTGAACCCATTAACCTTCCTAATGGAACAACACCTTTTGCTTCTTGGTTATTATTAATTAAATAAATATCATAGAAATCTTCAGGTAGTTTTGCTTTATTCTTTCTCAAATAATCAATTGCTTGACCAACATTCCATGATTGATTGACAGCAACAAATTGTCTTTGCATTAATCTTCCAGCAGAATCTTCAGGATAC
This sequence comes from uncultured Alphaproteobacteria bacterium, assembly GCA_902600225.1. Classification (GTDB taxonomy): domain Bacteria; phylum Pseudomonadota; class Alphaproteobacteria; order HIMB59; genus CACPNW01. Next base: position 111,143 of record CACKIH010000001.1, on the reverse strand, counting down.
TTTAATCCTTCTTCAACTAGTGTGCGTTCTTCTTTATCTAAATTTTCTAAGAATATAGTCTGATCTTTTTCTTCTAAATCTTCTGCTAAGTCGACAGCATCATCAGTATCTAAACTTTTAGCATTATTAGCTAATTGTTTTATATCCAAAGTTTCTATTATTTCTTCTCTAACACTATCATTTAAATAAGTTAATATTTCAGGATCAAAATCCCTATCAATTATATTCAAAAGACTTAATCGTAAAACTGGATCTAAATTTTGAAGAATATCTGCAATATCAGCATTATGAATATCTTTTAAATACGATAAAACTTTATCATATTTATAATTTTCTAAATAATCAGATACTAGTTCAACAGATTTAGATGAAGAATCCTGATCTTTTTTTATAATAATTTCTTCCATACAAATTGGTGCGGCTGAGAAGACTTGAACTTCCACAGGATAAATCCCACAGCGACCTCAACGCTGCGCGTATACCAATTCCGCCACAGCCGCATATATAGTAGAATTAAATATCAGATAGGATATTAACTATCAATAAAGTTAAATACAGATGAAACAGTTTGAGATTAAAATATCTAATAGTGAAGTAAATTATGAAGAAGCGGTAAAGTATATGGAATCTAGAGTTGATAAAATAATAAATAATAATTCTAATGAATTATTATGGTTTCTAAATCATAATCATGTTTTTACTCAAGGAACAAGTGCCTCAAAAGAAGAGATATTAAAATCAGATCTTATAGATGTTATAAAATCCAATCGTGGAGGAAAAACAACTTATCATGGTCCTGGTCAAAGAATTGTATATTTTATGTTAAATTTAAATAATAAAAATAAAGATATTAGAAAATTTATTACCATAATTGAAAATTCTCTTATTTCCTTTTTAGCAAACTATAATATTGAAGCACAGGCTTTCAAAGACAGGGTGGGTATTTGGGTAACTAAAAATAACAATATTTCATTTGATAAAGAAAAAAAAATTGGCGCAATCGGATTACGGATTAAAAAATGGATTACATACCATGGGTTAAGTTTTAATATTAACCCTGATCTTAGATATTATAATTATATTCATTCTTGTGGTTTAAAAGATTATAAAAATACATCAATGGAAGAATTAGGTATTGAATTAGAACAATCTGAATTTGATAATAAATTTAAAAAAATTTTTTTAGAAAAATTAAAAACTATCTAAATACTTTTTTAAATCTTTACTAATTTTTAAGTTATTTTTTTTTACTAAGCTTATAAAGTGATCTGGTAAATTTGAAATAAATTCAAACTTCTTAGTATTAATTTTAAATTTTAAAGCAAAAGCGTGTAACATTAAATTTTCTTTAGTATACTTAGATTGAATATTATATTTATTATCCCCAATTATTGGACATCCAAGATTTTTAGATACTATTCTAAGTTGATGAGTTTTTCCAGTTTGCGGATTGAATAAAATTGAAGATATACCTTTATTTTTATTTAACAATTTATAATTTGTTATAGTATTTTCAATTTTAAGTTTTTTATTTTTAATTTCTAATTTAACTTGAGAATAATTATTTTTTGGATTTCCTTCACATAAAGCAATATAGTATTTAGTAATTTCTTTTTGTTTGAAAAGATGAGATATCTTTTTTGCAAAATTAAGATTTTTAGCAATTAAAAGAAGTCCTGATGTTTCTTTATCTAGTCTATGTACTAACCTATATTGTGAATTAATATTTTTTATTATGTCGTCTATTGAAATATTTATTTTACTTCCACCTTGAGTAGCAATTTGTGACCATTTATTTAAAACAATAAAATCATTGTTTTCAAATTTTATTGATCTTTTGAATTCAACTAAAATTTCTTTAGATACTTTTATGTTTTTTTTAAAAATTATCTTATTTTTATAGAGTGTTTCATGAAAATTTAATATTTTAAGATTATCATTAAGTTTAACTAGATAGTTCGCTTTTGTAGTTGAGTTATTAATTAAAATATTTTTTTTTCTAATATTTTTCTCAATGAATCCCTGAGTCAAAGAAGTATATTTATTTTTAAGATATTTATCTAATCTAAGATTCAAATTATTTAAGATTTTAATATTTTTAATCAAATCAAAACTTATTTAATAAGGTTCCTAAATATGCAAACATTATACATATAAAAATGGAAATAAAAATATAAGTAAAAGAAGAAATATATTTTTTTGAATTTATTAGTTCAACTACTTCAAAAGAAAATGCAGAAAAAGTTGTAAAAGAACCTAAAAGACCAATGATTAAAAAAAACTTAATAAAATTTTCAGATAAATTGTTTCCAATATTAGATGTTATAAAATATCCTATTAAAAAAGAACCTATAATATTTACAGAAATGGTTCCGTAAATACTTGATGCAAACAAAGATTTGCTGATATTTGTTAAAAGATATCTTATTATTGCTCCTAATGCACCACCAGTGGCGACTAAGATTAAGTTAAACAATATATTTAAGCTTGAGGTTGTTCCTCTACTTCTTCAGTAGATTTTTTTTCTAAGACAGGTCCACTATCGAGACCTTTGGCATTTTCATCTCTATCTACAAATTCAATAACAGCTGTAGGTGCATTATCACCAAATCTATTACCCAATTTAATAATTCGAGTATAACCACCGGATCTATTTTTGTATCTATCAGCTAATATATCAAAAACTTTTTGTGCCATTTTATTATCTTTAAGTGTTGAAATAATTTTTCTTCTAGAGATTAGATTGCCTTTTTTTCCTAGAGTAACAATTTTCTCAACAAATCTCCTTAGCTCTTTAGCTTTTACCAGTGTAGTAGTTATCTGTTCATGCTTAATAAGAGCATTGGACATATTCATAAACATTGCTTTTCTATGTGAAGATGTTTTGTTGAGTTTTTTATTTTTAATATTGTGTTTCATTTATTTTATTTATTAAATGGGTCCTCATATTTTTTAGCCAAATCATCAATATTTTCTGGCGGCCAATCAGGGACTGACATACCCAAATTTAGTTCCATTTGTTGCAGAACCTCTTTAATTTCATTCAGGGATTTTCTACCAAAGTTAGGAGTTCTTAGCATTTCTGATTCTGATTTTTGCACAAGATCGCCTATATAAATTATATTATCATTCTTTAAACAGTTTGCAGATCTAACAGATAACTCTAACTCTTCTACTTTTTTTAATAAATTTGAATTAAATGATAAACTTTCTGCTTTAGATTGATCAGGTAAAACTTCAGGTTCATCAAAATTGATAAATGGTTGAAGCTGATCCTGTAAAATTCTTGCTGCTAGAGCTATAGCATCATCAGGTGAAATTGCACCGTTAGTTTCAACTTCAAAAACCAACTTATCAAAATCAGTTACTTGACCAACCCTACTGTTCTCAATTTTATAAGAAGCTTTAACAACAGGACTAAACATTGCATCTAATTTAATTTCTCCAATATTTTTATTTTCATCTTCAGCAACTTCTGCAGTAACATAACCTTTTCCTGTTTCAATGTTTGCTTCAATTTCTACATCAGCATTAGAATCAAGTGTCATAACAAGCTGATCTGGATTCATAATTTCTGTTTCAGAGTCAGTTTCAAAATTACCTGCTCTAATTTCACCAGACCCTGATGATTTAATATACATTTTTTTTAAACCAGGTGAATGTACTTTTACAGCTATTGATTTTAGATTTAAGAGTATATCAGTTAGATCTTCTTTAACTCCAGGAATTGTAGAAAATTCATGTACGACTCCTTTGATTTTAACTGAAGTAATAGCAGCTCCTTGCAATGAAGATAATAAAACCCTTCTAATAGAGTTCCCTAAAGTTAAGCCAAATCCTCTTTCTAAAGGTTCAGCTATAAGCTTACCAATTCTTCCATTACTTTCATCTACATTGACTTCCATCTTTGTTGGTTTAATTAATTCACTCCAGTTTTTTTGTAACACCTAAATACTCCTTTTTTTAAACTCTTCTTCTTTTTCTCGGCCTACAACCATTATGAGGTATTGGAGTTACATCTTTGATTGAAGTAATCACGTAACCAATAGATTGTAATGATCTTAGAGCAGACTCTCGTCCCGAACCTGGACCCGATACTTCTACCTTAAGATTTTTTATACCATATTCTTTTGCTTTATTACCTACATCTTCTGCTGCTATTTGGGCAGCATAAGGTGTAGACTTTCTTGATCCTTTAAATCCTTTATGCCCTGAGGAGGACCATGCTAATGCATTTCCTTTATCATCAGTAATTGTAATAATGGTGTTGTTAAATGAAGAAACTATGTGTGCTACACCAGAAGAGAATTTCTTTTTGTTTTTTGATTTTTTTTTCTCTACCATTTTAGCCTTTTGTAACCTTTTTCTTTCCAGCAATAGCAACTGCCTTACCTTTTCTGGTTCTTGCATTAGTATGAGTTCTTTGTCCTCTAACTGGTAATTTTTTTCGATGACGAAGACCTCTATAACAACCTAAATCATTAAGCCTTTTTATATCTAAAGATATTTTTCGTCTTAGATCACCTTCCACAGAATAATCTTTATCAATTAAATCTCTTATTTTATTTACCTCTTCTTCATTAAGTTCACTTACACGTTTAGAAGTGTCTATTGACGCATTATTGCAAATATCCATAGCTATCTTTTTCCCTATTCCAAAAATATATGTAAGCGCTATGTTTACTTTCTTATTTGTGGGAATATTGACACCTGAAATTCTAGCCATAATGAAATCCAAAAAAAATGAATGAGGGTGAATACATGATAATCATGTAATTAGTCAAGAAAAGATATATGAAATTTTGGCTGTTTTTCATGATTTTTTTAAAATATCTTTAATTTTTTTAGTTATTTCTTGAATTTGTTGAGACCCATCTATTTCATAAAAAATAGATGAAAAATTGTGTTTGTAAATATTTGAAACTTTCTGAGTAGAATTAATATATTCATTATATCTTGTTTCTATAACATTTATATTATCGTCCTCTCTACCTTCTTCTAAGGATCTTTTTATTATTCTATTTTTAAGGATTTCAAAATTTATTTGAATATCAAAAATATAATCTAAAGAGGTGTAAGTCTCTAAAAAAAAATTATTTAGAAATTCTGATTGTGCTAAAGTTCTTGGGTAACCGTCTAGTATAAAACCTTTGTCTGTTTCATTTGTTAACCTTGAAGATACAATGGAATTAAGAATATCATCTGAAACTAAATTACCTGAAGACATAATTGATTGTAATTTTTTTGATAAATCATCATTATCTAACAATTTTTTTCTTAAGATGTCACCTGTTGAAAGGTGGGAAATATTTAAAAACTTTGAGATTATTTTAGCCTGTGTACCCTTTCCTGCTCCTGGAGGGCCGAAAAAAATGATTTTTTTCAATCTACCTTCTGCCTTTTAACTTAGTTTTTTTCAGTAAACCTTCATATTGATGTTGGAATAGATGTGATTGTACTTGGGTAATAAAGTCTATCATTACTACAACTACAATTAATAATGCTGTACCTCCAAGATAAAAAGGAATTGAGGTTCTTGATAATAGGAATTCCGGCAAAAGAGCTACAAATGTTAAATAAATAGTTCCTATAGTAGTTAGTCTTACTAATACAAACTCTATATATTTTGCAGTATTTTCTCCTGGTCTTATACCTGGAATAAAACCTCCATAGTTTCTGAGATTTTCTGCTTGTTCATCTGGATTAAAAACAATAGATGTATAGAAAAATCCAAAAAATATTATCATTGCTGCGTATAATGCTAAATACAATGGCTGACCTCTGCCTAAATAACTTGAGATAAAAAGAAAAATATCACTAGATGATCCAGCGCCAAATCCAGACATAGTATTTGGAAGAAGAAGAATAGATGATGCAAAAATAACAGGAATAACACCAGCAGTATTGATTTTTAAAGGCAGATGTGAGCTTTGACCGCCATAAATTTTATTTCCAACTTGTCTTTTTGGATATTGAACTGGCAAACGTCTTTGAGCTTTTTCAACAAAAACTATAAATATAATTAAAAGAAGTATAAGAATTAATATTCCTAAAATAAACGCAATACTTAATTCTCCTGTTCTACCCAATTGTAAAGTACTTACAAATGCACTTGGGAGATTAGCAATTATTCCTGCAGTTATAATTAGTGAAATTCCATTTCCTACACCTCTTGAAGAAATTTGTTCGCCCAACCACATGAGGAAAATTGTTCCTCCTACAAGAGTTATTACTGTAGTTAATCTAAAAAATAAACCAGGTTCGAAAACAATATTTCCATATGTTGTTTGCATTGATTCTAGACCAATAGATACTCCATATCCTTGAACTGCTGCAATTAAAACTGTTACATATCTAGTAATTTGTAGAAGTTGCCTTCTCCCTTTTGATCCCTGTTCTTTTAAAGATTTAAGATAAGGAATTGCAGATTGCATTAAGGTCATTATTATTGATGAAGATATATAAGGCATAACACCGAGGGCGAAAATTCCCATTCTACCAAGTGCGCCTCCAGAAAATGTATCAAAAATACCTAAAATACCTGACGATTGTTGTTCGAAAAATTGTTGTAAAGCTAATGGATTAATACCTGGTATGGGTAGAAATGTACCTAAACGAAAGATAATTAATGCCCCTAAAGTAAATAATAGTCTTTGTCTTAATTCCCTTGCCTTGCCTAAAGCTCCAAAGTTTAAGTTGTTAGCTAATCTGTCTGCAGCTGTTGCCATTTATTTCTTTGTGAGTTTAATTTTGCCACCTAATTTTTCTAAAACTTCTACAGCCTTTTTGGAAGCATAAGAAATTTCTAAATTAGTTGATTTAGTTGGTTCTCCGACATTAAGAAGTTTTAAACTTCCTTTTGATCTTTTAAAAATTTTTTTGTTAAATAGTTCATCTTCTTTAATTGCAGTAGGATCAAGGTTATATTTTTTAATTATATTATTTAACATATTGAAACTAATACTTTGAGTTTTTATTCTAAAATTGTTTTTAAACCCTCTTTTTGGTAAGCGTCTATAAATAGGCATTTGTCCACCTTCAAAGCCGTTAATAGAAACGCCGGATCTCGATTTTTGACCTTTAACACCTCTTCCAGCAGTTTTTCCTAGTCCAGAGCCTGAGCCTCTTCCCTTTCTCTTTTTTTGCTTGCTAGAGCTTCGAGGTGATTTTAATTCATTAATTCTCATGTTTAACTATTCTTACTAGAGGTTATTTCATTTATTTTTTTTGATCTTTTTGCAGCAACTGACTTTGGAGATTCAGATATCTTAAATGCATTTAACGTAGCTTTTAACATGTTATGTGGATTAGATGTGCCAGTAGATTTGGCTACAACATCTTTAATTCCAAGAGACTCAAAGAGTGCTCTCATAGGACCTCCTGCGATAATACCAGTTCCTGGTGCAGCTGCTCTTAAAATTACTTTACCAGCACCAAAACGTCCAACAATATCATGATGAATTGTTCTATTTTCTTTCAAGTGTACTCTAATCATTTTAGTTTTAGCATTTTCTGTAGCTTTTCTTACAGCTTCAGGAACTTCTTTTGCTTTACCTGTCCCTATTCCTACTCTGCCTTTGTTATCACCAACTATCATTATAGCAGCAAATCCAAATCTTCTTCCTCCTTTTACAACTTTAGCAACTCTATTAATAGTTACTAGGTGTTCACTAAACTCGTTTTTATCATTCTCAAACATATATACCTCTAAAAATTAAGACCCTCTGATCTTGCAGCCTCTGCAAGTATTTTAATTAACCCATGATATTTATATCTACCTCTATCAAAAGCAACTTTGTTGATTCCTTGAGAAATGATTTTTTTTGCTATATTTTTGCCAATGAGTTCAGCAATTTCTTTTCTTTGTAGATTTTTATCTTTAATTGATTTTTCAAGAGATGAAGAGCTTGCAAGTGTAATACCTTTACTATCATCTATAAGTTGGGCATATAAATGATTATTTGATCTAAAAACACTTAATCTATTTCTTTTAGAAACTTTCCTAGTTTTATATCTTACTCTATCTTTTCTATCTTTCATAAATTATTTCTTCTTACCTTCTTTTCTAAAAATATATTCATCGGTATATTTTATTCCTTTACCTTTGAATGGTTCTGGTTTTCTAAATGATCTAATTTTTGCGGCTGCTGCACCCAGCTTCTCTTTATTTATACTACTAAGTTTAATCAAATTTTGTTTTGGACATTCAATTTTTACATCTGCAGGAATATCATAGTTAATATCATGACTATAACCTAGTTCTAGTTTTAATTTAGAACCAGAAACACTAGCTCTGTATCCAGTCCCGTTTAATTCTAATGTTTTTGTAAAACCATTTGTTACACCATTAATAATGTTTGCAACAATAGCTCTTGTAGTTCCCCAATTGGGGTCTTTATTATTTTCAATATTGGAAGTAACTTTTATTTCTTCTTCATTTATATTGATATCAAAATTTGAATTTATTGTAGTTTGCATTTGCCCAAGTTTGCCTTTAGCTGAAAAGATTCCATCTCTGAATGAGCATTCTACTTCTTTAGAAATTTTTATTGGGCTATTTGCAATTCTTGACATTAAAAGACCTCACACAAAATTTCGCCACCTACATTATTTATCTTAGCTTGATGATCAGACATTACTCCTTTTGGAGTAGACAGAATAGATATGCCTAACCCTCCATATGGTTTATTGAGCTCACTAATTTTAGAATACTTTCTTATACCAGGTTTTGAAATTCTTTTAATTTTTTTGATTACTGGACTTCCATTATAATATTTTAATTCAATTTTTATAGAGTTTACACCTTTTCTTTCCTCAATATTTTTAAAATCCCTTATATAACCTTCATCCTTTAGCACACTTAAAACATTCATGTTTAATTTTGATTTAAGACACAAAGTTGATACTTTATTTGCTTGATGAGCGTTTTTAATTCTTGCTAGCATATCTGAAAGTGAATCGTTTAAAGCCATATTATCCCTTTCTACCAACTTGACTTTACAACTCCTGGTAAATCACCAGTCATTGAAAGCTCTCTTAGTTTAATTCTAGATAAACCAAATTTTCTATAGTTCCCTCTTGGCCTTCCAGTTAATTCACACCTGTTTCTATGTCTAATAGATGACCCATTTCTAGGAAGATCATTTAGTTTATTCTGATAAGAAATTCTTTCTTCCAAAGAAATGTTTTTATTTTTTATCATAGCTTTAAGGGTATCTCTCTTAGATTTATATTTTTTAATTAATTTTTTTCTAAAAAGATTTTTTTGAACTGAACTGAGTTTTGCCATTTTACTCCTTAATTAACTTGGTTGTCTTTAAAAGGCATATTAAAACTTTTAAGTAATTCTAAAGCCTCGTTATTATTTTTTGCAGATGTACAAATAGTAATATCCATACCTCTAGCCTTATCTACCTTATCAAAATTTATCTCTGGGAATATTACATGTTCCTTAATTCCCATAGAAAAATTACCATTCCCATCAAAACTTTTCATATTTAAACCTCTAAAATCTCTTATTCTTGGAATCGCAATATTTACTAATCTGTCAAGAAATTCATACATGATTTTATTACGAAGCGTAACTTTCACACCTAGAGGCATTCCAGCCCTAATTTTAAATCCTGAAATTGCTTTTTTTGAAATTGTTTTAACTGCTTTTTGACCTGAAATAAGAGTTAAATCGTCTAAAGCCTTATCGATTAATTTTGAATCATCTTTTCCCTCTCCAACACCTATATTTAAAGTGATCTTTTTTATTTTTGGAACTTCAAATATATTTTTAAGATCAAGTTTAGACTTTAATTCATGCCTAATTTGATTTTTGTATTCTTCTAAAAGTCTACTCATTAAATTTCCTTACCTGAAGATTTATTAACTCTTACTTTCTTATTTTTATCAAGTTTATAGCCAATTCTGATACCTTTTTTTAATTCAGGATCATAAAATGATAGATTTGATATGTGTATGGGCATTTCTTTATCAATGATACCGCCTGGTTGATTATTGTCTGGTTTTTGGTTCTTTTTGACTTTATTTATTTCTGAGACAACCGCTTTCATTTGTTTTGGTACCATTTTTATAATTTTTCCTGTTTTACCTTTATCTTTACCAGCAAGCACAATTACCTCATCTCCTTTTTTTAATTTAAATTTTTTATTCATTAAATTACCTCAGGTGCTAAACTAATTATTTTCATAAATTTTTTACTTCTTAGTTCTCTTGTTACTGGTCCAAATATTCTTGTTGCTATTGGTTCTTCTTGTTTATCAAGTAGAACTGCAGCATTTTTATCAAATCTAATTGCGGATCCGTCAGGTCTTTTAAAATCTTTAGAAGTTCTAACTATTACTGCTTTATACACATCACCTTTTTTTACTTTTGCTCTAGGTAATGCATCTTTAATTGAGACAACAATTATGTCACCAATTGAAGCGGATCTTCTTTTAGAACCTCCTAAGACTTTTATACATTGTATAGTTCTTGCGCCTGAATTATCAGCAACAAAAAGTTTTGATTGCATTTGAATCACGGTTTTTTTCCTGTATTTGAGATCGCTCTCCATTTTTTTAACTTAGATATTGGTTTAGACTCAATTATTGAAACCATATCCCCAACATTAAACTCATTATTCTCATCATGCGCATGATATTTTTTTGTTTGCCTAATTATTTTTTTATAAAGTTTGTGTTTAATTCTTCTATTTACGTCTACAGTAATGGTTTTATTTGAGTTTGAAGAAACAACTACTCCTGATAAAATTCTTTTAGGCATTATTCTCTCCATTTATATTTGATAATTTTGTGTTCAATCTGGCAATTTGCTTTTTTGTATCTTTAATTTTAGATGTTTTTTCTAACTGACCAGAAGATTTTTGAAAATTTAAGTTCATTAATGTTTTCTTTAATTGCAACATTTCATCTTTAATTTTTTTGTTATCAATATTAACTTTTTTATTCATTAGATATTTCTTTCAACAAATTTACATTTAATAGGAAGCTTTGCAGCTGCTAAAGTCATGGCCTTTCTTGCATCATTTATATTTACGCCATCAACTTCAAACATAATTCTTCCTGGTTTTACTCTACAAGCCCAGTATTCAATTGACCCTTTTCCTTTACCCATTCTTACCTCAGCTGGCTTCTTTGATACTGGAACATCTGGAAAGATTCTAATCCACATTCTACCTGCTCTTTTCAAATATCTTGTTATTGCTTTTCTAGCAGCTTCAATTTGTCTTGAAGTAACTCTTTCTGGCTCCATGGCCTTTAAACCATAACTACCATAATTAAGAGCATAGTTACCTTTAGAAGCACCATGAATTCTACCTTTAAATTGTTTTCTAAATTTAGTCTTTTTAGGTGATAACATGTTCATTATCTAACGCTCCCTTGATCAATCTGTTTTTTCTCACTTGCATATGGGTCTTTTAATAATATTTCTCCTTTATTGATCCAAACTTTTATTCCACAGATCCCATAGGTTGTTTCTGCTTCTGCAGTAGCATAATCTATATCACCTCTAAGCGTATGTAATGGAACACTACCTTCGTGATATTTTTCGGTTCTAGCAATTTCTGCACCGCCTAATCTTCCACTGCAAACAACCTTTACTCCTTTAGCACCTAATCGCATTGCTGATTGCACAGCTTTTTTCATTGCTCGCCTAAATGATATTCTTTTTTCTAACTGAGACGCAATATTTTCTGCAACTAATCTAGCTTCTACTTCTGGTTTCCTGACTTCTTTTATATCAAGAAATACTTCGAGATTTGACATTTTAGAGAGATCATTTTTAAGTGTTTCAATATCAGCACCCTTTTTTCCAATGATAATACCAGGCCTTGAACTATAGATAGATAGTCTTAGTTTTTTAGCGGCTCTTTCAATATTAATTTTTGAAATACTTGCATTTTTTAATTTTTTTTCTACATATTTTTTTATTTCCAAATCTTGATGTAATAACTTTGTATATTCATTTTTAGAAAACCATCTTGATGACCAGGTTTTATTAATACCAAGTCTGATGCCGTAAGGATTTACTTTTTGTCCCATTATTTTGTTTCCTTATTTATTTCTGCTCTTTCTTCAACAACGATTGTTACTTTACTAAATGGCTTAATGATAGAAGCGGCTCTACCTTTTGCTCGAGGTCTCCACCTTTTCATTCTTAAACTTTTACCAACAAAGGCTTCTTTAACAAAAAGTTTGTCTATGTCTAGTTGCTTATTGTTTTCTGCATTTGCAATAGCAGCATTAAGTACTTTTAAAATTGTTCCAGATACTCTTTTGGAAGAGAATTTTAATTGATTTATTGCGGAACTAGCCTTCATATTTACAATACTATTAACTAAAATAGTTAGTTTTGTAGGACTTATCCTTACCATATTATCTTTAGCAATTGCTGTTAGATTTTTATTCATTTCTGTTCTGCTTTCTTATCTGCAGCTGTGTGGCCTTTAAAAGATCTAGTAGGAGAAAATTCACCTAATTTGTGACCAACCATTTGCTCATTAATTGTTACAGGTACAAATTTTTGTCCATTGTAAACACCGAAAGTTAGTCCTACAAACTGCGGAAGAATAGTCGATCTTCTTGACCATGTTTTTAAAACCTCTTTTCTTCCAGATTGAGATAACTTCTCAGCTTTTTTAATTAATGTAATATCTACGAAAGGTCCTTTCCAAACTGATCTAGTCATTATTTTTTCTTCCTTCTAATTATATACATGTCCGTTTTCTTATTATTTCTTGTTTTTTTACCTTTAGTTGAAACACCCCAAGGAGTAACAGGATCTCTACCACCAGATGTTCTTCCTTCTCCACCACCATGTGGATGATCAACAGGGTTCATTACAACGCCTCTTACTTTTGGTCTAAATCCTAAATACCTTTTTCTACCTGCCTTACCAAGTTTGATATTTTTTTGATCAGAATTAGATACCTCACCTATTGTAGCTCTACAATTTTTATTAATATGTCTTATTTCACCTGAAATTAATTTTATTTGAACGAAAGGTTGCTCTTTAGATACAATCTGTGCAGAAGAACCTGCAGATCTAATTAACTGACCTCCTGCCCCAGGTTTTAATTCAATATTATGAATATTGGTACCCACAGGTATGTTATTTAAAGGTAAAGAGTTTCCATTTTTTATTGCAACGTTTTCACCAGAAACTATTTTTTCACCAATTTTAATATTTTTAGGAGAAATAATATAACTATGCTCACCATCTTCATATTTTAATAAAGATATAAAAGCTGACCGGTTAGGATCGTATTCATTTCTAATTACTTCTGCAAATATATCAGTTTTAGATCGTTTAAAGTCTATAACTCTATATTTTCTTTTTACTCCTCCACCCATTCTTCTTGAAGTAATTCTTCCTTGGTTATTTCTTCCTCCAGTTGATTTAAACTTTTTCGTAAGAGATTTATGAGGTTTTTCTTTAGATAGTTCTTTTTTTGACACAAGAACAGTGCCTCTCAAACCTGGTGTTGTTGGTTTAAACTTTAATAACATTACTTAATCTCCAATGATGAATCTATTGTATTACCTTCAATTAGTGTTACTATTGCTCTTTTGGTATCTTTCCTAAACCCATATTGACCCTTAAATGTTTTACCTTTACCTCTTAAAATTGATGTATTTACTTTGCTTACTTTGACTTTGAAAATAGCCTCAATTGCATTTTTAATCTGAAAAGAATTTGAATTTTTAGATACTATGAAAGAATATTGGTTAAACTGTTGTAAGTTAGTTGATTTTTCAGTTGTTATTGGTCTTTTTATAATTTCGTAAGCTTTATTAAGAGAAATCTGTTTAAATTTGTTTTTCATGAAAGCCTCTTTGTTATTTCATTTAAAGATTTTTGCTCAATAAAAATTTTATCAAAACTAATTAAATCTTTAACATTAATACCTTTTTGACTTAGTATTGATATTTTAGGTATGTTAGCAGATGCTAATTTAAAATTTTTATCTATTCCGGTTTCAGAGTGAATAAACAAAGCAGATCTATAGTCAAATTGTTTAAGGTCTGAGTGTAGTTCTTTTGTTTTAAAACTTTTAATTTCAAAAGTATCAATAATGACAACTTTTTCATCTATTAACTTTGTAGATAGAGCTGACTTTAAAGCTAATTTTTTTTCTTTTTTGTTCAAATTAAAAGAATAATTTCTATTTTGAGGACCCATAGAAACAGCCCCACCTCTAAAGTTAGGAGGTTTATTACTACCCTGTCTAGCATTACCAGTCCCTTTTTGTGAAAAAGGTTTCTTACTACGTCCACTTACTTCAGATCTATTTTTAGTTTTATGTGAACCTTGCCTAGACTTTGCATTTTGATACCTAATATATTGATGTATCAAATCAGGAAAAGTTTTTACTCCAAATATATTTGAATCCAAGTCAATATCTCCTACAGATTTATTTTTTAAATTAAGAACTGATATTTTCATTTTGATTTTTTAACTGAGTCTTTAAGATAGACAATTGAGTTTTTTTTACCTGGTATAGAACCTTTAATCATTAAAAGGTTGTTTTCAATGTCAACATCAATAACTTTTAAGTTTTGTTTAGTTACTTTTTTATTACCCATCCTACCGGCCATCTTTTTACCTTTAAAAACTCTACCAGGATCTTGGTTTTGGCCAGTTGATCCGTGTGATCTATGTGAGATCGACACACCATGTGACGCCCTAAGTCCACCAAAATTATGTCTTTTCATTACACCCGCAAAACCCTTACCTATAGAAATACTGCTTGCGTCAACAAATTGGTCTACTTTAAAGTGATTTACATCAAGTTTAGTTCCAACTTCTAAAATATTATTATTGTCAACTCTAAATTCTTTGAGAATTTTTTTTGGTTTAATATTAATTGATGAGAAAATTTTTCTTTGTGGTTTATTTATATGTGATATGTCTTTATCAGTTTCAACTGAGGTAAGTTGAACTGCATTATAGCCATCTTTGTCAAATGTTTTAGTTCTGGCAACTATACATTCATCAACTTTCAAAATAGTTACATGTGTATTCTTTCCATCTTCATGATAGAACGAACTATTACCAATTTTAGTAGCTATTAAACCCGATCTAAGCATTTTAAATTTTTATATCCACTTCTACACCAGCAGATAAGTCAAGCTTCATTAAAGCATCGACAGTCTGAGGTGTTGGATCTATTATGTCTAAAAGACGATTATGTGTTCTAATTTCTAATTGATCTCTACTTTTTTTATCTATGTGTGGTGATTTGTTTACAGTAAATCTTTCAAATCTTGTGGGAAGTGGTATGGGGCCTTTAACTTTAGCACCTGTTCTTTTAGCAGTATTAATTATATCTTGCGTACTGGTATCTAACAGAGAGTTATCATAACCTCTAAGTCTTATTCTAATATTTTGATTTTCCATTATGCTAACTTTGCCTTTACTTCCTCAGCAACATTTGAGGGAACTTCTTCATAATGATCAAACTGCATTGTATAATTAGCTCTACCTTGAGACAATGACCTTAGATTGTTTACATAACCAAACATATTTGCAAGCGGAACCATTGCATCTACAACATTTGCGTTACCTCTGGTGGACATCTCCTGAACTTGACCTCTTCTACTATTTAGGTCACCAATAACATCTCCCATATACTCTTCAGGGGTTACAACTTCAACTTTCATCATAGGCTCAAGTAATACTGGTTTAGCTTTTGCTATGCCTTCTCTAAATGCAGCCCTTGAGGCGATTTCAAAAGCAAGTACACTTGAATCTACATCGTGATAAGCGCCATCATATAAAGTGGCTTTAAAGTCTATACATGGGAAACCTGCGATAACACCGGTTTGTTGTTGTGCAATTAGACCTTTTTCAACACCAGGAATATGTTCGGTAGGTATATTTCCACCTTTAATTTGATTTATAAATTCATAACCACTTCCTGGTTCTCCAGGTTCAAACTTAATTTTAACTCTTGCAAATTGACCGGCACCGCCAGATTGTTTTTTATGAGTATAATCGACATCGTATGTGTTTGATATTGTTTCTCGGTATGCAACTTGTGGTGCTCCAACATTTGCTTCTACTTTAAACTCTCTTTTCATTCTATCAACTAGAATTTCAAGATGAAGCTCACCCATACCCTTAATTATAGTTTGACCACTTTCGTGATCAGTAGTAACTCTAAAACTTGGGTCCTCTTGAGCTAATCTTCCCAGAGCTTGACCCATTTTTTCATGATCAACCTTAGTTTTGGGCTCAACAGCAACTTCAATTACTGGATCAGGAAAATCCATTTTTTCTAAAACTATTGGGTTGTCAGATGAACATAAAGTCTCACCTGTTGTAACATCTTTAAGCCCAACCAATGCAACAATATCACCAGCATTTGCTATTTTTATTTCTTCTCTATTATTTGCGTGCATTAATAGCATTCTACCTATATTTTCTTTTTTTCCTGAATTAGAATTTAAAACACTATCTTTTGTATTTATTGTGCCTGAATAAATTCTAGCGAATGTCAAACTGCCAACAAATGGATCAGTCATTATTTTAAAAGCTAATGCACTGAAAGGTTCATTATCTTCACATTTTCTTGATAATTCTTTTGTGTTATCATCAACATCAACACCTTTTACATTAGCAACGTCAGTAGGTGATGGCATATAGTCAATAACTGCGTCTAAAAGGGGTTGGACACCTTTATTTTTAAATGCTGATCCAGTTAGCACAGGAACAAATGAGCCATTTAAAGTACCTTTTCTAATACATAACTTTAGCTCTTCAATGGTTGGTTCTTTACCTTCCAGGTAATTTTCCATTATTGAGTCATCTTCCTCTACAGCTTTTTCTATTAATTTAAGTCTGTACTCTGCAGATTGTTCTTTAAGATCCTCAGGTATTTCAACAATATCAAATTTAGCTCCTAAACTTTCATCTTGCCAAACTATCGCATTGTTAGAAACTAAATCTACAACACCTTTAAGATTACTCTCAATTCCAATTGGTAATTGTGTAACTAGAGGATAGGACCCTAAACGATCTGAAATCATATCAACACACATAAAAAAATTAGCACCTGTTCTGTCTAACTTGTTCACAAAGCACATTCTAGGAACTTTATATTTATCTGCTTGTCTCCAGACAGTTTCAGATTGAGGCTCAACACCTGCAACTCCATCAAAAACAGCGACAGCTCCATCTAGAACTTTCAGAGATCGCTCAACTTCGATAGTAAAATCAACGTGCCCCGGCGTATCTATTATATTTATTCTATGATCTTTCCAAAAACACGTTGTAGCAGCTGAAGTGATAGTTATACCTCTTTCTTGTTCTTGTTCCATCCAATCCATTGTTGCGGCTCCATCATGAACTTCACCAATTTTGTGAGATTTACCTGTATAGTACAAAATTCTTTCAGTGGTTGTTGTTTTGCCAGCATCAATATGTGCCATGATACCAATGTTTCTGTATTTTGATAATGGGTGAGATCTAGTCATTTTTTTTTACCATCTGAAATGAGAGAATGCTCTATTTGCATCTGCCATTTTATGAGTTTCTTCTCTTTTCTTTACGGCATTCCCTTTATTATTAAAGGCATCGATTATTTCATTTGCAACTCTTTCTTTCATAGTTTTTTCGTTTCTTTTTAACGCAGAGTCAACGATCCATTTCATTGCAAGAGTTTGAGCTCTTTTTGGTCTAACTTCCATTGGCACTTGGTATGTTGCTCCTCCAACTCTTCTAGATCTAACCTCTAAAGATGGCTTAACATTGTTTAGTGCTTCATGAAAAAATTCTATAGATTCTTTATCTGTCTTTTTTGATACTAAGTCAAAAGCACCGTAGACAATTTTTTCTGAAGTAGACTTTTTGCCATCAAGCATTATTCTATTCATAAATTTAGCTAAGACAAGGTCCTTAAATTTATGATCAGGAAGTATAGTTCTTTTTTCAGCTGCTCTTCTTCTAGACATATTTATTTTGGTCTTTTAGCTCCATAGAGTGATCTTCTTTGTTTTCTTGAAGAAACTCCCTGTGTATCCAGTGTACCTCTTAGTATATGGTATCTGACTCCTGGTAAATCTTTAACTCTACCACCTCGTATCAATACAACTGAATGTTCTTGTAAATTATGACCTTCACCAGGAATATATGCCGAAACTTCTTGGCCATTAGTTAGCTTTACTCTAGCAACTTTTCTGAGAGCCGAATTTGGTTTTTTTGGAGTTGTTGTATAAACTCTTGTACAAACACCTCTTTTTTGCGGACTTTTATCTAATGCGGGAACCTTATTTCTCTTTTTAACAGTAGTTCGACCTTTTCTAACAAGTTGGTTTATTGTTGGCATTTTATCCTTTAGTTAAGCGTTTGGATTTTACTCCACGACCTTTAACAAATCGTACGCGTCTTTATAAATTGATTACAATAAAGTCAAGCAGATATAACTAAAAATTGCTAATTTTCTATGTTTTTTGACTCATTTTTGGAGATTATTTCCTGATCTCTTTCAAAAGCGATATTTTCATAATCTGATGTCATTTTACCTGTACCAGCTGGAATCAACCTACCAACTATAACATTTTCTTTGAGACCATTTAGGGTATCAACTTTTCCAAGAGTAGCTGCATCAGTTAACACTTTAGTAGTTTCTTGAAATGAAGCTGCAGATATGAAAGAATTTGTTTGCAAGCTTGCTTTAGTTATTCCAAGAAGAACTGGTTCATAAAGAACCTCTTTTTTATTTTCTTTAGACAAATTATTATTTATTTTTAGTACATCTCTTTTTTGAATTTGCTCACCTTCTATCAAATTTGAGTCACCTGGGTCTTTAACAAGAACTTTCTGTAACATTTGTCTTGCAATTGTTTCAATATGCTTATCATTTATATAAACACCTTGAAGTTTGTAAACAGACTGGACTTCTCTTACAAGATATCTTGCTAATTCTTCAATACCCAAGATTCTTAAAATATCATGAGGTACTGGTGTTCCTTCTACAAGAATGTCACCTCTTTTAACAAAATCATCTTCTTGTACATTTAAATATTTCGACCTAGGTATCAAGGTTTCAAAAGATTCTTTTTCATCTAAAGAAGTGATTATAACTCTTCTTTTATTCTTATAATCTTTTCCAAATGAAATTTTACCATCAATTTCACACATGATGGCAGGATCTTTTGGCTTTCTCGCTTCAAACAATTCTGCAACCCTTGGCAAACCCCCTGTGATATCTTTTGTTTTAGAAGATTCTTTTGGTATTCTTGCTATAACTTGACCGGCATAGACCTCTTGCCCATCTTCTACACTTAAGATAGAATCAATTGACATTGGGTAGTTAGATAAATTTTCTTTACCTAAATTATCATCTGATAAATTATCTAATATGTTAATGGCAGGTTTAAAATTCTTACTCTTTTGATTTTGACTCCAATCAATAACAATCTTACTAGAAATACCAGTAGTATCATCAATTGATTCTCTAAATGAAATTCCTTGTTTCAAATCAAGATACTTTACAAAACCATTTCTTTCAGCAATTATTGGTAATGTGTAAGGATCCCATTCTGCTAATAGTTGGTTATTTTCAACATTATCACCATTGTCGACCAGTATCTTAGAGCCAAAAGGTATAGTAGATGAATATTTTTTATCAGTTCCATTAATGATATTTATTTTTGCATTTCTACTTAAAACAATTTTGTTTTTAAATTTATCTTCAATAATTTTAATATTCTCTAATGCAATAGTTCCCGATACTGCTGCAGTTGCATTAGATTGCTCAACGGAAGAACTTGCAGCTCCACCTATATGAAATGTTCTCATAGTTAATTGAGTACCAGGTTCTCCAATTGATTGTGCGGCTATAATACCAACAGCTTCACCTATATTAACAGGAGTTCCTCTTGCTAAATCTCTACCATAACAAATTGAACATATTCCATCTTCTGTCTCACAAGTGAGCACTGATCTAATTTTTAAAGATCTCAATCCTAGTTTTGATATAGATTCTAAATGTTTTTCAGAGATAATTTCACCTGAATTAACAATGGTATTTTGGTTTTCATCAATAATATTTTCAACTGGCGTTCTGCCTAATATTCTTTCAGTTAAAGGTGAGGTTATATTTCCTGATTCAACTATTTCTTCAACTAATACACCTTTTTTAGTATTACAATCTAATTCTCTAATAACTGCATCTTGAGCTACATCTACCAACCTTCTTGTTAAGTATCCACTACTTGCTGTTTTAAGAGCTGTATCTGCAAGACCTTTACGAGCTCCATGAGTAGAAGTAAAATACTCTAGAACCGATAGACCCTCTTTAAAATTTGATTTAATTGGATTCTCAATAATTTCACCAGAAGGTTTAGCCATTAAGCCTCTCATTCCTGATAATTGTTTTAGTTGGGCCGCAGATCCTCGGGCGCCTGAGTGTGCCATCATATAAACAGAGTTAATGGGTTGATCATCAGAAGGACTAGAAATTACATCCAGCATTTTGTCAGCAACTCTATTGGTACACTCTGACCAAGCATCAACTACTTTATTATATTTTTCTCCTTGAGTAATTAATCCATCTTGATATTGGTCTTCATATTCTTGAACTTTTAATTGCGTAGTATTTAATAGATCATTTTTGTCAGATGGAATAATAAGATCATCTTTACCAAATGAAATACCTGCTATTGCAGCATATTTAAATCCGATTTGCATGATATGATCGGCAAATAAGACAGTCTCTTTTTGTCCGCAGAATCTATAAACTGAATCAATTATGTTACTAACTTCTTTTTTTGTAAGAACTTTATTTATAATTTCAAAGTTTATATTTTTATTCTTAGGTAGAATATTTCCTAGTATCATTCTCCCAGGAGTAGTTTCAACTTTAGATAAATTACCTTCATAGGATTCTATTCTTGCTATGATCTTTGAATGAAGTGTAATGTCATTATTTTCTAAAGCTTTTAATATTTCATTTAAATCAATAAAACTTCGTCCTTCTCCTATTTGTTTATCTCTCATTATAGATAAATAATAAATTCCTAAAATAATATCTTGAGAAGGAACAATAATTGGTTTGCCACTTGCTGGATGTAAAATGTTATTTGTACTCATCATCAGTACTCTTGCTTCAAGCTGAGCTTCTAGACTTAAAGGAACATGAACTGCCATTTGGTCACCATCAAAGTCAGCATTAAAAGCTGTACACACCAATGGGTGTAATTGGATTGATTTACCTTCAATTAAAATTGGTTCAAAAGCCTGAATACCAAGTCTATGTAAAGTTGGCGCTCTATTTAAAAGAACAGGATGTTCTCTAATAACTTCTTCCAGAATATCCCATACTCTGGGATCTTCTTTTTCAACAAGTTTTTTTGCTGCTTTAATTGTATTTGCCCAACCGTAAATATCAAGTTTATGAAATATAAATGGCTTAAATAGCTCAAGAGCCATTTTTTTTGGAATACCACATTGATGAAGTTTGAGATTTGGACCTACAACAATTACAGACCTTCCTGAATAATCAACTCTTTTCCCTAATAAATTTTGTCTAAATCTTCCTTGTTTACCCTTAAGCATATCAGACAATGATTTAAGTGGTCTTTTATTAGTGGATGTTATTACTCTACCTCTTCTTCCGTTATCGAATAATGCGTCAACAGACTCTTGAAGCATTCTTTTTTCATTCCTTATTATTATGTCAGGAGCTCTTAAATCAATTAATCTTTTTAATCTGTTATTTCTATTAATTACCCTTCTATATAAATCGTTTAAATCACTAGTTGCAAATCTACCTCCATCAAGTGGAACTAATGGTCTTAATTCAGGTGGAATTACTGGTAAAACTCTCATGATCATCCATTCTGGTTTGTTTTTTGAAAGAATAAATGACTCTATGAGTTTTAATCTTTTAGTAATTTTAGTTTTTTTCAGTTCTGATTTGGTTTCAGTAAGATCAATTTTTAATTGGTTGTAATCAGCTTCTAGGTCAATACTTAGTAGCATTTGTTCTATAGCTTCAGCTCCAATTGCGGCACTAAATGAGTCTTCACCATATTCATCTTGATAGTCAATGTATTGTTCTTCTGAAATTATTTCTCCTTTATTTAAATTTGTTAGACCTGGCTCAACAACAATAAACTGTTCAAAATAGAGAACTTTTTCAAGATTTTTTATTGTCATATCCAAGAGTGTAGCTATTCTACTCGGTAAAGACTTCATGAACCAAATATGAGATACTGGAGCGGCCAATTCTATATGACCCATTCTATCTCTTCTTACTTTTGATAATGTAACTTCAACTCCACATTTTTCACAAATTATTCCTCTAAACTTCATTCGTTTATATTTACCACATAAACACTCGTAGTCTTTTACTGGTCCAAATATCCTAGAGCAAAATAAACCATCTTTTTCAGGTTTAAATGTTCTGTAATTAATTGTTTCAGGTTTTTTAATTTCACCGAATGACCATGATCTAATATCATCTGGACTAGCTATTGATATTTTAAGATTGTTAAAATTTTGGACGCCTTGATTCTGATTAAAAATATTTGTAAGTTCTTTATTCATTTGTTCCTATTAGGTTAGTTAGATTATTTTCTTTTAAGTTTTCTTTGAATTCTAAATTTAAACCAAGAGATCTCAACTCTTTTACCATAACATTAAAGGATTCTGGAGTTCCAGATTCAAAATTATTATCCCCCTTAACAATTGATTCGTAAACTTTAGTTCTTCCTGCAACATCATCTGATTTAATAGTTAAAATTTCCTGTAATGTGTACGCAGCACCATAAGCCTCTAATGCCCATACTTCCATTTCACCAAATCTTTGGCCACCAAATTGAGCCTTACCACCAAGGGGTTGTTGAGTAACTAAGCTATATGGCCCTATAGATCTAGCGTGAATTTTTTCGTCAACTAGATGATGTAATTTTAACATATACATATAGCCAACAGTTACAGGTCTTTCAAATTTTTGACCAGTAATGCCATCATATAAGATTTCCTGACCAGTGCCTGACACACCTGATATGGATAATAAATTAGTAATATCCTTTTCTTTAGCTCCATCAAATACTGGAGTAGCAAAAGGAATACCATCTTTTAGATTATTTCCTAACTCTAAAATTTCATCATCATTCATCTTTTTAATAATTTTTTGATGGTTTTCATATTCGTAAATTTCTAGCAGTTTATTTCTTAAATTATCAGTTTGACCTTCAGATTGAATTTTTTCTAACATTTCTTTAACTTGTTTACCTAATGATGCAGAAGCCCACCCAAGGTGAGTTTCTAAAATTTGACCAATATTCATTCTACTTGGTACTCCTAATGGATTTAAGACAATGTCAACAGGCGTTCCATCCTCAAGATAAGGCATATCTTCAACAGGACATATTTTCGAAATTACTCCTTTGTTTCCATGTCTTCCTGCCATTTTATCACCTGGTTGAAGTTTACGTTTAACTGAAATAAAAACTTTAATTAGTTTTAATACTCCAGGAAGTAATTCATCACCACTTTGAATCTTATCAATTTTATTTTCAAATTTTTGATTTATATTGCCAAGTTGATTTTCATAATTTTTTACTAATAATTCTATTTGGTTATTTTTTTTCTCATCTAATATATTTATTTTCAAAAGTTCGTTTAGACTTAAACTTTCTAGTTGCTCATATTTTAATTGAGTATTTTTTTTGAAGGTATCAAATCCAGATATATAAGTTTGATTATTAAGTAATTCTCTTAGGTGATTTCCAAAACTTTTTTCTAAAATCTTTAACTCGTCATCTCTATCACGAGCAATTTTTTCAATTTGATTATTCTCAATACTTATTGCTCTTTCATCCTTATCTATGCCTCTTCTAGAAAATACTCTTATTTCGACTACTGTTCCTTTAACTCCTGGAGGAACTCTTAAACTGGTATCTTTTACATCAGCAGCTTTTTCACCAAATATTGCTCTAAGTAATTTTTCTTCAGGAGTCATAGGAGACTCACCCTTTGGAGTAACTTTACCAACTAATATGTCTCCGGAGTTAACTTCAGCTCCCACATAAACGATGCCTGTTTCATCAAGATTTATAAGCATCTCCTCACTTGCATTTGGAATATCTCTAGTTATTTCCTCGGGACCTAATTTTGTATCCCTTGACATTACTTCAAACTCCTCAACATGAATAGATGTAAATACATCATCTTGAACAACCTTCTCTGATATTAAAATTGAATCTTCAAAATTATAACCATTCCATGGCATAAATGCTGCTAGTACGTTTCTTCCAAGTGCAAGTTCACCTAAATCCGTTGCTGGACCGTCAGCAATTACCTGATTTTTCACAACTTTATCGCCAACATTTACAAGTGGACGCTGCGTAATACAGGTGTTTTGATTAGATCTCTGAAATTTAGATAAATTGTAGATATCAATTTTATTTAAAGACTTATCATTTTTGTCAGTTATTCTTATTACTATTCTATTAGCGTCAAGTTGATCTACTATTCCTTCTCTTTTTGCAACAATAGTTGATCCACTATCATTAGCTACTGTATATTCCATTCCTGTACCAACCAATGGAGCTTTAGGTTTTATTAATGGAACAGCTTGTCTCATCATATTTGAACCCATTAGTGCTCTATTAGCATCGTCGTTTTCTAGGAAAGGTATCAAAGAAGAAGCAACAGAAACCAATTGTTGCGGAGAAACATCCATTAAATCTATTGAGTCAGCATCTACATTAATAAATTCTCCATTCTTTCTACAACTAACAATTTGGTTAGCAAATTTACCCTTAGAATCAACATCTGCATTTGCTTGTGCTATCACGAAATCCTCTTCATCTATTGCACTAAGATAGATTACTTTATCAGTGACTTTACCAGCATTTACAATTCTATATGGGGTTTCTATGAACCCATATTTATTAATTCTAGAATATGATGCTAAACTATTAATTAAACCTATGTTTGCTCCTTCAGGTGTTTCAATAGGGCAAATTCTTCCATAATGAGTTTGGTGAACATCTCTTACTTCAAATCCAGCTCGTTCCCTATTTAAACCACCAGGGCCAAGTGCAGATACTCTGCGTTTATGTGTAATTTCACTTAATGGATTTGTTTGGTCCATAAATTGACTGAGTTGACTAAGTCCAAAGAATTCTTTTATTGAGGCAACAACAGGTTTCGCATTAATAATATCCTGAGGCATTATATTATCAATCTCTAATGAACTTAATCTCTCTTTTATTGCCCTATCCATTTTAAGCAATCCTATACGATATTGATTCTCTAAAAGCTCACCAACTGAACGTACTCTACGGTTTGCCAAATGGTCAATATCATCAATTTCACCTTTCCCATCGATAAGATTATGCATATGTTTCACAACATCTAAAATATCACTTTTATCAATCACTCTTTGTTCAATTTCAGTACTCTTTTTAAACTTAGCATTTATTTTTAATCTTCCGACTGAAGATAAATCATATCTATCTGAGTTAAAGAAAAGATTATTGAAAAGGTTTTCTGCAGTTTCAATTGTTGGAGGTTCACCCGGCCTCAATATTTTAAAAATTTCAAAAAGCGCTTCTTCTCTTGATCTTGCCTTATCTATTTGAAGAGTATTTCTAATATATGAGCCAATTTCAATATTATCCGATTTAAGAATATCAATTTTATTAATATTTTTATCATTTAGAAATTGTAAAAAAATTTCATCAATTTCGTATCCTGCTTCGAAATATATTTTACCAGTTTTTTCATCAATAATATCAGAAGATATGAAGAAACCAATTAATGATTCTTCACTTATAGTTACATTAGAAATGTTTTTCTTTTTTAAATCATTAATTATTTTTTGGTTAACTTTTGTTCCTTTAGAAATAATTATTTTTCCATTTTTGGAATCTAACAGGTCAAAGTTTAAGATCTTAGCTTTGAAAAAAGAGAGGTCTTCTTTGAAAGACCATCCGTAATTATTCTTTTTATAATTAGTATTATCATAAAAAATTGATAGGATTTCCTCACCTGTCATACCAAGTATTCTTTTTGGATCAGGATCAATTTTATTATCTTCACATTCCTTAATGTATTTTTCTGACATACCGCTTAAAAGACACTTAAACAAAGTAGTTACAGGAAACTTTCTTTTTCTATCTATTCTTGCATGAATATTATTTTTTGCATCATGCTCAAAATCTAACCACGAGCCTCTATAAGGAATAATTCTTGCATTAAAAAGATATTTACCGCTTGTATGTGTTTTTCCAAAGTCATGATCAAAGAATACGCCCGGTGATCTGTGCATTTGACTAACAACTACTCTTTCAGTACCATTTACTACAAATGTAGCGTTTTTAGTCATAAGTGGAATGTCACCCATATAGACTTCTTGTTCTTTAATATCTCTTACAGATTTGGTGCCTGCTATTTCATCTATATCCCAAATAATAAGTCTGAAGTTTACAAGTAATGGAGTTGCATATGTAAGCCCTCTTTGCGAGCATTCTTCAACATCATATTTTGGCACGCCAAGATTATAACTAACATAATCTACAGATGCTCTCTCAGTATAATCATGAATTGGAAATACTGATTTGAAAATTGAATGAAGACCAGCGTTGACTCTTTTTTCAGGATCGGTTCTTAATTGTAAAAAATTGTCGAAAGATCTTTTCTGTACTTCTACTAGATTTGGTAAAGAAGTAACAAGAGGAATTTTACCAAAAGATTTTCTTATTTTTTTTGAATTAATGTGATCTAAACTCATTTTTCTCCTTTAATTAAACTTATAATGTAGGCCTTTATAAAGGCCTACTTCTTACTTTTTATTTTAATGTCACTTTAGCGCCAGCTGCTTCTAATGCTTTTTTCATTTCTTCAGCTTCCTCTTTTTTAACTCCTTGTTTAAGTGGTTTTGGAGCACCTTCAACTAGATCTTTTGCTTCCTTTAAGCCAAGTCCGGTGATGGTGCGAACCTCTTTGATAACAGCAATTTTGTTGGAGCCAGATTCAGATAATTCAATATCAAATTCTGACTTCTCTTCTGCTGCTGCTTCTCCACTACCTGCAGCTGGAGCTGCAGCTACTGCTACTGGTGCAGCAGCGGATACACCCCATTTATCTTCAAGTAGTTTACTTAATTCAGCTGCCTCAAGTACAGTTAAAGAAGAGAGATCTTCTACAATTTTATTTAAATCAGCCATTTATTTCTCCTTATTACCTAGTTCGACTCTTGTTTATTGCTACTGTTAGAACTAATTATTCGTGCAATTTGTGCTCCAGGTTCAATTGTAATTGAAGCTATCTTTTGAGCTGGTGCAGATATTAATCCTATTATTTTTCCTCTTAACTCATCCAAAGAAGGTAATTTTGCAAGAAAATCAATTTTTTCTTTATCAATTTTCTCTCCATTATAACCTCCACCAATAATTTTAAAATTTTCAAATTTTTTCTCAAAGCTAACTGCTACTTTTGCTGGTGCTACTGCATCATCAGAATAAGCAATTGCTGTTGGACCTTTGAAAAGATCAGAAATATCTTTAAATGAAGTTTCAGATATAGCAAGTTTAGTGAGTCTGTTCTTAGTTACTTTAAACTTTGCTCCATTATCTCTCATTTCTTTTCTTAATTGCTCTGTTTCATTAACTGTTAGCCCAGAATATTCAGCCACAATCACAGAAGTAGCATTTGAAAAGTCTTCTTTGAGATTACTTACAAAATCTTTTTTTTCAGAACGTTTCACGTCAACCTCGGTTTTAATTGGACCCATAAGATCCAATATTAGCTAAAATTAGTTTGCCCACCAAACTAATTTAAAGCCTGTCAAGAAGCAAATCAATGACTCGCTTCAGTCTATGCAGGAAATTAAGCTTTATGCCCCTGCAGTCTTTGACAGGTGATGATCATAGATCATCGATTGGATTAATTAACGCAAGCTAGCTTGGTTAATATTTAATCCAACTCCCATAGTTGAAGCTATGGTAACCTTTTTTATAAAAGAACCCTTAACAGCATCAGGTTTACTTTTACTAACTGAAGAATAAAATGTTTTAATATTTTCTAACAAATTTTCTTCGCTAAAATCTAGTTTGCCAACACCAGCATGAACTATACCAGATTTATCATTTTTGAATTTGACTTGACCTGACTTAGCGTCTTTTACTGATTGAGAAATTTCATTTGTTACAGTACCGAGCTTAGGGTTTGGCATTAGTCCTTTTGGACCAAGTATTTTTGCTACTTTACCTAATTTAGGCATCATATCTGGAGTCGCAATTAAAACATCAAATTCTATTTTTGATTTAGAAATTGTTTCAATCAAGTCATCACTTCCTACTAAGTCTGCACCATTACTTTTTGCATCGTTTTGTTTGTCCTCATTTGCAATTACTGCTACTTTTACAGTTTTTCCTGTCCCATTTGGAAGATTTACGACACCTTTAATATTTTGATCAGTTTTATTACTATCAATTCCTAGATTAATTGAAATATCAATAGTTTCTTTAAACTTAACGAAAGATTTTTCTTT
This sequence comes from uncultured Alphaproteobacteria bacterium, assembly GCA_902600225.1. Taxonomy (GTDB): domain Bacteria; phylum Pseudomonadota; class Alphaproteobacteria; order HIMB59; genus CACPNW01. Next base: position 82,618 of record CACKIH010000001.1, on the reverse strand, counting down.
TAAAATTTTAATGGCTTCTAGCGGTTCGTAAATCTTTGTAGTGTCAAAATTGTTAAACATTTGTTTTCTATTTTTTGTTATTTTCATTAACCTACTACCTCCATACCCATTGAAACGGCAGAACCTTTAACCATGTTCATTGCTCCATCTAGATCAATGGCATTTAAATCTTGCATTTTTTCTTTGGCAATTTTTTCAATATCCTGCATTGAGACTTTACCTACTAATGATCTTCCAGGAGTTGAGTTTCCTTTTTTTATTTTTGCTGCTTTTTTAAGATAAAAACTTACTGGTGGTAATTTTGTCGTAAAATCAAAGCTTCTATCTTTGTATGCTGTTATAATAACTGGAATTGGCGCACCTTTTTCTAAATCTTTTGTTTTATCATTAAATGCTTTACAAAAATCCATTATATTCAATCCTCTTTGTCCAAGGGCAGGACCAACAGGAGGTGAAGGGTTGGCTCCTCCAGCAGGAATTTGTAATTTAATTAAACCTAAAATTTCTTTAGCCATAGTTTATACCTTTTCTACCTGAGAATATTCTAAATCAACAGGTGTTGATCTTCCAAAAATTGAAACAGCTACTCTTAATCTTGCTTTATCTTCATCTATTTGTTCGACCTCTCCATTAAATGATGCAAAAGGTCCATCAATTACTTTTACTTGTTCTCCAACATCATACATTATCGCTGGTCTAGATTTTTCCACACCATCAATAACTTGTTCAGATATTCTTTTTGCTTCAGCATTACTTATAGGAACTGGCTTACCTTTGTTACCTAAAAAACCACTTAACTTAGGAGTTGTTTTGATAATATGCCAAGTATCATCATTTAAGCTCATTTTAATAAGTATATAGCCGGGATATATTTTCCTTTCTGTATTAACCCTTACACCTCTTTTTACTTCAACAATATTTTGCACTGGGACAGATATTTCTTCGATATGTTCTTTAACTCCAAGTTTTGTTGCTTGGTCTAGGATGCTGTCAGCAACTTTTTTTTCATAACCTGAATAGGCATGAAGAACGTACCATCTAGCTTTATTCATTAAAAACCTGAACCTATTTCAATTATTTTTCTTATTGAAAAAGACCATATTTGATCGGTTAAAAGAAAAAATAACGAGAATAATATTATTAATAATATGACTATTGCAGAAGAAATAAAAGTATCTCTCCTTTGAGGCCAGGTTACTTTTTGTAATTCTTGTCTAACTTGTCTTACAAAAAGAGCTGGTGATGTTTTCTTTTTTTCAATATTCATATTTTCATTTCTCTTGGCAGGAGTGGCAGGACTTGAACCCGCAGCCCCCGGTTTTGGAGACCGGTGCTCTACCAGTTGAGCTACACTCCTAATAAGTAATAGCTAACTGATAGAGTGGTCCCTAAAACTATTCAATAATTTCAGCAACAACTCCAGCACCAACTGTTCTTCCACCTTCTCTGATTGCAAATTTTAAACCTTTATCCATTGCAATTGGTGACAAAAGAGTAACTTCCATAGCAATATTATCACCAGGCATTACCATTTCTGTTCCTTCTGGTAATTTAATTGTTCCAGTCACGTCAGTTGTTCTAAAGTAGAATTGAGGTCTGTAGTTTGAAAAAAATGGCGTATGTCTTCCACCCTCTTCTTTTTTTAATACATATGCTTCAGCTTTAAATTTTGTATGTGGTTTTATTGAGCCTGGTTTTGCTAACACTTGACCACGTTCAACTTCTTCTCTTTTTGTTCCACGAAGAAGAACACCAACGTTATCTCCGGCTTCACCAGAATCTAAAAGTTTTCTAAACATCTCAACTCCAGTACAAGTAGTTTTTTGAGGTTCTCTTATTCCTAGGATCTCGATTTCCTCTCCAACTTTAACTTGACCTTGTTCAATTCTTCCAGTTACAACCGTACCTCTACCAGAAATTGAAAAAACATCCTCAACTGGCATTAAGAAAGGCTGATCTACAGGTCGGCTAGGTTGTGGTATATGTTCATCAACTGCTTTCATTAATTCCATAATTGAATTTTTTCCAATTTCATCATCTCTGCCTTCAAGAGCTGCTAAAGCTGAACCCTTAATGATTGGGATAGTATCACCTGGGAATTCATATGAAGTAAGAAGTTCTCTAATTTCCATTTCAACTAGATCAATTAATTCTTTGTCATCTACTTGATCAACTTTGTTCATGTATACTACAAGAGCAGGCACGCCTACCTGTCTTGCTAAAAGTATGTGTTCTCTTGTTTGAGGCATTGGTCCGTCAGCTGCATTAACAACTAAAATACCTCCATCCATTTGAGCAGCACCAGTAATCATGTTTTTTACATAATCGGCGTGTCCAGGACAGTCAACGTGTGCATAGTGTCTTGCTTCAGTTTCATATTCAACGTGTGCAGTTGAAATAGTTATTCCACGCTCTCTCTCTTCAGGTGCTTTGTCAATGTTTGCATAATCTGTAAATTCTGCTCCACCTGTCTCTGCTAATATTTTTGTTATAGCAGCGGTTAATGTTGTTTTACCATGGTCAACATGACCAACGGTTCCTATGTTACAATGCGGTTTGTTTCTTTCGAATTTTGCTTTAGCCATTTTTTTACCCCAATAATATTTTGTTATGGAGCGGGTGAAGGGAATCGAACCCTCGTAGCCAGCTTGGAAGGCTGGAGCTTTACCACTAAGCTACACCCGCAACTAAACTGACTGCTTCACACACTCACTTTAATGCTTTCATCCCATTACCTCCATAATGGTGGAGGGGGTAGGATTCGAACCTACGTACGCTCACGCGGGCGGATTTACAGTCCGCTGCCTTTAACCACTCGACCACCCCTCCGTTTGAAGAAATTGGCCAATACTAATAAATTAGTATATATGTCAATCTAAAACAGCAGCTTCACCTTTGCAAAATACGTATACTCGTAAAAGCAACGGCCTTTTAGACAAAAAATGCCTTTTTGTACATATCTAGATTGTATTAATTAGACAAATCTGTGATATTAAACCATGACTAAGTTTAGAAATAATAAATCTAATAAAAATCAAGGAATTCATACAATTTTTGGTCAACATTCTGTTAAGGCAGCTCTTCAAAATGATAAAAGAGAGAATATTGAGCTTATAATTAGTAAAAATCACACAAATTTTGCCAAAAAATATGAATCTAATACACAAAAAATTACCATTCTTCCTCAAAATGAATTCACAAGAAGATTTGGAAATGAAAACACAACGCAGGGAGTAGTTCTAAAAACAAAAGATCTTACTCGGCCAGGTTTAGAAGAATTTGTAAAAGTAGAATGTAAAAAATCAAAATCAGTAATATTAATTTTAGATCAAGTAACTGACCCTCAAAATATTGGCTCAATAATGAGATCATGTGCATTATTTGATTGTGCAGGAATTATAGTTGGCAAAAATAATTCACCAGAACTGACTTCATCACTTTATAAATCAGCTTCCGGTGCTGCAGAAATTGTAAATTATATTAGAGTGACAAATATTAGAAGAGCTATTTCTTTTCTTAAAAAAAATAATTATTGGATTTATGGTTTTGACAGTTCGAAAAATAAAAATTCAAAATTAAATTTTTCACAAAAATCAGTATTAGTTTTTGGTTCTGAAGGAAAAGGTATTAGAGAATTAGTAAAAAAGGAATGTGATGAAATAATTCAGATAAAAATGAAAAATAATTTAAAATTTGACATTGATAGTTTGAATGTTTCTAATGCAACATCGATTGCTTTATATCAGTTTTACTCAACTTAAATACTATTAAGTGGTGCCGCGTGTCGGAATCGAACTGACTACCTGATGATTACAAATCAACTGCTCTACCAAATGAGCTAACGCGGCATCTATTTTGCATTTATATTAAATTATAAATTCGACAAGAATTTTATAAATTAAATCCCAGGTATATAAGGAACTCCATCACCTTTTACTCTTTCGTTTAATTCACTTAATGTAGAGCATGCTGTGATTGGACTAAATACAAGAAATAAAATTATTAATATTTTTTTTATCATAAAATATTTATAACTTCTCAATTTTTGCAGCACAATATTTAAATTCAGGAATTTTTCCATATGGATCTAAAGCTGGATTAGTTAAAAGATTAGCGGCAGATTCATTATAACAAAATGGAATAAATATGACTCCATCAGGAATCGCCCTGTCTTGCCTTACTCTTATATCTATTGAGCCTCTTCTAGTTGTGACTTTTATTTTATCTCCAGCTTTCATATTATTTTTAATTATATCTTTAGGTGATATTGAAACCGAAGGTTCTGGTTCAATGGCATCTAAATTTGATGCCTTTCTAGTCATAGCTCCAGTATGCCAATGCTCTAATTGCCTTCCTGTGGTTAGTATCATCGCAAATTCTTTATCAGGTACCTCATCTGGTGCAGTAACACTAGCTGGAATAAATTTACCTTTACCATTTTCGTTTGGAAACTTATCACCAAAAACAATTTCATCTCCTGGTGTAGTTGGAGACTTGCTTGGATAAGTTACAGAGTTTTCATTATCTAATCTTTCCCAAGATATATTGTTTAATGAAGGCATTGTTAGTGACATTTCTTCATAAATTTCTTTTGGATGTTTATATTTCCAATTTAAACCCATTCTTTTTCCAAGTTCGTTTGTTATCCACCAATCTTCTTTAGCTTGACCTGGAGAGTCTAAAGCTTTTCTTCCCATCTGTACTTGTCTATTAGTATTAGTAACTGTTCCATTTTTTTCAGGCCATGCTGAAGCTGGGAAAATAACATCCGCATATGTAGCTGTTTCAGTTAAAAAAATATCTTGAACAACTAAATGCTCTAACATTTGTAGAGCTTCTCTTGCATGATTAAGATCAGGATCAGACATTGCTGGATTTTCTCCAAGTATATACATCCCTTTAATTGTATTCTCATGAATAGCATCCATAATTTCAACAACAGTTAGACCTTTTTTATCATCTAAAGGAGTTTTCCAAAGTTTTTCAAAAAAATCTTTATTATTATCTTTATCAACTAATTGGTAATCAGGATACATCATTGGTATAAGACCGGCATCTGACGCTCCCTGAACATTATTTTGTCCTCTTAAAGGATGTAAACCGGATCCCCTTTTTCCAACATTCCCTGTCATTAAAGCTAGAGAAATTAAACATCTAGCATTGTCGGTACCATGTGTGTGTTGAGAAATTCCCATACCCCAAAAAATTATTCCTTTATTTGTATTGGCATATAAACGTGCTACCTCTCTTATAAGTTCTGGGTCGATACCTGTTTCGTTTTCCATTATATCAGGTGAATAATTCATTAAATGTTTTCTTAATTTTTCAAATCCTTCAGTTTGTTTTTTAATATATTCGGAATTAAATAAATTTTCTTCGACAATAACATTCATTATTGAGTTTAAGAGAGCAACATCAGATCCTGGTTTAAATTGCAACATATGAGTTGCATGTTTTTTTAAGGAATGACCTCTTGGATCCATCACAATTAATTTGGAACCTTTTTTTGCAGCATTTTTAAAAAAAGTTGCTGCTACTGGATGATTTTCAGTCGGATTTGCTCCAATGACTATTATCACATCAGAATGTTCAACTTCATAGAATGGAGCAGTAACAGCTCCTGAACCAATAGTTTCTAATAAAGCAGCTACAGATGATGCATGACAAAGCCTTGTACAATGATCAACATTATTAGTATTAAAACCAGTTCGTATTAATTTTTGAAATAAATATGCTTCTTCATTTGAACATTTAGCTGATCCAAATCCAGCAAGATTACTTTTACCATTTCTTTGTTTTTTAAGTTTTAAAAATCCTTGTGCTGCATAATCTAAAGCTTCATCCCAAGATGCTTCTCTAAAATATTCATGAATATTTGAAAAATTAATGTTTGGATGTAAATCTTTTGCTTTGTCTTTAATTCTAATCAACGGCTTTGTAAGTCTTTCTGGATTATTTACATAATCAAATCCAAACCTCCCTTTTACACATAATCTATTCTTGTTTGCAGGACCATCAACACCATTAACGTATTTAATTTTGTTATCTTTTACATTGTATTCTATCTGACAACCCACACCACAATAAGGACAAACGCTATCAATTTTTTTATCAACCTTACTATGGCCAACACCATCTTTATCTACAATGGATGCTGGCATTAATGCTCCAGTAGGACAAGCCTGTACACATTCACCACATGCTACACATGTGCTATCACCCATTGGATCATCAAAGTCGAATACAATTTTAGAATTTTCTCCTCGATATGCCATTCCAATGACATCGTTTACCTGGACTTCTCTACATGCTCTTACACAAAGATTACATTGTATACATGCATCTAGATTTACAGCCATACTAGGATGAGAAACGTCTGCCTGACATGAAGTTTTTTTTGGAAATCTACTTTCTTTAACTTCAACTTTTTCTATCCATTTCCAAAAATCAGAATTATTATCATGAGCAATTACTTTTTTTGGCTGGTCTGCTAGAAGTAATTCAAAAACTAACTCTCTAGATTTTTTAGCCTTTTCTGAAGAAGTTTTTACTTTCATACTTTCAGTTGGCTTTCTAATACAAGATGCTGCCAACACACGTTCTCCTTCAATTTCAACCATACATGCTCTGCAATTTCCATCTGCTCTATAGCCAGGTTTATCTGAATAACATAAATGTGGGATTTCTGTTCCAAGTCTATTTGCAACTTGCCAAATAGTTTCATCAGCATTTGCTTCAACTAACTTTTCGTTTAAATAAAATTTTATTTTCTCTTTAGTCATAAGTTATTTCATTGCTAAAATATTTTAAAACAGAATTTAAAGGGTTTGTTGCAGCTTGACCTAAACCACATATTGATGCTTGAGCCATGACTTCACTTAAATCTTTTAATTTTTCCTTGTTCCAATTTTTTTCTTGCATTAATTTTACAGTTTTCTCCGTACCGGAACGGCATGGTGTACATTGACCACAACTTTCCTCTTCAAAAAATTTTAGTAAATTAAGTGCAACATCTTTCATATTATCTTGATCCGATAAAACAACTACTGCCGCTGAACCTAAAAAACATCCGGCATCCATTAATTCTTTCGATCCATAATCAAGTGGAATATCATTCATTGTAGCAGGGAGAATACCACCTGATGCACCTCCTGGAAGATATCCTTTAAAAGTATGTCCATCGGCCATACCATCACAATACTCATCGATTAATTGCTGAATTGTTATCCCAGCTGGAGCAACTTTTACTCCTGGGTTTTTTACTCTTCCTGATACTGAAAAACTATGAAAACCCTTATTTCCATTGGACCCCTTTTCAGCAAACCACTTTGCTCCTTTTTCAATTATATCTCTTACCCAAAAAAGAGTTTCTAAATTATTTGTTAAAGTAGGACATCCAAATAAACCAATTTCAGCCACATAAGGTGGTCTATGCCTTGGCAATCCTCTCTTGCCTTCAATACTTTCTATCATTGCTGATTCTTCTCCACAGATATAGGCTCCTGCACCTCTTCTTACTATGAAAAAGTCTCTTGGAATTATTTCTTCATCTTCTATTTTATTTATTTCATCAATTAAAATTTTTATAACTGCTGGATATTCATCTCTCATATAAATGTAAACTTTATGAGCATTTATAAAATAGGAGGCAATTAAAGCTCCTTCTAAAAATCTATGTGGATCACTTTCTAAATATGACCTATCTTTAAATGTTCCTGGTTCACCTTCATCACCATTAACAGCAACATATTTTTTACCATTGTAATTTGAGACAATTTCCCATTTTTTTCCAGTAGGAAATCCAGCGCCACCTTTCCCTTTCAATCCGCTTTCATTTAATGAGTCCAAAACTTGTTTTTTTGAAATTGCCCCATTACGTATTTTGTTGGCAATTTCATAACCGCCATTATTTTTATAAGTAGATAAATTTATATAATCTGGAATGAAGGGTTCAAAACTTTTTTCATCGATTGATTTTTTAACTTTATCAAAATTAGCCACATCAACATAATTTTTTCCTACGCAGACAGTAGGAGCAACATTACATCTTCCCATGCATGGACCAGCTACGACTTTTATATTTTTATTTTCTAATTTTTTTATATCTTGAAGTAATTTGTGTGCTCCAAATAATTCACACGTTAAACTTTCACAAACTCTTACAACATTCACTGGGTTATAATCTTTACTATCTTTAACAATATTAAAGTGAGCATAAAAAGTTGCAACTTCATAAATTTCAGAAAGTGGTAAGTTTATAATAGTAGATAAAGCTACTAGATGTTTGTCGTACAAAACACCAAATTTATCCTGTAATATATGCAAATATTCTATTAATTCATCTCGCTTAAATATTAATCCTGAAAACAATTTAGAAACTTCTTCTAAATATTTATCTTCGACTTGTCTTCCTTTTGGAGTCCAACGTCTTTTCTTCTTTTTTAAAGAAGTTTCTGTTTGAGAAACAAATTTATCCATTTCAATTAATATTATACTATATATTAAGTATCAGAAAACTATGAAAGATTCAGTTGAAAATGAAGAATTAGTTCTTGATACTAGTGGTACAGAATGTCCTATCCCCGTGCTTAAGGCTAGGAAACTTGCTTCAGAATTAAACAAGGATACAATTATTAAAATTATTGCAACTGATCCCTTGGCTGAAGCAGACTTTGAACATTATTGTGATCAGTCCAACTATGAATATTTAAGTTGTAAAAAAATTAAAGATAAAATTGTAATTCGTTATAAATTTAAAATTAAAAATTAAAATAAACTTTCGTAATTATAAAAATCAAATATATCTCCTTTGTTTACTTGAGAAACATTTTCATCAATTTCAATTATACCATCTGAATAGGATATTGAACTGATCATTCCAGAACCTTGTTTAGGAAATTTATTTGCAATATTTTTATTATTTATAGTTTCTTTATTTACACGTAACCACTCCATTCTTTTTGTTTTTTTCTTCATAGAAAAATTTGCTGTAATTTTACTTGAAGATGGGAGCTTAAAATTTCCGCCAGATATTTTTTCTATTAATGGTTTTACTAACATTGCATATAGTAATTGAACAGAAACTGGATTACCTGGTAAGCAAATTATGTAGCATTTATTTATTTTTCCAACTGCAATAGGTCTCCCTGGTTTTATTGCTGCTCTCCAAAAATATATCTTACCTATTTCAGATAAAACTTTAATTAAATGATCTTCATCGCCAACAGATGCACCACCAGCAGTTATTATTACATTAAATTTTTTTGAAGTATTAAAAATTTTGTTTTTAATAGATTTAAAATTATCTTTGAGATTTCCACAATATTTTTTTTCTATAAAATTCTTATCAAGTAAATTATTTAAACTATAATAATTTGAATTATTAATTTCAGAATTTTTTAAATTTTTAGTTGGTTTTCGTAATTCATTACCACTTGTAAAGAAACCAATTTTAATTTTTTTAAATACTTTTATTTTACTAATACCAGTAGCAGCAATTAAATTTATATTTTGTTGATTTAATTTAGACCCCTTTTCCAATATTTTTTGGTTTTTTTTTATATCTTCACCCTTTAATCTATAATTATCTCCAAATTTTGGAATTTTAATTAAATGAATTTTATTTCCTTTCTTGTATGTATTTTCCTGCATAACTACAGTTGATGAATTCGAAGGCATTTTTGCGCCAGTAAAAATTCTAACTGCTTCACCAGGTTTTACTTTTATATTTTTGTTATCTCCAGCTGCTATTCGTCTATTACAAAAAAAAACTTTTTTTGTTTTTAAATCTGTTTTTAAAATAGCATAACCGTCTACAGCAGAATTATTAAAAGGAGGTAAATTAATTTTACTTTTTATATTTTCATAAAGAAATCTATCCTCTGAATTTTCTAAATTAATTTTTTCAGAGTTAAAAATTACAATCTTTTGTTTTTTAAATAAATTAACAATTTGTTTTTTAGTTAGAGGTGATTTATTCATTAAAAATCTCTCAAAATAAAATCGACTATATTATCAATTTCATCGTTCTTAAAAATTCTCAAGTCAGTTTTAATTTTATTATTTGAAATAATAGCTTTTATATTTTTAATTTTGGTAAATAAGTAATTATCATTATCATTTTTAATTATTTCAATTTTTGGGTGATTTTCATTTTTAAACCCTTCCACTATTACAATATCAATTTCTGAAAGTTGATTAATTAATTCATCTAATGTTTTTTCTTTTGAATTGTTTAGCTCTGATATTTTAACCCATCGCTTCGATGAACTAACTATTACTTGAGAAGATCCTGCTAATCTATGCTTAAAGCTATCTGTATTCTCATGATCTATATCAAATTCGTGATGCGCATGTTTAATTGAAGCAACACGAAAATTTTTAGAGCTAAGTTTATGTATAATTTTAGTTGCAATAGTTGTTTTCCCTGAGTCCTTCCAGCCAACAAATCCTACTATTTTCATTTAATAGATCTATTATTTAATAAATATACAAGCGAGTAAATAATTATTGTTATTGATATTAAAACTAAACCTAATGCCATAGCGTATTCTAAATTTCCCATTCTAGTTTCTAACGATATAGCGGTTGTCATTACTCGTGTATAATGATCAATATTACCACCCACAATCATAACTGCACCAACTTCTGAAATTGCTCTTCCAAAAGCAGATAATAATGTTGTTATTAATAAAAAATAACTATGGTTAAATAAAAGTTTTACAGAACCCCAAAAAGGAATATTTAAGGATCTTATCTGATCTTTAAATTCAAACCAATTTTTAGAAAATATCTCATGAGATAATGAGGTAATTATTGGAAAAATTATTATAGTTTGAGCAATAATCATCGCAGAAGGTGTGTATAGAAGTTGTAAGATACCTAAAGGTCCACCTGATGCAAAAATAAAATAAACAATTAAACCAACTACAACTGGAGGAATTCCCATCAATGAGTTTATAATTATTAAAATAATTTTTTTGAAATAAAAATTATAAATTGCAAAATAATACCCTAGTATAAATCCTAATAATGACGCAATAATTAGGGCAGTAAAACTTACAAATAATGATAAAAGTATAATGTCCCATAGTTCATTATCTAAAGTAATAATTAATAGTATGGAATTTGTGAAAATTTCTAATATGTTCATTTATATTATTAGTTTAATTACAACATATGGCAAAAAAAGAGAAATATTTAGTCTCACCTGATATTAATAATAAGTCCTTAATTACAAAACTAAATGGTTTTGATGAGAAAGGAAATAAAATAATTTCTAAAGTTATTAATGAAAAAGCTCTTACAATTTTTCTTAATAATCAAGAGATAGTAACGCTAATGTCTATTAGTGATCACCCAAAATATCTTGCAATTGGGTATTTATTGAATCAAAATATGCTTAAGAAAAATGACATAATTACAAAAGTTGAAAATGATAAAGATTTAGGTGTGGTTGTTGTAAGAACAAAACGTAGAACAAATTATGAAAACAAATTAAGAAAGAAAATAACAACTAGTGGTTGTGCAATAGGTACGGTATTTGGCGATATCTATGCTGAAATAAAAAAATCAAAATTAAAATCCAAAAAGAAAATTAAACATAAATGGATTTATGAAATTTCAAAAAAAATTACATTAACACCGAGCTTATATTTAGAAACAGGAGCAATACATGGTTGTGCTATTATTCATAATAATAAACCATTGATTTATATGGAAGACGTTGGGAGACATAATGCTGTAGATAAAATTGCTGGTTTTATGTTTTTAAAAAAAATTAGCTCTTCAAATAAAATTTTTTACACCACAGGAAGACTAACTAGTGAAATGGTTATTAAAACTATAAAAATGGGTATTCCAATATTAATTTCTAGATCAGGATTCACAGCATGGGGTGTAGAGCTGGCGAGAGGCTCGAATTTGACACTTATTGGACGAGCAAAGGGAAAAAAATATTTAGCACTTTCTGGGGAACATAGAATTGACCATAAATAAGAAAAAAATTTTGTTTGCTATACTTGCTGGAGGTCAGTCAAAAAGATTTGGAGGTGGATTTAAAGCTTTTGCAAAAATAAATGGAATTACAATCTTAGACAAAATAATAAATAAGCTAAAAAAATATAATAATGAAATAATAATAAATGCTAATGACTTAAAAAGTTTTAAGAAAATTGATTACCCAATAATTGAAGATAGATTCAAAGGTTTTGTAGGACCTTTAGCAGGGATTCACACATCTATGTTGTGGACTAAAGAAAATTACACAAAAAAAGAATGGGTTTTTACTGTTCCAAGTGATACCCCATTTTTACCCGATAATCTTTTAGATAAGTTTTTAAAGGCATATGATGAAAATATAAAAATATTGATTGCAAGATCAAATAGTAGATATCATCCTGTAATAGCAATGTGGCATATATCGTTAATAACTAGTTTAGAAAATGAGTTAAAATTAAAAAATAGTAAAATTATGTTTTGGGTTAAAAAACACAAATATAAATTTGTTGAATTCGACAAAAGCCAGGAAAAGAATTTTTTCAATGTTAATACTCAAGAAGAATGGAATACTGCAAAAAATATCTAACTTTAACATAAATATGTAAAAAATATTTTTTTTGTATAAAGAATATTCTTAATGGTAAGTTCAATATATAAAATATTCCCAGGAATTGTCTTTTGTTTTGTAATTGCTTATTCAGGTATATATCTAAGCGATTTTATCGGAAAAGAAATTTTAAATTTAAGAAAAAGTCCAATATCACCAATAATGCTTTCAATAATATTTGGTCTTTTGATAGGAAATATATTTCATATTAATAATTTTTTATTAGAAGGAATTAAGTTTTCTTTAAAATTTATTCTAAGATTAGGAATAATATGTCTTGGTATTAGACTTGGACTTTTAGATATTTTTAAAGTTGGAATAGTTGGAATACCTCTAATTGTTGCGTGTATTATTATATCAATCTTGTTTGTAAATTATTTATGCAAGTTATTAAATGTTTCTTCAAAAATGGGATCATTAATTGCAGTTGGAACAAGTATTTGTGGAGCATCCGCAATTGTAGCAACTAGTCCTGCAATTAATGCTGATAAAGAGGAAGTTGCTTATGCCATAGCAAATATTACAATATTTGGAATAATTGCAATGTTTCTCTATCCATTTATGGCATATTATCTTTTCAGCGGAGATGAGTTATCATCAGGATTATTTCTTGGAACTTCAATACATGAGACAGCTCAAGTTGCCGGTGCTGGATTGATATATGCAGAACAATTCAATTCACCAAAAACTATGGATATAGCAACGATTACAAAATTAGTAAGAAATGTCAGTATGATAATCGTCATTCCTACGATAAGCTATATCTATCTAAGAAATAATATTGGTGAAAACAACAGCAAACCATCATTAATATCTATGTTTCCAATTTTCATAATTGGTTTTATTCTTATGGGTCTTATAAGATCAATTGGAGATTATGGAATTCAAAATAGTAATTTAGCTTTTGAAATATTAACTAATAATAACTGGCAATTAATCATTAATATTATTAAATCTATCGCTGAGTATTCATTAGCAATAGCAATGGCAGCTGTTGGTATAAGTACAAATTTAGTTTCTTTAAAAAGCTTAGGCATAAGACCATTTTATGTTGGTTTTTCTGCAGCTTGTTGTGTTGGAATTGTTAGTTATATAGGAATCATAGTACTAAATAATTTTATATAATTTTCTAAAATAAATATAATTTGTACTTATTAAGTAATAATTATATAAAATTTATAAAAAAACATGTCAATTTACCTTCCAATAGCTGAAATGAACGTCAATATTTTTCTCATTATCTTTATTGGTATGAGTATAGGAATACTTTCAGGAATTTTTGGTGTTGGTGGTGGATTTTTAATGACACCACTATTAATTTTTTTAGGCATACCTCCTGTTGTAGCTGTTGGTTCTGAAGCTCCGCACGTTTTAGCAACTTCAGTTTCAGGTTTTATTGCTCACTGGAGAAAAAGAAATGTTGATATAAAGATAGGTATATTCCTTTTAATAGGAGGTTTAATTGGTTCCACAGTTGGTGTAAATATTTTCAGTTATCTAAAAAACTTTGGGCAAATAGATTTAGTTATTCAGTTATTATTTCTTTTCTTTTTAGGTTTTATTGGTTTTAGTATGGCTTTTGAAAGCGCAAAAACAACAATAAAACAGTATAGAGTAAAAAACATTAAAAGAACAAAACTACATCAACATTCTTGGTTTCACGGACTTCCATTCAAAGTTCGCTTCCATAGATCAAAACTTTATATAAGCGCGATACCACCTGTAATAATAGGGTTTGCAGTTGGAATAATGTCAGCAATGATGGGAGTTGGAGGAGGATTTATAATGATACCTGCAATGGTATACATACTTGGAATGCCAACAAGTATAGTAGTTGGGACATCATTATTTCAAATCATTTTTGTTACCGCTAATGCAACATTCTTTCAATCCTACATAAATTATAATGTAGATATTGTGCTGTCTGCACTAATGATATTTGGAGGAGTAATTGGTGCACAAATTGGTGTAATTTTTGGTTCTAAATTAAAAGCAGAATATTTAAGAGGTATTTTGGCTATATTAGTACTGGGTGTCTGTGGTAAAATTTTTACAGATCTAGTTTTAAGGCCAAATGATTTATTTTCGTTGGTAATGATATGATTTCAATATTTAATTTTTCAATTAATTTATTGATCATAGTTTGTCTTTTTATATATTTTATTTTTACAACTATTGATTTTAATCTAAAGAATATTGAATATTTTTTAATTCTAATAATTGTTATAAATTCATTTAACAAAATATATATTTGGTCAAATTTCAGAGTATTTATTAAAAAAGATCTAAATAAAATATTTACAGACATATTATTTAATGTTTTATTTGCAAAACTAAGTATTATTATTTTATCCACTGTAATTCCAATTTATATGCTTATGCAAAAAGATATATTAGTGGTTGATATATTGATTGAGAAAGCATCTTTTTTATTAGTATCAATTTTTGCATTAATAGGATTTTATTTGGAATTTTATATTTTAGAAGTGACAAAAATAGATGATTAAAAATTTATATATAAAGTTTGCTTTTAATCTAACAATTTTATTGACTGTAATTTTTTTTTATAATCTTCTTCATGCTGAAGAAATTTACTTTGATTTATCTGAGGATAGTATTGAATTAAAAACAGATTTTAATGGAAAAGAAATTATTATTTTTGGATTACTAAAAAATGATCATGAGACACTTTTGACAATAAAAGGGCCGCCATCAAAAATGAGAATACAAAAAAAAGAGAGGTATTTTGGAATATGGATAAATAATCAATACGTTACCTATAGTAACATTCCATCTTTATTCTTTTTATCCTCCTCAAAAGAAATTAACGAAATCTTGCCTGAATCGATATTAATTAATGCGGATCTAAGTTTTGAAAAAATTTTAAATAATAAAACTTTTAATCAAAATTTTATTTTCAAAAATGACCAGAAAAGTTGGAATGAAAATTTTGTTAGAATAAAAAAAGAACAATCATTTTATAAAAGTTTTGAAATGAAAAAGATCAAAGATAAATTATTTCAAACTAGCGTTTTTTTTCCAACAAATACAATACCAGGGATTTATAATGTTGATATTTACTATATAAGAAATAATACAATTATGAGTACTGATCAAAAAAAAATAGTTATAAAAAAAACTGGTATAGGAAGTCAAATATTTGACTTTGCTAATGAAAATGCAGCTACATACGGAGTTTTTGTAATTATCTTTTCAATAGTTTCAGGTTTTATTGCTGCTGCTTTATTTAGGAGAAGTAAATGAGTGATGATAGATATATTCTAGTTGTCGCAGATAATTCAGAAGAAATGAATATAGCTCTTGAATATGCTTGTGCAAGATCAAAAAAAACAGGAAGAAAGATTATAATTGCAACATTCATAGAACCTTTGGATGTTCTAACAACCAAGGGTGTTACGGACATTATGAAAGAAGAAGCTAGAGAAGAAGCAGAAACAATTCTTAAAAAAGCTGCCTCATTTGTCAAAGAAAGAACAGGTGACTATCCTGCGCTCTCTTTAAGAGAGGGGGATACTATAGCTGAATTAAAACAATTATTAGATGAGGAAAAAAATATTAATGTTCTTGTTTTAGCTGCCAATACTGATCCAAATAGTAAAAACCCTGGTCCAATAATAACTTCTCTGGTGAGTAATGAAATAACAAACCTAAGAATACCAATAATGATTGTCCCTGGAAATTTATCATTTGAACATATTGCTCAAATAACTTAAAAAAAATGTCTAAAGAGATAGCTAAAATATTAGTAGATATAAAGTCTATTAATTTTTCATTTGATAAATATTTTACTCTTACATCAGGCTTGGCTAGTCCTGTTTATGTTGATTGTAGAAAAATTATTTCTTTTACAAAAGAAAGAAATTTTATAATTGATAAAGCCATAGATTATTTAACTAAAAATAATATTGAGACAGAAATTATTGCTGGTGGAGAGACCGCTGGAATTCCCTATGCTGCTTTTATTTCTCAAAAATTAGATAAACAAATGATTTATATTAGAAAAAAAACAAAAGGTTTTGGAAAAAACAAACAAATTGAAGGTGAGTTTGAAAAAAATCAAAAAGCTCTTTTAGTTGAAGATCTAGCGACTGATGGAGGTAGTAAAATAATTTTTATTAACGCAATGCGTGAAGCTGGATTAAAAGTTAAAGATATATTTGTAATATTTTATTATGATATTTTTAATTTCAATGAATCAGAATTATTTAAATTAAATGTAAATATGCACTCACTGTGTACTTGGAAAGATGTAATAAATTATATTGAAAGTGAAAAAATATATTCTGAAGATAAGGTTTCAAACTTAAAAGAATTTTTAGAAGATCCAGAAAAATGGAGAAGCAAGTATGCGTGAAATAGTTGTTGTCAGTGGAGGTTTTGACCCAATTCACAGTGGTCATATAAAATTAATTAAAGAAGCTGCTAAACATGGTGAAGTTGTAGTTTTGCTAAATTCTGATTTATGGCTTCAAAAAAAGAAAGGTAAGGAATTTCTTCCTTTTATTGAAAGAACTATAATTATGAATGAGTTAAAAAATGTTATTGATGTTATAGAATTTGATGACGGAGATAAGACGTGCATCGATGGTCTTAAAAAAGTAAAAAATAAATATCCACAATCAATTATTAAATTTGCAAATGGAGGTGATAGAAATAATAGTACAACACCAGAATCAATATTCTGTGAAAAAAACAATATACAGTTACTTTGGGGTATAGGTGGTGACAATAAATCAAATTCTAGTTCATGGATTTTACAAAAATGGAAAGAAGATAATTAAGGATATAATTTTCTTTTAACCCAACCATCATTTTCCCTACGGAATTCAAGTCTGTCATGCAATCTAAATGGCATATCTTGCCAAAATTCAATTAATATAGGTGCTACTAAGTAACCATTCCAATGTGAAGGTCTTGGTACATCATTATCTGAAAATTTTTTTTCAAACTCTTCTACTCTTTTAGTTAATGTCGATCTATCATCTAGTTCTTCTGACTGTAATGAAGCCCATGCTCCTATTCTACTTCCTAGTGGTCTTGAATTATAATATTCATCAGCTTCAACGTTTGAAATTTGTGAAACATTACCTTCTATTCTTATTTGTCTTTGAAGTGTTTTCCAATGAAAATTTAAAGCTACACTATTGTTGTTTTTAATTGCTCTACCTTTTTTGCTATTTGAATTTGTGTAAAAAACAAACCCTTTATCATCATATGATTTAAGTAAAACAATTCGCGAGCTGGGTTTGCCATCAGAAGATATAGTAGCAAGGTTCATAGCATTTGGATCATTGATTTCACTTTTCTTTGCCTCTTCAAACCATTCTTGAAAAAGTACAATTGGTTTTTTATCAGAATTTATTAATTTTTGATTTGATTGCATATTATAGATATGAATATTATTTTATAAGTATATATATCTATATTTATAAAAAAACACTGATTTACAATATGTTGATGCAAAATAAAAAAGGTCTGATTATGGGAGTGGCAAATGACAGATCTATTGCTTGGGGTATTGCGAAAAAATTAGCAGAACAGGGAGCAGAAATTGCACTTACTTATCAAGGAGAAGCTCTTAAGAAAAGAGTTCAGCCACTTGCAGAAGAAATAGGGTCTAACACTATTATTCCTTGTGATGTTTCAGACTCACAAAGTATGTATAACGTTTTTGAAACACTTAAAAATAAATGGGGTGAATTAGATTTTCTTGTTCATGGAATTGGTTTTTCCAACAAAGATGAATTAAGAGGTAAATATTACAATACATCTTCTGATAATTTTAAACAAACTATGCATATATCATGTTATTCTTTTACTGAGGCTTGTAGGCTAGCAGAACCTTTAATGAATAATGGTGGATCAATTTTAACTTTAACATATTATGGATCAGAACAAGTTATGCCTCATTATAATGTTATGGGAGTTGCAAAAGCAGCTTTAGAGGCAAGTGTTAGATATTTAGCAGTTGATTTGGGAGAAAAAAATATAAGAGTTAATGCTATTAGTGCTGGGCCAATTAAAACTTTGGCAGCATCAGGAATAGGTGATTTTAGATTTATTCTAAAATGGAACGAGCTTAATGCTCCACTTAAAAGAAATGTAAATCAGCAAGATGTTGGAAATTCTGCTTTGTATCTCTTAAGTGATCTTGGGAGTGCCGTTACTGGTGAGATACAACATGTAGATTGTGGCTATCATACTGTAGGAATGGTTGCAGTTGATGAGAGTAAAAGTGTATCAGAATTATTAGGTGAATTTACAAATTCTAAAAAATGACTTCTAATTCAATAGGAAAAATCTTTAACTTTACCACATGGGGAGAAAGCCATGGCAAAGCTATTGGTTGTGTTGTCGATGGAGTGCCATCAAACATAAATTTAACTGAAAAAGATATTCAACCCTATTTAGATAAAAGAAAACCTGGTCAGTCAAAATTTACAACTCAAAGAAAAGAAGAGGATAAAGTTGAAATACTGTCTGGAACTTTTGAGGGAAAAACAACAGGTCATCCTATTTCTCTAATTATCTACAATCAAGATCAGAGATCAAAGGATTATGGTGATATCAAAAGTAAATTTAGACCAGGTCATGCAGATTATACATATTGGAAGAAATATGGCATAAGAGATTATAGGGGTGGTGGTAGATCTAGTGCTAGAGAAACTGCAATGAGAGTAGCAGCAGGGGCAATAGCAAGAAAAATCATAAAAAATAAAATTAAAAATCAAGTTGTAATAACAGGTGCATTAATTCAAATAGGTAATCATAAAATTAATTATGATAATTGGAATAATAATTTTATTCCAAAAAATAATTTTTGGAGTCCTGATAAAGAAATTATTAAAATATGGGAAAACGAAATACAAACTGCAAGAAAATCTGGTTCCTCTTTGGGTGCAATAATTGAAATTAGAGTGAAAGGTTTGCCAGCTGGATTAGGCGAACCTATTTATGAAAAAATAGACTCTGATATTGCTAAGGCATTGATGTCTATTAATGCTGTTAAGGGAGTAGAAATGGGAAATGGATTTAGCAGTGTTTATGAAACTGGAATTTCTAATGTTGATGAAATGAGAATAAAAAATAAAAAACCTTTATTTCTTTCAAATAATAATGGTGGAGTTCTTGGCGGTATTACAACGGGCCAAGAATTAATTACTAGATTTGTAGTAAAACCTACAAGCTCAATATTATCCCCAAAAAAAACAATTAATACAAAATTAAAAGAAACAACAATATCTACTAAAGGTCGTCATGATCCGTGTGTTGGTATAAGAGCTGTTCCTGTCGGTGAAGCAATGGTTGCCACAACTATAGCTGATCATTGTTTAAGATTTCTTTAAAATACTATAAATCAAAAATTCTTTATTTCCTTTTGGTCCAGTTATTGGACTTTCGACTAAACCTACAACTTCAGCCTTAATTGTTTTTTTAAACCAATTCGATATATCATTACATACTTGTTCATGAATCAATGGATCTTTGACAATACCTTTTTTCAAATTTATTTTATTCGTTTCAAATTGTGGCTTAATTAGTGAAATAATCTCAGCTTTACTTGATAAAATCTTCAGGCTAGGTTCTATAACCTTTGTTAGACTAATGAAACTAACATCACAGACTACTAAATTAATTTTTTCATAAATTATTGAGTTATCTAAATATTTAGCATTAAAATTTTCTATACTAATAATTTTTTTTTCTTTTTTTAATTTTTCATGAAGTTGATTTGTACCAACATCAATAGAATATATTTTTTTAGCGTTTTTTTTTAAAAGAACTTCTGTGAATCCACCAGTTGATGAACCGATATCTAGACAAATTTTATTTTCAATATCAATCTTAAAATAATCAATCGCTTTCAGTAATTTGAATGCACCTCTTGATACCCATGGAGGATGTAGTTGTTTAATTTTTATTTTTGAGTTTTCATTAAAACTGTTACCACTTTTGGTAATGATTTTATCGTTTACATAAACTTGACCGGCCATAATCATAGATTGAGCCTTTGATTTAGTATCAGCTAGATTTCTATCCATTAAAAGCTGATCAAGTCTTATTTTTAGATTTTTACTCAAATTTGAAAATTACTTAAAATCTTCTTTCGTAACTTTATTGTTTTCTTGCTTGATTTTTTTAATTTGGCTTTCAATACTTTTTAATTTTTCCTCACATGCTTTTTTTAAATTCATTCCTTCTTCATAAAGTTTTACAGATTCTTCTAAATCAACTTCACCATTTTCTAATTTCTCTACAATAGACTCAAGTTTTTTTAAATTATTTTCAAAATTATTATCTTTATTCATTAGATGTATCTATTTTTGTAATATTTGATGTATCTATATCATATATTAAAGCATAAACTTTATCATTACTTTTTATTGTAAACAAAATCCGATTATTATCAATCATATCTATATCTGTAATTTTGTGCCCTTTTTCTAAATTTAAATTATATTCAATTAAATTTGTTTCTAAATTACTTTGTTTTTTTGTTGTTTTTATATACAAACCATAAACTAGAGCTAAAAAACAAATAACAATTAATATACCTAAAAATATTACAATAAATTTAAGAATTTTTTGATACATGAACGAATTCTATAATCTTAAATTAACTATAAATAAACAATTAAGTTCACAAAGATTAGATAAAGTGCTCGTTTCAAAATTGGAAGGATATTCAAGAACACAAATAAAAACTTTAATATTAAATGGCAATGTCAGTCTTGATGAAAAGGAAATAAAAGATCCGTCTTACATAACTAAAGAAAATGAAAATTACTTTATAAATATTATCTTGAAACAAGAAACAAAACATTCAGCTGAAAATATAGACTTAAACATTATTTTTGAAGATGAAGATTTAATTGTTATAAACAAACCTCCAAATTTAGTAATGCATCCAGCTCCTGGAAATGAAAGCGGCACTCTAGTGAATGCTCTTATGCATTACACTAATAATCAACTAAGTAATTTAGATGATAATGCTAGACCAGGAATAGTCCATCGTTTAGATAAGGATACAAGTGGAATTCTTGTTGTTGCAAAAAATAATTATGTTCATGTTAATTTAGCCGAACAATTCAAAGAACATACGATATCTCGTAGATATAAAGCAATAGTTTGGGGAACTCCTAACAATCAATCAATTGAAGGGTACATAGAGAGAAATAGAAAAAATAGAAAAAAAATGAGTTTAAATAATAAGGGTTTTGGAAAATATTCTAAAACCGATATTAAATTAGAAAAAACATTTGGTATTGCTAGTTTAGTTGACTGCCATTTACATACTGGAAGAACACATCAAATTAGACTTCATTTAACTTCTAAAAATTCTCCTATAATTGGTGATAAGATTTATGGAAAAAGTAAAATTAATCAATTTGGAAAAGATAAAAATACATTTAATAAATTTATGATTTTAAAAAATTTTGAAAGACAAGCATTGCATGCTTATCATCTTGGTTTTGATCATCCTACATCAAAAAAAAGAATGGATTTTGATATTGAAATTCCTGAAGATTTTAAGAATTTAATTGAATTATTGCTTAAATATTAAATTATATTTTATTTGTGATATAGGCGTATTATGAATTTACCAGTACTATCAAGTGAAGGAAATTTAGCAGTATACTTGCAGGAAATTAAAAAATTTCCAATGCTTACTGCTGAAGAGGAGTACATGTTAGCTAAACGTTATAAGGAACATGGAGATTCAGATGCTGCTCATAAACTAGTTACAAGTCACCTTCGATTAGTCGCCAAAATAGCAATGGGGTATAGAGGATATGGCTTACCTGTTACTGACTTAATTTCAGAAGGCAATGTTGGAATCATGCAAGCAGTAAAAAGATTTGATCCAGAAAAAGGTTTTAGATTAGCAACATATGCAATGTGGTGGATAAGGGCTCAAATACAAGAATATGTTTTACATAGTTGGTCTTTGGTAAAAATTGGAACTACCGCAGCCCAGAAAAAACTTTTTTTTAATTTACGTAAAATTAAAAATCAACTTACCTCGATTGATTCAGGTAATTTGTCACCAGAAAATGTTAGAGAGATTGCAACTAGACTAGATGTAAAAGAAGGTGAAGTAATCGATATGGAAAATAGACTTTTTACTTCAGATCAATCTTTGAATGTTAAACTAGGTGAAGAACATGATACTGAATGGCAGGATTTAATAGAAGATAAACAAGAAACTCAGGACAGAATAATTGAAAATAAAAATGAGCTTGATTATCGAAGAAGTTTATTTTCAAAAGCTTTTGAAGTTTTGAACGAAAGAGAAAAAGAAATTATTAAACTTCGAAAACTAAGTGAAAATCCATTAAAGTTAGAAGAATTGAGTAAAAAATATAAAATAAGCAGAGAAAGAATAAGGCAAATTGAAGAGAAAGCATTAGAAAAACTTCAAAAAGAAATTTCAAATATTAGATAAAGTTCCGTTTATATCAATTGTCTCCTTTCTGTCTGGCCCTGTCGAAACAATTGAAATGTTAGTTTCCATAAGATCTTCGAGTATTTTAATATATTTATTAGCATTTTCAGGAAGATCATCAAATTTGTTAATCCCTGCTGTTGATTTTTCCCAACCAGCAACTTTTTTATAAATAGGTTTAATTTTATCAAATAAAAATTCTTCGCTAGGTAAATAATCATAGTGTTTGTTATCAATTAAGTATCCAGTACATACATTAATTTCTTTTAATTCATCTAAGACGTCAAGTTTAGTAAGTACAATATCAGTAATACCATTAAGTTTAATTGATTGTTTCAAAAGTACACTATCAAACCAACCACACCTTCTTTTTCTTTTTGTGACTGTCCCAAATTCTTGACCTTTTTCACCAAGATGCTCTCCAATCTCATCCATTAACTCTGTTGGAAATGGTCCTGATCCAACTCTAGTAGTATACGCCTTTGTGATTCCTAAAATTTTGTGGTCATTTCTATAACTAAAACCTGTGCCAGAAAATATCTGACCTGATATTGTATTTGATGATGTAACATAAGGATATGTACCAAAATCAATGTCCAACATTGAACCTTGCGCCCCTTCAAAAACAATGTTTTTATTTTTTTGACCTAATTCATTTATTATTTTCCATAATGGAACACTAAAAGAGTTAAGATAATTAGACATGGACAAAAGTTCTTCATAATAATTATGTGTAATTTTATGAATATGTTTTGCAATTTTATCTTTATGGAATTCATAAAGGTTATCAATTTTTTGTTTTAAAAATGTTGGATCTTTTAAATCACAAATTCTTATTGCTCTTCTACCTACTTTATCCTCGTATGCTGGACCAATGCCTTTCTTAGTTGTTCCTAGTTCTTTTTTTCCTCTTGTGGTTTCATTAATTTCATCAAGAAGTTTATGAATAGGTAAGATCAAACAAATATTATCTGCAATATATAAATTATCTTCGTTTACCTCTATTCCTTGTTCTTTAAGATTATTAATTTCATTAATTAGTGCCCACGGATCTAAAACAACGCCATTTCCAATAGCACATTTTTTATTATTAATTATTCCTGAAGGTAATAAATTAAGTTTATAAACATTATTATCTACTTTAATTGTATGACCTGCATTATTTCCACCTTGGTATCTGACTATTAAGTCAGCTTTAGAAGAAATCCAATCAACAATTTTACCTTTTCCTTCATCTCCCCACTGGGTTCCAACTATTGTATAAAACATTAGATCTGCTTAACTATGTTATTCATCAAATAATACTTGATTCCAAATTTTTTTGCCTCTTTTTTTATATCACTATTATCTTCAAAAGTTTTAAATAAACTATAACCTTTATTTATTAATTTTTGTTTAATTTTATCACTCGTATTGAATGCGATTAAAATTCTTTTATTTTGATTAATCAACGATGAGGATCTTAGAATTGTATCCATGTAACACGTATATCCTATTGCAGTCTCAGAATTAGAGCTATATTTTAAGTTATATCGACCTCCTCCAGCAATTTCACCCCTTACATCTTTAGCAAAAAATGTGAATTTTATACCCTTGTAGTAATTTTTGTTTTTTTGTAAGTCAAAAAAATCTATATTTAAACAATCATTCTTTGAAGTTTTAATTAGATTAGATATTTTTATTAGTCTTTCTACTTCATTGTTATAGCCTATTACTTTATTTAACTTTGAAATATATTTTTTTTTATTTTGAATTGCCCCAGAACATAAATGTAAAGTTTTAAATGAATTATATAATTCATTTTTTTTCAATAACTTTAAACAATTATTAATATCTTTTAATTTAATATATTTTTTTAGTTTATTTTTTAAATCTTTATTTGTTATTTTTTTAAGCAAACTATCGAGAAAAAATGGCGCTGTAATTTCAATAACAATATTTTTAACTCCAATTTTTTTTAAAGTTTCGTAAGCAAGATTAATAATTTCTACATCAGCCTTATAGCTTTCAGATCCAATAATCTCAGCACCAACTTGCTGAAATTGCCTTTCAGGTCTTAAAATAGTTCCGACTTTTCTAACAACTTCTCCATAGTAACATAATTTGAGAGGTCGTATTTTTTTGGCTAGTCTAGATGAAGCAATTCTAATTATTTGTGGAGTTATATCGTTTCTAATACTTAATTGATCTTTTTTTTTGTTAGTTTTTAAACTTAAAGTATTGTTGTCTAAATTTTTGCTAAACTCAATTAGTGGAGTCTTAATTAAAGTAAAACCATTATCTCTAAAATAATTTATTATTCTATTTTTATATTTATGCTCGATAGATGCATCAAAATTTAGACTATCTTTAAAACCAGCAGGTACTAAAAATTTATTAACCAAGATAAGGCCTCACTAACTCTTTTATTTCTAGGGACTTCTTTTTAACCTCGGTAATTTCTTGCCCTTCGACTAGTATTCTAACTAATGGTTCAGTTCCAGATAACCTTACAAGAGATCTGATTTTTTTATTATTATATAGTTTTTCATTTTTTAACTTATTAAGAATTTTTAACAGTTTGGTATTCTTTGTTTTATAACTTAAGTTAATTTTTTCTTGGACAAAGTCATTGTACAAATCAAAAAGTTTGCTCGCCTTATTTTTATTTGATATTAAAATTTCAGTGATTTTTAGAGCTGCCAAAATTCCATCACCAGTATTAGAATGTTCTGACAATATTATATGTCCTGATTGTTCCCCACCTATCATAGATTTGGATTTTTTCATTTGATTTATAACGTTTATATCTCCAACAGATGTTCGCTTAATCTTTAATTTTAATTTATTTGTGAGATAATTTTCTAATCCCATATTAGACATGACCGTTATAATAACATCATGTTGGTTGGATTTTTTCTGAGGTTTTACATAACTTTTACATAACAAACCTATAATTTTATCACCATCAACTTCTTTTCCTTCTTCATCTACAACTATTAACCTATCTCCATCACCATCAAATGCAAATCCAATATCAGCTTTTTCTTTTATGACATTTTGTGAGAGTGATTTTATATCGACTGCACCACAATTTTTATTAATGTTTAAGCCATCTGGATTATTATTTATGGCAATTATATTATGACCTAGCTCCCAGAATAAATTTGGAGCTATATTATATGTGGCTCCATTCGCACAATCTAAAACAATTTTTAGTTTTTTCTTAGAAGATGTTTTATTCAAAGTGCTTTTTAAAAATTCTGAGTATCTACCTGAGGCGTCTTCCAGTCTTCTTGCATTTCCAGAAATAAATGTGTTGTTTGAGATTCTAGAATATTTTTTATTATCTAATACTATTTTTTCAACCTTTTGTTCTATCAATGAACTTAACTTTGTTCCGGTGCTATCAAAAAATTTAAGTCCATTATATTCATATGTATTATGAGAAGCTGTAATCATTACGCCAATATCTGCTCTTAAAGTTTTAATCATTAATGGGACGGCTGGTGTTGGAAGGGGGCCGACTAAAATTACATCCATACCCATAGAAATAAATCCAGCTGTCACAAGTGGCTCATATAAATATCCAGATAATCTAGTATCTTTGCAAATCACAACCCTGCTATTTTTAGAATTTTTCTTTTTTAGAAGAAATGCAACTGTTTTTGAAATTTTTAGACAAGTTTCAGCAGAAAGAGGTTCCTCATTAACTAAGCACCGTATACCATCGGTACCAAATATTTTAGACATTTATGTCTTTTATTCAAAAAAATAAATAAAGTGAAGTAATTAAATTAGTTTGCAGGAGCAGGAGCAGATCCGCCTGTTTTTGGAACAGATGTAGCTGGTTTTTTTGGTGTGTTTATATCATTATCAAAATCATCACGAGTTGGCTTTATACCTTTGATTAAATCTTTAATTTCATCACCTGATAATGTTTCATACTCTAAAAGTCCCTTAGCAACTATATGTAGTTCTTCAATATTATCTTGAAGAATTTTTCTACAATTATTTTCAGCCTCTTCTGCAAGAAATCTAACCTCTTCATCAATTAATTTTGCTGTAGAATCAGATAAATTTTTTGATTGTGCAACGGAATGCCCTAGGAAAACTTCCTCACTGTCATTGTTATATCTTAGACGACCTAATTTTTCACTCATACCCCATTCAGTAATCATTTTTTTTGATAGATTTGTCACCATTTGTATATCACTTGCTGCCCCATTTGTAATTTTATCTTTCCCAAAGATCATTTCTTCTGCAATTCTTCCACCAGTAGCAATTAATAAATGAGCTTTCATCTGATCTTTTCTCATAGACAGTTGATCTTTTTCAGGAAGTCTCATAACCATACCTAATGCTCTACCTCTCGGTATTATAGTTGCTTTATGTATTGGATCAGAGGCTGGTGAGTGAAGAGTTGCTACTGCATGACCAGCTTCATGGTAAGCTGTAAGTTTCTTTTCATCTTCTGACATGACCATAGATCTTTTTTCAGCACCCATCATCACTTTATCTTTCGCACTTTCAAAATCCTCAAGTGTAACCATTCTTTTATTTTTTCTAGCTGCTAATAATGCAGCTTCATTAACTAGATTTGCTAAATCAGCTCCAGAAAAACCTGGAGTTCCCCTTGCAATAATTTTTGAATCAAATTTTGGCGAAACTTTAATTTTTTTAATATGAACTTTAAGTATTTTGTCTCTTCCCATTACATCAGGGTTATTAACTGTTATTTGACGGTCAAATCTTCCTGGTCTAAGCAATGCTGGATCAAGAACGTCTGGTCTATTTGTTGCGGCAATTATAATTACACCCGCATTTGCTTCAAAACCATCCATTTCCACAAGAAGTTGATTTAGAGTTTGTTCTCTTTCGTCATTCCCGCCACCAAGACCAGCGCCACGGTGCCTTCCAACAGCATCTATTTCATCAATAAAAACTATACAAGGTGCATTTTTTTTACCTTGTTCAAACATATCTCTAACTCTACTAGCGCCGACACCTACAAACATTTCAACAAAATCTGATCCTGAAATAGAAAAGAAAGGAACATTTGCTTCGCCTGCAATTGCTCTTGCAAGTAACGTTTTTCCAGTACCTGGAGGACCCACTAGAAGTGCACCTCTTGGAATCTTACCACCTAATCTGGAAAACTTTGAAGGATCTTTTAAAAATTCAACAACTTCCTCTAATTCTTGTTTAGCTTCATCAATACCTGCTACATCGTCAAATGTAACTTTACCAACTGCTTCATTTAATAATTTAGCTTTAGATTTACCAAAGCCCATTGCTTTTCCACCACCACCTTGCATCTGGCGCATAAAGAAAATCCAAACTCCAATTAATAGAAGCATTGGAAACCACGACAGTAATACACTTAAAAGTGGATGCATTGATCTCTCAGAGGGCTCAGCAGTAATTTTCACGCCACTTTCATTTAATTTATCAACTAAATTGGGATAATTTGGGACATATGTGCTAAATGATCGTCCGTCATTAAGAAATCCTGTAACGTTGCTTCCATTGATATTAACTTCTGAAACATTTCCACTTTCTGTTGCAGCAATGAAGTCAGAAAAAGATATTTTTGAGGTATTTCTGTTATTTGAACTTCCTTGGAAAAGATTGAAAAGCACAATTAGGAGCAATCCAATTATAATCCATAATACAACGTTTTTACTGATATTTTTCATCTACTTAATACATAGGAATTTATTATAAAAACACAATAGTTTTGTAGAAAATTAAACAAATTTTCTTGAAAATGTAAGAAAATCATCATTTTTTTTAACAATCATACCTTTGAGGTTAAAAATATTAAAATTTAATTTCTTTAATTCACTTATTAAGATTTTAGTTTTTTTTGATCGAGGAGCGTTAGATTGATAAAATAAAAACTGATATATTCTTCGTATAATATTTTCAGAAGTAATTTCATTTAAATTTTTTATATTATTAAGACTAATAACAATTTGTTTACTGTCAACATCAACAATATTTTTAAGAAGTATCTCATGTATCATTTGAATGAAATATGGTGAATAAAAAAGTATATTCTCAAAATCTTTATTTATTTCTTTAATTGTTTTTTGGTCAGATTTTTTAAGAAAATTTCTTATTGTAGGACGAGTATAATCTAAATTAAAATTTGATGGATCATTAATATATTCTATTTTATTTTTCTTAGTGTAACTTAACAGCATTTCTTTTGAGAAATTTAAAAGTGGCCTTATTATATTGACTCTGTTGTAAAATGACAGTTCAGACATTGATTTTAAACCATAAAAATCACTGCCAGCGATCTTTCTACTCAAAAAGGTTTCTAAATTATCATCTTTGTGATGAGCGATAAATAAATGCAAAATATTATTTTTAATACAATAATCTGTAAGTAAATTATAACGATTATCTCTAGCCTCATTCATACTTTTCTTTCTAACTTTATTTTTGTTTGCAGTTAGAATTTGAGAGTTAATGTTGTTTTTATCCAAGTAGGTAGAAATCAACCTAGCTTCCTCTTTAGAATTTTTTCTAATACGATGATCTACAATTAAAGCCATCAATTTCCCTTTTTTGTATTTTATAAAAGCATTTATGAGGAATAATAATGACATACTATCTGGGCCGCCAGAAACTGCCACAGCAACAGAAGGATTTTTTTCAAAAATATATTTTTTTTCTATGTTTTTAATGAATTCTTTATTTGTGAGCTTCATTCATTATTTTCTAAACAATTATACTCAACAATTTGTTTTTTGGTTTGAGGAATTATTTTATTTTTTGGAAAATCAATTATTAATTTTTCCATAGTTTTACAAGCCTCAGTAGTTTTTTCCACTTGGTATAATGACTGAGAAAGTTTGAAAAGCATTTCTGCAGCTTTAATACTATCTGGAAATTTTTGGAAACCTTCTGCAAATATAAGTGCCGCTTCTCTATAATTTTTTTCTAGAATATATAATTCTCCAAGCCAATAATGTGCTGAACCTGATAGTTGATTATCAGGATTATCTAAAATAAACTGTTCGAATGAAGTTTTGGCATTCTGCCATTTTTTATCTCTAATATTATCAAATGCTTCTTGGAATTGATCTTCAGGTGACAAGACCTCTTCTTTTTCATTAGAATTTACTTCCTGATCTTGAGAAATAACTTTTTCATTTGTATCATTTGTGTTTTTTGAAATATTTAATGTTCCAAGTGTATTTTCAGTTTCAGTATCACTTAAAGTATTGCTTTTAACTTCAGAACTATCTTGTGAAGCTTCATCAGTATTTACTTCAACATTATTTAAAGGAACTGATTGGAAATTATTAATAACTAATTCTAAATTTTCTAATTTATTAAAGATATCGTCTAATTGAAAATATAATTCTTCTAAATTAGAAGTTAAATTTTTTATATCATTTTCAATATCATATATTCGTAAATCGATAGCAGAAAGATTTTTAACAAAATCATTATTTGTTCCATTTGATTGATTCGGTGAATTTGAAAATACTTCTTTGGAAAGATCTGAGACTTCTCTTTGTAATCTTTCTAATTGTTGCGAGACTGTTAGATCGCTTTCATTAGAAAAAGAATAGCTTGAAAAAAATAAAATTAAAACTGTGAGTATGTATTTAAACATTATCTAATTTTAATTTCTAAATAAGATAAAAATGTGGCGCTATATTTCTATAGCGCCAAAGTATTAAGGAATAATAATTAATTAACTAAAGTTACTGATCTTCTGTTTTGAGCCCATGCTCCGTCATTTGATCCTACAACAGCAGGTCTTTCTTTACCATAACTAATAGTTGAAACTCTGTCAGGATTTATTCCTAATCCTATGAGATAATTTTTAACAGCCTGAGCTCTTTTTTCACCAAGAGCTAAGTTGTACTCCCTAGTTCCTCTTTCGTCACAATGCCCTTCAATTGTTACTGAAACATCACTATTCTGCTTCAGCCATGCTACCTGGTCTTGAAGTAACTCTAGAGCGTCAGAGTCTAAATCTGAACTATCATATCCAAAAAATACTCTATCACCAACATTAACGATTAAGTCTTCCTGAGATCCTGAAACTATTCCACTTCCTGTAGTTTCAGTAATGGTTCCTTCTGAAGAAACATCACTTCCGGAACTACTTGATCCTGAGCCTGAAGAGTCAGCTGAGTCTTTTGGTGTTGTTGCACAAGCTGCAACAAATAAAACCATAAATATAGAGATAAAAAACTTGTAAAACATAAATATGCTCCCTTAATACTTTGAGTAGATATACTAAATTATATTGAGTTCCTTAACATTTTTTTCAAAATTTCGTATATTTTTTTGTATTATATTGGATTAATGCATCAAGGGAGACCAAGCTGGATCAGAGCCTCCTAGGGGAGTTATTATTTTTCTTTCATTAAAACCAGTTAAATCAATAGAATATAGACTGGATTCACCTCCAGATCCATCCTCAGCAGTTCTCTCTTCCTTGAAATACATCAAAAATCTTCCATTTGGGGCCCATGTTGGCCCCTCAACATGAAAGGATTTTGCAATCATTCTTTCATTAGAGCCATCGACCTCCATAACACCTATATAGAACTGTCCTCCCTCTTGTTTAGTGAATGCAATCATATCACCTCTTGGAGACCAGACTGGTGTGTAATAACTTCCTGCTTCCCTGCTAATTCTTTTAATATTTTTTCCATTATTATCACTTACATACAAATGCCTTCGTCCACTTCTATCTGAATTAAAAACTATTTTTTTTCCATCAGGTGAAAAACTTGCAGAAACATCTATTGCAGAATTATTAGTAACTCTTTTTGAAATTCTCGTTTTTAAATCAAGAATATAAATTTCAGAATTTCCAATTTCTGGATCAGTGTAGGACATAACGATTTGATTACCATCAGGTGAAAAACGAGGAGCAAATGTCATTCCTGGAAATTCGCCTACTATTTCCTGTTTGCCAGTTTCAATATCAAAAATGTAAACTCTTGGATTATTTCTACTTACATAAGACATGTACGTAATTTTTTGTGAGTTAGGAGAAAACCTGGGTGTTAGAACTAGATATGATCCGTCTGTCAAAAAACGATGATTGGATTGATCTTGGTCCATTATTGCTAATCTTTTTTGTTTATTTTCTTTTGGACCGGTTTCAGCTACATATACTATTCTTGTATCAAAATATCCACCTTCTCCAGTTATATTTTTAAAAATTGAATCTGAGATAATGTGAGCAACTCTTCTCCAATTCTTTTCATTAGTCTCATATTTTTTTCCCACTATTTGTTTTTGTTGAAACACATCATACAATCTAAATTCGACAGATATTTTTCCATTATTAGATGAAATTTTACCTGAAACTAAATGCTGTGCTTTTATTAACTTCCAATCTTCAAATCTTGGTTTATTAGATAGAGATTGATTATCTTGAATAAATGATCTTTTATCTAATGGTAAAAATAGTCCAGACCTTTCAAGATTATCTGAAATAACAGTTGAAATATTTTTACCTACTTTAATTAATTGTGAATCTTTTGAGTATAGATCTGTTACAGCAATTGGAGTTGGCTTCACACTACCTTGTGTTAGAGTAACCTCTAAAGAAAAGACTTTAAAACTTAAAAATATAAAAAAGGTTACAAAAAAAACTTTTTTCATCAATACCCTTTCATAATACTATAATCAAAAGTAATTGTAAGATTTTTCCATAGATTATATTTATCTTTTGGAAGTTTTAACGGTGTACATTCTGGGTTTAAGAGTGTTCTCATTGCGCTATCTGTAATCGGTCCATAAAAAGGATTAGTTTTAGCTATATTTGTGTCAACAATACGGATACTATTTGGTGAAACCTTCATATTTT
Source organism: uncultured Alphaproteobacteria bacterium (assembly GCA_902600225.1). Taxonomy (GTDB): domain Bacteria; phylum Pseudomonadota; class Alphaproteobacteria; order HIMB59; genus CACPNW01. The sequence continues at coordinate 49,708 of CACKIH010000001.1, read as the reverse complement.
GTAAAACTTTTGCTGAAATTGTTACTTTATCTCCTCTTTCTATAACTGCACCCGCAGGAGCATTCCAACAAGAAGATAATTGCTGCCTCAACATGTCTATTTCAGATATTGATAGTATAATATTTTCATCAGTATCATCTGTACTTTTATTATCAATCTCTGCAACCTCTTCTTTAAGTTCATTTTGAACTGTATTTGTTTTTTCATTTCTTAAATCTTTGAGCATTGATGCTATACTAAAATCTTTTTCAGGTTTCGGCTTTGGTTTAGATACGGTTTTATCATTTTCCAACTTTGGTTTATCCTTTATGTTTGTTTCAACATCTAAATCTGATTTAACATTTTCATTATTTATAATTTTTGGTTTTGGCTTGAGTTTTGGTTTAATTATATCAGTTTTAACTGTTTCAACTTTTTTCTTAACCTCTAAAATTTCCTTTTCTTTGATAACTACTTTTTTTGTTTCCTTAACTTCTAAATTTGGAGTTTGTTTCATTTCCAAAACTGGTTGATTTGGATTAGTTTTTTCTTCAATTTCTGTTTTATTTATTTCAATATTTTTTTTTACTTCTAATTGATCTGATGAATTAAATTTTTTTTGCTTAGTAGTTGTTTCCTTATTTTTATTTTCTGGTTTTTTAGTATCTGATTTTTTCAAATTTGTATTTTCATCAACATTAAGTATTTCAATAGGTATTACGTTTGGAACGTAGATTTCTTTTGGAGAAAAAAAATTTGGTAAGCCGACCATAAACAAAAGGATAATTAAATGAATTAGTGTTGAAAAAATAACTCCTGATATTTTAGGATTTAAATTTTCAAAAAAGTTTAAAATTTTTAAACTATTATAGCTTATACGATCCATCTATTGCTCAAGATTTTGAGTAATTAATGCAACTTTAATATATCCTGCTGAATTGATTATAGACATAATTTCCATAACCCTTCCATAAGCTACTACTCTATCACCTCGAATATAAATTCTTGCTTCTGTGTTTTGCTCAGTAATAGCATTTAATCTTGGAATCAAATTTTCTACTTCAACCTTTGACTCGCCAATGTAGACTTCTCCGTCTAATTTAACGGTTATCTCAATTGGATCTTTAATATCAGTTAATGCAGTAGCTTTAACCTTTGGTAAATCAACTTTAATTCCAACAGTTAGCAGAGGTGCGGTAACCATAAAAACAATTAGTAAAACAAGCATAACATCTACAAAAGGTGTAACATTAATTTCACTCATTTGAGTGTACCTTTGCTTTTTTCGTTTGTTTAAATTATTTGAAGTAATCAATTTATTTTTTCTCTAATTGTCTAAAAAAAATTGTTGAGAATTCATCCATAAATGTTTCCAAGGATATAAAATATTTTGATAAGTCGTTTGAAATTTTATTGTACGCAACTACAGCAGGTATAGCCACAAAAAGACCTAATGCAGTTGCAAAAAGAGCTTCAGCAATTCCTGGTGCAACTACTGCTAAATTTGTATTTTGAGCTATTGCAATAGATTTAAAACTATTCATTATACCCCAAACTGTTCCAAATAACCCAATAAAAGGTGCGGTTGATCCAGCAGTTGCAAGGAAAGTTAAATTTCTTTCAACATTTTCACTTTCTTTATTAAAAACAACTGTCATTGATCTCATCATTCTATCTTTTAAAGAATTAATATCAGATGTATCGTTTTCAAACTGAGTTTTACTTTTTTTCCACTCTAAAATTGCAGCACAAAATAATTTTGATTTTGGATCTGTTTGATTAAAATTTAAAGTTTCATATAAATCTTCAAATGAATTTCCAGACCAAAAAATATCTTCAAATTCTTTTTCAAGTTTTTTTAATTGTCTAATTCTTAAAATTTTTGAAATAATTACATTCCAAGAATAAAGAGAGGCTAAGATTAAAATTATAATTACAGATTTAACTACAAGGTCAGCTTGCATGAATAAAGCAAGCATTGAAAAATCTGGAGCTTCTGTCGATAAATTTGTACTATTAATATCTGCCATAATAATTATTTTTTAATTTTTTCTAGATCACTACTATGAACCATAACCCAAAACCCTGGTCTATTTTTTTCACATAATGCTATTACTGGTGTCTTACCCTCCTCTTTGGCAAGCTTTGCAGTATCATCCCATAAACTAATTGCTGTATGCTTTGCTCTTAATTTACATTCTATAAATAAGTCTTCGTGAATTACATCAGCTCTTGTTACTTTACCATTACCCCCACTCAAAGGTGTCCTTTTTCCATTAAAATAGTTTGCAACATCTCTTTCTCTTTTTTTCCAGGCTTTATCAGGCATCTATATTCCTTTCATTAGGCTGTCAGTGAAGATAAAACATTATCATCAACTTCAAAATTTGATGATACAACTTGAACGTCGTCATTGTCTTCTAAAACTTCAAGTAATTTAAATAGTTTATCTGCTGTATCTTTTCCAATATTAATATTATTTTTACTTTTCCAAATCAAATTTGCAGAGTTAGTCTGACCATACTGTTTAATTAATTTATCATTAAGTTCATGCAAATTATTTTGATCGCAGTATATTGAATATTCAGTGTCATTAATTTCATAATCTTCACTATTATTTTCAATAAGAAATTCTAGAAGCTGATCTTCTTTTACTAAGTTTTTATCGAGAGTGATATTTCCAAATCTATCAAAGCCAAAACTAACGCTACCTGTTTCACCCAAATTACCTCCATGTTTACTAAAAGATGACCTAATCTCAGCAGCTGTTCTATTTTTATTATTTGTAAGGGCCTCAACTATTATTGCAACACCTTCAGGACCATATCCTTCATATCTTACTTCTTCATAATTACTATCAGGATCATTTCCTTGGCCTTTTTTAATTGCTCTCTCAATGTTATCTTTTGGCATATTTAGAGACTTGGCCGACGAAATTGCAGATCTTAATCTAATATTACTCTCAATATCTTCACCTCCTACTTTGACAGCAACAGAAATCTCTCTTCCAAGTCTTGAGAATACTTTTGCTCTTTTTTTATCTTGAGCACCTTTACGATGCATAATATTTTTAAATTTCGAGTGCCCTGCCATTACGAGTAGATTTATAAATATTTAATCCGATGTTAGTAAAGATATAAAATATTAGATAAATGTGTCTAATATATGTAAATTATGTCTCTTGAATTGGGGTGATATTTTTAGCTAAACCAGTATTAGTATCAATCTCTATTAAAGCCCCACATACTGTTATGTTTTCAGTAGCAGGTGTAAATCTACCTTCTGCCCTGTACCCCTTAACAAATCCATGTATTGGATTATGTATATCAAAACCAATTATTGAATTATAATCACCTGACATTCCAACATCTGTTTGATAAGCTGTACCCTTAGGTAAAATAACACTGTCTGACGTTGGCACATGAGTATGTGTGCCTAAAACTGCCGTAACTTGTCCATCAACATAATATCCAAATGCCTTTTTTTCAGAAGTTGCTTCACCATGCATATCAATAATTATCGCATCACATGTACTGCCTAACTTCTCTTTTTGAAGAAATTCAATTATGCCTTTAAAGGGATCATCTAATGATAAATTCATAAATAATCTGAGCATTACTTGTACTACTATAATTTTTTTTCCATTTAAAAGTTCAAGCTTATAATATCCTTTTCCAGGAACCCCATCAGGATAATTCAAAGCTCTGATTATTTTTGGATTTTCTTCAATATAAGAAAGCATATCTCTTTGATCCCATGCATGATTCCCAAGTGTAAGTAGATCAATTCCGCTAGAAAATAATTCTTCTGCATCCTTTTTTGAAAGTCCATAACCAGAAGTAGCATTCTCACCATTAGCAATAATCATGTCTGTATTATATTTAGATTTTAGTGGTGGGATAATTTCTTTAATTTTTTTTCGTGACGCCTTACCGACAATATCACCTATAAAAAGAATTTTCATTGAAAACTATATAAATTTTTTTCAGTAATAACATAATCCACTTTAAAATCAAATTTGTCTATGGGTATATAATCTAACTTTTGTTCTTCATATGCATAGGCAACAGAGATGAATCTGTGATTAATTTTATTTAAATAAGCAAAAGTCCTGTCATAATAACCTCCTCCATAACCTAATCTATTTCCCTTATTATCAAAAGCTAAACAAGGTACAAAAATTAATTCAGGATTTAAAATTTTATTATTATTTTGAGGCTCTGATATATTCATATGTCCTTTTACAAAATTCTCTTCACTCTTAAATTGCTTAAAGATTAAATGACTATTTTTATTCTCAATTACAGGAAGACATAAAATTTTATTTTTAATAAAGATAAGATTATTAAGCTCTCTTGTATTGATCTCAGAATTTATAGAAATAAAACTAGATACTATATTGATTTCTTGAAAGTTAATTTTTTCAAAAAATTCATTAAACAAAGATAAAGCAAAATGAGATGGCTTGTTATTAAAAATCTTATCTCTTATAATTTTTTGTTTTTTTCTGATAATTGATTTTTCATCTTTAATATTATTCATAATAAGAATTCTTAATTATATCAATTAAACCCTCTACTTTTTTATTTATTTCATCAAATTCTTGATCTAATTTCAATTTTTCATTTTCTAAAATTTTTTTTTCATTTTGTAGTTTTAGTATTTTATCTTTAAGTTCTAAATTATTCTTTAGATATTCTTCATTCTTGGCTTCATTTACTTCTGAACTTCTTTCTATATTTAATTTTTCTGAAAGCTCTGCTTGAAGCTCAATGGAGAGAAGTGATAACAATATAGTATCACTTATTTTTCCATTAGAATATTTTGGATTTTGTAATTTGTCATCAATTTTTTCATTAATTAAATTTATTGAATCTATTATTTTTTTTTCATCTTTTTTTTCATATTCTAATGATATTTCTCTGTTTAAAATTTTTGTCTTATAAAAAGGCATAGTTATTTCTTAATTAGAAGTTCCAATTCATCAATATACTCGGACATTTGTTTTCGTAAATTTTTAATTTCATTTTCAAGATTTTTAATTTTTTCTTTTTTGGAAATATGATGATCCCTGAAATCTTCTAAAGCTGATCTTAGATTATTTAAGTTTTCGCTTAGAATTGTAATTTTTTTTTGTATTTCCATTATAATTTTATAGTTTGAAATTTTATAATTGTCACTGTAATGAACCCATATTAAATAATTTTATATCAACCATAAAGGTAAGTATTTGAATAATTTAAATAATATCAACAATCTAAGACAATTATCAAATTGTATTAGATTTTTATCAATGGATGCAGTGGAAAAAGCAAAATCTGGTCATCCTGGTATGCCTATGGGTATGGCAGACATTGCAACAATTCTTTATAAAAATCATTTAAAGTTTGATCCGAATGATCCGGAGTGGATTGATAGAGATAGATTAATTATTTCAAATGGTCATGGCTCAATGCTTTTATACTCTTGTTTGTATCTAACAGGATATAAAGACATAGACATAAATCAAATTAAAAATTTTAGACAATTACATAATAAAACTGCAGGTCACCCAGAATACGGAAGTGCAAAAGGAATAGAAACAACGACTGGACCTTTGTCTCAAGGTTTAGCAAATGCAGTTGGAATGGCGCTAGCGGAAAAAAAATTATCAAATAATTATGGAGAAGAATTATTCGATCATTACACTTATGTTTTTGCTGGAGATGGATGCTTAATGGAAGGTTTAAGTCATGAAGCGTGTAGTCTCGCAGGACATTTAAAATTAAATAAGCTTATTATGTTTTTTGATAATAATTCTATTTCCATAGATGGATCAACAGATCTTTCAGTTTCAGACAATGTAAAAAAAAGATTTGAAGCTTATAATTGGAATATAATTGAAATAGATGGTCATAAATATGAGGAAATTGATCAAGCTATAATTCAAGCAAAAAAAAATGATGGTCCAACAATTATATCTTGTAAAACTAAAATTGGTTTTGGCTCTCCAAACAAAGAGGGTTCAGCTTCATCACATGGTTCACCTCTTGGTAAAGAGGAAATAAGTTTAACAAGAAAAAAATTAGAATGGAATTATTCACCGTTTGAAATTCCAGATGATTTATTACATGAGTGGAGAAGTTTCTATAAAAGAAATGAAGAATCAAGAAAATCATGGTTATCAAAAAACAAAGAATTAATTGAAAGTAAAAATTTTAAAGATAGTTTTTATCAAAAAATTGATCATCAAATTCCAGAAAAACTTAGTGAATTAAAATCTGAACATTTTAATGACAAAACAAATTGTGCTTCAAGAAAATCGAGTGAGCTAACGCTGAATTTAATTTCAAACTATCAAAAAAATCTAATTGGTGGATCTGCTGATCTTACTGGATCAAATAACACTAAGGCAAAAGATATGAATGTAATTACATCTAATAATTTTAATGGAAATTATATTCATTACGGCATCAGAGAACATGGAATGGCTGGAGTAATGAATGGCATTGCTTTACATAAAGGTTTAATTCCATATGGAGGAACGTTTTTGGTATTTACTGATTATTGCAGACCTTCAATTAGGTTATCAGCTATTATGAATATACCAGTTATTTATGTAATGACGCATGACTCAATAGGATTAGGAGAAGATGGACCAACACATCAACCTGTTGAACATCTTGCATCTTTAAGATCTATACCAAATTTAACAGTCATTAGGCCTTGTGATATTATTGAAACTATAGAAGCATGGGAATGTGCAATCAACAATACTGGACCAACAATCTTAGTTTTAACAAGACAAAATTTACCGATGTTACAAAAAGATAATCGCAAAGAAAATCTTGTAAATAAAGGTGCTTATAAAATAAGAGATTTTAAAGAATATGATGCAACAATTTTATCTTCTGGTTCTGAAGTTGAGATTGCTTGCTCTGCATCAAATAAACTTTTTGAAAATAATAATTTAAAGATAAGAGTTGTAAGCATGTCTTCATTTGAATTGTTTGAGAAAAATGATGATGGTTATAAAAATGAAATTTTAGGAAATAAACCGATTTTTGCTATTGAGGCTGGAGTAATAAATGGTTGGGAAAAATATATTAAAAATGAAAATTTTGTTGGCATGTCAACTTTTGGTGAAAGTGGCCCATACAAAGATTTATATAAGCACTTTAACATAACAGATGATTACTTAATTGAAAAAATAATTAAAAGTTTATAAAAAGGAGAAATATGAAAGTTGCAATAAATGGATTTGGAAGAATTGGAAAACTTGTTTTTAGAGCTTTATTAGAAAAAAATCCTAAAGATATTAATATTGTAGCTATTAATGAACTAGGAAGTGTTGAGAGCAGTGCACACTTACTTAAATATGACAGTGTTCACGGTATTCTTAAAGATGAGATTAGCTCAATCAAAAATGGATTAAAAATTGGTAAACATAAAATTAATTTTTATTCCGAAAGAGATCCAAATAACCTTCCTTGGAAATCACTCAAGGTAGATGTTGTGCTTGAATGTAGTGGTGTTTTTACTTCAAAAGAAAAGGCGATTTCTCACTTAAATGTAGGAGCAAAAAAAGTTATTATTTCAGCACCAGCTTCAAATGTAGATGCCACAATTGTTCAAGGTGTAAATAACGATACCATTAAAAAAAATCATAATGTAATTTCAAACGGATCTTGTACTACTAACTGTCTTGCTCCTTTAGCTATGGTTCTTAATGAAAAATTAGGAATTGAAAGTGGTTTCATGACAACAATTCATAGTTACACGGGTGATCAAAGAACTGTTGATCAAACCCATTCTGACTTTAGAAGAGCAAGGGCTGCAGCTGAGTCAATGATTCCAACTTCCACAGGAGCAGCAAAGGCTTTGAGTCTAGTCTTACCAAAATTAAAAGGCAAACTAGATGGAACAGCTATTCGAGTACCTACTCCTAATGTCTCACTTATAGATCTTACATTTGTAAGTAAGAAAAAAACTAGCCCAGAAAAAATTAATTCTATAGTTCTTCAAGCTTCAAAAACTAAAAAATTAAATGGAATACTAACAACAAACTCATTACCTCTGGTTTCAATTGATTTTAATCATAATTCAAGCAGTTCTGTATTTGATATGAGTCAAACACAAGTTGTCAAAGATAAATTCTGCAGAGTTTTATCTTGGTATGATAATGAATGGGGATTCTCAAATAGAATGGTAGACACTATGGTTGATCTTAAAAAATTTATTTAGTGCCTAAAAAAATCTGTTTTGCAGTATCGACACTAATACAAATTGAAAATTTAATAGAATTTCGAAAATCAAAGTGCAAAACTTCGATCATATTTATAAAATATTTTTTAATTAAAGGTTTTGGGATAGAGTGGCTTAGAACGTTAATAAACCATATTAAAAATAAATATAAGACACACAATATTAAGTTTTTTATCGACTCAGGCTATGATCAAGGTCTTAGTATATTATTAACTCATGAAAATATTGATTATTTAAAATTAAAAAATAATAAAATCATCTTAAATAAAATTAATCAAATTGCTAAAAAAAATAAGGTTTTATTAAATCCAACTTTTGATGTAGTAGATCTTACGAAAATTAAAAATATACAAAAAAAACTTAAGATAAAACTATGAAAATAGATGGAAATGAAATTAAAGTCGGAAATATTTTAGAAATTAATAACAAACTTTGGAAAGTTTTGAAAACACAGCATACTCAACCAGGAAAGGGTGGTGCCTACTTGCAAGCTGAACTTAAAGAAATAAGGGAAGGTACTAAAATGAATAGTAGGTTTAGATCATCAGAAACAGTGGAAAGAGCTATCCTTGATGAAAAAGAATTTCAATATCTGTATGATGATAATAATAATTTTATATTCATGGATAAACAAACTTATGAACAAATAGAACTTGGCTCAGACATATTAACTGAGGATCAATCAAAATTTTTAGTTGAGAATAGTAATGTTATTATTAATTTCTATAATGAAAAACCGGTCGGCATTGACTTGCCTGATAATGTAGAATTAACTGTTATAGAAACTGAAGGTGTTGTAAAAGGTCAAACAGCTGCTTCATCATATAAACCAGCTACTTTAGAAAAGAATATTAAAACATCTGTACCGCAATTTATTGCAGTTAATGATAAAATAGTAATAAGTACAATTGACGGTAGTTATATCGAAAAATCAAAAAATTAATGCAGCCTGCTGTAATTAATATTTTTGAAAAGGCAGTAAAAAAAGCTGGTAAAATTTTATTAAGAGATTTTGGAGAATTAGAAAATTTACAAATACAATCTAAATCAGTTGGAGATTTTGTAACAAATGCAGATATTAAAGTAGAAAAAACACTTTTAGAAACTCTAAAATATTATTATCCAGATTATACTTACATAACTGAAGAAACTGGTGAAATAAAGGGTGATGAAAACACCATTATTATTGATCCCATTGATGGAACATCTAATTTTATTCATGGAATACCTCATGTTGGAATAATCGTTGCCAAAATGACAAATGATGAAATCACAGACGGTGTGATTTATAATCCAATTTTAAACGAATTTTTTTGGAGTTCTAAAGGTAAAGGTTCGTGGTGTAATAATAGTAGACTTAGAGTGTCAAACAGGCAAATTTTTTCAGATTGCTTGATCGGTACTGGGCTTCCGTTTGGAGAAAGAATTTATAAAAACTATTTAAGTGAGATTGATGAAATCCTAAAATCATCTGCAGGAATAAGAAGACTCGGTTCTGCAGGCCTTGATCTTGCTTATGTTGCCTCTGGTAAATTAGATGGTTTTTGGGAAAAAGATCTAAATTTATGGGATGTTTCAACGGGCATTCTTTTAGTAAAAGAAGCTGGGGGGAAAATTTCTAAAATAGATGGAAATGCATGGGAAATAAATTCTCGTGATTTAGTAGCTTCAAATAATAAAATTCATAATGAATTAGTTAAAAAACTTACTTTACTTTGAAATCTATATAAATATAAGACAAGCATGAAAAAAGATATACATCCTAAATATCATGAAATAAACGTTGTTATGACTGATGGATCTACTTTTAAAACTAGATCTACTTGGGGTAAAGAAGGTGATACTCTTAAATTAGAAATTGATTCTAAATCTCACCCCGCATGGACCGGTGGTAAAGCTGGTCTTAATGAATCTGAAGGACAGGTAGCTAGATTCCAAAAAAGATTTAAAGGTCTTAAAATTAATAAATAATTATTTAAAAAACTTTTCAGCATTAAGTTTTAAATTTTCCTTCTTTTTTATCTCATCTTGAACTCTTAGTATTTCAGTTTGAAGTTCAGAAATATAATTTTGTAAATCTTCAACACTGAAATCGTCCAAATTTAATATTTTAACCGTCTTTTGTTTTTCATCAACTTCAAAAAAATCTGTCATAGTCATATTTTGTTATATATTATTTTTTGATTATATTATATGAGCCAATTATGAAATATCCTTTAATGCCTAAAGCAACAGCAATATGGTTAGTTGAAAATACAGCTTTAACGTTTGACCAAATAGCTGAATTCTGTGGATTACATGAACTAGAGGTTCAAGGAATCGCAGATGGAGAAGTTGCTGTCGGTATGAGAGGTTATGATCCAATTGATAATAATCAATTAACAAAAGAAGAAATTGAAAGATGTGAAAAAGATAATGCAGCTCGTTTGAGTCTTATTAAGTCTGATGTAATTGAAGATTTACCACCAAGAAAAAAAGATTCTAAATACACACCTCTTTCTTTAAGACAAGAAAAGCCATATGCTATTTTGTGGCTTATTAAAAGATATCCGACTGAATTAAGTAGTTCTCAAATTGCAAAACTTACCGGCTCAACAAAAAATACAGTAGAGGCTATAAGAAATGGTACATACAGAGAGGCAGTTCTTGAGGCAAAGAGTCCAATGGATGTTGGTTTATGTACTTATAAGGATCTCGAAAGAACTTTAAATAGAACTAGAACAAAAAAAGTAGATCAAGAAAATTAATCATTTTTTATAACGTAATTTAGATAATAGAACATCAAGATCATCCAAAATAATACCATTGAAATAATAAAAATCTGAAAGTTATATATTTTTATAACTCCGATAGGTTCACCAAGATAATAGGTTAAAGGCCCTAAAACTCCACTTAAAATAATTCCTAAAATTTTATAACTTTTAAAAAAAGTAAGAATTTCATCAAAAAGTGTACTAAAACTAAACCATAAAACAATCATCCATAATGGCAGAGTACCAAGTTTAGCAATAGTTTCAAAATCATAAATTTGGAAATAAACTAATAAAGTATCAAAAAAATATCCTGGAACTGAAATCAAAAGTGAAATCTTAATAAATTTTTTTTTATTATGATTAAAATAAAAATAAGTTAGTAAGAAAATAATTCCAACCCAAATGCCCAACATAGAATTAGAAAATTTTGTTTCACCAAATACACAGGCTAACCAAGTTAGTTGATAGCCAGTTAAGACTAAAAATACTTTTAGTTTTTGCATTTCTATTTTTGAATTAAGAAATGAGAAACATCGGTTGAACTATTTGCAAAACCTGTTTCACAATAAGATAGATAAAATTCCCACATTCTTTTAAATTTAATATCAAAACCAAACTGAGATAAATCATTCCAAGATTTTTGAAATTGTTTATTCCACATTTTAAGTGTCTTTGCATAAGAACCACCGAAACTTAGATTTTCAATACATTTTAATCCAACGTGTTTTGCCGAATATTCAAATTGTTTTTTAGTTGGAAGCATTCCACCTGGAAAAATATATTGTTGAATAAAATCTGGTCTGTTTTGATAATCTTTAGCCTTTTTTTCATCAATCGTTATGACTTGTAGTGCAGCCATACCACCATCGTTGAGAGAATTACGAATTGTATCAAAATAATTATGCCAGTATTTCTTTCCAACTGCTTCAAACATTTCAATTGAAACAATATTTGAATATTTTTTTTTGATATCCCTATAATCTCTGAATATAACTGATACTTTTTCAGACAAACCTTCATTCTGAATTTTTTCAGAAGCATATTCGTATTGTTCCTTAGAAATAGTTATAGCATCTACTGAACAATGGTAATTTTTCGCTACAAATGATGAAAAACCTCCCCATCCACATCCAATTTCTAGAGTTTTAGAATTTGAGTCTAAAGATAAAGTTTCAGCAATCTTTCTATATTTGTTAAATTGTGCATCCGATAAATTGGTATTCTTATTATCAAAAAGAGCAGAAGAATAGGTCATGGTTTTATCTAACCACTTTTCGTAAAAATTATTTCCTAAATCATAATGATATTTAATGTTTTTTTTACTCTGTGATTTTGAATTGTTATTTAAAAAATGCTTTAATTTGGCAAAAGTAGCAAAAAAAAGATTAGTATTTATACTTTGTAAAAAATAACTCTCATTTTTGTGAGAAAGTAGTAATAAATTAGTTAAATCGGTGCTTGAAAAGTAACCATTCATATAGGCTTCTGCAAAACCTACAGAACCTTTTTTAAAAATTAAATTTAAAAAATTATAATTATGAATTTTTATATTTGCAGATATATCCTCCTCTTTTCCGACAAAAACTCTTTCCTCGTCAGTTGGAAATTGAACTGTTAATTTTCCATATCGAATTTTAGATAAAAAGTTTACTAATAATTTTTCGACAGTTTTATCAAAATTTGTTTTAAAAAAATTCATTTAAAAATTACCTTCAAAACTCACTGTATCATTTGGCTTCTTATTTCGTGCATAATATTTACCACCTTTGTAAATTATTTTTAAAGCCTCATAAAGAATTCCAACCATTACCTTGAAGCCTAAAAGTGGATTATAATATAAAAATTTAAACATATTTTTTGAGTTAAAATCTATAAATTTGCCATGCTGAGTAGCTGTTAGAACTTTTTTATTATTTTTATCATAAAGATCAATGTTAATATTTATTTTATCTTTTTGCATTCGATTAAAAAATTTATAATTTGCCTCCATTTCTATGAATGGAGATACATAAAACTGCTTTGCACATTCATGAGATAATTTAAAATCTTCAAAATTTACATTTCCTTTAAAAATATAGGTATGTTGTTCATTAGTCGTATTTTTAACTTCATAGAAAATAGATATTAATTTTTTATCATCATAACAATATATAATTGATAAGGGATCAAATACATATCCCAAAATTCTTGGAAAACATAATATCATTATATTAAGATGTTTATATTTTATATTAAATTTAGAGAGGGAATCTTTAACGAATGTCTTTATTGACCTTTTGTCTCTATATCCATGATCTTTTTCATAAATAGAAAAAAGATTAAAAGAGTTTAATGAAAAAAGTTTATAGTTTTTACTTAATTGATCAAGATTATCCAAATTAATAAAAAAACTTGGTACCTCATATTTCAATGTATGTTTAAATGGAATAAATCTTTTATGAATAATGTTAGATAATATTATTTGAGAAATCATTTAAAGTTAATTTGCAATCTATTATAAAAATTTTTCTCTCTCTTCCAAGGTAAATCACAATTTAACAATTTACAAATATAAGAAGATGATTGAATGCCGTCTTCATGAAAACCATATCCAAGGTAAGCTCCACAGAAAAAAGTATTATTTTTTCCTTGGATTTCCATAACATTTTTTTGAGCTAAAATAGTATCGGTAGTATATATTGGATGATTAAATGATGTTTCGTTAATTATGTTTTTAGGCTTTTTATATGGATTAACAGTTACAAAATAATTTTGTTTAGTTGGTAATTTTTGCAAGAAATTCATCCAATAAGTTAAAGTAAATTTAGAAGATGATGACATATTTAAAAAATTCCAACTTGACCAAGCAATTTTTGATTTAGGCATTAAAGAGTGATCGGAGTGAAGTATTGCTGAATTAGTTGAGTATTTAAATTGTGAAAATATTTTTACTTCTTCTTCTGTTGGTTTTTCCAAAATATCTAATACTTGATTTGCATGGGTTGCGAATATTACCTTATGAAATTCTAATATATTATTTTTCTCATCTTCTATTTTAATTTTATTATTTTCTCTAATAATTTTTTTAATTTTGAAATTTGTTTCGTACTCAAAAATATTTTTATTAATAATTTTTTTTATATATTCGTTACTACCGCCTTCTACATATTTCCATTGAGGTCTTTTTTTTAAATTAAATAAAGCATGATTTTTAAAAAAATTAATGAATGTTATGAGAGGAAAATTTTTTACATCACTTATATTGCTTGACCATATAGATGATATCATAGGTAAAATATGGTAATTTATTAAGTATGTTGAAAAATTATTAGTTTTTAAAAAATCATTTAAGGTTTTAGTTTGCTCTAAATCACTAACATTCAAGCTATTACATAATAAATAAAGTTTTCTTATTTCAAATAACATTTTAAAAAAATTAAAAGAAAAAACATTTCTAAAATTAGCAAAAAGAGAAAATATATTTTTGCCACTATATTCAATTTGAGGATCTTGATTTGAGACGGCAAAAGACATATCTGAATCTTTGCATTTCACATCAAGTAATTTAAAAAAATTTGTTAAATCTGGATAATTATTTTCATTGAATACAATAAACCCTGTATCGACTGGGATTGTCTTTGTTGATTCTTCAACATAGATAGTTCTTGTATGTCCACCCAATCTATTATTTTTTTCAAATAAATAAACATCATATTTAGAAGACAAAAGGTAAGCTGCACTTATTCCTGAAATACCAGAACCAATAATTGCTATTTTTTCTCTCACATCAACTAATAGTTTTAAACGCTGATAGTGCTCTATTTCTTGTTTCTTTTAAATCTACAATTGGTGCTGGATATGAAGTACCGATCTCAAAATTATATTTCTTTTGATCCTCCATAGACATCTCCCAAGGATTATGAATATATTTTTTTGGAATATTATTCAACTCAGGAACAAATTCTTTTACATAATCACCATCTGGATCAAATTTTTGACCCTGCAATATTGGATTAAAAATTCTAAAATATGGACTTGCATCAGCACCACAACCAGAGATCCATTGCCAACCTGCAGAATTAGACCCAACGTCAGCGTCAACTAAAGTATCAAAAAACCACTCTTCTCCATTTTTCCAGTCTAACAATAAATTTTTTGTTAGAAACGAGCCTACAATCATTCTTACTCTATTATGCATCCAGCCTGTTTTATATAGTTGTCTCATTCCAGCATCAACAATTGGAATGCCAGTTTTACCACTATGCCATAATGATAAATTTTTAGCATTTTTAATCCATGGAAATTTATTAAATTTACTTTGTATAGGTTTATGAGTCATATCTGGATAATGAAATAAAAGATTATAAGAAAAATCTCTCCAGCCAAGTTCAGCAAGAAATTTTTTTTTATTTTCAGGATCAATTTTTTTTTCAATATTTACGGTATCATAAACTTCTAAAGCAGATATTTCTCCAAAATGAAGATAAGGTGATAATTTTGAAGTTAAATCTTTATCTGGTCTATCTCTTCCAACTGAATAGTTATTTGCTTTTTGCGAAATATATTTTTTTAATTGTAATTTTGCATTACTTTCACCAGGTATCCAATATTTTTCAATTTTTTTGATCCATTTCTCTTTTTTGTTTGTTAGATTTAAATCTTGTATAGTTATTTCATTTTTAAATTTTGAATTGGCATAGCTTATTTTTGTATTTTTAAATTTAAGATCTTTTAGTTTTAGTAGTTCATCACAATGTCGCCAGTAAGGAGTAAATACTTTAAAAAAGGTTCCACTTTTATTTTTAATATTCCAAGGTTCATTTAAAAGATATCCATTGTGCGAGTCGCATTCTATTTTAGATGAGGTAACTATAGATTTAATTTTAGTATCTCTTTTAATTGAATATCGATCATATAGTCTATTCCAGGATACATATTTAACATTTGAATTCTTTAGTATAGAAGATATAATTTTCTCTGGATCACCAGCAAATATATTTAGTTTGCCATTATGTTTTTGTATTGAGTCATATAAACTAATTAAGGATTTTTCTAACCACCATTTGGATGTGGACCCAATTCTTTGATTTAAATCTAAAATATAAATTGGAATTATCTGATCAACTTTTTTTGAAAGTGATAATAAAGATGGATTTTCTCGTAATCGCAAATCTTGTCTAAACCAATGAATTCCATAAGTGACTACCATGAGTTTAAGTTATGTTAATTTAGGATAAATTAAAGAGGTAAATCAATTATTTACTATGAGGAGGCATTTTTTTCTCAACGAACCAAACGTGTTTTTTTAACACAGGATCATATTTTTTCATTCGAAGCTTTTCAGCAACTTTCAATCCTTTTGTCGGTTTTCTTACAATATACTTAGTTCCTGTTTTTGGATTTTCTTCAGGTACTAGTTGTTTAAGAGCGAATGAAGTTTTTTTTGCCATGAGGTGTCTATACAGAATAATTATATGAAATAAAGTATTATTTATTCATAATCAGAAATTGACTGCTTAATAAAACGGTTAAAATTTCCTCTTTTTTTATCAAGTTTAATTTGTTTATTTCTTTCAAGTAAGTTTTTTTTCTTTTCTTCAGATGTTTTATCAAAACAATTATGACAAGATACACCTGGTTTATAATATATATTATAAGTATCTTTAATACTAATGGGTAACCGACAAGCATAACAAAGTTTGTAAGTTCCATATTTTAATTCATTTTTCAAAGATACTCTTCCATCAAATACGAAACATTCACCATTCCACATTGAATCTTTTTTTGGAGTTTTTTCTAAATACTTTAGTATACCTCCGTCTAACTGAGCAACATTTTTAAAACCCTTCATCATCATATATGATGAAGCCTTTTCACACCTGATACCTCCAGTGCAATACATTGCAATTTTTTTGTCTTTTGACTTATTTAGTTTTTTTTGAACAAAAGATTTAAAGTCAGTGAAACTTTTAGTTTTTGGATTAATTGCCCCTTCAAAAGATCCTATTTTAACCTCAAATTCATTTCTTACATCAATCACAATAGTGTCTTTGTCTTTAATTAGTTGATTCCATTCATTGTATTTAACTTTTTTTCCAGATATTTTTGTAGGATCGGCAAATTTAGTTCTAAGTGTGACTATTTCATTTTTATTTCTAATTTTTAGTTTTTGAAAAGGCATATATTTATATTTTGATCGTTTAAGATTAAGTTTCTCAAAACTAAAATTTTCAAGATATAGAATGAAAGAATTTATGTTTTTATCTAATCCAGCTATTGTTCCATTAATGCCTTCATCAGCAATCAATATTGTACCTTTTATTTTATTAAATTTGCAAAAATCTTTAAGTTTAGTGATGATATCATTTTTATCTTTAATTATTTTGAATTGATAAAAAGTAATTATAGTAAAGTACTTGTTGTTCATTTATCTAATTAATATAAAAAACTTTAAAAATTTATGTCTAAAGAAACCATTAATATTGTTAAAAATTTTCTCAATAGTTATTCTATAGAAACAACTCCAAATGTTTACGAAAAATATGGAGGCTTTTCTGAATTTCTTAATAAAAATCATGACGTTTATATAACTTATTTACCAGATGAAAATTCAAAAAATGTTATTAGAACGGCAAAAAAATTAAAATTAGAAGGTTATGATGTTATACCTCATTTGCCTGCGAGAACTATTGTAAATAAAAATGACTTAGAAAAATATATTGGTGAACTTGCAAATGAATCTGGGTGTTCAAAAATTTTAATTATTGGTGGTGGTGGAAATCAAGCTGGCGAAATCTCTTCCTCAATTGATGTTTTAAAAACAGATTTTCTTTCAAAATATAATTATCAATTTGTAGGTGTGGCTGGACATCCCGAAGGAAGCCCAGATATTTCAAATGAAAATTTGGATTTAGCAATTAAACAGAAGAATGATTTTGCAAAAAATGTTGATTTTAAAATGTATTTAGCAACACAATTTTTTTTTGAAGCTAAATCTTTAATCGACTGGGAAAAACACTTAGTAAAAATTGGAAATAAATTACCAATCCACGCTGGGATACCAGGTCCAGCCTCTATTAAAACATTAGTAAATTATGCAAGGTCTTGCGGTATTGGAAATTCTTTAAGATTTATTACAAAACAAGCTTTTAATTTAACTAAACTTGCAACATTGAGTACTCCTGACAAATTAATTTATGATCTTGCTGAACATAGCGAAATAAACAAAGACTCTAAACTTGAAAAAATACACTTCTATGCGTTTGGTGGTATGAAAAAAACATCAGAGTGGTTAAATCAATTTAATAGCTCAGATTTTTCTTATAATAATAAACAGAAATTCGAGTTAAATTAGCTTCTTCACAATTTTTTTATCTTTTAGTGAAACAAAAGTTGTTTGATATTTAAGTTAATTTATAGATTAAGAATCTAATAATTAAGGAGTCTCATGTCAGATATTGAAATAGCAAGAAAAGCTAAAATGAAGCCTATTAGTGAAATTCTAAAAGGGCTTGATGTACCAGACACACCTGAAGCCTTCAGTCCTATGGGTCGTCATATAGCAAAAATAAACTTGGAGTACATAGAGTCACTTAATAAAAATAAAGATGGTAAACTTGTTCTAGTCTCAGCAATAACTCCAACACCAGCAGGAGAAGGTAAAACAACAACTTCTGTTGGATTAAGTGATGGTCTTAATAAACTAGGAAAGAAATCAATAGTTTGTTTAAGAGAGCCGAGTCTTGGACCATCATTCGGCATGAAAGGTGGTGCAGCTGGTGGAGGCTATGCTCAAGTAGTACCAATGGAGCAAATTAATTTACATTTTACTGGAGATTTTCATGCAATTACATCCGCTCATAATTTACTTTCTGCATTGATTGATAATCATATCTACTGGGGAAATAAATTAAATATTGATGTTAGAAGAGTTGTTTGGAAGAGAGTAATGGATATGAATGATAGATCACTTAGATCTATTGTTGTTGATTTAGGAGGAGTTGCAAATGGATATCCTAGACAAGATGGTTTTGATATTACTGTTGCATCGGAGATAATGGCAATTTTCTGCTTAGCAAAAGATTTAAAAGATCTTGAAGAGAGAATTGGAAATATAACTATTGCTTATACACGAGACAAAAAAGCTATTTATGCAAAAGATTTAAAGGCAGAAGGTCCAATGACAGTATTATTAAAAGATGCCATTAGGCCCAACATAACACAAACGTTAGAAAATAATCCTGCTATAATTCATGGTGGGCCATTTGCAAATATTGCCCATGGTTGCAATTCTGTAATTGCAACTAAAGCTAGTTTAAAATTAAGTGATTACGTTGTAACTGAAGCAGGCTTTGGAGCTGATCTAGGAGCAGAAAAATTCCTTGATATAAAATGTAGAAAATCAAATTTAAAACCTGATTGTGTGGTTTTGGTAGCTACAATTAGAGCACTAAAAATGCATGGCGATGTTTCAAAAGAAGATTTAAAAAATGAAAATGTAAATGCTCTTAAAAAAGGTTTAGTAAATCTAGAAAGACATATTAATAATGTTAGAAAATTTGGATTACCAGTAACTGTTGCTATTAATCATTTTGTCACTGATGCTAAAGCTGAAGTTGATGCCGTTCTAAGTTTTTGTACAACTCAAGGAGTCAAGGCTTCTATGTGTACTCACTGGTCCGATGGTGGTGACGGTGCAACTGAATTAGCTCAAAATGTAATAGATATTTGTGAAGATAATAAGAATACATTTAAATTTTTATATGAAGATGATTTAACTCTATTCAAAAAAATAGAAAAAATTGCACAAGAGATTTATCACGCAAGTGAAGTTGTTGCAGACACGAAAGTACGTCAACAATTGAAGGATTTTGAAACTAAAGGATTTGGCAAATTACCTGTTTGCATTGCAAAGACTCAATATAGTTTTTCAACTGACCCTAATTTAAAAGGTGCGCCTACTGGCCACGTTTTACCTATTAGAGAGGTAAGATTGTCATCAGGGGCAGAATTTATAGTAGTTGTTTGCGGAGATATTATGACCATGCCGGGTCTACCAAGTGTTCCTGCGGCAAATTCGATAAAGCTAAATGACCATGGAGAAATTGAAGGTCTTTTTTAAAACTGCTATAAAGAGTCATAATGTTTAATAAAAATAAATACTCATTTCTATCTATTGCTAGAAATGCTTTAAATCATCATGAGAATTGGCAAAAGACGTGGAATAGTCCTGAGCCAAAAAAAAGTTATGATGCAATAATTGTCGGTGGTGGTGGACACGGTTTAACTACTGCTTACTATTTAGCAAAAAACCATGGAATTAATAATATTGCAGTAATTGAAAAAGGTTGGATAGGCGGTGGAAATACAGGGCGAAATACCACTATAATTAGATCAAACTATTTATGGGATCAAAGTGCAGCTTTATACGAGCATGCATTAAAACTTTGGGAAGGTATGTCTCAAGAATTAAATTACAACGTAATGTTTTCTCAAAGAGGGGTTTTGAATGTTGCTCATAATCTTCATGATGTAAGAGAATTAAAAAGACGGTGGCATGCAAACAGACTAAATGATATCGATTGTGAATGGCTTGATACAAAGAAAGTTAAAGAATTTTGTCCAATAATAAATACTTCACCAAACATTAGATATCCTGTTTTAGGAGCAACGCTGCAAAGAAGAGCAGGAACTGCAAGACATGATGCTGTTGCATGGGGTTATGCAAGAGGAGCTGATGAAATGGGAGTTGATATAATTCAAAATTGTGAAGTAACTGGTATTAATGTAAAAAATGGAAATGTAACTGGTATTGAAACAACAAAAGGAACCATTAATTCAAATAAAATTGGAATAGCTGCTGCAGGGCATACCAGTGTTATTGCCAATATGGCGAGTATCAAATTACCTTTGGAGAGTAAACCATTACAAGCACTAGTTTCAGAACCAGTAAAACCAGTCATTGATACTGTAGTAATGTCCAATACAATTCATGCGTATGTATCTCAGTCAGATAAAGGAGAACTAGTTATTGGTGCTGGAACAGATGGATACACTTCATATACTCAAAGAGGTGGCTTTAACATTGTTGAAGATACATTAATGGCAATAGTTGAATTGTTTCCAATATTTTCTAGAATGAAAATGCTTCGTCATTGGGGAGGAATTGTAGATATTTGTCCTGATGCAAGCCCCATTATCAGTAAGACGCACATAAATGGATTATATTTTAATTGTGGTTGGGGAACTGGTGGTTTTAAAGCAACACCAGGTTCAGGTTGGGTATTTGCTCACACTATAGCTAATGATCAAGCACATGAATTAAATGCTCCTTTTACAATAAATAGATTTTCTAGTGGTGAATTAGTTGATGAACATGGTGCAGCTGCCGTAGCACATTAAATCATGTTTTTAATAAATTGCCCATACTGTGGAGAAAGAGATCAAGCTGAATTTTCTTGTGGAGGTGAAGCGCATATTGCAAGACCAAAAAATCCTCCTGAACTCTCTGATGATCAATGGGCAGAATATTTATTCTTGCGAAAGAACGAAAAAGGTATTCATTATGAAAGATGGAACCATGAATATGGATGTAGACAATGGTTTAATTTAGCAAGAAATACAGCAACCGATGAAATTCTTGCAGTATATAAAATGGGAGAAGCTCCTCCCATATTAAAAGCAAATATTCCAGCTACTCCTTCAGGTGAGCCAAGTATTGGATCAGGGAATTTATCAACATCGAAAAAAGATAGGTTTTAAAAATAAAGATGCGATACAAAAATAATAAAAATCTAGAAAATAATAAGTCTGTTAGGTTCTATTTTGATAATAAAGAATATTTTGGATTTGAAGGTGACACCCTAGCTTCTGCACTTCTTGCAAATGATGTTCATTTAGTTGGAAGAAGTTTTAAATATCATCGACCGCGGGGTATTTATACCGCAGGTAGTGAAGAACCTAATGGAATAGTTCAGCTTGAAACCAAAGAATATACCGAACCTAATAGAAGAGTAACTGAAGTACAAATATATGATGGGTTAAAAGCTTTTAGTCAAAATAATTGGCCGTCAGTGAAATTTGATGCTGGCGCTATAAATGATTTACTATCCCCATTTTTTCCTGCAGGGTTTTATTACAAGACCTTTATGTGGCCGCCAAAGTTTTGGAAAGCATATGAATTTTTTATAAGACACGCTGCAGGACTTGGTAAATCTCCAAAAAAAGATGATCCCCACAAATACGAACATTTTCATTATCATTGTGATATTCTAATTGTTGGAGCAGGAGTGAGTGGATTAATTTCAGCAGAAATTGCAGCGAATAAAAATTATAAAGTTTTACTAATCGAGCAAGAAGAGGATCTCGGTGGTGAAATTTTATCTTCAAAAAATCAAGACATTAAAATTGATAATTTACCGATTAATGAATGGAAAAATAAATTAGTTGATAAACTTTCTAAAAATTCAAATGTAAAAATAGTTAAAAATACAACTTGTTTTGCATACTTGAATTATAATTTATTACTAGCAGTTCAAGAAATTGATCCAGAAAAAGGTTTAAATAAAAAAAATGATATTAAAGAAAGAATTTGGAAAATTAGATCAAAGAAAGTTATTTTAGCAACTGGCGCAATTGAACGACCAATAATATTTAACAATAATGACAGGCCTGGTATTATGCTTTCTAACAGTGCAAAAAAATACTTAAATAAGTATGGAGTTGCACCTGGAAAAAATTTAGTTTTTTTTACAAACAATGATAGTGCCTATGAAACTGCAATAGATTTTTTTGAACAGGGTATAAAAGTAGAGGCTATTGTCGATACAAGAGATAGTAGTGATGGATATTACCCTAAAAAAGCAAATAAATTAGGTATTACTATACTAAATGGTTATGAAATTAGTGATACTATTGGAAGATTAAAAGTTAGAGAGGTTAAATTAAGAAAAATAAAAACTGAAAACAATAATGAAAAATCTTCTATTAATATTAAATGCGATCTTTTAGCAATTGCTGGTGGTTGGACTCCTACTGTTCATTTATTTACTCAATCAAAAGGAAAACTCAAATTTAGAGATGTAGATGGAAGTTTTATTCCTAATGAAGTTTATCAAGATACATTGTGTGTTGGAAGCTGTAATGGTGATTATAATTTAAATGAAATATTATTAAAAACTCAAGAAGATACTAATAAATATTTAAATGATAATCAGCAAAATGAACTTGGCGAAGTAAATTACAAATCAGATGATCTAAAGCAAGGCAAACACGAAAATGTTTGGATTACATCAAAGAACAGTATCTCACGAACAAAAATGTTTGTAGATTTTCAAAACGATGTAACAGCAAAAGATATTAAACTAGCTTTAAAAGAGGGTTTTCAATCCATTGAACATGTCAAACGATATACAACTACAGGAATGGCAACTGATCAAGGCAAGACCAGTAATGTTAATGCACTTGGAATAATATCAGAGTTAACAAATACTGAAATTTCCGAATTAGGTACAACAACATTTCGTTTACCATATAAGCCAGTAACATTTGGAGCAATTGCTGGACGTCATATTAAAGAATTTTTTGATTTAGAGAGAACAAGTCCAATGCATCAATGGCATATTGATAATGAAGCTTTATTTGAGG
This sequence comes from uncultured Alphaproteobacteria bacterium, assembly GCA_902600225.1. Taxonomy (GTDB): domain Bacteria; phylum Pseudomonadota; class Alphaproteobacteria; order HIMB59; genus CACPNW01. The sequence continues at coordinate 26,108 of CACKIH010000001.1, read as the reverse complement.
ATGTAGGTCAATGGAAAAGAGCCTGGTATTATCCTCAAAGGAATGAAAGTTTTCAGTCTGCTTTAAATAGAGAAGTAAAAGCAACTAGAGATAGTCTAGGGATATTAGATGCATCAACGCTTGGTAAAATAGATATTAAGGGAAGAGATGTTAGCGAATTCTTAAATAGAATTTACACAAATTCTTGGTCAAAATTAGAAATTGGAAAATGTCGATACGGTGTAATGTTAGGCGACGATGGGATGGTTATTGATGATGGTGTAACAACTAGATTAGATGAGTATCACTATCTTATGTCAACAACTACAGGAAATGCGGCATCAGTAATGTCAAAATTAGAAGATTGGTTGCAAACAGAATGGCCAGAGTTAGAAGTATATTTAACATCCGTAACAGAAAATTATGGAACGATAAGCTTAAATGGCCCAAATTCAAAAAAATTAATGCAAAAATTAGTTCCAGATTTTGATTTCTCAAAAGAAAATTTTCCTCATATGAGTTTTAAGAATATTAATATTGACGGAATAAAATGTAGAGTCATGCGTATAAGTTTTACAGGTGAAATGTGTTACGAAATAAATGTTCCATCTGGTTATGCTAAAAATCTTTGGGAACTTTGTATAGATAAAGGTAAGGAATTTAATATTACGCCATATGGTACTGAAGCGATGCATGTACTTCGTGCTGAAAAAGGATTTATTATTGTTGGTCAAGAAACAGATGGATCAGTGACACCAATAGATCTGGATATGGACTGGATAGTTAGTAAGAAGAAATATGATTTTGTTGGTAAAAGGGCATTATATAGAAGTGACACTATTAAAAAAGATAGGAAACAATTAGTTGGATTAAGAACTAAAGATCCAAATAAGGTTCTTGAAGAAGGATCTCAATTGGTTGAAGAAATAACTGCCCTACCTATGAAAATGGTTGGTCACGTGACCTCTAGTTACTATTCACCTAATTTAAAAAGTTCTTTTGCTTTAGCTTTAATCAAAGGTGGTCTTGAAAAAAAAGGAAGTGTTTTAATTGCTCCAATGGAAAATGAAAATATTGAAGTAGAAATAACTAGTCCAATATTTATTGATCCTGAGAATCAAAGGGTTAATCAATGAGTTTAACTTACAGTAATGTTTTGAATATAAATAAAAAAAATTACAATGGAGTAACAATAGAAGAAAAAGCTCTATCAGGAAAAATAAATATACGAGGTAAAAGTTCAGATAAAGAATTTATGAAAAATATAGGCTCAGTATTAAACCTGGTTTTACCAATTGAGCCAAATGTAAGAATTTTTAATAATAATATTAGTATTATGTGGCTTGGTCCTAATGAATGGTTAGTCGAAACACCAGAAAATGAGAAAAATGAAATTATTTCTCAATTAGAATCTAAACTTAATCCAGAAAAAACAGCAATAACTGATGTTTCATTTAATAAAACTGTTTTACGGCTTGAAGGGGAAAAGGTATTTATTTTACTTTCTAAATTTCTTGTCGCAAACTTAGAAAAAATTTTGGAAACTAATTTTTCTGTAGCTCAAACTATATTTATAAAAATACCAATACTTTTTATTAGAAATAATACTGATAAAGAAGAAACTTCATTAGATTTACATTTAAACAGATCACATGCAAAATATGTTTATGATTTATTAGTGGATGGTAGTAAAAATCTTAATATTTAATTTATTTTTTATCTTAATTTCATTAAGCGCAGTATCATCTAGTAAAACTATATTTGGAAAAGCAAAAGTTATTGATGGTGATACTATACATATTAATAAAAATAAAATAAGACTGCATGCTATTGACGCTCCTGAAGCAAATCAAACATGTAAAAAAAATAGTAAAGTCTGGAATTGTGGTGTGGAATCAACAAAGTTCTTAAAGGAATTAATTGATAATAATAAAATTGAATGCATCACAAAGGGTAAGGATCGATATAATAGATTTATTGGAGTCTGCTATAAAGATAATTTAGATTTAAATAGTGCAATGGTTCTGAATGGATGGGCGATAGCTTATCGCTATTATTCAAAAGATTATGTTGAAGAAGAAGAAGAGGCAAAACGAGATAAAAAGGGTATATGGATTGGAGATTTTGAAGAGCCTTATTTATTCAGAAAGAAAAATAAATAATCAACCATGATGTTGGGAATCTTTTAAATAAATTAAATCTTCTATTTCCTGATCTTTTTTTTCAATTTCCAAATCTTTATTTTCTATTATTGTTTTTAATTTATTTAATTCTTTTTCAAAATTAAGATTTTTTTCTTTAATTTGGTTAATTTCTGATTTTAATATTGAATTTTCAATATTTACTTCTTCTATATTTTCAGCAGATGTAGAATTAGCTAATTCAGTTTCTAATTTAAGAACTAAATTTTTGTTCTTTGATAATTGTTTTTTTAATTCAGTAATTTGATTTTCAAGCAAATTTATTTGCTCAATATTTTGTGAATAGTTTTCTTCGGAGTTATTCTCTAAATCTGAAATGTTGCTTAGGGATTGTTCATAATCATTTTTAACAGTGTTAAATGATTTATTTAAATCATTTATTTCTTTGCGAAGATTTTTAATTTGATCATCTCTAAATTTTAACCTTTGATCTTTTTGGAATATTTCAAGTTTTAACTCTTCTATTTCAGTTCTTAAGCTTGATTCATCGACAACATTACTTGGGATGATTTCATCCAAAGGTTGTTTTTCTTCTGTTGTAAAATCTATGGAGGGAAAATAGAAAAAAATACCAAATGTTGCTAGAATAAATATAATAAATAAATATTTGTTTCTTCTTCTTTTTCTTGCATGCGCACCAACAAAACCTACCATAGGAACTCTATAAGGCGCTAGTTATAAAAAATAAATATTTAATTTTTGTTAATTTGTGGATCCAAAGAGTATGTGGTTAATCTAAGATATTCGGTAATTTGTTTAATATCTCCAATATTTTTTAGAGTTTCATAGTGAATTAAAGATCCAAAATACATATAAATATTATCGCCAATTTTTCTTTTTAGTTCATACATACACAGAGAATATCTAAAGGTTTGACCTATTTTGTTAGCAATGTGGTATAGTTGGCTATTTTGACCATCAAAAAAAATTGGTAACACAGGGCTTTTAGTTTTAAGAACTAATTTCGATACCCATTGTTTCCACTCACCATCGTCAGCTTTTGTATTTATTTTTAAGTTTTGTTTAGTAGCTATCGTTCCAGAAGGGAAAAGCACCAAAACACCTTCATTATGTAAAACTTTTTCAGCTTCTTTACGCGTATTAATATTAGTTAATAGAGCTTCTCTATTTTCATTAAAATCAATTGGCAAAATTTTATCTTTTACTGCCTCTGCTTGTCTTAAGACTTTATGTGTTACCATTTTATAATCTTGTCTTACTTTTGAAATTGCTGAACATATAGATACACCATCTGCAACTCCAAAAGCATGATTTGCTATAACAATTAATTTTCCTTTTTTTGGAATGTAGCTACCGTCCTGAAAATTAGTTATCAAAGTAAAATTTAATTTATCTACTGCATCATCCCAAAAAAGCTCAGGAGGTCTATTTTCAGATAAATATTCATCATATAATTTTTTTAATTTTAATTTTCCTGTTAATAATTCAGTAATCTTAATAAATATTTGACCAATAAAATTTACTTCCGCTGTTGCAAAAGTAAATACAATTTTATTTTTATTCATAATGAAAATTAATTAATTTAAATAAAACAAGTATTTTTCAAATATATTACATATTTGCATAGTTTGGTCCCCCACTACCTTCAGGAACAACCCAATTTATGTTTTGTGATGGCTCTTTAATATCACATGTTTTACAATGAATGCAATTTTGTGCATTAATTACAAATTTAGGATTTTGAGAGTCTGTCTTATCAATCTCATATACACCAGCAGGACAATATCTTTGAGATGGCTCATCATAAGCATTTAAAGTAAATTTTATCGGTAATTCCTTATCCTTTAATTGTAAATGCACTGGCTGATCAGCTTCATGGTTAGTTCCAGTCAAATAAACAGAACTGGTTTTGTCAAACGTATATATTCCATCATATTTTGGATAATCTATTTTTTTTGAATCTTTTGCTAATTGTAAAGCTTCATGATCGGCGTGTTTATGTTTTAATGTAAAAGGAAGTTTGCCTCTAAATATTATTTGATCAATTCCTGTAAATATTATTGCAGGTATAAGTCCCCAATTAAAACTAGGTTTTACATTCCTTGCAGCAAACAATTCTTTGTAGAGCCATGAACTTTTAAATTTATCCTCATATGCTGCAAGTGGTACAGATTTACTTAAATAATCAATAATTGTTTCAGCAGCTATAATTCCACTTTTCATTGCAGTATGTGAACCTTTAATCTTTGGCATATTTAAAGTGCCTGCATCACATCCAACTAGTAATCCACCTGGCATATACATTTTAGGTAAACTTTGAATACCACCTTCAATAAGTGCCCTTGCTCCATAAGCGATACGTTTTCCATTGGTAAGAATTTTCTTAATTGCTGGGTGAGTTTTAAATTTTTGAAATTCATCATAAGGTGATAAATAAGGATTTTTATAATCAAGACCTATTACGTATCCTAAAAATATTTGTTTATTTTCAGCATGGTAACAAAAACTACCACCATAAGTTGCATTATCTAATGGCCATCCCGCAGTATGCATGACAAGACCTTCTTCATGTTGACTTTCATCTAATTCCCAAATTTCTTTAAATCCAATTCCATACTGTTGAGGTGATTTATCTTTCGATAAATTATATTTTTTAATTAGTTCTTTGCCTAAATGACCTCTACAACCCTCAGCAAATACTGTTACTTTAGCGTTAATATTAATACCTGGTTCAAAACTATCTTTTTTGTTACCATCTTTATCAATGCCCATATCACCAGTTTGAACACCAATTACATGATCATCGTCTGAATATAATATTTTAGATGCTGCAAATCCTGGAAAAATTTCTACTCCTAAACTCTCAGCCTCACTAGCAAGCCATCTACATAAATTTGCAAGACTAATGATATAATTCTTATGATTTTTTTGAACACTAGGAAGGAGCCATGTAGGCCAATTTAAAGAGCCTTTCTTAGATAAGAATAAAAACTTTTCTTTTGTTACTTTAGTTTTAATTGGCGAGTCTTTACTTCTCCAATCAGGAATTAATTCATCGAGTGCTCTTGTTTCAAAAACATTACCACTTAAAATATGAGCTCCTACCTCTGATCCCTTTTCTAATACACAAACATTAATTTCTGGATTCAGTTGTTTTAGTTTAATTGCAGTTGATAGGCCTGATGGACCAGCACCTACAACCACAACATCATAGTCCATTGACTCGCGTTCTACTTCCATCTTATTTATTGTAATAAATTAATTTATTGTTGAATAGTATTTAATTTATCTAGTTCAGAAGATAATTGAGGCAATGCCTCAAATAAGTCAGCGTTTAATCCATAATCAGCAACATTAAATATTGGTGCTTCTTCATCTTTATTAATTGCAACAATTACCTTGCTTTCTTTCATACCTGCTAAGTGCTGTATTGCACCAGAAATACCGACGGCAATATACAAATCTGGGACAACTACTTTGCCAGTTTGCCCAACTTGATAATCATTAGAAACATAACCAGCATCTACAGCAGCACGAGAAGCACCAACTGCCGCATTAAGCTTATCTGCTATTTCATTTAAAAGTTTAAAATTATCGGCACTTTGTAATCCTCTGCCACCAGATATCACAACTCGAGCAGTACTTAACTCTGGTCTTTCAGATTGAGATTCTTCTCTATCTATAAATTCAACACTGCCACTATCATTATCAAAAGTAATATTTTCTAACTGTTCTTTTCCACCGCTAGTTTCAACAGGATCAAACGATGTTGGTCTTACAGTTACTACTTTAATCTTGTCATTTGATTTAACTGTTGCAATAGCGTTACCAGCGTAAATGGGCCTCATAAAAGTATCGGAACTTATTATTTTTATAACATCACTTACTTGTGCAATATCTAATTTAACAGCAATTCTAGGAAAAATATTTTTTCCAAATGTTGTAGCAGGTGCCATGATGTGGGAATAATTGTTAGCCAAAGATACAACGATAGGCTCAATATTTTCAGCAATTGGGTTTTTAAGTTTTTCATTATTTGCTAAATATACTTTTGAGACTTTTTCACATTTAGAGATGTTTTTAGCTAATTCTTCACATTCATAGCCTGTTACCAAAACATGAATATCTTGGTCTATTTGCGATGCTGCAGATATAGTATTGAGGGTTGATGATTTGATATCTATATTATTATGTTCTGCTAATACTAATATTGTCATATAACTTTTGCCTCATGTTTAAGTTTTTGAACCAGTTCAGCAACATCATTTACCATAATTCCTTTTTGTCTAACAGGTGGTTCTTCTACTTTAATTTGTTCAATCCTAGGTTCTATATTTATACCAAGTGAAGATGCTTCTTTTGTATCAATTGGTTTTTTCTTTGCTTTCATTATATTTGGTAAAGAAGCATACCTTGGTTCATTAAGTCGAAGATCACATGATGCTACAAAAGGTATGGAAACTTTTATTCTTTCTAAACCTTCATCAATTTCTCTAGTAACGATTGCGTTTTGCCCCTCAATTTCAATTTTAGATGCAAATGTAGCCTGAGGCCAATTAAGTAATGCAGAAGTCATTTGACCAGTTTGATTAGAGTCATCATCTATAGCTTGTTTTCCCAATAAAATAATTGATGGTTTTTCTTCTTCAGCAACTTTAGAAATTATTTTAGAAATAGCTAGAGGCTCTAAATCATTGTCTGTTTTAATATGTATACCCCTATCAGCTCCCATTGCTAATGCAGTTCGGATAGTTTCTTGCACCTTATCATTACCTATAGAAAGAATTATAATCTCATCTGCTTTACCAGCTTCTTTTATTCGCAGAGCTTCCTCTACCGCATTTTCATCAGGAGGATTCATGGACATTTTTACATTATCTTTTTCAACTCCAGAACCATCGGCTTTAACCCTGATTTGAACATTATAATCTATCACTCTTTTTACGGCTACAAGTAACTTCATACTATTGTTTTAGTTTTTCATTTTTAGGATCATAGGGGCTATCTTCTATAATAGTTACATTGTACTTTTTATCTAATATATCCATTTCTAATTTTTGACCAACGTCTGCAAATTTAGGTTCTACCATACCAATAGCTAATGATTTTTTCACTCTAAAACCATAGTTACCTCCTGTCGCACGACCTATAACTTTTCCATTATTATAAATAGGATTATTACCCAAAGCATCTGCATCTTCAACATCATGAACCTCTAAAGTTACCATTTTGTTTTTAAAACCATTTTGCTGCCATTTAACAAGAGAATCTCTTCCAATAAAATTCCCTTTATTTAAATGTACAAATCTTTCTAATCCGGACTCAAAAGCTGCATATTCTATAGACATTTCGGTACCAACCAATTTGTAGGTTTTTTCAACGCGTAAGCTTTCCATCGCTCTAATACCAAATGGTTTAAGTCCGTGATCTTTTCCTGCTTCCATCAATTTATCAAAAATATGGTTTTGATATTCAATTGGATGATGTAATTCCCATCCGAGTTCTCCAACAAAATTCATTCGCATAGCAATACTAGGGGCTAAACCAACATTGATTTTTTTGGAGGATAACCATGGGAAATTTTCATTAGATAAATCAGTCTTTGTAATTTTGGAAAGAATATCTCTTGATTTAGGTCCTGCTAAAACAAGAACACCCATACTGTTAGTTAGATTTTCATAAATTACTGTTCCATCTTTGGGCATCCATTTATGAATCCAATCATGATCTAATCTTTGAAACGCTCCTGCTGAAACTAAATAAAAGGAATTTTCTTTTTCTTTTGCAATTGTGAATTCTGAGTGAACTCCTCCAGCAGTGTTTAATGCATGACAAAGATTAACCCTTCCAATTTTTTTTGGAATTTTGTTTGCTACTAGATAATCTAGAAACTCTTCTGCGCCAGGTCCTGAAATCCGACATTTAGCAAAGGCAGTCATATCTAGAAGGCCAGCATTATCCTGAACATTCAAGCACTCGTTACCAACATGTTCAAACCATTTTGATCTTCTAAATGACCAATCATCTTTTTGTAATTCTTTTGAAGGTGCAAACCAGTTAGCACGCTCCCAACCAAACTTTTGACCAAAAACTGCACCAAGATTTTTTAATCTATCATAACAAGGAGCTTGTCTTAATGGACGTCCTTCTTCTCTTTCTTCATCAGGATAGTGTACTGTAAAGACATTCGCGTAAGCTTCTTCATTCTTTTTAATCAAATATGCCTCTGTTGCATAATCACCAAATCTTCTAGGATCTACACCTAACATATCAATTGTAGGTTCACCGTCCACTATCCACTCGGCAATTTGCCATCCAGCTCCACCAGCTGCAGTAATTCCAAAACTATGACCTTCATTTAACCAGAAATTTTTAAGTCCCCATGCCGGTCCAACAATTGGACTTCCATCTGGTGTATAACAAATAGCGCCATTGTAAACTTTCTTAACTCCAACTTCTCCAAAAATAGGAACACGGTGCATTGCTGATTCAATGTGAGGTTCTAAACGCTCTAGATCTTCTTGAAATAATTCGAATTCAGATTCTTTATCAGGTCCATCAACATAACAAACTGGAGCTCCTTTTTCATAAGGCCCTAAAATCAATCCTCCTCTTTCTTCACGCATGTACCAAGAACTATCAGAATCTCTTAAGACTCCCATTTCAGGAAGTCCTTGTTCTTTTCTTTTTAATATTTCAGGATGATCATCGGTCACAATGTATTGATGTTCAACAGGTATAACTGGAATGTCAAGTCCGACCATCTTTCCAGTTTGTCTTGCAAAATTACCACTACATGACACTACATGCTCACATTCAATAGATCCTTTATCAGTTTCTACAATCCATAAATCATCTTTATTTTTTTTAATTCCTATTACAGAAGTGTTTCTATAAATTTCCGCACCTTTATCTCTTGCTCCTTTTGCAAGAGCTTGAGTTAGATCGGCTGGTTGAATGTATCCATCTTCAGGATGTTGAATTGCACCTATTAATCCATCTGTGTTACAAAGTGGCCAAATTTCTTTTACTTGTTCAGGAGTTAAAAATTTAACATCTACACCAATTGTTTTAGCGACTCCTGAATATTGATAATACTCATCCATTCTATCTTGAGTAGTTGCTAAACGAATATTTGAAACCACACTAAACCCAACTTTTTGTCCTGTTTCTTCTTCTAGAGTTTTGTAAAGTTTGACTGCGTATTTATGTAATTGACCTACTGAATAACTCATATTGAATAATGGAAGTAAACCTGCCGCATGCCATGTTGATCCTGAGGTTAATTCCTTTCTTTCAACCAGAACTACATCTGACCAACCCTTTTTTGCTAAATGATAAAGAGTGCTAACACCTACTGCACCTCCACCGATGACAACTACTTTTGACTTTGATTTCATTATTACTATTTAATACTGTACTTCATTAATCATATTAAATAAGGTGGGTCAATCATGAGATACTTCAAAAAAATAATTTTGGTGGTTATAATGAGTGCGTTTATTTGTCTTCCTATTAAGGCTGAAATGACTCTTAAAGAATTATTTTTTGATGAGTCAAAGCCTTTTCATTTAAAAATATTAGATGTGATTCCTGAGGAAGGAATTTTGCAAATTGGTGATGAAAATGCGAAAAATACTATTATTGAATTCATGGATTATTTTTGCGGATACTGTAAAAAAGTCCATCCTGAATTGCTTCAAATTGCAAACGAAAGAGAGGATACAAGGATAGTTTTCCTGCAACATCCAATTTTAAGTGAGTCATCTAAATTACTAGCAAATATGGTAGTGGCTGCAAATATGCAGAACAAGGGTATTGATTTTCATAATGCATTATTTGAAGTTGAGGGAAATTTAAATAATGCAAAACTAAAACAAATAATTGAAAACCTTGAGTTGAATGATGCTAAATTAAATATCGATATGACAAAAGAAAGTGTTAATAATATCGTAAGACTTAGTTCTTTTTTAGCTAATGGATCAGGTGCTCGAGGTACTCCTACTTTTTTTGTTAATGAAGAGCTTGTTGTTGGTTATATCTCTATTGATAGGATAAAAGCTTTATTAAAATAAAGAAGCTCTATTAATTAAATAGAGCTTCTTAAAAAGTTTTATTTATCTACTACTTCTCTTGTATTAGCGTTGTGTGATTCAGTAAAAGGAATTGGCACAACTTCTGCATCTACTGGCACACCAGGTGAGTCTGCATATTGATCAGGTAGATGAACTTTGAATTTACGACCATAATTTCCAATAGGAAAACCATTTTTATTTAGAGTTCCATCAAATGGTACATAGCCCATAGCAATGTTTCTTCCTTGCTCAGGATGATACCAAGGAGATGTAATGAATCCACAAGGTTCATTGCCATCTTCTGAAACAAGCCAAAAATCAGGAGCATATTCTTCGATAGGTTTTCCACCTAAGCTTAATCCAACTAACTGAAGCTTGTATGGTTTTTTTCCATCTTTTAAATCAGCCTTCATCTTTTCAAGAACAGTTTTTCCAACATAATCAGAAGTTTTATTCCACTCACCTTTACCAGATAAGGATACTTGATAGCCTAAATTACATTGAAAAGGATTATGCTGATTATCCATATCTTGACCCCAAGATAGAATTCCTGCTTGAATTCTACGATGATGAGCCGGTGCTATAACCATAAGATTATGTTTTTTTCCTGCCTCTAAAACAGCATTCCACATATCATCAGCATATTTTGTTGAGTCATATAAATATATTTCAAATCCTGCTTCTCCAGAAAAACCTGTTTGAGAGATTATACAATCTCTTCCACCAACTTTAGCAGCAGCAAGTCCATAGAATGGCATTTCATCAACTTTAACTTGATCACCTATTAAATCATTCATCAAAGCATGCGCTTTAGGGCCTTGAATTTGAACTGGGCTTACATCAATTTCATCGATATGAACATTAAATCTATTATCATGATTTACACCTTGCAAATACAAGCCAATATCTGAGTCAGATAAAGAAAACCAAAACTCATCCTTTGAAATTCTTAGAAGAATAGGATCGTTTAAAACACCACCATATTGATTACAAAGAATTACATATCTTCCTCTCATTGGAGATATTTTAGTAGCATCTCTAGTTATAACATAATCAACAAATGCCTCAGCATCAGGACCTTTAACTTGAATTTGTCTTTCAACTGCAACATTCCACATAGTAACATGGTTTTTAATTGCCTCATACTCAACCATTGCTCCACCATCTTCTGGTTTTACGTAACCTCTTGGATGATAAATTCTATTATAAACTGTTGCTCTCCAACATCCCGCCTCCATTGACAAATGCCAATAAGGTGATTTTCTCACTCTTGTTGAAATAAGCATTTGGACTGGTGTAGGACCACTTTGTCTTAAATTGTAGGGAACCTTTCTGTCCGATTGATCCACCGACGTAGAATGTTTAATCATTATAAACTCCTTAAATAAATATGCTATTTCTGTATTTAATCTTTAAATACTCTGCAATGATAAAATGTATGTGATGTAAAAAAAATGGTGGACCTTAATTAGGTCAAATTTTCGTCTTAGTTTTGACAGCAAATTTTGATATTTGTACTCTATGAAACTTAAATTACTACTACCTATTATCTGTTTACTAATTTTTTTAGGCGGTTGTTCAGCTAGTTATAAACAACTATCTAAAATGGAAAATAAAGAACCAAAAAATTTTCAAGAACACTTACTATCTGAATACAAAAAAAGAGCTAGTTTCGAGGCAGAAGAAATGCATGATTGGAATTCTGCGAAATTATATTCTGAAAAAGCTCTCAAGAGTTTAGAAACTGATGAAATATATCCAGAAGAAATTTCATATTGGAAAATTCCAGAAGAAAATATTAATGAAATAAAAATTGCATATGACAACCTTATGACAATTTATAAAGATGCTAAAAATATTGATCCTTTTAATTTAGCAAGAGCTATTTCGTCATTAGATTGCTGGTCAGAGCAACAGGAGGAAAATTGGCAAACATGGGATATTAATAGTTGCAAGAATGATTTTTTAAATGCCATGCATAGTATTTATGAAAAAATATCTGCTGAGAAAGATGAGCAGGAAACTGTTAATAAAAAAAATAATAATTCTGAAGATGAAACTAAAGATGAAGTAACAATTGTAACTAAAAATGAAAATAAAGAATTAATGCAGATAATATATTTTGATTTTGATCAATTTAAATTATCTGAAGTAAGTAAAGATAAAATAAAAAAATTTTTAAATAATTATGGAAGCATTATTAATGAGTATCTAGTCGTTGGACATACTGACACCAAAGGAACAAATAAATATAACTTATCATTATCAATTAAAAGAGCTGAGGTTGTAAAAGAAATTTTAATTAATAATGGAATAGAACAAAGTAATATAAAAATATTAGGTAAAGGGGAGGAATCTTTAGCTGTAGATACTCCAGATGACACTAAACAGCCCGCAAATAGAAGAGTGGAAATAAAAAAAACAAATTAACTTTTGTTTATAAATATTTTGGTATATTGAGCTTTTTTCAATGTATTCTAAAACAACAAAACAAATAAACATTACTGTAAAACCTTATTATCTTGAAGACCAATCTGAGCCAGAAGATCAGCATTATGTATGGGCATATAAAGTAACAATTGATAATCAAGGTAACGAAAAAGTTCAACTTGTAAACAGACACTGGAAAATCATTGATGCTAATGGCACATTACAAGAAGTGCGTGGAAAAGGTGTTGTTGGAGAACAGCCTGTACTTAATCCAGGTGAAAAATTTGAATATACAAGTGGAACTCCTTTAACTACTTCATCTGGTTTTATGGAAGGAACTTACGAGATGCAAAGTGATAATGGTAATACTTTTGATGTTCAAATTCCTCAGTTCTCATTAGATACACCATTTGAAAATAACGAATTAAATTAATTTATAAACAAGAATGAGAGACTTCAGGTCGATATTAAACATAATCGGTTTACTAATATGTATTGAAGCATTGGCAATGCTAATACCAATGTGTTTTGATCTTTATTATGGCAATTATGAATGGTTACAATTTTTTTATTCTAGTCTAATCACATTTTTTATAGGAATAATTCTATATTTTTCATTTAGAAAAAAAAATATTAAGCTTGGAATTAGGCAGGCATTTTTATTAACAATTTCATCTTGGTTAGTAATATCACTTTTTGGTGCAATTCCATTTGTATACTCATCATCCTCACTTTCATATACAGATGCTTTTTTTGAATCTGTAAGTGGAATTACTACAACTGGCGCAACTGTTATTAATAATTTAGAAAACTTATCAGAGGGTATATTAATTTGGAGATCTCTACTCCAATGGTTTGGAGGAATAGGAATTATCGTTCTCGCAATGGCTATATTACCAACCTTACAAATTGGTGGAATGCAACTGCTTCACATGGAACATGATGATCCTTATGAAAAAACAATTCCTAAAGTTAATCGATTTGTAATTGAATTATTTTTACTTTACGTATCTTTATCAATTATTTGCGCTTTTTTGTATTTTGTAAATGGAATGAAGGTTTTTGATTCAATCATTCATGCAATGACTACGATTTCAACTGGTGGATTTTCAAATTATAATGATTCTTTTTTTTATTTTAATTCATTTCAAATTGAGATTATAAGCATTATTTTTATGTTAGTTGGCAGTTTGCCATTTGTCTTATATTTGCAATTTCTGCACAATCAAAAAAAATTAATTTTTAAAGATGATCAAATAAAATTATTCTTTCTCATTTTGTTTATAATTATTTTGTTAACAACAATTTGGCTAACAACTAATCAATCAATAGATGCATTTTCAGCTTTTAGAATTGCTTTATTCAATATTACATCAATATTAACTGGGACTGGATATAGCAGTAGTAATTTTTCCAATTGGGGAAGTTTTGGCATTGTAATAATGATGATTATTATGTTTGTTGGTGGATGTGCAGGATCTACGACTGGTGGAATTAAAATCTTTAGATTACAAATTTTGTTTAGAGGAGCGATTACACAAATTAGAAAGTTAACTCAGCCTCATGCTGTCTTAGTAATGCGATTTAATGGCAAAACAGTTAATGAAAATACCTATAACTCAATAATGGGCTTTTTCTTTATGTATATATTTTTATTTATTTTATCAGCAGTAAGTTTAAGCTTATTCAATTTAGATTTTCTAACTGCCTTTTCAGCTGCTGCTTCTGCAATATCAAATGTTGGACCCGGTTTAGGTGAATTAATTGGTCCAAGTGGAAATTATTTTTATTTGGACGATGGGGCAAAATGGATATTATCAATTACTATGATTATTGGAAGACTAGAAATTTTTACAGTATTAGTTTTATTATCTATGAATTTTTGGAGAAGTTAAAAACTTAAATAATCTCCCATATAAATAGATAATTGGTTTTTTGTTTCATTTATATAATCTCTCATTGCTAAAATTAATAAATCATTAATAATTATTTCAGTTTCATTTAAAGAAATATATTTTTGAGAAGTTGTAGATCTTGAAGTCTCTACTGTTGTATTAGCTATTAAAAAACCACTACTATCGTAAAGTTCATATTCAACTAAATAAAATAGTTCGTAATTAAATATTGTTCTTTCCTCATATTTTTTTGCACCAACATTCATTATTTCAGTTTTTTTAATAGATGCATCTAAAATGTTTATTACTAACTTGTTTTCATTTCCAAGTTTAAGAATGTTTTGACTATTCCACTCAGCCATTAAATTAACTGGAGATTTTTGTATTTGATCTTCAATATTAGATTTGGAAAATACTGAATTGTATTTTTTATTAACTTCAATTTTTTCTGCATTTATTGATATTCTTTCGAATCTAGCAGTATCAATTTCAACTGGTTTTAATATCTCAACTGGCTGACAAGATAGTATGATAAACAAAATTAAAATAAAACTATTTTTTAAGTACATAAAGTAATATCGCTTGTTGAATATACATTCTATTTTTTGCTTGTTGTAATACAACAGAATTTTTACCATCCAAAACATCTGAAGTTACTTCCTTCCCTCTTTTTGCTGGTAAACAATGCATAAAAATTGCGTTATTTGATGCAATACTCATAATTTTTTTATTAACAGTAAAATTTTTAAAATATTTTATTTTATTGTTTTTTTCACCCATTGAAACCCAAACATCAGTCATTATACAATTTGATTTTTTTGCACCTTCAATAGGGTCAACTAAATGTTTTAAATTTTTATTTTTAAATTTTAGAAATTCACTTTTATGATGTTTAAAAATTTGATGTGGCACAACAATATTAAGTTTAAATTTATAAATATTTTGTAGATGTATTAGTGAACGTAAAACATTATTGTAATCACCTATCCAAACAATAATTAAATTTTTGTAGTTTTTAAAATTCTCTTGCAAGGTTAAAAAATCACCAAGTATTTGACACGGATGACTATACTCAGTTAAACCGTTTATAATTGGAAGAATATTTTCTTTACTTAAATTTACTATTTGTTTGTGATTATCATTTCTTATCATTAAAAAATCAATATATTGACTTAATACATTAAGAACATCTTCAGCCTTTTCTCTTTTATTATCAAAGCCAATATCTTTACCTTGCAGTTCTAAAACAGAACCACCTAATTTTTGCATTCCTACATTAAAACTTAGTCTAGTTCTTAATGATTGCTTTTCAAAAATTAAACCAAGAGTTTTATTTTTACAAGATGAAGAATATTTTTTTGGATTTTTTTTTATTTTTTTTGCAAGTGCAATTATTTCATCAATTTCTGTTTTTTTAAAATTGTTAATATCAATAAAATGTTTCATTTAGATAATTCTTTCATACTTTTTTTAATTATTGAAATTGATTTATCAATCTCTTTATAAGATACAATAAGTGGTGGTGCTAATCTTACTGTATTATCTGCAGCAGGTACATTTAGTAATTTATTTTTTTTAAGTTGTTCAGAAAAATCTATATTGCTAATATTTGTTTTGATACCCAATAAAAATCCTGCACCCCTAACCTCTGAAATAATATTAGATGTATTCTCCAATCCTTTTAAATTTTTCCAAAAATATCTAGCTTTTTTATCAATCTTTGAAAGAAATGTTTTATTAGAAACAACTTTTAAAACTTCTAAACCTACACTCATAGCTAACGGATTGCCACCATAGGTTGATCCATGACTTCCCTTAGTCATAGCAACACATGCTTTGTTTGTTGACATACAAGCTCCAAGCGGAAAACCAGATCCTATACCTTTTGCAACAGACATGATATCAGGTTTTATTTTTGCCCATTCATGAGAGAATAATTTACCAGATCTACCAAAACCACATTGTACTTCATCAAAAAATAGTAAAATACCATTTTCATTACAAATTTTCCTTAACAATTTTAAAAAACTTAAATTGGCAGGACGAATACCTCCTTCTCCCTGAATTGGCTCGATAATAATACCTGCAGTTTTTTTATTTATTGCTAGTTTTAATTTTTTTTCATCATTGAATTTAATTTGTTTAAATCCTTTCAAAAGAGGCCCAAAACCATGAGAATATTTTTTATTTTTTTGCGCAGAAAGTGCGCCGTAAGTTCTACCATGAAAAGCTCCATCAAAAGTAATAATCTCTGTTTTCTTTGTATTATGGTATGAATGATAACTTCTAATTATTTTAATTCCACATTCAATAGATTCAGTTCCAGAATTAGTAAAAAAAACTTTATCTGCAAAAGATTTTTTACAAAGTAATCTCGCAAATTGCTCCTGTTTTTTTATTAAATATAGATTTGAAATATGCCAAAGTTGTTTTGATTGTTTATTAAGTGCCCCTATCAGCTTAGGATGACAATGACCAAGAGAGTTTACAGCTATTCCACTTGCAAAATCTAAATATTTTTTATTTTGACTAGTGTATAAATAACATCCTTTTCCTTTTACAAATTCAAGAGTTTTATTGCCATAAGTTGGCATAACATTTGATAGGGGTTTGTTAACCATATTTAAAATTTAATTTTATATCCTTTGAGAAACATAAAATAGCATATTAAAATTAATATAATATTAATAATTATTAAGAATATTGAGCCATGAATTAACGAGCTATCAGAAATACCCGTAAAAGCATATCTGAAGCCATCAATATTGTAAAAGAATGGATTAAATGAAGAAACTGTCTGCCAAAAATCAGGAAGTCTTGAAATTGAATAGAATGTTCCTGATAAAAAAGTAAGAGGTAAAACAATAAAGTTAGTTATACCTTGTTGTTGATCCCATTTGTCCGCCCAAATGCCAACAATTGTACCCAAAGTTCCCATCATTGTGCACCCCATTAATGTGAAAAATAATAGTGCCGTATAAGAATGAACCTGAAGAGGTACAAATATCATAACTCCTAAAGTTGTTACTATACCGCACACAACACCCCTGCAAACTGAGCCAATTATAAATCCTAATGCTAATTCAACATTGTTTAATGGGGCCATTAATATGTCTACAATATTACCTTGAAATTTTGATTGACCGATACTTGATGCGGAATTGGCAAAAGAATTTTGAAGCATAGTCATCATTATCAAACCAGGTGCAATAAAATAAGGAAGATCAATACCATTTATTGAATTAACGGATCTACCAAGAGCTAGACTAAAAACAGCTAGAAACAATAAAGAGCTAATGGCTGGTCCAATCACAGTTTGTATTCCAACTTTTAAGAACCTAAACACTTCTTTTTTTACTAATGTAAGAAAACAAAGATAATTATAGTAAATCATATTAGGAGTTTTCTTTTAATATATTTAAATTATTTGTATATTAATTTAGTGGACGAAAAAAAACTCTTAAAATACGCAGTTGATTACTTAAGTAAATACGATTCCTCAAAGAATAATTTAGTCAATATACTTAAAAGAAAAATTTTAAGATTAAATGTAACAAATTTTGAGAAAAAAAAACTTATAGATATTATTGAAAGTATAATTTTAAAATTAGAAAAAAATAAATTTATTGATGACGATAGATATAGCTCAACAAAAATTCTATCTTTATCAAATTCTGGAAAATCTGCGAATTTTATTTTCAATTACTTGATAAAAAAAGGAGTAAATAAATCTCAAATTCAAAAAAATTTAAACTTAATGAAACAAGATAATGAAAATTGGGAGTTAGAGTCAGCAAGAATATTTGCTAAGAAAAAGAAGTTGTTAGAAAAAAATGAAAGCTATGAAAAAAAATTAGCAAAAATGGCAAGAGCTGGATTTAGTTATGATATATGTAAAAAAATATTAAGTTAATTTTCTTTAATATGAATCTTACCTTCTAATAATCTTGCAATTTGTTTGGTTGTTTCAAATCTTTCAAATGTAATTCTGATAATTGCAGTTAAAGGTGCTGCAAGAAGAACTCCAATAAACCCCCAAATCATTCCCCAGAAAATTAAGGATAAAATAATCGTAATTGGATGTAATCCAAAACTCTCACCAAATATTTTAGGTTCTACAAAATTTCCTACTATTTGATGAATAATCGTAGGCAAAATTATTATTAATACAACTAGTGTTGGGTCGTTATATTGAAGGAAAGCAATTGGTAGTGGAAGTAAAACAGCAATTACAGAACCAATAACTGGAATAAAATTTAAAATAAATGTTAAGCTACCAAAAATAAAGGCTAATTCTAAACCTAAAAACCAATAAATTAATCCTGCAGCAATACCTGTAAAAGCTGATGTTAAAAATTTTGTAAAAATATATTTTTTTACTAATCTAATAATGTCGTTCCACTCATCAGAGGTATTCTTAGGAGGAGTGCCAAGTAATAAAAAAAGTGTGATTATTACAACTAGGAGAAACTTTGAAATAAAATTCGCACTGTTACTTAATATAGTACCAGCCCAATTAGTAATGGGTAACTCTGCAATTGTATTTCTAATTGTTTCTCTATCAATATCAATTTCAAATTGTTGAAGTTGTATTATGACTGCCTCAATCAAAATTATTACTTTTTGATTATAGTCATCTGCAGACTCCAAGAATGTAGCTACAGAAGAAACAATAAATGGAACTATAATTGAGAATAAAAGAACAATTAAACAGATACTAATAAAAACTGCAATAAATCTATGTACTCGAAGATTTATAGTCTGAAAATCAATTATTGGATCAATTAATATCCTTAAAAGAAGTGCTAAAACAAATGGAACCATTATAGGTTGAGAGAAATTTAAAATGAATGCAACAGCGATACTGGCCAATATAAAAAGAGAGCCAGAAATTACGCGATTATTTTCATTCATTATTTCTTAGTAGATTGGGGGTTAAAAATTTCTGTTTTTTCATCTGATAATTTTTCAACATAAAGTGATTGACTCGGAAAAGCAAAACCAGCTTCATTATTTTCAACTATTTCTATTATTTTGACAGCAAGGTTTTCTTTTATTTTTAAAAATTCTGCCCATTCATTCGTAACAGTAAATGTTTGTACTAGCATATCTATAGAACTATCAGAAAAACTATCTATTCTAACGTAGAAACTTGCATTTTGATTTTTTGCAAAGTTATCATCTTTTTCAATTAGATTATTTATCTCGTCTCTGATATTTTTTAATTGATCAATACTAGTTCTATATTCTAATCCAATTAGCCATCTTATACGTCTATGATGTCTTCTTGTGTAATTAGTTACAGACTGCTCTGCAAATTTATAATTTGGAACCATTACTGGAGTTGAATCAAATCTTCTAACAAGGGTTGATCTAAATCCAATTTGTTCAACAACTCCCTCTACTTCACCTGAAACTAATATAACATCACCAACTGTAAACCTCTTTTCCATTAGTATCATGATACCACTAATTAAATTTTTAAATAAATCTTGAGCACCCAGTGCAACTGCTACACCAAATAAACCTAATCCCGCAATTACTGGTCCCACTCTTATGCCCCACAATTCTAAAATTGCTACTGCTCCGAGAACAATAACAAGAATCTTCAAACCTTTAAGCGTCCAATCAACTAAAGGTTTTGAAATTTTTGACTCAAAATTTTTTATTACAAATGAAAAAGGTATAATCAATTGATGCAGTAGCCAGAATATAAAAATTGTAATTAATGATCTGTTTAGTAAATCTAAAAAATCTTGGTTGTTATCAGAAACATCTAAATATGAAGAAGCTATAAAAAAACCTAAAACGACAGGGAGAAATTTTAATGGCCCATCAAGCACTTCAATTACAGCATCATCAATTTGATTGGAAGTTTTTGAAACAATTCTTGATAATCGATTAAGAATAAATCTAGCTATAAGTCTTCTAAGTAAATAAAAAAGAAGGAAAATTACAAGGCTTACTATGATATCTGTAGCATTTATGCCAAAAACACCATTATTCCAAACATCTAAAAAAAGGTAGGTAAAGCTATTGAATGTTTCCATAAGCGATATATTTATTACTCACTAACATGAAATTTAAATTTTTACTTGTTTTTTTGATTATGCTTAACTTAAAGAATACATTATTAGCTAATGAGACAGTGAATTTATACGATTTTTCATTTGAAGACATAGACGGTAATCAAGTAAATTTACAGAAGTTTGACGGTAAGCCAATTTTAATAGTGAATACAGCTTCTAGGTGTGGTTTCACACCTCAGTATGCTGACCTCCAAAATTTATTTTTGAACTATAAAAATAGCGATTTAACAATAATAGCTACAACAAGCAATTCCTTCAATCAAGAGTACTTAGACACCGAGGATATTAAACAAATTTGTTTAGTTAATTATGGGGTAGGTTTTGTTACCTCTTCACCAATGAATGTGAAAGGAAGCAATGCTCATCCAATTTATGCATGGATTGAGGAAGAGTATAACGAAAAACCAAAGTGGAATTTTTACAAATATTTATTTGATAGAAATGGACAGCTTATTAAATCTTGGTCTTCTATGACAAAGCCAGACAGTTCAAAAATTACTAATCAGATTGATCGTTTAATCTAAAAAAAAAGGGCAAATAAATTTGCCCCTTTCTTTAAAAATAAATTTTTATAATTACATCATGCCGCCCATGCCGCCCATGCCGCCCATGCCGCCCATGCCACCGCCCATGTCAGGCATTGCAGGTGCTGCAGATTTGTCTTCAGGAGCATCAGCTACCATAGCTTCAGTTGTAATTAGTAAACCAGCTACAGATGCTGCATCTTGTAGTGCAGTTCTAACAACTTTAGTTGGATCAATTATACCAGCATTTACCATATTAGTATATTTGTCCATTTGAGCATCATAGCCAATATTATGATCTTTACTTTCACGAATTTTACCCGCTACTACTGCTCCATCAACACCTGCATTTTCTGCAATTTGTCTCATTGGATTGAAGAGCGCTCTTCTTACTATATCAACGCCAATCTTTTGATCATCATTAGCAGTTTTGACTGATTTCAATGAATTTGTAGCATATGCAAGGGCTGAACCACCACCAGGTACTATACCTTCTTCAACGGCTGCTCTTGTTGCATGCATTGCATCCTCAACTCTGTCTTTTTTTTCTTTAACCTCAACTTCCGTAGCTCCACCAACTCTGATAACAGCTACACCACCTGCTAATTTTGCAAGCCTTTCTTGAAGTTTTTCTCTATCATAGTCAGAAGTTGTTTCTTCAATTTGTGCTCTGATTTGATTACATCTACCTTCAATGTCTTTCTTTTTACCAGCTCCTTGAACGATAGTAGTATTTTCTTTATCAACAACAATTCGTTTAGCAGTACCTAGCATTTCTAGATTAACATTTTCTAACTTTATACCAAGATCTTCACTTATCACTTGGCCGCCAGTTAAAATTGCAATGTCTTCTAACATAGCCTTTCTTCTATCTCCAAAACCTGGAGCTTTAACTGCAGCTATTTTTAAGCCACCTCTTAGTTTGTTTACAACTAAAGTAGCTAAAGCCTCACCTTCAATATCCTCAGCTATAATTAATAGTGGCTTAGTAGATTGAACAATAGATTCAAGTAAAGGCAACATTGGTTGTAAACTTGATAATTTTTTCTCATGAAGTAATACATAGCAATCACCAAGTTCGGTGATCATTTTTTCTGCATTAGTTACAAAATATGGTGAAAGATAACCTCTATCGAACATCATTCCTTCAACAACATCAAGTTCAGTATCCAAACTTTTTGCTTCCTCTACAGTAATAACACCTTCTTTACCAACTTTTTGCATTGCACTTGAAATCATTTTACCAACTTCAGCGTCACCATTTGAAGCAATAGTACCTACTTGTGCAACTTCTTTATCGGTTTTAATTACTTTAGATTTTTTTCTAATTTCATTAACTACAGCATCTACAGCTAAATCAACTCCTCTTTTAAGGTCCATAGGGTTCATTCCAGCTGCAACAGCTTTCATCCCTTCAGTTGCAATTGCTTGTGTTAGTACGGTTGCAGTAGTTGTTCCGTCTCCAGCAATATCATTAGTTTTACTAGCAACGTCTCTAACCATTTGAGCGCCCATATTTTCAAATTTATCTTTTAATTCTATTTCTTTAGCAACACTTACACCATCCTTAGTAATTCTAGGTGCACCAAAAGATTTATCCATAACAACATTTCTACCTTTAGGTCCTAATGTTACTTTTACTGCGTCAGCTAGCTTGTTAACACCAGTTAACATTTTAGATCTAGCATCTGATCCAAAAAATATATTTTTTGCAGACATTTTTTTATCCTCTCTTAATTTCTATTTCTTTTTCTTACCTGAAGTTATAATTCCCATGATGTCAGACTCTTTCATTATAAGAAAGTCATCACCATTCATTTTTACTTCAGTACCAGACCATTTTCCAAAAAGTATTTTATCTCCTTTTTTGACATCCAAAGGTACTAGTTTTCCTGTTTCATCTCTTGCTCCAGAACCAACTTCTAATACTTCACCTTCCATTGGTTTTTCTTGAGCAGTATCAGGGATAATTATTCCCCCTGCTGTTTTTTGATCAGAGTCCACTCTTTTGACTAAAACTCTATCATGTAAAGGTCTAAAATTCATATTTCCTCTTTTGTTAACTAATTGAAATTAAAACATTTTTTATTAGCACTCTCAATAAGAGAGTGCTAGTTATTTAAGCATTATTAAAGTCTATTCAAGAAGAAAACAAAAAAAAATTCGAATTAGCCAAAGTTATGATATTTTGAAATAAATGGTATTTTTAAGTGTTTTTTTAAGAACTCTAGGTTTTTTAAGTGCAGTATTAATTTTTTTAATCATAATTAACATTTTGCTACATTTTTCTAATGATTTGCAAAAAAAACATTTTGTAATGACCGATGGCATTGAAAGTTCCAATAATATCATCGCAAAAATCAATTTGAATGGGCCAATTTTTAATAACAACAGTAATGTTTTTGGAAATAATCTTTATGATTATATAAACCCTGCTGAGGTAAAATCTTATTTGGAAGAGTTAAAACAGCTAAAAGTTAATACGCTAATTATAAATATTAATACTCCTGGTGGATCTGTTAGTGCTACGGCCGAGTTGGAGCAAATTATTTACAAATTTAAAGAAAGCACTAATACTAAAGTATATTTTTTTACAAAAGAAATTTTAGCTTCTGGTGGATATTGGGTTGCAACTACAGGTGATAAAATATTTGCATCATATGGATCAATTATAGGTAGTATTGGGGTAAGCGGTCCAAGTTGGTTTTATTATAATACACCATTAAGCTTATCTTCTGGAGTCTTTGGTAGATCAATTGAAACTAAAGATGGTATAGAAGTATTTAACCAGAACGCTGGAGTAGGAAAGGATTTGTTTAACCCATATAGGCAGCCTAAAACTGAAGAAATTGAACACTTACAATATATTGTTGATGATGTTTATAATGACTTTATTTCAAAAGTTTCTAAAAGTCGAAAAATTGAAATTTCTAATATAAAAAATGAAATTGGAGCTTTAATCTATAATAGCAATCAAGCGAAAAATAATTTTTTGATTGATGATATTTTGAATTATGAAACACTTATAGAATTAATCATTAAAGAAAATGAATTTGATGATTATAAAATTTACGAAAACAAAGTTGTTAATTCGTTCCTTGGAAACATATTGGATAACTATAGAGGTCAAGCTAGAAATAAATATTCTATTAAAAAAATTTGTAGTAGTTTAAAAATCAATATCAACGTTGTAATCCCAATTTATTTAAATGATTGTTAAATTAAATTACTTCACTGAGGTTCTGAATTTTAACAATTAGATTTTTATAATAATTACTTTCAGATAGAATATTGGTTTGTATATATTTTTTTGCTAGAGGAGAATGATTTTCAACATCAACTGTATCGGCAGTTATTTTACTATGCTTAAGACCATTCATCAAAGCTAAGTTGAAATATCTTTCTTCAAGTGTTTTTTCATTGTCATTAAAAGACGGACTTATCTCAAATATTTCTGTTCCTGGTTTACAAAAAATAATATTTGCTAAATTGGAACCATGAGGAGCAATTATCTTTTCAGCATTTGAAAAAATTTCTATCTGCTCTTCTATTTCATATAATTGAGGATTAATAACTCTATAACCTTTTTGAATTAAAAGTGTTACAACGTCACCTTCATTGATAATTTTTCTATAATTAGAATCTTCTCTGGTAACATATATTTTTTTACTTAATTCAGCATTTGTCTTTGGATTTAAAAAATTTTTTAGTATTTCAATAGAATCATTAATATTTAAAAACTGAGGAAACTCTGAATCTGTAAAGTAATAAAAATCATCATCTAGAAAAACAAAAGTGAATTCGACATTTAAAGATCTTAAAATACTTTCAATGAAATTTCTGTATTTATTTGATGAGTTTCTATGAATTGCTAATTTCAGATTTGTTTTTTTATTAAAGAAAATTCTTGGAAGAAATTGTATTAAATTTGAGTAATAATTATTACCTGCATTTGATCCAAGAATATAAATGTCTTTAAAATTTTTTAATGATTTTTTATTTTCTTTAAAACTATTAAAAAATTTTTGGGAATAAAAATGAGAAGTATTATTAATATCTCTAGTAAATAATGATGAAAATGTTTTATTATTCTCAGTAATAGGAAAATAATAAAATGAATCAGAATAAAAATTACCTTTAAGTATATTGCAGTTAATTGATAGATTATTAAAATTTGCGTTAACAAATAAATTTGTTAAGCGTTTATCACTTTTTATTTTTGTGGAGTTTATATCAACTATCATTTTATTATTTTAATTAATACAGATTTTGACAAATTCATATAATAACCTTTTTTATTTTTGGCGCGCCTGAGAAGAGTCGAACTCCTAACCTTATGATCCGTAGTCATACGCTCTATCCAATTGAGCTACAGGCGCTTATAATATTATACACTTTATACAAATCGTATGCTACTTTATAAAATTATTAGCATGCAAATCATAATCGCATTTATTTCAATAATTATTTTTTCCCAAATATGTAATGCAGAAATTGGTGAAGAAACTGGTCTAGAAATTCCAAGATACATATCTTTAAAATCTAATGATGCAAATATTCGTGTTGGTCCAAGTAAGAATTATCCTATTGAAATTAAATACATAAAAAAAAATTACCCCTTAAAAGTATTAGAAGAGTATAAGGATTGGAGAAAAGTAGAAGATTTTCAGAAAAATTTTGGATGGATTCATAAAAGTTTAATATCCGGTACTAGAACCGGCATTGTTTTATCAAATGATAATAAAACTATAAAATTATTAAACACTTTAAAGGGTAATGTTATTGGGGAAATAGGAAGGGGAAATATTGTTTTTTTAGAAAAATGTAAAATTGATTGGTGCTTAGTGTCTTTTGGAAATTACAGAGGTTGGATAGATAAAAAAAATATTTGGGGTGTTAAAGAAAAAGAGATAATTAATATTAGCTTCTTCCAAAGATTTGAAGATTTATATTG